>CALWUW010000016.1 GCA_944384815.1 uncultured Clostridia bacterium
GCACCGGCAGCCTGCCCTTGTATTTGCGGTCGGCTACAAAGTACAGGGTTTGGATGAGCTGCCCGTAAATCATGCCTACCAGATAGTTGAGGGATTTATCGGAATCCGGGATGCAGCAGAACAGGGCCACCTTCTTTTCGCCCATTTCCTCCAGATGGAGGTCGTCGGCATAGGTCAGCCTTGCAATCTGAGGGAGGTTAAAAGCGGAAAGCCGGACGCCCACGCTGATCAAAATGGATTTTAAAGTTTTGCCAGCCCCCATCTTAAAGACATGGTACTGCTTCACGGCAATGCTCTCTGGGTCCCGCATTTCAAGCCTTGCGAACAGGATATCCAAGGGTGACTCGTATTCCTCATCTTCTTCCCGTACCTCCGCTGCGGACAGCATCTCCATCACCATGGCGAAGTTCTGTTCTTCCGGCGGCGCTTCGTGCTTGAGGTATAGGACGAGGGCCTGCAGAAGCGCGGTTTCGGATTTCTGCCAGAAGGGGTCGCTGCTCTGCGCTCCGGGCGGGGTGGTCGACTGGATGAGGGTTTCAATCAGGCGCAGCACGTCCTTATCGTCCCGCACATAGGCAAGAGGGTTGTAACAGAAGGAAGCGTCTGGGTTCAGCAGATCAAACACCCGCACCTCATATCCGTTCGCTTTCAGAGCACCGCCGGTTTTCCGCAGGATTTCAGATTTCGGGTCGCAGATGACCAGCGAACAGTTCCCGCAGTTTAAAGCGTTGGGAATGGCATAGGAACGGCTTTTGCCAGCGCCGGAACCGCCGATGACCAGCACATTGGTGTTGCGCTTGTGCTTGTGGCCGTCCATCCCCATCTGAAAATGCTGGGTCAGGATGAGGTTTTCCTTGGGGTGCTTCTTATCCCGGTATTTCTTGGCAATCTGGAACACGTCGCCCCATTTGGCGGAACCGTGCTCCGCTCCCCTGCGGGTATTCTTCCGGCTGGAAACCACCACAAGGGCGGCGATTCCATACGCAAGAGTAAAAAACAGCAGGCACCGGGCGGAGTATTCTGTCCAGTGAATGGAAAAAGGGGCATTCATAGCTGCTGGAAGCTTCCCCAGCAGGTCTATGAGGTTCATCCCGTCGTTCCAGCACCCGGCAGTCAGCAGCGCCGCCCACCAGACGATGGGAAGGGGTAAAAGCCACACCCACCATGGATTTTTTCTTGCCGTTATTCCGTCGAAGAGACACCCGCCCCTTCTTTACCGCCGGATAATGAAACAACATATTTTATATTTTTCTCAGTGATCCTTCCTTTCCATAAAAACAAAAAATCCCCCGGAACCCATGGGGAAACATTCCCACAGGTTCCGGGGGATCAGCTATATTTATCGGGCAGGCGCACACCTGTATTTTGCCTGCATCAGTTTTATGAGGAGGCGGTCAATCCCGCCGCAGCTGCGGTTTTCTTCCAGATAAGCGTTTCGCATCCCATTTAGGGACAGCGTGGCATACTGGTATTCTTCATCGTTCAGGTACAGTTTGTGCTTTGGCATACAGAGGACTCTATCAAGAAACGGCTGCAGCTGACCGGATAGCTCCGGCCCTGCTTCTTCCTGTGCGCTGCGAAGCGCCTTGGCCAGTATGTTTTGGTCCCCGCCGGTCATCTTCACCATCCGCTGCTTTGTCATGGCGACCCCATCCTTTCTCTGTTATCATTCACACTATACCACAACGGATGGCGGAAAGCTACCGGACAAAAGAAAACAAACGGAAAACGATCAGCCCTCATCGTTCCGGCTCTTTCTCCGCCTTGGCTTTGGCAGCCTTGGCGGGCTTGGGCGCTGCGACGGAGAACTCATCCGGCTGGATGGTCTGCTCCAAATCTCGGAAGCTTCTCTGGACGTCCCGGTTAATCGAATAGGCCGCCCGTTTGACGTCGCCTATAAAGCCGCGCTTTTCTTCCGGGGTCAGCTGGGCGCAGCTGTGACACACCTTATCAAACTGAAACACCGAGGCGTCCAGCCCGAATTTCTGCGCCGCTACATAGGCCGCGCAGTAGGCTTGGGCCGCATACGCCTGCCGGTAATAGCCGCTGCCCACCGCATCGAAGCTGGCGTGGGCCTGCTCTCTGGCAATGGCGCAGATGGTGGCGGTTTCATCCATCCCGTTGCGGACAAAAATAGTGCGCTGCTTGGGAACATACTGCGCCTGCACCCCTTGGGGAAGCTGGTCGGAAATGGCAAGCTGTACCGGGCTTTGCTCCACCATGGCGGCAATGATTTCCTCCGGCAGATGCTTCTGCGGGGGCAGAGGCTGGGGTCCTCTGGTTTGGGAGATGTCATAGGCTTTGGTAATGGTATAGCCGTTCGCCTTGATGCCGTCTTTTTCATACTCCTGTTCAGCAAAGAAGGTGTATCCTTTCTCGCCGGAACGGATGGAGCGTCCGGCTTCTTTCCATTTGTCAAAGGTGCGGGGGTGGGTAATTTCAGGGTTCTGTTCGTAAAGAATGAGAAGGTTTCGGGTGCTCTGCGGGGTACAGTTCGCCATGAAGTTGAGAAAGCCTTTCATGGATTCGTCATCCTTGAACACGGAATCGGCCTGCGCGTTGACTCTCGACCAGACTTCCTCACGTTCAGCCTGCTTCATGGCGGCATATTCTTCCTTGGAAAGCTGGGGCTGTTCCTGCTGGGGCTGCGGTTCCTGTTTCTGCTGAATTAAACTGGATAAGTCGATAGGACATTACCTTCCTTTCTGTTTTTTCTTTTTCTTCTGTTTGGAATGGCTGGGGGTAGGATGCTGGCGCTCCTGCTGCTTGGATTTGGACGCCTTTTTCTCTGCCTGCTCCTGCCGGATCTCCTGCAGCTGCTGTTTCACCGAGGGCTTATGCTCCGGCTCTTTAGGGTTTATTGAGCCGGGCGAAGAGCTTTTGCTGGGCGAGGAAGGCTCGGACGGACTCTTTTCCACTGCCGGGGGATTTGACTCCTTCTCCCGGCCAGAAGTAAAATTTTCGGCGGCGTCCTGCTGGGTTGGGCCGATATTGAAATCGTCCTCAAAACCGCCCACCTCGAATTCCACTTCGCCCTGCTCGGTTTTGACGGTTTCCGTTTTGCCGGGTGCCGGGGCTGCGGGAGCCTGTTTTTCCTGCTCCTGTACGCTGGCGATGGTGGCTTCGCCAGCCTGCGCTTTGACCGCGTCAAGGCCGAGGTTGTCAAAAATGCGCTGTACCTTAGAGGCGTCATCCGCGAACACCACCACTTCGATGCGGTCCGCCTTTTGCTTGTTCCGAATGGGAACATACAAAAGGCCGTGGGTTTTGGCTTCCGTGGCGAACTCCTTCATGTTTTCCGTGGGGACGTTAAAGAATTTGAACGGGCGCTGTTCCTTGAGCATCCGCACAAGTCTTGTTTTGCCGTGGGTTTTCTTCTGGTCCTTCAGTACGGCATAGACAAACAGCGCAAAGTTTTTTGCCGCCATGCCCGACAGCTTGAGGGCCATTTCTGTGCCCTCAAGGGTAAATCGGACGATCTGGTCGGCTGGATCGCTTCCGTAGTTCAGTCAATTCACCTCCATGCTGAGCATGGACGCACTTCGTGCCCTGAGCTCAACGTTAATTTATATTTTGCGCCCGCGAGGGCAAAATGCTGCGATCAGCGGGCTTCGTGAGAATTTCTGCTTTTCTTTTTTTCCGGCGAGGCTTCTTTAGAAAAGGAATCCTCGCCGGGAATGAGGGACAGGGCGGAGCCGTTGTCCCACTCAATTCCAATCGTGCCCATATCGTCTACATAGGCAACGGTGCCCTTGGCGCCGGGCGGCGGGGCCTGCGGATCGTCCATGGAATGCAGGGTGATGCGGGTTCCGGCAGGGTACTGCCGCCGGAGGTGTTCCACCTGTTCTTTTGTAGGCCGTTGGTTCAAACAATCATCTCCTTTGTTTTTCTTGATTTCGGGCTTCCTTTTGCTGTTCTTCTTTTTCCCGTTGTTCCCGCCGCCGTTGTTCTTCCATCTGTGCCGCCTGCAGCCGCTTCTCCATCTCTATCGAATGGATTTCAATGTTCCGGCATAGCTTGGCGGTGTGGCGCAGTTTTTGGAGCTGCTCTGTGAGGACGCCGATCTGCGGAGAGCCCGGTTCATAGCGATAGAGCTTCTGGCGCTGCTTTATGAGCACAGCGATTTCATCCTCCGCTTTCTGCCGAATGGCGGCAAGCTGGCCCCGGTCCTCTATGTGGTTTTTGAAGATGAATTCCGCCTGCTCGATCCGTTTGTCCAGCCTGCGGATATCCTCCCGCACAGCATGGCTGGGGTACCGGGGCTTTTTCGGCAGCGCCCCCATCTTGTACAGGTAAGAAAAGTAGAGAGCCCGCAGGCCGGTTAGCCTGCTGGGCTGCGTTTCCCCAAGAAGGAGCAGGAAGCGGTTGGCTGGCGGCTGTTCTTTCCCAGCCCGGCGGCGGGGAGGCTTGGGGTAAAGGATGCGGCGCTGGAGGACCTCCGGGGTGTACTGCTTGCCCAAGGTCTTAAAACGCACGGTGCGCCCATTGCCCGGCAGGATCAGCGCGGGGTATTTGCGGTCAAACCGGAAGGCATAGCCCTGCTGCTCCAGCATCCGCAGGAACTGCTTCCATGTGAGGGAAGCGGCGGCAGCCGCATTGAGATCCTGCTGGATGGGCGTTTTCCATGTGGGCGCTCCGTTCTGCTCGGCCAGCCACTGGGCATAGGGGCGGGCAACCTGTTCCGATTTCTCCGTATGGATAACGGAGAGGCCATGCTTTCTGCACAGCTCGTCGGAAATCTGCCGTACCTGTGTGACGTAGGTTTTCTGGTTGCTGCGGTATTTCCTGCCGTTTTTCATGGACACGGAATTCCAAACAATGTGGTTATGGACGCATTTGGTGTTGAGATGGGTGCTGACCACCGCCTGAAAGTTCCCGCCGAGCAGTCGATCCGCAAATTCCAGCCCGATCTGGTGGGCCAGTTCCGGGGAAACCTCCCCGGCGGCAAAGCTTTGCACCAGATGGAAGCCCTGCACGCCTTCTTCCTTGTGCCACATTTCCTTGACGCGGCACATATCTTGAAAAGCCGTTTCACAGGTGCAGCCGAGAGCGGACGCGAACAAATCCTGCTCGGTTTTGTCTTTGTTGAGGGCCTTATCGATTTCCCCCTCCAGCGATTCCTCATTTTCCCTGCGGGAACATTTCTTCTCGTCAAGGGTATAGTCGATGGCGTTGTCGAGGCGGTGGACGGGGATAATGCTGGTGTAAGCGATAGGCTACCAGTTCTCCTTTACTTCTTCCCAAACCTGACGTGCCAGTTTCGTCATTTCCTCAATATCCTGCTGGCGGGCTTCGCCGTAGGTATTGGCGACCTTGGCAAGCTGGTTGGCGTTGTTGCAGAGTCCAGCTACCTTGAGGAGCAGATCCGCATGGTGATCGCAGGGCCTTGCCCGCAGTTCCGCGCCCATGATGAGGGTGCGGAGGAATTCCTCACGGGGCAGGCCGCTTGTTTTCACTTGTGTTTCCAGATGCGCCAGTTCCTTTTTGTTGAGATGGAGAGGGATGATGTGGTTTCGTTTTCTCATAGCGAGGCTCCTTTTAACGTTCCCTGTTGTCGCGCCGGGGCCTCCCGCGCTTCCTGCCCGGCGGGGTTATAATCCGAGAGGGCAGGTGCTCTTTTCCGAATACAAGCCCCAGCTTGGAGATATCCTGCACCTGCCATTTCATCAGTTGATTGGCTTCGTTTCGGTAAACCACCATGCCTTCCTGACTCACAAAGCGCCGCACCAGCACACCGTGGGACAGGTTCTGTTTTTTGTCATAGGTCAGAACGTCCTCTATGCTTTGGATGTACTCTGGAAAGGAACGGCTGTTTAATTCCCGGTATGGGACAGTCATGGCGAGAAACTCGAACTCAATCTTTACCGGCGCGGTTTCATGAGGAATGCGGATGATGTTGATTTTTTCGTTTGGGTTCATCTGGCGTCCCCCCGATGGCGAGATTTTTTTCGTTCCGGCGCTCTGGCAGGGTATTCATAATGGACAGGGATATCCTGCAGGCGCAGCCTGTCGCAATCCGGTGCGAATGCCACATACCGGGCGTAGGAATACCCTTCCGCATCCACAAGAATGCCCTCTTTACCGGTTTCACCCTTAACGAGTACGCAATGCCAGCAAAGGCTGCCCGGATCAAACCACATCTTGTCGTTGTAATCGAACAGGAAAATCTGGTCATCCTTGAGGCCGGTTTCCTGAAACTGCCGGAACTGCTCATCGCATAGAACGACCACCTGTTCCACCTGAAAACAGGTTTGTCGCTCCGGCACAGGTTGCAGTGGGTTCTGCCCATTGAGGTCGTTGATATGGCTGGGCCGGTGATAGAATACAGCGTGCTCCTGATAGGCTTTCGGTTCCTCCAAGGCGATGCGTTCTACCGGCACTCCCTGCAGGTCGACGCTGCGGTAATCCCTGCCGTAGCCAAGGTACAGGCAGTTTCGCCCTTGGGCAATCAGCATATTTTCTTTTTCCCCTTCGGCCCGCACCATGAGGCAGCGAAACAGGCCGCCCGGATCGGCGCTCATGAGTTCCCGGTTATCCTTGAGGAAGGGGTATTCCGGGGAGACGTCCTCCGAGAGCTTTTCAAAATCCTCTTTGCTCAAAACGAAGACCTTCGTCACTTCAAAAATGCCGGGAACGCAGCTTACTTCATTCCGGCGCAGGCTGTCCAGTGTTTTCGCATTTGCCGCGAACGCGGCGTACTGTTTTTCTCTCAGTTGTTTCACCTCAAATTCTCAAATTCAGCCGGTGGAGGGGGCCGGGGGTTCTCCCCAGGATGCGTTTGGATATCCAAACGCTATGCTTGCACGACTCAGTACCGGCTGGGAACGAAAAAGGCAGCCCCTGAAATCAGAGGCTGCCGGCTTCGTCCGCTTCCTTGATTTTGGCCAGGCCGTCCAGGGTGGTGCAGATGATATTCCTCTTTTCAGCGGCCCCGATCTCAGCGGACATACTGTTGCTGATTTCAGTCCCGCACACCACCAACATCCGGCACCGGCCCAGCTTCTGCCGGGCGATGCTGTGGAAATCCCGTTTTTCATCGGCATTGTCCGGCTGCAGGTACTGCGCTTCGCTCAGTTTTGGGCAGATGGGGACGTATCCCAACTCGTAAACTTTCCGGCAGTACCGTTTTAATAGGCGGGGCGCGGCTTCCTCCGAAGCGCAGATGTAGGCAAAGGCTTTTTCCATGGTCACGTTTCCTTTCTTTAGCAGATGAACAATAAATAATAGAAAACCAGGCAGGGCGTCCACATGGACGCCCTGCCTGGTTCCGTCTCCCCGGCCTGGACGCCCATATGGGCGTCCAAAACCGGTTCCGTATTTTTAGTCTTTCAGCAATTGCGGAAGATCCATCTTCCCGTATACAACCCTGTGAATCTCGACCGTTTTCTCTTTTTCCAATACTGTGTAAAAGGCCAGATACTTCTTGATAACCAGTACCCGGTACTCTGTTTCCAGCCGTTTCACCGGCTCATACACCCGGCAGGAGTATGGAAATTCCTTTAATCGCAGGAACCCATGTTCGAATTCGTCCAGCAGATCCAAGGCGGCCTTTGGCGCTTTCAGCACGTCCGCAATATACGAGATGATTTCTTCCATATCCCTCTGGGCGATTGGTAAATACCGGAGGTCATACATCCCTGTTTCCCTCCAACTTCTTCCGCAGACTGCCGAATACTTCGCTGTGGGACAGCCGCTTTTCTGTTGCTTGCGCCTCCAGTTCGGCTTCTCTCAGTTTAAGATACAGTTCTGCCTCATACTGTTGCTTCTCAAAGGTTTCCATGCTCATAACCACCATATCCCCATACCCGTTTTTTGTGAGGAATACAGGCTCTTTGGATTCATGGACCGCCTTTGAAATGTCCGGAAAATGATTCCGCAGATCAGACACAGGCCGGATTTGTGGCATGATGACCCCTCCTTTTTGATTTCATTAAAATTTTATCATTATTATGATAAAATATCAAGAGGTTTCTTGCCTGTTGTCCAGTGCAAAGCGCACCCGGTCGGAGCCCAATTTGTAGTAGGCGTCGGTAACTTCCACGCCTACGGCTTCGTATCCCTCCAGCTTGGCGGCGAGGACGGTGGTTCCGGCCCCGCAGAAGGGATCGAGGATGCGCCCGCCCGGCACGCAGATTTTCACCAAATCCCGCATAAGCTGCAGGGGCTTCTCTGTCACATGGGTACGGTTCTGCGGATTGGCGTAGCGGAATACCCCCGGCAAACATCCCACAGGGCGGTTCACCGGCATGGGGCCGTTGGAGCCCCACACCACATATTCGCTCTGCTGGCGGAAACGGCCTTTCTGCGGGCGGCTAGTCATCTTATCCCACACCACGCATCCTCTCCAGATCCACCCGGCCCATTGCAAAGCGTCGGTGATGGAAGGGTACTGCCGCCAGTCAATGAACAGGCAGACGGGCGCGCCCGGCCTGCAGGCTTTCCGGGCGTCGGACAGCCATTCCGCCATCCATCTTGTCCAGCTTCTTTGGTCCCGGTTGTCCCCATCGAAATCCGGCAGGGCGTTCTTGGGGTTCATGCTGCTGTACTTCTGGTTGGTGGTGCGGTTTTTCTCAGAAGGCTTCCAGCCGCCCGAAGCGTAGGGCGGATCGGTGATGAGGGCGTCGAACACCTGGGGCTTGAATGCACGGATCACCTGCAGGGTATCCCCGTGCAGGATGGTCCAGCCATCCCCGCCGCTGTGCTCGATAGGCAGCACGCTTTCATCCACCACCTGGCTCAATTCGTTTGTTTCCTTCAGAGGCATCATCCTTTCTGTTTTGTTTTTATCGTTCCTCACCCCGATGGCGTTTTTTGGCGGTGGTTTTCTGCTCGGGCTGGAAACCGGGCGGCGGGGTGAGGATAGACGATTCGCGCTTGAATTTCCGCTCTATGGCAATATCGTCCGGCCCAATGTGGATCGTGTCGCTGGTGGGATTATCAATGGTGATCCCCGGCAGAATAACCGCGTTCTCACGGACTTCTATCTCACCGCCAAGTTCCCCGTAGACAGCAGCCCTTTCCATAACCACAGGGACGCCGCCGGTTACAGAGTTCGCAAAGAGCTTGGCGTTCCCGGAAATATGGACGTCGCCGTGGACATACCCGGCGGTGATGACAGCATAATCCTCCACGATTGCGTTTCCGCCAATCCTGCTTGGCCCAGAGACGGCGGCATTGCCGCGAACGCAGGAATAATCCCACAGAATGGCGTCTCCATGCACATACGATTCTTCTGCGGCAATAGCATTGCCGGCAACCCAGCTTTGCCCATCCTGGCTCAGATTTTCCCCTGATTGGACATAGCCGCCCAGATCACCGGCATAGACGTCTTCCCGGACATCCCGCAGGGCCCGGATGCGGTGCAGCCATGGGTATTGCGGGTGGGCGATATTGGTGATTTCATACTTTTTCTCATTCATCTGGCGTCACCCCGTTCCTTTTCCTTTCTGGATTTTGCAGGCGCTCTTTCTGTCAGTTCGGTTTCCACATATTCGCTGATGATATTCAGGGCCTTGTAATAGTTTTCGGATTGTTGAACGCGGCGGATCATCTCTTTGGCCTGATCCGCCTGTCCGTTCCGCTGGAGCAGTTTGGAAGCCCTGCCGAGAATGGCAAAGATGTTCCCGTCCATGCCTGCCAGCTTCATTTTCGGGCGTTTGGGGACAGGCGTTTCTCTGGCAGGTTCCGTAGACTGTACCTGTTCCACCTCAAAGTTGAAGGGAGCTTCCCAAAAATGAACGAACAGCACGCCATCTGCAGTCTGGATTTCCTGCTGCTCGAAGCCCTCGCCCCAGCCATCGGAAAACTGGCCCTTGAGATAATCCTGCAGATCCTGCATTTCCGGTTCGGTGAGAGGACCCCGCAGCTTTACGGTGGTGCAGCCCATGAGTTTACCGTCTCGGATTTCTACTGAGGGGATGGCGCTGATAACCTTTTCCTTGACGCGGAGATTCCGTTTTTCGTCAAAATAGGGCATTAAGTTTCCACCGTCATCACTGTTGCGCTGTTCCACGGCTTCCCGGATACTTTCCTCATAGTAGACCATGTCCATACCTGAAAACAGAGTGGAGTAATCTTCCACTCCGTTGTTCCAGCCGTATTCGTCCTCGTCGTTTTCATAAAAATCCCCGGTCAGCGGAGAATAAAGTTTTAATGTGATTTCCTTGATTGCAAAACCTCCTTTTAGCGGGAACAGGCCGCCCTCTGCCGGGCGGCCCGTTCCTCCTGTTTTTCTTGTGCAAGGTCGGCGTAATCGCAGCCCTCTTTTTCCGGCAGGTTCTTCACCATGCGGTATTTGCCCTGATAGGCTTTTTCCAAGTGTTCAGCCGCCCACCGCCCGGCAAAGTCGTTGTTTGTGCAGATTTCGATTTCCTCGATCTCCGGGCGCCGCTTGAGGAATGCTTCCAGTGCAGGCGGCTTTTTGAAGGAAAAGGGTTGAGTTTCTCGCCCTTCTTTGGGGGCGTAAATCCCCCCAAGAGACAGCCGCCATTTGTCCGCCATACCTTCCAGCGTCAGATGGGCGAGGGTTTCGATGGCTGCTTCATACACAGCCAGCTTTTTGGATTCTCCCTTTGGCGGCAGGAAAAAACAAAACCGCTTGTCGCTGCCGGATATCTCTGCCTTAAAAGGCTTTCCCTTGGTATAGGTGCCCCGCAGGAAGGCGTACTGGGCAGTGCCGGCTTCATCTTTTCCAACGAACACGGCGTTGTGGTAGTCCGCGCTTTCGTAGAGGATCCCCGCCCGGATACAGGCTTCTATTACCTTGCGGCTGATACCGCGCTGCATGAGGTATGCGAACACCCTTCGGTTGTTTGCCGCTGCCGGGGGAAGGACGAATTCCTTTTCCTGCTCCGGCTGGGAAACAGGCGGGATGCAGCCGGGGATTTCTTCACACAGGGCCAGCACAGCATCCACAAACTTCATCCCTTCCACCTTGACGAGATAATCCAGGGCGGATCTGCCGCCCACGTCCCGGCTTTTCCAATGCCAGAAGCTGGTTTCTTCATTGATCTTAAAGCTGTCGTGCGCCCGCAGCTGGAATTCGCCACGGCTTTCGGCCTTGACCAATTCTCCGAGCCGGTACCGCCGCAAAAATTCCAGAGCGGTCATCCGTCTGGCGGCGATGATTTGTTCTTCCGTTACTCCGGGCATAGGGCTGCTCCTTTCCTGTTAAATGACAGCCGCCCGCAGGATTTTGGCCTGATCGGTGCGTTCCCACGGAAATTCCGGCTTGCCGAAATGCCCATAGGCGGCGGTCTGCGCATACCTTGGGGTTAAAAGATCCAGCTGGGCGATGATCTCCCCAGGGGTTAATCCGAACACGAAGCGCACCGCCTCCGCCAGACAATCGTCGGCGCAAACCGCGCCGGTGCCGAAGGTATCCACCTCTACCATCACTGGTTCCGCCACACCAATGGCATAGGCAAGGGTTATCTGGCATCTCTCACATAGCTTTGCCGCCACCAGGTTTTTGGCAATGTAACGTGCCATATATGCCCCGGAACGGTCCACCTTGGTGGGATCTTTGCCGGAAAAAGCGCCCCCGCCGTGAGGGGCAAACACGCCGTAGCTGTCCACCATGAGCTTGCGCCCGGTGAGGCCGGTGTCGGCTTCGGGGCCGCCTAAAACAAATTGTCCGGCGGGATTGATGAGGATTTTCGTGCTTTTATCCGGCAAAAGTGGCAAAAGAGCCGGTTCCAGAACACTATCGGTCAGCTGCCAGAAAAGTTCATCCATAGGCTTTTCCGGGCTGTGCTGGGCGGAGAGGACGACGGTGTCCAGCCGCAGGGGGTTCCCATCCTCGCCGTATTCCACGGTGACCTGGGCTTTCCCGTCCGGCCTGAGCCCCGCCACGTCCCCGGATTTGCGTACCATAGTAAGACGGTTGGTCAACCTGCGGGCTAAAACCACAGGCAGAGGCAGCATCTGTGGGGTTTCGTTGCAGGCATAGCCCACCATGACCCCCTGATCTCCGGCTCCCATTTCCAAGAGGGGATTTCCATTGGTTCGCCCCCGGCGCAGCTCCAGGGAACAATCCACCCCTGCGGCGATATCCGGGCTTTGTTTGTGGATAAAGCACTGTACAGCATATCGTGCCGGATCATATCCCACCTTCTGAAGAACAGAACGGACTATGGATGGAATATGAGGTTCATAGCTGCTGGTGATTTCTCCGGCCACAATGATATTCCCTTTGGTGGCCATTACCTCACAGGCCACATGGGAAAACATATCGTGGTCGAGGCAGGCGTCCAAAACGCTGTCCGCGATGATATCGCACAGCTTATCCGGGTGCCCTTCCGTCACAGATTCGGCGGTATAAAATTGGTTCATGGCATTCTCCTTTATCGTTCATAATTGAGGGGCTTTTTGTTTTTTCCTTTCGGCGTTACCACCGGCTCTATTCGGAGGCACAAAAGCCCATTGGGTGTGGGAATAAATTTTTCCGGACACCGGAACATCTGCTGGTATTTTTGCAGCTGCTGTTCTGTCAGACTGGAGAAGTTTTCTCCCTGAATGCCGCAAATGAAAAAGGTTCCGGCTATGATGTCGTAATCTTCCAGAACGCGGTTCAGGGGCAGCCGCATAATTTTTCCTTCGTCATTGCAGACAATGGCGGCTGGATCTTCCCATGGGTAAAGCGCCTGAATAGGCCCTCCTACAATCTCCTGCATTGCATGGAGCCTCTCTCCAATTTCCGCTATCCGGGCTGCTTTGCCCGGCTCTACTAATACAACCCGCATGGTTTCACCTTACTTCCAGGGAAAAGGGCTTGAGGCTTTTCCCAATGGCTTCGTAGTTTTCAAACCGCACCTCGCAGCCTAAGAGGTAGGACGCGGCTTCTTCCCATTCCTTTAAGGGGTACTGCTCCTTGTTTTCCAGATGGTATAAGTCCCCCAGGGCCGCCCACTTGAGATCCGGCAGCAGGCGCAGGTTGGAGATAAAGGTGTGGTGCTGGGCGGCGATCCGGTCTAACAATCCCATTTCTTTCAAGCAATCCCTCCTGTGTAATAAAAAATATGGGCGGGGTGATTTGCATCACCCCGCCCAGTTGTGTTTTAAACAGATTCTATACCGGCTTTCCCCATTCCACCGATAACAGCCGATGGGTTTCCCGGATTTATTCTTTGGCTTCTTCCGTCAGCTTGCTGCTCTGTGTTAGGTCCAGCAGCCATTGGAGGATTTCTTCCCGTGATTCCGGCGGCACAATAAAGGGTTCGTCATTAAAGTACATGATCTCATATTCTGACAGGCGGCAGGCTTGGTCGATTTCCTCCGGGGTGATTTCTCCGGCTAAAGTTTCCTCGTTGATCCAATCCTCCAGCATTCCGGCTTCTTTTCCCTCAATGCCCTGGTGTTTCCGTTTCTGATAAGCGTAGCACTTGAGCTTGGTCATTTTTTCCTGTACGTTCATGCAAATTCTCCTTTTCTGGATATTACCCCTTTGGGGCAACCACAGTTTATCTGAAAAATTCGCGGCACAAGATAAGACACTTTTGCGATTGTTTGGCGACATTGAAAACTTTCGGCGGGGCTATTTCTTCCTGCGGTTACGGATATGCAGGAAAACAAGGCCGCCTAAAATGACGGCGCAAAGGGCAATTAAAATAATGGCTTTTGGTTCCATAGGCATATATCCTCCTGTTTTTGTTCTTGGTTATTTGCACCGCCTGCTGCGGCGTTTCCGCAGGACGGGCAGTGCGGCAATGCCTCCGGCAGACAGGGCGGCCAGCCCCAGGGGCAGGGCCAGGGAGGAATGGTCCCCGGTTTGCGGAATCTCCGGCGTTTGAGGTATCAGCCGGTTGTGCATCGTGACGGTTGTGGTTTCTCCCGCCTTGATTTCTATGGTCTGGTCATCCGGCAGGATGTACTTTCCGGCGTCCTCGCCAGCTATTTCGGACACGGTGTATTCGCCCACACGAAGCTCGACGTTGATTTCACCGTTCTCATCCGTCTGGAATTCCTGCTCATAGAGATTGCCCATGAAGTCGGAGCCGGTGATTTTGAAGGTGCGGCCCTCGATGTTGTCATCGTCGGCTGTCTTTACCACCTTCAGGGAACCGGTCTGCGCTTTGTTGAGGAAGCCCACGCCAGCTTCGGTTTCCACCTTCACAACAGCCCCGTTTTCCGTGATGGAGAAGGGGTAATAATTCTCGTCGCGCTGGAAAAATTCCGGGCTTTCCTTTTCATGCAGGAAATAGCTTCCCCACACGAGATCCTTCAACTGGTAGACGCCCGGTTCCCCTTCGGTCAGTTCTCCCGCCAGCTGATCGATCTCCGCGTCGAATTCCCCGTTGTTGTCCACATCGGCGTAAATCTCAAAGACAGCCCCGGACAGCTTGTTTTCCGGGAAGCCGGCGTCTACCTTGGTGGTTTCCACCGTACCCCGGATGACCTGGTTTTCGATGCGGATTTCAATGGCCTGCCCGTCCTCGGTGATCTCCACCGGGAAGGTTTCTTCCGTCAATACGAAGGCCGCCGGAGGCGCGATTTCCCGAACCAGCCAATTTCCAACCGGTACATTGTCAAATGCAAAGAACCCGATCTCATTGCTTTCGGTAACCATGAATGCGGTTTCTTTGGTGAATTCAGTTTCATCGAAACGGAACAGGCCAATGACAGCGCCGCCCAATTCGAAGCCATCCTGATCCACCTTCCAGCCGGACACCTTGCCGCGCTTCAGAGTGTTTTCAATGGCTTCTCCATTGTTGACTTCCAACTGCACGGCGGCGATGTCCTGCCCGGCATACTCAAACACCACCGGGTATTTTTCGCCGCTCAAAATGTAGTGCCCGTCGGTTCCAATCTCCTTTACATACAGGGATGCCCCGCATGGTACGTCGGTTTGAAACACGGCGTTTCCGTTTTCATCGATGCCGGTGGTTTCCATGAGCCCGTCTGCCGGGATGGAGGTCCCGTCTGCTGCTGTCAGTTCCTCTGCGGCGAACAGGCCGAAGGTAATGTTTTTCCATTCCTCATGCATCCCGATGGAGAAAGTTTCGTCCTGCTCCAGCAGTTTTTGGATGGAAATCTCCACCTTCTGCCGTTCATTGACAAAGCCAACGCTGGCGGAGGTAATCTCCGCTTCCTGCCCGGCATAGGACAAAACCACTTCCTTGGGTTCCGGGTCGATCACCATGCCGAAGGGTGCGGTGCGCTCCAAAATCTGATAGCGGCCCAGATACAAGGGTTCCGAGGTGGCAGTCCCGTCATCCCCGGTGGTCAGGGTGGCGGCCAGTTCACCGGCTTTCAGGTGGACGGTACCATCTGGGGTGACGATATCTTCCAGCGCGGTGATTTCATAAACAGCGCCCGGCTGGCCCTGCACCTCGTATTGAGGCTGGTACAGTCCGCCTGCTTCCACTATGTGGCTGAACACTTCGCCCTCTTTGGAAACGGTGATGGCGCCTTTCTGAACCGTGTTGTATTTGGTGACCGTGACCACATCCTGGGTGCCGTCCACCACAAAAGGAACCGGCTCTTTGTCGAGCACATATCCCCATGGGCTTTGCTGTTCATATAGTTCGTAATTTCCGAAACCCAAGGGTTCCGGCAGCATGAGGGTGCCTGTGGAATCCGTCACGAAGGTGTCGATGTCCATGGGGTTGGGATAGTTTAAATGCTGCACCACCCACTCGCCGGTATCGGTATTGCGGATCTTGACTGCGGTTCCCGCAAGAGGGATGATTTTGCCGGATTCGGCGTCTTTCTTCTCGAAGCGGATGAGGGAGGTAAAGGTGGGGTTATTCAGAATATAGTAGTAGGTTTTACCGTGCTCGGAGATGAACACGGAGAAGTCGGGGACAAATTTCTGTCCCTCGGCCCCTGCGGTTTGATGCACCACATACAGGCCGTAGGGCATGGATTTCGATTGGGCGAAACCATGGGAGTCGGTAACCAGGAGATCCCGTTCCGATTCTTTGGTGTTCTCATAGCTGCCTGCACTGGCCAGATAAATCTGGAACTGTGCCCCTTCCTCCGGCTGTTCGATTTGATTGGAATTGCCATCCTCCGCAGGCTGGTCGGTGTGCTTGGTGAGGGCGATGCTGCCGAGGATGATATCCTCCGGGACGGTCATGGATATGCTGTTGTTCTCCAGTGTGAAATTACCTGGTTCTGCGCCTACAGGATAGACGGTTTCGTCCAGCAGGTACCCCTCGCTGGGGGTGATTTCCCGGATGGAGTAATCCGGGCCGCAGGGGTATTCCTTGGTGGTGAATCTGCCGCCGCCCGAAGTGGTATAGGTATCCAGCAGGGTTTCGCCTTTGAACATCCCGTACACAGCCCCGTCCAGGGAGGCGTCGCCCTGGGCTTCATATGCGGAACTTCTCGGTTGCCCTTTCCCTGCGTCCTTCTTCTGCAGTTCCACGGTGAACTTCTTCAGGGTATTGGAAAAGCTGACGCCGGAGGTCTGGCCGGGATAGACGGTCACCTGCTGGGATTTTGGCTGGACGTATTCCTCCGGCGCTTTCTCGGTTACGGTGTAATTTCCGGCCTGGAGATTTTCTACCTTGATAGTCCCGTCCGATCCGGTCACCACGTCCTTCTCAATTCCATTGCCGGAGATGTGGAACGGAATGCCGGAAACCTTTCCATCCTCGGAGGTTTTTACAAGCTGCAAGGTTCCCGCCTTGACTTCCAGGGAGAAGTAGCATCTCACCGGTTCCGCAGAACCCTGTACATCAAAGGTCACTACATTTTGATAGGCGTCATGCGTCCAGTATTTCGTGCCGCCGGTGACCACACCGGGGATGGAGGACGGCAGCTTTCTCTCGGCGGTGATGGTTCCGAATTCGGTTTTATCTGTAGAGATGTGCAGCTTATTGCCGCTGATGGAAAAATCCACGCCCGGATAGCTGACAGCGAAATTCCCCAGCACGTTGTTCTCATCCACCAGTGTGGCTTCGTTTTTCCCGGTGCTCTCGTTGTATTTTAAGGCATGGGTATATGCCCCGGCTGCGCCGGGATCACCGGCGGCAAAGGAAGGAACCGTATGGTATTCCATCACATCTTCCCGCAGTTTGCCGAAGATTGTTTTGGCTGCGGGGCTTTTTGCCGTCAGGCCGTCGACGATAGCCTCTTCATATGCTGTCCCCAGCTGGTTGTGGGCAATAAGCCAGATGAGGATTTGGGTGGCGATGTACTCGTCGATGGCGCTGCCGCCGTACTTGGCGCCGGTTTCCACGTTGTAGCCCAAGGTGAGAGCGGTGTTAATCAGCGATTTCTGTTCATTTGTAAAGGCTGCATAATCATCCGAAACCTCATACCCCTGGGCCGCATGGGTTTCCACCCCGAATTCAATGCAGTACGCGGTACGGAAAGCCCGCAGGTCGTTGATCCGCATCTCCAGAAAGCCTGCGCTGGAAATCCCTCCGAATGGGGAAGGCAGGCTGGGACTGAGGGAATATCCTCTATTGCTGTGGTCGATCATGGAGATGTAGCCGTCTGCATATTCTTCGGCAAAAGCAGAGCTTGGCAGAATTCCAAAGCACAGCAGTACCGCCAGAAAAACGGAAAGCAGCTTTTTCAGTTGTTTTTTCATGCAATTCTCCTTATTCGTAAAATGCAAAAAAGGCCCCCGCAGGCTTGAGGGGAAATCCTCAAACCCACGGGGGCCGTGGTTCGGTTATCGTTCTCCGCCGTCTTTGTGACGGCGATCCTTTCGTTGCGGTTCTTCCTTGTTTGGCAGTTCTTTAATGATACGCCAGACGGCGTCCAGCACAGGGCCTGTGTCGATCCCGTTCTGCCTGCAGCCGCTTAAAATCTCTTCCAGATAGGCTTGGGAAGGCAGGGCCGGCTTATCCTTATACGGGCTGTTCATGGTGTAGGCCATGATTTCTCGTCTGATCCCATCTTGGTTCGTTACTACTACAGGCTCCTTTCCATATAAACGGGGGAAGCCCTCGTAATAGTTCAAACGCCGTTCATCCCTTTGGGAGATCCGCCAGAGTACGCCGTCCACATAGCTTCCTTCTTCCGGTAGGATAGTGGCGACGCCATTCTCCTCGCCGCAAAAGGCAAGGCGGTACCCTTCCAGCCGGACGGTATCCACCGCCTTGGCGTCGGGACAGCGGAAGGCCATTTGGTTCAGGTTCATACTTGTAGGTCTTGTTGCTGATGGGCCATTGCCTTCGCCCAACCCGATGAGAGGCATGGATGCTGGAGTCGTAGACAAACCGCCATTTCTTGCCTTCGTTGTCTATAACCTCCCACGGATCGTAGGTGCGGGAAGAACGGGAGTGGACGGCGGTAGTCCCGAACAGGGAAGCCACCGCTTCCGCCGCCTGCTGGCGGGTTATGCCGGTCACTTCGATCTCGCAGCCGAAGTATTGGTCTTTTAAATCAATCGATGGCGGTCACCTCCCGGTGGGCGGCGGCAAGCCGTTTCCCGATGGCTTCCACCACTGTGACTGTGACGCCGTTCCCAGCCTGCTTGTAAAGCTGGGCGTCCGACTGGATGGCCAACACCCTTTCAATGCGATCATCCTGCCATCCCTGCAGCCGCAGGCATTCCCTTGGCGTCAGGCGGCGGATGCGGCATCCATCCCACACACCGGAGGCTTCCCGCTTATGGTTACGAATTCCGCCGTTTTGTTTCGCGGTAAGGCACCGTGCATATGGGGTAAACGCAGGATCCTCATTCATATCCACGAAACAGGGCGTGCCCTGGTCGCTGCTTGTAGTGAGGGTATGGGCGATCTCCCGTCCAACCCTGCCGCGCCGGGTATTTTTCTGAGTGTAGGCCAGGTTGATGCTGTCGCCGGGATAGGCCATTTTATATCCCTTCTTGGTGTTCTCCTTGATGGGAAGGCCAACTCCATACAGCCCGGTTTTCCCGCCGAAGCCGCCAGTCTGCGCCGCGAGGGTGCAGCTTACCCCTTCCGGGGAGTACACTCGCTCTCCCTGCGCGCCGGGGAGGATTTGTATAAGAGACGTTCCTGCTGTTTCGGTGAAAGGAAATATTTTTCCCCGGCATCGCTCATCAAGATATCCGATAAGGTACACCCTTTTTCGGGATTGGGGGACTCCGAAATCTTTGCTGTTGAGCACCTGCCATTCCAGACCATACCCCAATCCGTCCAGCGCATGGAGGATGGCCGCAAACGTCCGGCCCCCGTCATGGTTAAGCAATCCGGGAACATTTTCAAGCAGCAGATACGCAGGTCTTTTTGCCGCAGTCAGCCGGGCAATTTCAAAGAACAGCGTACCTCTTGGATCGTCGAATCCTCCCCGGTGTCCAGCAATCGAAAAAGACTGGCAGGGAAATCCTCCGCACAGCAGGTCGAAGTCGGGGATGCCGTTTGGATCGGCTTTTCGGATATCTTCACAGAACCACTCTCCTTTGGTATCGAACAGGGCTTCATAGCTTCGGTTGGCCTTTTCGTCGATTTCGCAACGGCCTATACAGGTAAACCCTCCGGCGCGGGCGAGTCCTTCCCGGAATCCGCCGATACCGGAGAACAGGTCAATGTATCGTATGGTTTTTCCTATCACACTCCTTGTTTACAAATGGGTATATGCTTAAAACACAATCAATGGACATCGCCCCTTTCGGTTAGATTGAAATATATATGAAAACAGCCCCGCAGGGGGCTGGGCCTGAAACCCAATCCTGCGGGGCTGGTGCTGGTACCCTTATGCGTAGGCTTCTTCGTCATCGCCGGAGAGGTCTTCGCTTTCATCGGGTTCGTCCGCACTGTCCTCATCTTCCTGCCGGGTCCAGGCGGGAGGCTCACCGGTGGAGTCTTCATCGGGTTCCTCGTCCGTTTCGTCCTCTGTTTCGCCGTTTTCCTGGCCCCAGGGGCCGGTTTCTTCGCCGGCGGGTGCTTCTTCCTCCTCGTCCTCCTCGAGGCTTTCCGGGGGTTGCCAGCCGGTCTCTTCCTGTTCCTCCTGCTCGGCTGCTCTGGCCGCTTCGAATTCTTCCTCCGCTTCTTCCAGCGCCTGTTCGATGAGCCCGATGACGAATTCCTTTTGGGTAAGGCGGCGGTGATAAGTTTTCTCGTAGTTTTCAAGGTATTCCTTTACCCTCTGGAATAATTCCTCGCTCACCTGAAACGCTAATGTTCTTCCTTTTTCCATGATTCTGTTTGCCCCTTTCTCATAATGTTCTGTAATGACCATTTCGATAAATTTGCTCATGGTGCTTTCCGTTTCCCGGATTTCTTCGCTGACCTTATTATGCAGGTCCAACGGGATTTTGCAGGTGACGCCCTTGGTTTCCATGCCCTATCGCTCCTTCGTTTTTTCTTTCCCTTTCGGGCAACACAAGCATACTGCAACCTGCCCCATAAAGCTATTACCAAGAGCAACAACCTTTCAGCCAAAGCAGGCTCGACAAACGTCACAACCAATAAAGGCTATGTAGGGGTTATTCTTCTTCCAGAAGGGAACCGAGGAACCCCAGCATCTCCTGTGGAATTGACACCTGTGGTTGCTCCACAGGCTGGGAACGAACACTTTTCAGCTCTTCCCGCAGCACCCGGCGCAGGGTAGTTTCAAAGGCTTCCCTGTCCCCATTCTCCAGAATCGCCTGCACCAAAAAGGCGTTTTTCTGTCCGTCCGGCACAGCCTGCAGGATTTCCCATGCCCTGCGGTGGCGTTCATTCTGGAGGTTGGGGCGGAAGGAAAAGCGCGGCCTTGTCATCCCTTGCTCACACTGCCCGACATTTGCCCCAAAATCCGCTCGAACCCTTCGGCGTTTACCCGGTCGTCTAAAAGGGCAAAAACCCGGCACAGGCCGTCCTGTGGGGCGACATTTCGCTTGACTACCGCCGCGCCGCCGCCCATCATCACCACCGGGATGGCTTTCAGGTCAAACCCCGATTCCATGGCTGCCGAGAGGAGCCGTTCGGTGTAGAGGCGGCCCTGTTTTTGGATGATGCTTCGGGCGTTCTCGTCCATGCTGCAGGACTTTCCGGCCAGCACCCGCTCCACCTGGGCGTCGGTCACGGACAGCCCCACATCCCGGCGAATCTGTTCTTTCGTTTCATCGATGCTGCGGATCATGCCGAGCTCCAGGCTGCGGCAGGTGGAAGCGTTGGGGACGCCGTTGTCCAGCCGCATCAGATCCACCGTCCAGCCGCCGATGTCCATAAGCAGGACGGAGGGCTCGTTCTGGATGAGCTCCGGGTGGATGGCGATGGCGGAATACCCCTGCGGGAACAGCTTTACATCCTCGATGGTCACTTCGTAGGGGATTCCCTCAAATTTGAAGCACACCGGACGGATGCCGTCTGCCAGCTGGGAAGAACGCAGAAGGTATTCCCGGAAGGGCTTTTTCTCACGGCCAAAACCGGCCAGAGGCAGCCCTGCGGCAAGCTTGACGGAACACTCTGGCTTTTCTCCGCGCTGCTTGATCTCTTTGGCAATGGCGGCAAGGGTCAGCAGGTAGTAGTTGTCGTTCTCCATCTTGTTTCGCAGGATGGGTTGTCTGCCCGTCCCGCACACAAAAAACTTCCCGCCGTACTCCAGCGTGTTCTGCAGGGTGTAAGGCTCGTGGGAATATTCGGAGATACCGGCTGGGAAAGAAAAATGCCGGGTTTTGATGGCGTAATAGCCATGGTCTATACCGATATTCATGATTTTGCTCATCCTTTCTTGGCGATTGTTGAAAACTTGGAGAGGTTGCTGGTTTTGAGTAAGCTTGCTGGAGAGAATCTCTTGTTCTTTCCCAGCTAGGTAAGTAATTTAGGGGGTGAGAGTGTGAGAGAGGGGGGAAGCGGAAAAGCGCCCCGGCCAGCAGCCGGGGCGCTCCTAAAAAAGGGCGCACTTCCCCCTTGTATCTTGAGGGCTTAAAATTGGCCCGTTTTGGGGATTCGTCAATCTATCTATGAAACTGCCGGAAACTTCTACACTTCCGACAACGGGGAAAAAGGCCGCAAAACGCAAAAAAGCGGGGCTTCCGGCCTGAAATCTCAGGCGGAGACTCCGCTTCACTTTGCAAATATCTCTTAAAACGGGGATGACAGTAATGGGACACCAATCCTTTTTTAAAGTCCCGAAAAGCCCGCAAACCCGCATGAATACTAAGAAAAATGTGCCCGACAGTAAAATCGGGCACATAACTTGGTGGAGGAGGATGGATTCGGACCATCGAAGCGAAACGCAACAGATTTACAGTCTGCCCCCTTTGGCCACTCGGGAACTCCTCCAAATATGCAGCCGACTTTCGTCAGCCTTTATGAGAACTTCCTCAGCAATCGCTGCGAAAGGAAGGTGCCTCACGACGTGGAGCTGGTAGACGGACTCGAACCCCCGACCTGCTGATTACAAATCAGCTGCTCTACCAACTGAGCTACACCAGCGTAAAGAAGTATTACCCGGTTCATGAGTGCTTGAATACTATACCATATAGATTAGGAACTTGTCAAGCATTTTTTTAAATATTTCCCGGGAGAATTTCTTTGGCTTTCCGGAATATTGTTTTTCCCGGAAAAAACGGCCTTCTTTCAGGCAAGAAAGAAGGCCGCAGAATTCAGAAACCAAAACTTACTTTTCCAGGTAAATAATGCCGAAGGTGCCCGGGCCGCAATGAACGGCTACAGAGCAACCGGTTTCGTTGACTTGGATCTGTTCAAAGGGCTGGCATTCCATAATTTTTTTCTTGCAGGCTTCCATGATCTCATCGGAAACACCGTAACTGGCAATGTAAAGCTGCCCCAGATCTACATTTTCCGCGTTGGCCAGCTTATCCTGAATCATGCTGCAGGCTACGTTTTCCAGCTTGCCGCGGTATTTTTTGGTTACGTCCATTTTGCCGTTTTCCACTTCAATGCAGGGCTTTAGGTTCAAAAGGTTGGCGCCTAAAGCCTGAAGGCCGGTGCAGCGTCCGCCTTTGTAAAGGTATTCCAAGGTGCTGATGACAAAAGCCGTGCGCACTTTATCCCGCATAGCCAGGATCCGATCCCGGATCTCGCTGCCGGAAAGCCCCTGGTCCCGCAGGATCGCCGCCTGCACTGCCAGGATGCCCATGCCGCAGGAAACGTTTCTGGAATCAATGGGGAATACATTGGGGAAGTTTTCCGCCGCCATTTTGGCAATATTGGGGGTTACGGTCATTTCCGCGCTGATGCTCAGATGCACCACTTCGTAGCCTTCCTCCGTCCACTTCTGATAAAAGTCCTCATAGTAGGCCGGGGTGGGAGCGCTGGTGGTGGGCAGTTTGCCGGATTTCTTGTAGTATTCAAAAAGATCCGGCGTATGCACGTCAATGCCGTCCAGGCAAGCTTTATCGCCTAAATTGACAGGCAGGGCAATGGTTTCGATATTATATGTCTGCAGCAGGGAGCTGTTAAGATCGCAAGTGCTATCCGCAACGATTTTTACTTTGTTCATATTTCGTTTCTCCTCCTGTTCGGTTTGTTTGGACTTCTTCGTCCTAACCGGTTCGCTGTCTTTTGAAGGAAATCCTCCTTTATCATTATTTTATAGCAGCTAAAAGGATTATACCATTCTTTCACAAAAAATTCAAGAAATTACGCAATTCTTAGGGAAAGTCCTGTTGTATTTCATGCGCGATTTATGGTATGATGAATACTGTTCCGCATATTTTCCTTTTATGGCCTTTAAAAGGAGATCCCCATAAGGCCGAAAGGAAGGAAGATTCGGGCGGAAAACAGCGGAAATTGGAAAGCGGTAAGCAGAGAACAGTGCTGGAAACCTATTGCTTTCAGCAGAAGGAAGGCCGCTGCTTTGAATGGAAAAATAAGGAAGGACTTGATCTTAGTGAAATATACAAATTCTGTAAGAAAGCGAGTTGCTGTGCTGGCAGCCACATTTTTATTTGCCGGCTCTGTTTTTGGGTACACAGTATTGGCGGCGCCGGAAGGTGATATTTCCCCTATTCCGGAGGAGTCGTCTTCATCCCAGGAAGTTTCTTCCGAAGTTTCTTCGGAAAGCTCTTCCGAAATGTCTTCGGAAACGTCTTCTGAGGTCTCCTCGGAAACATCCTCCGAAGTTTCTTCGGAGACATCTTCCGAAACCTCTTCGGAAAATTCTTCTTCTCCGTCTTCTTCGGATTCTTCTGCCTCCAGTTCTTCTTCCCAAACGTCTTCGGAGACTTCTTCCTCTGAGGCATCCTCCCAGGCGTCTTCTTCCTACGAGACATCGGGGAGCGGTTCCCAAGGCGGCGGTTCCACCGGCGGCTATGTGGACACCCAGCAGAGCCGTGTAGAAGGAGCGGCCAGCCAGATCCAGAATCAAGATCCGGATGTTAACAGCAATACGGATTGGAGCGATCTTTTAAACAGCGGTACCACTTCCGGAGAAGAAAGTTCTTTAGTTTCACAGGAAGATTCGGAAACGTCCCAAGGAGGTTCCGTGTTTAAGCGCAGTGACGGCGGGTTCAGCTGGATCCTTTTCTGGGGATGCGTCTTGCTGGTATTGGGCGTATGCGGAATTGGGCTGTTTGTTTATCTGCAGTGGATCCGCCCCAGAAGAGTGCATCACAATACCCTGGAAGATCTGCCTGTTTCGGAGGAGTCCTATGAGGCTCCCGATGAATTTGAGGATATTTCCTCCTACAGCCAGCCGGAACAGATGGCTTCGGAAGAAGACCTGACGGATATTTCCGGGGTTGTTTCCGAGAGGAAGTCCCGGTCCGTGCCGGAAATCGATATTGCCTTGTCTGAGACGGAAGAGATCAGCCGCCGGGAGATCCGTTCCCGTCAGGAAGAGATGACGGCCTCTTTGCCTCAGGAGGAACCTTCTTCGCATCAGGAACCGGCGGAGCCGCAGAATACTCAAAAACCCTCGGAAGATTTTGATTGGGAACAGTTTTTCCAGAATAAAAAATAATCCCGATCCAAAAGAATAAAACGTATACATAACGCCCTCTGTATCGGCATAGGCCGACGCAGAGGGCATTGTTTTATGCCGGTATCTCGCCGGAAAAGACGGCGATGGAAATTTACTGGGAATCAAGGGATCAAGGGATCAAGGGATCAAGGAATCAATCTTCCCAGGCGCTGGGGAGATCGGTATGAAAGGAAAGGGAATGCCCGTTGGTGACGGCGCAGAGAGTTCCCTGGGTATCCGTACGATAAATGGTCACGGACGCTTGCTGGAGGCGCGTTAAAATTTCTTCATGGGGATGGCCGTATTCGTTGTCCGCGCCGCAGGAGATCACAGCGGCAGAGGGGGAAACCGCTTTCAGAAAAGCCAGAGAAGTGGACGTGTTGCTGCCGTGGTGGCCGCATTTCAGCACATCCGCCTGAAGGGGAGAATGATTGGCCAAAAGCTCTTCTTCCACCGGTGTTTCTGCGTCACCCATGAAGAGGAAGTTTCGCTCTCCATATGTAAGGCGTACCACGGCAGAATAATTGTTCAGGGAATCGTAAGTTCCGGTTCCGGGAGCTAAAAATTCCAGCCGCAGTCCTTCTTCTTCCAGAGGAATCACGCCGGCCTTGGCTGTTGTGATCTTATTTCCGTTTTCTTCCAAAGCCAAAAGCATTTCCTCGTAACAGCGGGAGGTGGGAATTTGGCTTTCCGGCAGGGAAGGCATATAGAAAACGTCGGGAGGAAAGGCTTGCAGCACCGCGCTCATGCCGCCGATATGATCCGCGTGGGGATGGGTGACGATCACCATATCCAGCTTTTCTATGCCTTGGTCTTGCAGCCAGGACACCAGGGAGTCTCCGGCATAGGTATCTCCCGCGTCAATAAGGATATCTTTTCCGGATGGGGTGCGGATGTATTGGGAGTCCCCCTGGCCGATATCGATATACCAGACCTGCAGCTCCCCGGCATCCTGGGGAAGAGAAAGGGAGGCGGCAGGGGTGCTTTCCGGGGAAAGCATTTCCCAAAGCCCGGTGGAACGGGTGATCCAAGCCAGAAGGATCAGAAAGATCCCGGCGAAGAGACCTCCCCAGGCGCCCTTCTTTCCTGATGATTTTCGTGTGGTTCTTTTACCCATAGAAACTCTCCTTTCCAGGCGACAGTGTGTTACGGATGAAGCAGACCCGCTAAAAAAGAAAGCACTTTCACGAAGAAACACTCCCCGTGAAAATGCCTGCTGTGGAAAAACTTGATTTCCGGTTCCCGGGTTTCGGGTTCTGGATTATTTGGGGTTCAGCGGTCAGTTGCCAAACAAGTTAAAACGGAACAGACGGCTTTCATCCTCCGGATCTTCACATTCCACAAAAGCCTCCGCAATTTTTCCGCCTTCGATCAGTTTTGTCAGCCCTACCAGCTGGCAAAGCTTGCTTTTCAGATTCAGCCGATCCCCTTCCCGGGTCACAAGGAAAACGGCTCCCTTGCAGGCGTTCAGTTCTTGCAGAAATTCAGGTACGTTTACGTCGTGCAGCTCGATCAAAGCAGCCATTTAAAAGCCTCCTTCTAGCCAACCTTTTGAATTGGAAGATCCGGAAACGAATGGCGAAAGCTTCGGCTAAGCCGCCCTTTCATCCATTTTGTTTACCGGGATCCCGTATCATTATATCCGGGGAGAAGAAAGTTGTCAACGAGGAAGTAGGGAGACCTTTTTCCCTTTGGAAGAAGGGGCGGGCACTTCTTTCAGGTGGCCATCCTGCATTTCCAAAAGTCGGCTGGCTCCGGCAGCGATCCGGGGATCGTGGGTGATAAGAAGTACGGTGTGTCCTTTTCTATGAAGTTTATGCAGCAGTTCCATAATTTCCTCACCGGATTCCGTATCCAGATTTCCGGTGGGTTCATCCGCCAGAAGCAGGGGCGGGGTTCCCGCTAAAGCCCGGGCGATGGCCACCCGCTGCTGCTGCCCGCCGCTCATTTGCCCCGGCTTATGCTTGATCCGGTTTTTCAGCCCCACCTGCTCCAATGCTTCCTCGGCCATTTGCCGGCGCTGGGAGGCGCGGATGCCTCTGTATCGTAAAGGCAGCTCTACGTTTTCCCGGGCGGTAAGGCCGGGAAGCAAATGAAATCCCTGGAAAATAAAGCCGATTTCCCGGTTCCGGATCACCGCCAACTGGGCTTCTCCCATTTCCCACACCGGCGAACCGTCCAGGATATATTCTCCGGAAGTAGGCTTATCCAGGCAGCCTAAAATGTTCATTAAGGTGGACTTGCCGGAGCCGCTGCTTCCCGCGATGGTGACAAATTCTCCCCGGGAAACCTGCAAATTGATTCCGTCCAAGGCCTTTACTTCTTCTTCGCCGCAGGTGTACAGCTTATATACATCCTTTAAGGATAGAAACGCTTCTTTTTCCAAAAAATCAACTCCTTTCAGAAAGGGAAAACCAAGGCGATAAGGCGGCCGCTGTTCTTTACTTTAAAAGCACAATGAAGTATAATAGAAAACAGAAATGAAAACGGGGGATTCCCCCATCTATGGGAGGTATACGCATGCTGGAAGCATTTTGGAAACAGTTTAAAAGTGGAACCGACATTCGAGGCGTAGCCAGTGAAGGTGTAGCTGGGCAGGAAATCAATCTTACCGATCCGGTGATTGAGAAGATCGCCGGAGGATTTGTCCTTTGGCTTTCCGGGAAAACCGGGAAAAAGCCGGAAGAGCTTACCGTGGCCCTGGGGCACGATTCCCGCATTTCGGCGGACCGGATCTGCAGCGCCGTCAGCCGTACGCTGTCCGGGTGCGGCGTCAAGGTGCTGTTTTGCGGATTGGCTTCCACGCCCAGCATGTTTATGACCACGGTGGATCTGGAATGCCAGGGCGCTGTACAGATCACTGCCAGCCACCATCCCTTTAACCGCAACGGGCTGAAATTTTTCACCCGGGACGGCGGCCTGGATTCTCCCGATATTGAGGCCATTCTTACATACGCCCAGGAAGGCCGTATGCCGGAAAAAGGATGCGGCAGCGTGGAAACGGTGGACTATATGTCCCGCTACAGTGCCCATCTCCGGGAAATGATCTGCAAAGGCGTAAACGCGGAAGATTACCAGCATCCGCTGAAAGGCTTCCACATTGTGGTGGATGCAGGAAACGGCGCCGGAGGCTTTTATGCCCGGGATGTGCTGGAGCCGTTGGGAGCGGATGTTTCCGGCAGCCAGTTCCTGGAGCCGGACGGCCATTTCCCCAACCATATTCCCAATCCGGAGAATGCGGAGGCCATGGCTTCCGTGTGCCGGGCTACGGTGGCGGCCAAGGCGGATATGGGCGTGATCTTTGACACGGACGTGGACCGGGGAGGCGCCGTGGATCAAAGCGGAGAGGAAATCAACCGGAACCGTCTGGTGGCGGTGGCCAGCGCCATTGCGCTGGAAGGAAATCCGGGAGGAACGGTGGTCACCGATTCCATTACCTCCAGCGGCTTAAAGCTGTATATTGAAAACACCCTGGGCGGTGTGCACCATCGTTTTAAAAGAGGCTATAAAAATGTGATCAACGAAGCGCTTCGTTTGAACCGGGAAGGGGTCAACTGCCCTCTGGCTATTGAGACCTCCGGCCATGCGGCTTTGCGGGAAAATTATTTCCTGGATGACGGCGCGTATCTGGTAACCAAGATCATTATTAAAATGGCAGTCCTTCGGAAAGAAGGAAAAACTCTGGAAGATCTTCTGGCTCCCCTGCAGGAGCCAGTGGAGGCGGCGGAGATTCGGCTGCCCATTACCGTGGAGGATTTCCGGGCCTGCGGAGAAGCCATGCTGGCGCATCTGGAAGCGTATGCGCAGAAGGCCGGATGGGAAATTGCCCCGGATAATCGGGAAGGGATCCGGATCTCGTTCCCCAAGGATGGAGGGGACGGCTGGTTCCTGCTTCGCCTGAGCGTGCACGATCCTATTATGCCGCTGAACGTGGAAAGCGACCGGGAGGGCGGCGTAAAGCAGATTGCCCAGGCGGTTTTGCAGGCGCTGGAAACCGGCGTGAAAGGTGTGGACCTGGCTCCGCTGCGAAATTTCCTGGAAAAATAAAGAAAGAAAAAAGAAAAAGGATTTCATGGCCCCTGCCGAAAGGCAGGGGCCATTTTCATAGAGAGCTTTGCCGGGAGTTTTCCAACGCTACCAAATGGGCAATGGAGGGGATGGTTTCTCCCTGCTGGGTGGAGGTGGGGGAGAGGAGAGCGCCGGTGCCGATAAACAGCACCTGTTTCAGTTCTCCGGCCTGAAGGCGGCGGAGCACCAGAGAGCACAGCACCGCCGCGCTGCAGCCGCAGCCGGATCCTCCCGCGTGAACATCCTGCTCCTGGCGGTGATACAGCATCAGGCCGCCGTCGTTTTGAATGCCGGAAAGATCCATCCCCTCCCGGCGGAGCAGCTGTTGAAGAAGATCGCTGCCCACTTTTCCCAGATCTCCTGTGAGGATCAGATCGTAATCCTGCGGGCGGGTTTGGGTATCCCGCAAATAGGAAAGGAGAGTGGAAGCGGCGGCGGGAGCCATGGCGGCCCCCATGTTGTTGGCGTCCCGTATGCCCAGATCCGTGATACGGCCGAAGCACACGTCCCGGATCCTTACCCCGGAAGAGGGAGCCTTTTCCGGAACGGTCACAATGGCACAGCCGCTGGCTGTAGCGGTCCATTGGGCGGTGGGAGTGCGTTGGCCTCCGTATTCCAGGGGAAGGCGGAATTGCCGCTCCGCGGAGCAAAAATGAGAAGAAGTGACCGCGGCGGCACAGGAGGCGGCTCCAGATTCCACAAAAAGGGAGGCCATGCCCAGGGTTTGCGCCATGGTGGAACAGGCGCCGTACTGCCCCAGAAAGGGAATGCCCAATCCCCGGAGGCCGAAGGTGGAAGAAATGCACTGGTTCAAAAGGTCCCCGGCAAAAATGTACTGGACGTTTTCCGGCTCTAAACCGCCTTTTTGCAGGGCTTTTTCCACCGCTTCCGTTTGCAGATGGCTTTCCGCTTTTTCCCAGCTTTCCATTCCCAGGGAAGGATCCGGGTGGCAAATATCAAAATACTTCCCCAAAGGCCCCTGGGATTCCTTGTCTCCCACAACGGAGGCCCAGGAAAGCACCGCAGGCCGTTTGGAAAATCGAAGAGTATCGGTTCCGATTCTTTCCATAAATGAAATCCCCCTTTCCCGGTTATCCGAAAATCCAAAGCACCAGCCCGTACACGGCGGCGGCATTGATGCCGTATACCAGCACAGGGCCGGCAATCACAAACATTTTTCCTCCTAAGCCTGCAATAAATCCCTCGCTTTTGAATTCCAAAGCGGGAGACACAACGGAATTGGCAAAGCCCGTGATAGGAACCAAAGTGCCGGCGCCGGCCAGTTTGGCAATGTCGTCATAAAAGCCCAAAGCCGTGAGCAGAGCGCTGGTGCCGATAAGGGTGATGGAGACTAACCCCCGGGCGTCCGGTTCCGGAAAGCCCATGGCAAGATAAAGATTGGCCAGCGCTTCTCCCAGACAACAAATGCTGCCCCCGAATAAAAAGGCCAGGGGTATGGTTTTAAAAGAAGGGGAAGGAGGAGAAGCTTTTTTGGCCAGTTCCCCGTATTCTTTGGGAGTGATGTTAGGAGCGGAAGAATGATTTTTTTGCTTTTGCATCATAGGATTCCTTTCCTCCGCCTGTATGCCGTGTAGAATACAATGGGCGGATTTGTGATTTCGGCTTTATCTTGCCCGGAATCCAAAAAATTACACGAAAAGCCGGATGTTTTTGTGTTGGACAGCAGATTTCCGGCAGATTTCCTGTAGATTCCCGGCGGATTTTTTATAGACACCAGGAAAAGCTTGCGAAAAAAAGAACCCTCCTCCGGATTCTTTCCGAAGGAGGGTTCTGAACCATGGCTTAAAATCAATAATTCTCGGCTCTGCGCTCAAAATATGCCTGGGGATGACGGCAAGCGGGGCAGACCTGGGGAGCGGAAGCGCCGATATGGATATATCCGCAGTTGCGGCAGACCCAAACCGTTTCTTCCCCGGCTTTGAACACAATATCCTCTTCCAGATTCTGCAGAAGCTTGCGGTAACGCTCTTCGTGGGATTTCTCCACGGAAGCGATCAAACGCATGGTGGCGGCGATCTCCGTGAAGCCTTCTTCTTCCGCAACGTCCGCAAATTCTTTATACATTTCCGTCCATTCGTAGTTTTCGCCGGCGGCAGCATCCTTCAAGTTCTCAGGCGTAGCCGGGACGCCTCCGTCGTGCAGCAATTTAAACCAAAGCTTGGCGTGTTCTTTTTCGTTGTTGGCGGTTTCCTCAAAAATGGCGGCAATTTGCTCGTAGCCATCTTTTTTGGCCCGGGAGGCGTAGTAGGTGTATTTATTCCTTGCCTGGGATTCTCCGGCAAACGCGGCTAAAAGATTGGCCTCCGTTCTGCTTCCTTTCAGTTCCATGATACTTCCTCCTTGTTTTGAAATTTTTTCCGGCAGTGCCCGGAAAATCTTTTCTATAGTATACCCGTTTTTTGGAATGTATTCAATGGCCTTTGGGCAAAAATCGGACTTTTGTTGGGTCATAGGGAAATTTCTGACTTTTGCAAACAAAATCCTCCCTATTTCCTCTTGCTATTTTCTATGCAAAAATGATATACTAGCACTATAAATCGCCTTATGCAAGGCGAGAAAGTTGTGCAAGTTTAAAGATGGGAGGAATGCAGCGTGAGCAAAATGGTAATTGACGCGCAAAAACGTAAAAGCCAGATTCATAAAGAAATTTATGGTCATTTTTCCGAGCACTTGGGCCGGGGTATTTATGAAGGAATTTTTGTAGGGGAAGATTCGGACATCCCTAACCGCAACGGTATGCGTGTGGATGTGGTGGAAGCCCTGAAAAAAATCAAGGTGCAGGTTCTGCGTTGGCCCGGCGGATGCTTTGCCGATGAGTATCACTGGAAAGACGGCATCGGCCCCAAGGAAACCCGCAAAAGGATGATCAACACCCATTGGGGCGGCGTTGTGGAAGACAACAGCTTCGGCACCCATGAATTTATGGAGCTTTGCCGGCAGCTGGAGTGCGAGCCCTATGTTAACGGAAACGTAGGCAGCGGCACTGTTCAGGAGATGCAGGAATGGGTGGAATATATGACCTTTGACGGCATTTCTCCCATGGCGGAGGAGCGCGCCAAAAACGGCCGTCTTCGTCCCTGGCATTTGAAATATTTCGGCGTGGGCAATGAAAACTGGGGCTGCGGCGGCAACATGCGTCCCGAATATTATGCCGATCTGTATCGCCGGTATCAGACCTATGTGCGGAATTACGGAAAAAATAAGATCTACCGCATTATGTGCGGCCCCAACGCCAGAGATTACAACTGGACGGAGACCGTTATGAAGCTGGCAGGAGAATACTGCGATGGACTTTCCCTGCATTATTACACTTTCCCGGGTGGATGGGATAAGAAGGGAAGCGCCGTAAACTTTGATGAGGACTGCTGGTATCTTACTCTGCATACAGCACAGCGGATGGAAGAGATCATTGAGAAGCATTCCGCTATTATGGACCGTTATGATCCCGAGAAGCGGGTAGGCCTGGTCGTGGACGAATGGGGCGCCTGGTATGACGTGGAGCCGGACACCAATCCGGGCTTCCTGTATCAGCAGAACACCATGCGTGACGCTTTGGTAGCCGCGCTGAATCTGGATATCTTCAACCGCCACAGCGACCGTGTGACCATGGCCAACATTGCTCAGATGGTCAACGTGCTTCAGGCTGTGATCCTTACGGAAGGCAAGAAGATGGTTCTTACGCCCACCTACCATGTGTTCGATCTTTACAAGGAGCATCAGGACGCGACTTTGGTGGAAAGCACGCTGGAGACGGAGACCATCGGTGGCGAGCACCCGGTCACCAACCTGACTCAGTCCGTTTCCGTAAACGAAAACGGTGTAATGCACATTACGATGGGCAACCTTTCTCTGGATCAGGATTACCCCATCCAGTGCACCATTCTGGGCAGCAAGGCAAAGAAGGTCACCGGACGGATCGTTACGGGCACGATGTCCGCTCATAACACCTTTGACGATCCGGAGGCAGTGAAGCCGGAGCCCTTCCAGAACGTGGAAATCACCGAAGATGGCATTCGCTTCACCATCCCCCGCTGCAGCGTAATTGCGCTTACGGTGGAATAAGCTTTATGATGATCCGCCAGTGCAAACGGTGTTTGCTCAAGGACATGGACGGAGAGGAATATTTCCGCACGGTCTATGAGTATATCGAAAGTCTGGATCCGCAGATCCGCACACCGGAGCCGGAATACCAGCGGCGGCTTTCCATTTGCCGGGAATGCGACGATTTGGTAAACGGTATGTGCCGCCTTTGCGGCTGCTTTGTGGAATCCAGAGCGGCAAAGATCCACAGCCGCTGCGCACAGACACCGGAAAAGGCAAAAAAAAACATACGATCCTGGATCCCGCCTCCTTTGGAGGCGGGATTTTTTTATGGCGCTGTCAGCATTTTGCCGGAACCCTTGCGAATTTTCGGATTCCCTGGTATTTGGGGCAGAAAGGAACAATTTAGGCTAAAAAAGGGCGGTTTTTGAAAAAAGCCGAAAAAACTTTCCCTGAAAAGGGAAAGTTTTTTTGTTTTTTACGGGGAATGTGAAAGGAGGCTTTGGAGTTCACAGTGAAAACAAGAGGCGTAAAAACAAATTCCTCCTCCGGAAAAGGAAAAGCCATGCAGAAAAAGACGGTGGAAGAAGGGCTCCGGCAGCTGGCCTTTGGAGATATCTCCGATGTGATCCGGCTTCTCTATGCCCTGCCGGAAGAGCAGCAGCTGAAAGATATGGACTTTTTCAATATTTCCGAATTGAAACGGGGGAAGGACGGCGTTTGGGAAATTAAATTCTATGACCGTATGGCGGCCTTGGAGTGTTTGGAACGGGTGCAGAACAGCCGGGAAGAGATCGCTCCGCTGTACCAGGCGCTGAAAGAAAGCTGCCGGATGCTTTCCTGTTCTAAGGAAGAAGCCTCCCGGCTGCCGGAAGAAGAACCGCACGATGAAGATTAAGGCATTTTCTCCCAAACAGCTTCAGGTTTTGAATTGGTGGTGCCCGGGAAGCCCATGGGAAAAGAAAACTGCCGTGATCTGCGACGGCGCCGTGCGCAGCGGGAAAACCCTTTGCATGGGCATTGGTTTTGTCCTTTGGGCATTCTGGCAGTTTCAGGGCGCTTCCTTTGCCTTTTGCGGCAGGACCATCAGTTCCCTGAAGCGAAATCTGCTGGTTTCCCTGCTCCCGGTTTTACAGGAAGCGGGGTATGAATGCAAGCTTCGGGAAAGCGAGAACTGCCTGCGGATTTTTCAGGGAGAGCGAATGAACCGATTCTATCTGTTTGGCGGAAAGGACGAAGGTTCCGCGGCGCTGATCCAGGGAATGACCCTGGCAGGGGTGTTTCTGGATGAAACCGCCTTGATGCCCCGATCCTTTGTGGAGCAGGCGCTGGCCCGCTGCTCCGTGGAGGGAAGTCGCTTTTGGTTCAACTGCAATCCGGAATATCCCCAGCACTGGTTTTATCAGGAGTGGATCCGAAAGACGGAGGAAAAAAACGCGCTGTACCTGCATTTTACTATGGAAGACAATCCTTCTTTAGGAGAAGAAACCCGAAGCAGGTACCGCCGCTTATATTCGGGAGCCTTTTACCGGCGGTTTGTTTTGGGAGAATGGGTACAGGTGCAGGGGCTGGTTTACGGCTTTCTTTCTCAGGAGGATTTTCCCGACCCGCCGGAACACTGCAGCCAGTATCGGGTTTCCTGCGACTACGGAACGGTGAACCCTTCCTCCTTTGGCCTTTGGGGAGAAAAGGACGGCGTTTGGTACCGCATCCGGGAGTATTATTACGATTCCAGAAAAGAAGGAGCCATGCGAACCGACGAGGAGCATTACCGGGGGCTGGAGGAGCTTTGCGGCGGTTTGCCGGTGGATTTCGTTACGGTGGACCCTTCGGCGGCCAGCTTTCAGCAAACCATTGCCCGCCACGGCCGATTCCAGGTGATCCCCGCGGTAAACGATGTGCTGGATGGGATCCGGAGAGTCAGCGTAGCGCTGAAAGAGGGAAGGATCCGGATCTGCCGCACTTGCCGGGACGCCATTCGGGAGGCGGGGCTTTACCGCTGGGCGGAAGGTGAGGGGCGGGATATGCCCCGGAAGGAGCACGATCACGCCATGGACGACATCCGCTATTTTGTCAGCACCCTCCTGCCTTTGGAGGAAGGATATGCCGCCTTTACCGTGGAACGATCCGGCTAAGGGGCGAAAAAGAAAGGACGGAAACGATGCAAGGGTTTGGAAGAAAAAAGAAAAAGGATCCGGGAACCGGGGGAGAGATCCCGGTGCACGCTGTGCAGACGGGATCTTTCCATTCTTGGGAACATCCTTCTCTTCTTTCCGGAGGGACCACCCCTCAGGAACGGAGACTGTATGGAGCGCTGCGGGAATCCGTTCCCATTATTGACGCCGCTCTGGGGAAACTGGTGCGGCTTACGGGAGGGTTTCAGATCCGGTGCCGTGAAACGGCGGTGCAGACGGAACTGGATCACTGGATGCGGTCCGTGCAGGTAAACGGCGCGCAAAAGGGCGTACAAAGCTTTCTGGACGTCTTTTTGGAGCAGCTGCTGCTTTACGGCACGGCTGTGGGTGAAGTGGTGCTTTCGCCGGAAGGCTTTCCAGCGGCGCTGTATAACGCTTCTCTGGAGAATTTGGAGCTGCGGCAGGATTCTCCCTTGGAGCTGAATGTTTACCGCTGGGAAAAGGGAGAATACCGCCCGCTGCCCTGGCCGGAACTGGTGCTTACAGCGGCTATGCGTCCGGATGCGGGGTCGGCTTTTGGAGTTTCCCTTTTGCGGGGGCTTCCGTTTGTAACGGATATTCTCATGAAGATCTACCACACCATCGGCGTCAACTGGCAGCGGGTAGGGGATGTGCGGTTCGCCGTTACCTACAAGCCTTCCACGGAAAGCGACCGGGCCTTTGCCAGAGAACGGGCTTCCCAGATCGCCGGGGAATGGAAGCGAGCCATGAGCTCCCCCAATCCTGCGGACTTTGTGGCCGTGGGGGATGTTTCCATTCAGACCATCGGAGCGGACGGCAAAATTCTGGACAGCAATGTGCCGGTGAGGCAAATGCTGGAGCAGATCGTGGCCAAATTGGGGCTGCCGCCGTTTTTGCTGGGGCTTTCCTGGTCTTCCACGGAAAGAATGTCCAGCCAGCAGGCGGATATTCTTACCAGCGAGCTGGAAGCGTACCGGCGAATGCTGGAGCCGGTGGTGCGGAAAATCTGTGACCTTTGGTTTCGACTTCAGGGGCTCTCCCCGCAGTACACCCTGGAATGGGATGCCATTACCCTGCAGGATGAAACGGAAACCGCCCAGGCCAGACTGGCCAACGCTCAGGCCCGGAAGCTGGAACTGGAATTCCCGGAAAAAGAGTAAGGAGGAGACAGCATGAAGGAAAAAAGCCAGAAAAATTTTCTCCAGCCCGGCCAGGAGGAACGGGAGGAATCGGGCCGCCCCCGGGACGAGGAAATGGAGGCCATCAACCGGTATACCCGCCGGGAGTTTGCGCCCCAGGAGATCTACGCGTTTACCGTAGTGCTCTGCGATAACGAAGTGGACCGGGATTTAGAACGCTTCACCACTCAAACGCTGGAGCAGCTTTCCCATCTGTTTGAGGGCAAAACAGGGATTTTCGATCACCACCCCGGAGCCCGGCAGCAAACCGCCCGGATCTTTCGCTGCTGGACGGAAAAGGTGCCAGGGCGCATAACTTCCGCCGGGGAGGAGTACTGCCGGCTGATGGCCCGAGCTTATCTGCCCCGCAGCCAGGAGAACCAAAGCATGATCCTGGCGCTGGAAAGCGGGATCCACAAGGAAGTCAGCGTGGGATGCGCCGTGGCGAAAAATGTGTGTTCCATCTGCGGGGCGGATTGGCGCCAGGAACACTGCGGCCACCGGAAAGGGGAAATGTACGGGGATCGCCTTTGCGTAGGGATTCTGGAAGAGGCCACGGATGCCTATGAATGGTCCTTTGTGGCGGTTCCGGCGCAGAAAAGCGCAGGAGTGGTAAAGCAATTTGTTTACACCGGCGTATGGGAAAACCGGGAACAGGAAAACGGGGACAAAGCAAACCAAAAGCGGCATACACCGGGGGAAACAGAAGAAGATCTGCACCTTTCCGGGGAAGAGTGCCTGCGGCTGGAAAAGCGGATTTCCAGGCTGGAAGAGGAAGCGGAACTGGGGAGACAGTATCGCCGGGACCTGCAGAAAAGCATCCGGCGGCTGGGAGGATTGGTGCTTCCCAAGCTTCCAGGTGAGCAGCTGGAAAAGCTGACGGAACACCTTTCCCTGAGCGAGCTGAAATCGTTTGAGAAGGCCTTTCTGCACTCCGCAGGAGAAAAACTTCCCCTGCAGGTGCAGCTGGCGCCTCAAAACCGGGAGAAGGACTGTGGTCCTACTCCTTATACAATCTGATTTTAATGGAGGTAAACGGTATGAAAATTTCTTTCAGAGGACTGGGAGAGCATGTGGCCACCTTTGAAACCGCCCAGGAACTGGCGGCGGGGACCGTGGTGAAGATTTCGGGAAACGGAGCGGTTTCCCCTTGTGAAGACGGGGAGAAATTTGCCGGCGTGGTGCTTTCCTGCCGGAACGGATTCGCGGCGGTGCAGGTCGGCGGGTATGCGGTGATCCCCTATTCCGAAGACGCGGCGCCTTCCGTAGGGTTTCAGTCCCTTTGCGCGGACGCCGCAGGGGGCATCAAAACCGGAACCGGCCGGGAACTGCTGGTGACGGATGTGGACACCCAGGGGAAAACCGCAGGAGTTCTGCTGTAAGCAGAATGGCAGATGGAAAAAAGGAGGACGGCAAATATGGCAGGATATGAGACCATTCGATTGGAAAAAGGAATGTATGGTGTGCCTGGAAAAAGCTTTTCCCAGGTGTTGGAGGAACTGGATTCCTCGGAAAATTACAAGGGATCTCCCCTGGAGAATCTGGACGCTTACCAGCGGCAGCTGAAGCGATTTGACATTCGCGTGGGAGGCCCCGGCTCGGACAATGTGGAGAAATTTTTCCAGACCGCTTCCAGCGCGGCGCTGTTTCCGGAATATGTAAGCCGGGCGGTGCGCCAGGGCATGGAGCAGGCGGATGTTCTTCCCTCTATTGTGGCCACGGTGACCCAGATCGACGCGATGGATTACCGCACCATTACCTCGGATCTTTCCGAGGACGATAAGACCCTGAAGCCTGTAGGGGAAGGGGCTGTGATCCCCCAGACGGTGGTAAAGACCAAGGACACTCTGGTAAAGCTGCAGAAAAGAGGCCGGATGCTGGTTTCTTCCTATGAAGCCCTGCGTTTCCAGAAGCTGGATCTCTTTACCGTGACCCTTCGCCAGATCGGCGCTTACATCGCCCGGGCGCAGCTGCAGGACGCTGTGAACGTTCTTTTAAACGGGGATGACGGAAAAACCCCGGCCGGAACGGTTGCCGCCCAGGGAGAAACTCCCGTTTACGGAGACATGGTGGCTCTTTGGGGGGCAATGGCGCCGTATTCCATGAATACCGCCCTGGCTTCCACTGCCACCATGAAGGATCTGCTGGGCATTGCGGAATTCCAGGATTCCCAGGCGGGCCTTACCTTCCAGGGAACCGGCAAGCTGATCACGCCCCTGGGGGCCAATCTGCTGCATGTTCCCGGGCTGGAGGAGAAAAAGGTGATCGCGCTGGACAGAAGCTGCGCGCTGGAAATGGTCCAGGCCGGCGGCGTGCTGACGGAATACGATAAGCTCATCGACCGCCAGCTGGAACGAGCCACCATCAGCACCATTGCAGGATTCTCCCGAATCTTCGACGGGGCCTGCAAAGTGCTGACATACTGATGAAGCTCTCTCACACCGCGATTCTGGAACGATTTGGAAAGCTGGCAGGGCTTCCTCCCCGGGAAGCCCTGCGGCACCAATATCTTTGCCGGGATGCGGCGGTGCAGCTGGAAGGGATCCTTCGGGCAAATGTGCCGGAGGAAGCGGCGGAACTGCTTTGCGCCGCGGCGGCGGCCCTGGCGTTTTATCGGCTGATGCTCATTGAAAACGCCCTGGAGCCGGAACGATTTTCTGCCGGGGAGCTTCAAGTGCAGAAGGACGGGCAGTCCTTTGAGAAAGCGCAGAAGATCTGGGCGGAATACCAGAAATTGGCCGCGCCTTATTTACTGGACCGGGAGTTTGTATTTCAGGGGATAGGAGGATAAGTGTGGGATCCAAATATACCATTCTTCGGGCGTTGGAAAAATACGGAGACCTTTCTCAAATTGACGGAAAACCCCAGCGGGTGATTTTCCGCGCTCTGCGAAAAAACCAGGACGGCGGGGAGGAATACTGGTGCGCCGCTGCGCCGGGAGCCGGTCTGCGGGCCGGCAGCCGGATGAACTATGACGGGAAAAGCCTGGTGGTGATCCGGGCGGACTGCCAGAAGATTTCCGGCGCCCCTTTGTATGAATGGGCCATTCTCCGGCAGGAGCAGGGGGGAGCCCTGTGCGGATAAGGAGGAAGCCATGAACGAAACAGCAAAAACACCTGCGGAGGAATTTTCCAGGGTAATGGAGGAGGAGTACCGGCGGTATCCCAGAAACCTGGATATGGAACGGGAGGAGTTAAAATGATCCCCATGCAGTTTAAGCAGTATGTGTGGCCTGTGAATCCCAGGGAAATCACCTTACGGTATGAGCGGACGGTAAAAGAACTTCTTCTGCCTATGAAGGGAAGCCGGGTGCAGGATCTGGGGCGGAAGCGCCGGGTGGTTACAGGGAAAGGCACATTTTCCGGGGAAAGGGCCATGGAGGATTTTCGGAAGCTGGCCTCCGTTTTTCAGGAGGAAGGCAGCGGGGTCCTCTGGGTCCCCGGTTTCCCCTCTTTCTCTGCCGTATTTTCCCAGCTGAAGCTGCTGAGTTACGGCAGAGAAGGCGAAGTGCCATATGAATGCACATTTCTGGAGGAGGAAGATCTTCCCGCTCCTAAGACGCCGGATTTTTATCTTTGCAAAGGCGGAGAATCTCTGTGGGAAGTGGCGGCGAAAACAGGAACCGTGCTGGAAGAACTTGTGGAGCTGAACCGGCTGCGGCAGATCCAGCAGCTTTCCGCCGGAGAAAGAATTTTTCTCAGAAAGGCGGAGGAATATGCGGTATAAAGGATTTTTCCAGGACGGGACGGAGCAGGATTTGGGAACGCCTGTGGAAACCACGCTTTCTCTGGATGAAGAAGCGCCGGCCGATCTGTTTCGGGGGAAATTCCCCTGGGCATATCCGGAAAAAACCACAGGACTTCGGGCACTGGAAGTCACCGGGAAAACCGGGGAGGTGCTTTTTCAGGGAACCGTGGATCAGGAGGATCGGACGCTGACATCTTCCGGGGTGTTTCTCTCGGTTTCCGCCAGAGGCCCTGCGGCAATTCTGCTGGAAAATGAGGCGATGCCCCAAACGTACCAGTATGTATCCATGAACCTTTTGGTAAAGGAACACGGTGCGCCTTACGGATTCAGCCAGTGGAAAGGGGAAGAAAAGGGATTTTTCTCCCCGTTTACCATTTCCAAGGGCATGAGCGAATGGGAGGTTTTGGATACCTTTTGCCGGCAGTTTTTAAATACCCGCTTACGGATTCGGGAAAATTGCCTGGACGCCCAAACAAGATACACGGAGAAGACGATCCGGTTTGGCGGGGAGATCCCACTTTGCTCCCTGACGGTTTCCTATATGCCGGGGAAACGGTATTCGGAAATTTTGCTGCGTCCCCAGGACACCAATACCTATTCCCAGTCCTTTTCCCATCCGGAGACCCTCGGTATGGGGATCCGCAGAAGGCGTTTGCTCAGCGGAACCAAAGAGGAAGCCCAAGCGGCACTTGAAAAAGCGGCTTGGCAATCTTTTTCCGTGGAGGTGACGGCTCCGGGCGAGATTTCCGCCGCTTTGGGGGACCGGGCAGGGGTTTGGGGCGGCGCTTTGGGAGAGTACACCGGGCTTTATGTATCTGAGATCCTTTATACCCGCAATCAGGCCGGAGAAACCTGCCGGTATACGCTGCGAAAAACGGAGGAATAAGTATGTGGATGGCAAAACAGATCGCCCGAACGGAGAAAAAGTCTCCGGCAGCGGATCTTTCACAAGTGGCGGCCAAGGAAACCATTCGTCCGGGCACCGTTTCGGAGCTTTTGTTCTGCAGCCCCCCGGGTATTTCTTACAAAGCCAGCGCTTATGCCCGGGGAATTCTGCTGGATACCAGCGTGGGGACGGTTTGCCCTGGAACACTGATGGAAAATCAAAACATAGAAGAAGGCGAACTTTACCTGTTTTCCCAGGGCGGCGCTTATATTTATCTGAAAAATAACGGCGAAGTGGAGATCAACGGACAAATCATCCCGGCGGTTTCCGCGGCTGCCCAGGCAAAGGAGGAATAAAGCGGTGGATACGGCATTGCTGGAGGGAGATTTTTGTCCGGACAGCCGGGGGCTTCCGGTTTTACTGGAAGGGCGGGAGGAACTTCTGCAGAGAGTAGCCATTTGCCTGACCGTGAAAAAGGGAAGCTTTCCCTATTTGCCTCAGCTGGGGAGCCGGCTTTTTCAAGTGAACCATCCGGTGGAAGCTGTGGAGGAGGCCAGGGAAGCGCTGCGATTTTGCCCGGAGGCCCAGGTGATTTCCGCGGAAGTGGAGAAACCTTTTGTCCGGGTCCGTTTACGGATCTGGGAGGAAGAATCTGCAGTGGAGGTGAAAAAAGATGGTGAGCTATGAGGAATTGGTGCAGCGGATGTATACCCAATACCAGGAGAGCACAGGATGTTCCCCGGAGGACGCCTCGGATTTGGGCATCCGGATCCGACTGCTGGCCGGAGAAATTTACGCGGCGCTGGCATCCATAGACTGGCTGGAGAAGCAAAAAGATCCCCGGTATGCCCAAGGGCAAGAGCTGGATTATCTGGCGGAGGAAAGAGGTTTGGTCCGCCGCCCGGCGCTGACCGCTTCGGGAACGCTGCAGTTTGGAGTTTACATGGCGCCCTGGGTGGACTTGAAAATTCCCGCAGGCAGCCTTTGCCGGGCAGGAGAAGAAGGACCGGCCTACATTACGTTGGAGGACGCCATTATCAAAAGCGGCACGAAAACGGCTTCAGTTCCGGCCCAGGCGGTGGAACCGGGACGCCAGGGGAATTGCGCCGCAGGAGCTGTCAACCAGATGGTGACAGTTCCTTCAGGAATCGGCTATGTAACCAATGAGGCGGCTTTTACCGGAGGAGACGATCCGGAAACGGACGAAAGCCTGCGGGTAAGAATTCAGGAAATTTTTATCAATCCCGCTTTGGGCGGTAATGTTTCCGCCTATAAAAATACGGCCTTAAAGCACGACCGGGTTCGCTCCGCTTCCGTTGTCCCCCGGTTGGAAGGAATCGGCACCGTCAGCGTGTATCTGGATGGCCGGGAAGGAGAGCTGAGCCAGCAGGACGTGGATGAGGTTCGAGCAGAGCTGGAAAAAATGCGGGAGATCGGCACAAAGGTGATTGTAAAAGCGGCGGAACGGGTGGTGATCCCGCTGACTTTGCAGCTGCGTCTGGAAGCGGGATGGAGCCTTGTGCAGGCTCAGGAGGTTTGCAAAACGGCGCTGGAAGAGTTTTTCCGGCAGCAGGAAGTGGGCCGCAGCTTTCGGCGGTCCGCTTTGGTTGCGGCGCTGGTAGCTACCGGGGCCGTATGGGATGTAGTGGTGCAAGCGCCTGCGTATGATTATGTTATTGCGGCCAGTGAGGTTGCCGTTCCCGGAGATGTTTTAATGCAGGAGGCCGTATAGCATGGATCACAGAGAATATATGGGAGAGCTTTTGCGCCGTACGGGACTCTATCGAATGGATGGCACCACACAGGTGGATCGGGAGCTGGATGCGTATATGGCAGGCTTGGAAATTCTGTATGATGCCGTGGATGAACGCGTAAAGGATGCTTTTTTACAAACTGCCGGCGAGCAGGGCCTTTCCTACGCAGAAAGTGCATATGCCATGAACGGGGACGGACTTTCCCTGGAAGAACGCAGGAAAAGGCTTCTTCTGCGGCGAGCCGTGCGCAGTGAAAGCCGGGAAGATATGCTCCGGCTTTTGGAGTCGCAGGGGATTTACGCGGGGATTTCGGAAAATTTTGCAGAGCAATCCATTTGCGTCATGCCCAGGCCGGGAACAGCCAAGGACCAGATCCGATGGCTCAGAAGCGTATTTTCCTGCTTTTTGCCGGTTCATCTGGAACTGGTTGTGGATACCCGCCTGCTGACCTGGGAGGCACTAGAGGCATTTGGATACACCTGGGAACAGATCGATCAAAAGCAAAAAAGCTGGGAGGATCTGGATGATTTCTCAGGAACAACGGCATAAAAGGAGGAATGAAAATGCCGGCAAGCCAAAAAACACCGTTGGGATTTTGTAATTGGGTTCCGGAAGATAAGCCTTCCAGAGAGGACTTTTGCGGGGATAATCAGCTTTTGGATACGCTGCTTAGTCAGCATACGGAAGATATGGAGCTGCATTTGACGGCGGCGTACCGAGCAATCCTGCAGGGGGCCCGCATGGGAACCTATACCGGAAACGGAGCGGAATCCCTGCAGTTTACTGTTCCTATTACCCCCAAAATCGTAATTGTTGCCATGATGGAAGTGGGATTTTCCCGCTTTACAGGGAAGGTGACGGAGAACTACGCAGCTCTGGCGGTGCAGGGGCAGGGGCAGGTGTATACCACCGACGGCATTCAGCTGCAAAATTCGGTGGTTACCGTATACGAAAACCAGATAGAGCCTACAGAGGTATCTTATGGAACTATCAATCGGCTAAACCGAAAGGGAAGCACCTATTTTTGGATAGCGATCCCATAAAAACGAGAGCTTCTTTCTTAGGGAAGAAGCTCTCGTTTTCTTTTGGGAAATGATTGTATTCCGGAAACGGCTCGGGTATAATAAACCGTGGAGGTGACGGGGATGGAAATGACCCAAACGGAAATTCGCCCGGAACGGGCGCTACTGGTAGAATTGGATACAGGGGAATACGACGCCCAGGCCTCCCTGGAAGAGCTGTATGAACTGGTGCGCAGCGCAGGAGCGGAGCCTGTGGCGGCGGTGACGCAAAAACGCCCGGCGCCGGATACGGCTACCTGCGTGGGTTCCGGCATGATGGAAGAGATCGCCGGGATGTGCCGGGCGCAGGAAATCGACCTGCTGTTATTTGATCGGGAGCTGACACCCACCCAGATCCGAAACATCGAGGAGCAGGCAGGAGTGCGCACGGTGGATCGCACCATGCTAATTTTGGATATTTTTGCGGTCCGGGCGCAGAGCCGGGAAGGAAAGCTGCAGGTGGAGCTGGCGCAGCTTCGGTATTTGCTGCCCCGGCTTTCAGGAAAAGGAACGGCCTTGTCCCGGCTGGGAGGCGGAATTGGCACCAGAGGCCCCGGCGAGACCAAGCTGGAAACCGACCGCCGGCATATCCGCCGACGGATCGAAGCGCTGAAGCAGCAGCTGAAGGAAGTGGAACAGCGGCGGGAACAGCTGAATCGGCGGCGGAAAAAGGACAATGTGGTCACTGTGGCGCTGGTGGGATATACCAACGCCGGAAAAAGCACCCTGATGAACCGGCTGACGGAGGCCGGTGTGTTGGCTAAGGATATGCTGTTTGCCACGTTGGATCCTACTTCCCGGGCCTTGCGTCTGCCTTGCGGGAAAACGGTGATGCTGATTGACACAGTAGGATTGCTTCGGCGTCTGCCGCATCACCTGGTGCAGGCATTTCACTCCACGTTGGAGCAAGCCGCCCAGGCGGATATTCTTTTAAATGTTTGCGACGCCTCCAGTCCCGAGGCAAAGGTGCATCTGGAGGTTACGGAGAGCCTTTTGGCTCAGCTGGGATGCGGAGATACGCCGGTGATCTCGGTGCTGAACAAATGCGATAAAGCACCTGAGGGATTGCTGGGAGTTTCCGGCCCCACGGTGCGGATCAGCGCCCGGACGGGCGAGGGAATCCCGGAGCTTTTGGCGATGGTGGAGGCGAATTTGCCAAGTCCTATGCGAGAAGCGGAAATTTTGCTTCCCTTTGCCCAAAGCGGATTGGCGGCCCGAATTCGCCGGGAAGGCTCCGTTGAAGAGGAAGAATACCGCCCGGAAGGATTGTACATGAAGATTTTCGCGGATGACCAGCTTTTAGGCGTTCTGCGGCCCTATCTTATGGAAAGCACGGCCTCTTCCCGGGAAAACGGACGGGATTGATGGTGCTCCGCCAGAATATTTTCGGAGCCTTGCGGATGGTGCCGGTTTTTCCCTGAAAAGGAGACATTTTTTCGGGAAAGAGCGCATAAAAATACCGGCGTGTGGCTTTCACACGCCGGCGCCGGAAAACAAAAGGAAAAGCAAAAGCCGGCGTAAGCCGGCTTTTGCTTTTTTTGGGGAGGAGTTGTATTGAAAAGGTGTGATACATCCGTATCACAGGTCTTGTAATCATTGATTGTGCCTTTATTATAATTCCATTTTCTGCCGGTGTCAATGGTTCCAAAGGGAGTTTTCGGCAAAAAGGCAAGAATCTATGAATTGTATAGTTTGGAGATTTTATAGGAAGATTTTTAGTTAATATTACCACGATTTTTTATGTGATTTTTTTCTCTCCTTATCAAAACCCGCACACATTTTAAGAAATATGCGGGCAATTTTTAAAAAAAGACACCTGTTTAAGATTTTTTGCTTTTTTCGATTTTCTCTTGACGGCGGAGAAAGGTTTTTGTACAGTGTTAAAGGAGAGAATCCCATGCTTGGACGTTGGCTCCGGCAGAGGGGCTCCATTTGGAAAAAGGAAGGCGTAGGCATGAAAATCATTTTAGTAACAGACGAATATGGAAGCCTGAACAACGGCACCACCATGACAGCGCACCGATTTTATCAAATGCTTCGGGCAAAAGGGCACGATGTACACATGCTGGCCAGCGGCGAATTGACAGAGCCGGAGTACAGAGCTCGTTTGGGGAAGTATCCTGTAGCCACCAAAGTAGCCCGGAAGCAGGGCTTTGGTTTTGCCGTGCCGGATGAAGAATTGTTTCGGAAAGCCTTTCAGGGGGCGGATGTGGTGCATTTTTTGCTGCCGCTTCCTTTTGAAAAAAAGGCAATGCAGGTTTGCAGAGAAATGGGAATCCCCATGAGCGCTGCTTTTCATTTGCAGCCGGAAAATATCACCTACATTTGCCATATGCCTTTGGAATGTCTTTCCAAGGGGATCTATGGGTATTTTTATCACAGCTTTTATCAGTATTTTGATCATATTCATTGCCCTTCCACATTTATTGCCCGCCAGCTGGAAGAAAATGGATATAAAGCAAAGCTGCATGTGATCAGCAACGGCGTGGATGAAGATTTTCGGCCTCTGCCCCGGGAACAGGTTCAGCAGCCGGAGGACGGCTTGTTTCATATTTTGATGGTTGGAAGGTTTTCTCCGGAAAAGCGGCAGAAGGTTTTGATCGAAGCGGTGCAGCGTTCCCGCTATCGGGATCGGATTCAGCTGCATTTGGCCGGAAAAGGGCCTTGTATGGAAGCGCTGCAGAAGCAGGGAGAAAAGCTTCCCCATCCGCCGAAGTTTGGATTTTATAATAAGGAAGAGCTGATCCGGCTGATCCATTCCTGTCAGCTGTATGTGCACGCTTCCTATATTGAGATCGAGGCCATTTCCTGCATGGAGGCCTTTGCCTGCGGGCTGGTGCCGGTGATCTGCAATTCCCCTAAATCCGCCACCACCCAGTTTGCTTTGTGCGACGAAAGTCTGTTTTTGCCGGATGATCCGGATGATCTGGCAAGAAAGATTGAATACTGGATGGAAAATCCCCGGCGGCTGGGGGAAATGTCTCAAAAATATGCCCGACAGGGAGATCGGTATCGGGTTTCCCACTCCGTAGAGCAGGCGGAGGAAATGTTCCGGGAGACTATCCGGGATTTTCACAGCCGGAGGGGCCTATGAAAAAAAGCCTTTTGCCCCAAAATCCGGTTTATCGGGTATGCAGCCAGCTGTTTTTTTACGGCATCGGCGTGCCGCTGCTTACAGTTCTGGATTTCTTCTGGTTCGGACTGATTCGGAAGAATCGAAAGGTTCTGAAAGAAAAGATCCCCAAAGGAAAGGGAGCCGTTATTGTCTGCAACCATGTGCATAATTTTGACTGCACCTTTGTAGGCCTTACCATTCTGCCTCGCCGGGCGGTATTTACTTCCCTGGATTGGCTGTTTGACCGCAAGATCATCGGCCCTTTGATCCGTTTTATGGGAAGCGTGCCTGTCCCCACCAGCTTAAAGGAAATGCGGGATTTTTTAGAGCAGATGCGTGAGGCAGCTCAAAAAGGAAGATGGATCTGTTTATATCCGGAGGGAGCCATCGAACCTTATTGTGAAGAACTTCGGGAATTTCGGGACGGAGCTTTTTCCATTGCCGTAAAGGCCCAGGTGCCTGTGGTTCCGCTGGTATTGACATACCGCCCGGGAAAAGGAATTTGGAAGTGGAAACGCCGCCCTTGTTTTACCATGACAGTGGGAGAACCTTTGTGGCCTTCCCCCGGGAAGGAAAAAGAGGCCGTTCAGGCGCTTTCCCGGGAGACCCGAAAAAGAATGGAAGAAATGCTTGCCGGAAAGGAAAAGGAACCGGTTAACTCCTGAAAAGGAAAGAATGGCTTGTTTTACAAATTTCTCTGGCAGTGCAGGGAAAAACGTGCTATGGTATATAGTATAGCGTAAAGGAAAAGGAAAGGCACCTGAAACAGCCAGGCAGAAGAGCCTGGGCGAAGTTTCAGGGGGGAGGTTGAAAATGCCATGAGTGAAAGAAAAGTTTTGATCAGTGCGGACAGCACTTGCGACCTGGGAAAAGAATTGCAGCAGCAGTATCAAATTCCCTTTTTTCCGTTTCACATTCTGATTGGGGAGAATTCCTATGTGGATGGAAAGGACATTACGCCGGAAGAAATCTATACGTTATGGCGCACTCGGCGGCTTTTGCCCAAAACAGCCGCTATTACCATGATGGAATACTATGAGTTTTTCCGCACCTGGGTGGAAAAGGGATACGACGTGGTGCATATCAATCTGGGCTCTGCCATTTCCAGTGCCCATCAAAACTGTGTGGCGGCAGCGACGAAGTTGGAACACGTATATCCTGTGGATTCCTGCAGCCTTTCTACAGGAACGGGGCTTCTGGTGCTGAAAGCGGCTCAGTGGGCCCGGGAAGAAATGCCGGCGGAGGAAATCCAGAAAAAGCTTCGGGAGCTGACGCCCTGTGTCCGGGCTTCTTTTGTGCTGGACACGCTGGAGTTTATGCGGGCGGGAGGAAGATGTTCCGCCGTAGCGGCTGTAGGAGCCAATCTTCTGCAGCTTCGGCCCTGCATCCAGGTGGAGCCCGGGGAAAACGGAGCAATGAAGGTTGGGAAAAAATACAGGGGCTCCATGAAAAAGGTGCTGCAGCAATATGTGGAGGATCAGCTGAAAAATGCGTCTTCCATTTCTCTGGATCGCTTGTTTATTACCCACTCCGGATGCCCCCAGGAATGGATCGACGCCGTGAAGCAGCAGGTGGAACAGACCCTTCCCTTCCGGGAGATCCATATTACCCAAGCCAGCTGCACCATTTCATCTCATTGCGGCCCCGGAACCCTGGGAATCCTTTTCCTGGAGGAAAAGGGAGAATAACATACATCATACGTCACACATTACACCACACACCATACGTAAAGCGGGTGTTCCCGAATCACGGAAAACGGCCTGCGGAAAAATACAGGAGGAAAAATCATGGAGCTGAATTCCGCTACGATGAAAAAACTGATGCTGCTGATTGTATTTGCGGCGGCGGTTTGGATCGGTCTGCAAAACGTGAATATTTTGGTGGGAATTTTCTGGATGATTATAGGGATGTTGCAGCCGCTGATTGCCGGCGCCTGTATTGCTTATATTATCAATGTTCCTATGCGGGCCATTGAAAATGCGCTGTTTGTCCGATTGCCGGGACCCAAAGGCCGTGAAAACAAAATCTTGAAGGCCATTCGCCGTCCTGTCAGTTTGTTTTTGGCCATTGTTCTGATCGTAGGGGTTTTGGTGGTTTCCATTTTTATTATCGGGCCGGAACTGGGGAAAACATTTTCCAGCCTGATGCAGAGTATCCCGCCGTTTTTAACGGATCTGCAAAAGAAAGTGGAGAATTTGCTGCAGAAATATCCGGAGCTGGTGGCGCAGATCAATAAGATCGAATTCGATTGGCCGTCCATGATCCAGAATAGCATTACCTTTATTACCAACGGTGCCAGCGGCTTCCTGAATTCCACCATCGGTATTGCCGGCACGGTGGCCAACGGAATGATGAATACGGTCTTTGCATTTATTTTTGCCATGTATATGCTTCTCCAAAAGGAAAAGCTTTGCGGGCAGGGACGCCGGCTTCTGTATGCCCTGCTGCCGGAACGCAGAGGGGACAGCGTTATGTCCGTTATGACGCTTTCCCACCGGATTTTTTCCAAATTTATTTCCGGCCAGTGCCTGGAGGCGTTTATTCTGGGCTCCATGTTCTTTGTGGCCATGAGCCTGTTCCGTTTCCCCTATGCGCTGATGATCAGCGTTATGGTTATGATCTTGGCCCTGATCCCTATTGTGGGGCCGTTTATCGCCTGCGTCCTGGGAGCGCTGCTGATCCTGATCTCCGACCCCATTCAGGCGATTTGGTTTATCGTACTGTTCCAGGTGCTACAGCAGATCGAAGGAAACTTTATTTATCCCCATACCATCGGAGGTTCTATCGGTTTGCCGCCTTTGTGGGTTTTGTTCGCGGTAACGGTAGGCGGAGCCGCCATGGGTATTTTCGGAATCTTGCTGTTTATTCCTCTGTGCTCGGTGGTATATACGCTGGTTCGGGAAGGCGTGCGCCGTCGTCTCCGGAAGAAAAAGGTGGCCGCGGAAAAATGGGAAGATCCCTCCGTATAAAAAATTTCCCGGAAATGAAACAAAACACCTCTGTACTTCGTATATATAACGGGAGATGCAAAAATCCCGAAAATAGATACGGGAAACTTTGCTGGTGGTAAGGTGGGAACAGGATGCAAAGAAACAGGAACAGAGGAATGAAAAAAGCCATAGGATGCGTGCTGCTTTTAGCGGTTTTATCCGGATCTTCTTTTTCCTGTGTTCCGGGAGCTCCGCAGCCCGGCGGTGATGATTTGTTCTCGCCCATATCTTCGGCGGCCTCCTCTTCTTTTGCGACGGAATCCAGCATGCAGGAAGAGAAATACCCTTTTACCGGCGAAGAAACAGAAAAGGCGCAGCAAAAGGCAAAAGCGTATTACGCCAGCCGATTCCCCGGGATGCAGGTGCTTTCCTGCCGGGTGGACCCGGATAATTGGCTGATCGCTCTTTACAAAAACGCCTATCCTTCCGGAACACTGCTGGCGTTTCAGGTGGTTACCAAAGAATTTGGCAGCCACAGCCCCAGAAGTATTGTACTGGCTAAGGAGAAGCAGGATTGGATCGTGGTGGGAGAAGGCTTCTAAGGAAATGTCCTGAAACGCTCTGGAATGCCCTGAAATGCCCTCCGAGAAAATGACATAAAAATCCGGTTTTGGACAGCGGATCCAAAACCGGATTTTTATATGAAATTCTTTATACGGATATATTATCCCGCGAAAACCTGCGTCCAGTACAGATCGCCGTCTTCCATGAAGCACCCTACGCCTATATAGGAAAAATAGGGGCTGAGAATGTTGGCTTTATGTCCGGGAGAATTCATCCATCCCTCCATGACCGCTTCCGGAGAAGAAAAACCCTTAGCAATGTTTTCTCCGGCCGTGAAATACCCCATTCCCAAAATAGGAGTAAGAGGATCCGTACCGTCGGGACGGAGATGGCTAAAGATCTGAAGTAGCTCCCGGCTTCGGGTGGAGGCATAGGTGTTCAGATCTGCCTTGGCGGTTAAAGGAGCAAGATTATTCTTGCTGCGCTCCTGGTTGACCAGCCGAATCACTTCGTTTACAAAAGCGTTCAGATCTCCCGAAGGCTCTTCCAGCTTGGGGATGGAAACAGTTTCCGTATAACCGCATCGGCTGCAGGTGCGCTGCTTGCTTCCTTCCGAAGTGGTGGTGGGCTGCTTCTTAATAACAAATTGCCCCATGGTGTGCCCTAAAGCCTGGGTGGAGTTTCCCGTATAGCTGCTTCCGCAGGAACAGGTGTATTGAGTATATCCGCCGCTGGTGCAGGTAGGGGCAATGACTTTGGCGCTGTAAATGTGCTGGTGAGAAGATTGGGAAGAAGAGGACGAAGAGTGAGATGTGGCGGCGGAAGAGGCGTTTGCCGAAGAAGCCGGAGGCGCAGAAGATCCCAAGGTGCTCTCCGAAGCTTGGGAGGAAGTGTTTTCCTGTGATGTTTCTCCGGAAGAGGAGGAAACACCCGAATTTTCCTGAGAGCCTTCATGGGAGCTTCCCTGGGAGCTTTCCTCCTGCTGGGCAGAGGAGGAAAGGGAAGAACCCTGTGATTCCATATGGCTTATTTCCGGGGCAGAGGACTGGCACCCGGAAAGAGTGAACGTCCCTATTAACAGCACACTCAGTAAAAAAGAAAGAACAGCTCTATGCCGCATAAAAATCGCCTGCCTTTTCAGCTTTTTATAGATTGGATCCTTGGAAAAGGAAATGTAGTTTTTGCTCTATGTTTGGGTCATTCCTCCGAAAAAGATGGATCTGGATCTGCTTGTTCTTGGGAGGAAACGTCCCGAACCAGAAGGAACAGGTCTTCCAGCGTGCAGAGTTCTCCGGCCCGGCGGCGGAAGGAAGCAGCGCCCCGCATCCCTTTCATATACCAGCCTACGTGCTTTCGGGCCTCCCGCATACCGTGGGGTTCGTCCTTCAGCTGACAAAGCCGCTGAATATGCTGCACCATCACCAAAAGGCGTTCCTGAAGCCCCGGCGGCGGAAGAAGGGAGCCGCTGCCCAGATACCCATTGATCTGCTGAAAGAGCCAAGGGTTCCCTAGGGCGCCCCGGCCCACCATGACCCCATCGCAACCGGTTTCTTCCAGCATTCTGGCAGCGGAAAAGGCGTCGGTTACATCGCCGTTTCCGATCACCGGAATGCGCACCGCTTCTTTTACCTGGCGGATGCAGCTCCAATCCGCAGGGGGACCGTACATTTCCGCCCGGGTCCTTCCGTGAACGGTGATGGCATCCGCTCCGGCGCTTTCGCAGATCCGTGCCACTTCCACAGCGTTTACGCAGGAGTTGTCCCATCCTTTGCGGATCTTTACGGTGACGGGAAGATCCACCGCTTTTCTGACGGCTTCCACGATTTGTCCGCAAAGGGAAGGGTTCCGCATCAGCGCGCTTCCGCTGCCGGAGTTTACGATCTTAGGCGCCGGGCAGCCCATGTTGATGTCCAGAAAATCCGGGGAAAATTCCAGCGCTTTTTTGGCGGCCAAAGCCATGGTCTCCGGTTCGCAGCCAAAAAGCTGGATTCCCGCCGGGCGTTCGTTTTCTCCCAGCTGCATCAGCTCCCGGGATTTCCGATCCTGAAATTGCAGCGCTTTGGAGCTGACCATCTCACTGACTACGCAGGCGGCTCCAAAACGGACGCAAAGTTCCCGGAAAGCCTGGTCGGTTACGCCGGCCATAGGCGCCAGAAAGGCCTTCCCGGAAAAAGAAAGAGTTCCGATTTTCATATAAATTCTCCATATTCTAAAGGGATTTGCCGAAAAAGTCCTCTGTCCCTTTTCTTGAGGCCCACGGTAAAAATGTGGTATACTTTTTCCGGATCTTGAAACAGCTTGAAAAATCCGGGGAACCGGAAAACGCACCGGGCCGGATGAGTTTTTTTGATTAAGAGACGGTTTCATTATACCGTAGAAGGACGGGAATTACAATGTGTAAGGAAAAACTGGAAAAAACGTTTACAGTAGCACCGGAAGATCTGGCCACCGCTGTGGGCAGCGGCAGCGTGGAGGTTTTGGCGACGCCTAAAGTGGCGGCTATGATGGAAAATACGGCGGCGGAACTGGCCCAAAAGATTTTGGAAAGAGAAGGGGAGACCCAACTTACTACTGTGGGCACCTGGATCGCTCTTTCCCACGACGCTCCGTCCCCGGAAGGATCCTCTATCCGGGTGGAAGCGGTTTTGGAAGAAAGAGAAGGAAGGATGTTTTCCTTTTCTCTGGAAGCCTGGGACCAATGGGGCAGCATTTCCAAGGGAACCCATCGGAGAGCAGCCGTGAATCGGGAGAAATTTGCCGCCAAAGCCCAGGAGCGGAAAAAGACGCTGTAAGAGCCCAAGGACTCCATAACCTGCGGCCACAGGTCTGCAGGAGCCTTGCGGTGGAAAACGGATACAAAGAAAGGAAGCGGCTAATATGAAGGAAGCTGGAAAAGCCCTTTTGGAAAAGAAGGAGCCCCGGTATCAGGCGGTGCTTTTTGATCTGGACGGCACGTTGACTTGCTCCCATCCGGGAATTTTACAAAGCGTGAAGCTTTCTCTGGAAGAAATGGGCATTCCCATTCCTTCCGGAGAAGTGCTGCGAAAATTTATCGGTCCTCCTTTGGCGTACAGTTATACTCATTTCTGCGGGATGTCCATGGAAGAAGCGGAGGAAGGAATCCGGCGGTATCGGGCCCATTATAACCGGGACGGAATCTTTAACTGCACAGTGTATCAGGGGATTATACCCCTTCTGGAAGCGCTTCAGGAGGCCGGCGTGAAGCTGGGAGTGGCCACAGCCAAGCCGGGCAGCATGGCCATGCGGGTGCTGGAGCATTTTGGTCTGCTGAAGTTTATGGATACGGTTTCTCCCAATCAGGAGGATGAAAAAGGAACGGGCAAGGCGCATTTGATTCTGAAAGCTTTGAAAGATCTGGGAGTTTCCCCGGAAAACGCCGTTATGATCGGGGACACCCGGTTCGACTGCCAGGGCGCTTTGGAAGCGGGGACGGCGTTTATCGGCGCCGCATACGGATACGGCGGTATCCCGGAGCTGAAGGAAGCCGGCGCTCAGCTTTTGGCGGCGTCTCCCCAAGAACTGGGAGATCTTCTCTGGAAATAAAATTTTTGGGGAATCCCAGGAAAAAGCTTGTATTTTGGCAGAATTTGATGTATTGTGGAAAAAGGACGCAGCCGCGTCCTGTCACAAAAAAACAAGGGGAGCTGGGAAACCGGCTGAGAGACGGCGAAAGCCTGAGACCCATAACCTGATCCGGGTAATACCGGCGTAGGTGCTGTTTGATAACCGATGAAGCCTTTTTGAGGGATCCGAGGATTCGAGTTCAGAGGTCCCGGAGGGCTTTGTGCGAATGCAGGCGCCTGCGTCCGGGACGAAAATTCCGGAGCGGCGTTTTTTTTGATTTGGATGGGGAGAGGGTTTTCTGGTTCCGCCGGAAATGGAGGGTAAAAAAATGAATTCAAAAAGCAGAACGTGGATTATGGCAGAATGCGCGCTGATGATCGCGCTTTCCACCGTCCTAAGCATGGTGAAAATCTTTGAGTTTCCCCAGGGAGGCTCCATCACGGCGGTGAGCATGGTGCCGGTGGCATTGGTGGCTCTGCGGCACGGCACGAAATGGGGGCTTACCAGTGCTTTCGTTTTCAGCCTTTTGCAAATGCTTATGGGATTTGTGCCGCCTCCGGCCAATGACATTTTGCTGTTTGTGCTGGTGGTTTTGCTGGACTATGTGCTGGCGTTTACCGTTTTGGGGCTTTCCCGGGTCATGGGATGGCCGCTGCGGAAGTATAAAGCGGCTTCTGCGGGAATGGGCGTGCTGGTGGTCTGCCTTTTGCGGTATCTGTGCAGCTTTTTGTCTGGCATTCTGGTCTGGTATCCCTATGCGCCGGAAGGGGTGCCGGTGTGGCTGTATTCTTTGAGCTACAATGGCGCGTACATGATCCCCGAGGCGATTCTCTCCTGTGTGGCGGCGGTTTTGATCTTTGCTGCCCTGGATAAAATGTTCCCCGGATCCCGTCCTCTTTCTTCCAAAACCGGGAAGAGCCGCTAAGCGTGGAAATTTTTGCGGTATTTAACCAATTCCCTCTTGACAGAACCGCCCTGCAGGGGGTATTATAGTCCATAATCGAAACAAGAAATGCTTGGATGGAGAAGAGTACGCGTGGTGTTCCGGTGCAGAGAGAAGGCGGGCGGTGAAAGCCTTTCCATGAAACACGCAGAACTGGCTCCGGAGCTTCGGCCCCAACGGCGGCAGGCTTAGTAGGGTGCGGCGGGTTCTCCCGTTATAGAGAGAAGCCGGGATTTCCGGCAAGAGTGCGGGAGGGATCCCGAATTCAGGTGGTACCGCGGACAAATCGCCCGCCCTGAGCGAAGAGCTTGGGGCGGTTTTTTATTTCGTTCTATAGCGAGAGGCAAAAGGCAAAAGACAAAAGGCGGGAAACCGCATTGAAAAACAGGTGAGGAAAGAAGGGGGATCCGGAATGATCAGCGGAGCGGAGATCATGGTGAAATGTCTGGAGGAAGAGGGTGTTTCCGTTGCGTTTGGGTATCCCGGCGCGGCCATTTGCCCGTTTTACGATTTTCTGTATCGTTCTTCCATTCGTCACATTCTGGTGCGCCAGGAGCAAAACGCCGCCCATGCCGCCAACGGCTATGCCCGTTCCAGCGGGAAACCCGGCGTTTGCATTGCCACCTCCGGTCCCGGCGCCACCAATCTGATCACAGGTATTGCCACCGCGTATATGGACAGCGTGCCTCTCGTGGCGATCACAGGCCAGGTAAGCTCGGAGCTTTTGGGCAGGGACGTTTTCCAGGAAGCGGATATAACCGGAGCCTGTGAGCCTTTCACCAAACATTCCTATTTGGTAAAGGACCCGGCGGAGCTGCCCAGGATATTCAAGGAAGCGTTCCACATTGCGTCCACAGGCCGGCCGGGGCCGGTGCTTATTGACGTGCCGGTGGATGTGCAGCAGGCGCAGGTCCGTTCCTTTGTTTATCCGGAAAAGGCGGAGATCATCGGGTATAAACCCCGGACGGAAGGCCACGCCATGCAGATTAAAAAGGCGCTGAAGGCCATTGAGGAGGCCAAACGGCCGATTCTTTGCTGCGGCGGCGGTGTGGTTCTGGCAGGCGCCCGGGAAGAGATGAAGGCCTTTGCCAAAGCCAGCGGAATTCCTGTCTGTGCTACCATGATGGGCATTGGCGTGATCCCTATGGACAGCCCGTATTATCTGGGAATGATTGGGATGCATGGACGCACCACCGCCAACAAGGCCATGCAAAACGCGGATCTGGTGATCCTTTGCGGCGCCCGGGTGGGAGACAGAGCCGTCTCCGCTCCCCGGCAGATGGCGGAAAAGGCCCGGATCATTCATATTGATATTGACCCGGCGGAGATCGGGAAAAATATTCCCGTGGATATTCCTATTGTGGGCGATATCCGCATCGTGTTGGAAAAGATGGCGGAGCAGGTGAAAAACACCGTTCCCCAGGAATGGCTGGACAAAGTGTTTGCCTATAAGGCGGAAGCGCTGCTGCGGGGAGAACCCAGGGAGGACAGCGTGGAGCCCCGGGTGTTCATCCGGGATCTTTCCGCCATGATGGAGGAAAACGCCATTTTGGTGGCGGATGTGGGGCAGAATCAGATCTGGTGTGCCCGGAATTTCAACGTAAAAGAAGGCCGGTTCTTAACATCCGGCGGCTTGGGCACCATGGGCTATTCCGTTCCGGCGGCTTTGGGAGCCAAGCTGGCAAAGCCTCACCGGCAGGTGGTAGCCGTTTGCGGAGACGGTTCCTTCCAGATGTGTATGTGTGAATTGGGAACCATGTGCCAGCATGATATCCCGGTGAAGGTCATTGTTATGGAAAACCAGCGGCTGGGTATGGTGCGGGAAATTCAGGACCGCTTGTATCAGGGGCACCATATTGCCACCCATTTGGAGGGAAATCCGGATTTTGCCGCTTTGGGAAGGGCCTATGGCATCCGGGCGGAAGAAGCCTGGAGCAATCAGCAGGCCAAGGCGCTGGCCCGGGAAATGCTGGACAGCCGGGAGCCGTTCCTGCTGGTATGCCATGTGGATCCGGATGTTCCCACGTTATAAAGGCAGAAGGGAGAGAGAAGGATGAAATACACGCTTTCCGTTTTGGTGGAAAACCAACCCGGCGTGCTTTCCAAAGTGTCCGGTCTGTTTTCCCGGCGAGGCTTTAATATTGACAGCCTGGCGGTGGGAGTTACGGAGAATCCCTCTATTTCCCGGATGACCATTGTGGTCAACGGGAATGAATATATTGTAGAACAGGTAGAAAAACAGCTAAACAAGATCATTCCCGTGGTAAAGGTGAAGGTTTTGCAGCCCGGTGCCTTTATCAGCGCAGAGCTGGCCATGATCAAAGTCAGCTGCAGCCCCAAACAGCGGGTTGAGATCGTAAACATCGCGGAGCTGATGGGAGCCCGGATCGTGGATGTTACTCCCACCAGTCTCACCCTTCAGTCCTCGGATACCACCGAGCGTACGCTTACCCTTTTGGATCTTCTCCATCCCTATGGGATCAAGGAGATCTGCCGCACCGGTTCCATTGCTTTGGAAAAGGGAGCGGATCCCACCCGAAAGGCGTAACTCATAAAAACCATTTGTCACCCAACTCTTACATACAAAAGAGTTTCGTAATAAAAATTTGCCCATGGGCAAGGAGGTAACCAGAATGCCAAAAATCTATTACAATGCAGACTGCGACATCAACGTACTGAAAGGAAAGACTGTGGCCATTATCGGATATGGCAGCCAGGGGCATGCCCATGCGCTGAACCTGCACGACAGCGGCGTGAACGTAGTGGTGGGCCTGTATGAAGGAAGCAAAAGCGCGGAAAGAGCCAAGAAAGCGGGCCTTACCGTGATGACCGTTCCGGAAGCCACCAAAGCGGCGGACATCATCATGATCCTGATCCCCGACGAGCGGCAGGCGGATATGTATAAAAAGGACATTGAGCCGTATCTGACGGAAGGCAAAGCTCTGGCTTTTGCCCATGGCTTTAACATTCATTTTGGCCAGATCAAGCCCCCCGCCAATGTGGACGTATTTATGATCGCTCCCAAGGCTCCGGGCCATACGGTTCGCAGCGAATATGTTGAGGGCAAGGGAACCCCGGCTCTCATTGCCGTGTATCAGGATGTAACCGGCAAGTGCCTGGATATCGGCCTGGCATACGGCGCGGGCATCGGCGCTGCCAGAGCTGCGTTGATGGAAACCACCTTCAAGATCGAGACAGAGACGGACCTGTTCGGTGAGCAGGCTGTGCTTTGCGGCGGCGTGACCGCTTTGATGAAGGCCGGTTTCGAGACGCTGGTGGAAGCCGGCTACGCTCCGGAGAACGCCTATTTCGAGTGCATCCATGAGATGAAGCTGATCGTAGACCTGATCTACACCGGCGGCTTCAAGATGATGCGCTACTCCATTTCCGACACGGCGGAGTTCGGCGATTATGAGACCGGCAAGCGGATCATCACCGAAGAGACCAAGAAGGAAATGAAGAAGGTTCTGGAAGAAATTCAGGACGGCACCTTCGCTTCCAAGTGGATCGCCGAGAACAAAAACGGCCGGGCTCATTTCAACGCCTGCCGTCGGATCGCCGGCGAGCATGAGCTGGAGAAGGTAGGCGCTGAGCTGCGGAAAATGTACGCCTGGAACGACGACAAATACGCAGAATAAGAAGCTTCATAAGAAGCGGGATCAGCGAGATCAAAAGAGCAAAGGTTTCCAAGGGGCGCGGCCGAAAACGGCGGCGCTCCTTTTTTCTTCCAATCTCTTGACAGCGCCGGAAGGAAAGGATACCCTTTGTTTTACAGAGCCGTAAAACCAGTGAAACCAGTAAAGCCAGTAAAAACCGTGAAGGCGGCAAGCCGGTAAAACCAGTAAGGCTGGTGGCTGGTGAGACTGGTGAGACTGGTGAGACAGGCAGCGCAGACGGCACAGACAGCATGGAATATACGAAGGGAGAGGATGCCCTTGCGGCGGATCCGTTTGACGAAACAATATTTGTGGTTTCCGGTTTGCCCGGAAAATCCTTTGAAGCTGGTGACGCTTTTCAGCGGGGAAAAGCCGGAAGAAAAGTGGCGGGAGTTTCAGATCCCCTGGCCGGAGCCGGGGCAGCAGCCGGAGTTTTGGGCAGCGGTGCCCACGGCGCCCTTTACCGGGCGGGAAGCGGTTCTTTGCGGGGATTTTCTCCCTCAGCGGCTGGAAGAAGTGCGCTTGGAGGATTTCCGCCCCCAGCCGGACCCCCGGCGGCCTGTATGGCATCTTTCGCCGGAGCATGGGTGGATGAACGATCCCAACGGGCTGATTTTGGAAAATGGTTTGTACCATTGCTATTATCAGTACCATCCCTTTGGGCTGAAATGGGGGCCCATGTATTGGAATCATGGGGTCAGCCGGGATCTTCTCCATTGGGAAACCCGGGAAATCGCTCTTTTCCCGGATGAAACCGGGACCATGTATTCTGGCTGCGGGTTCCGGGATACGCAGGGAACAGCGCGCTTTGGCGAAAACGCCCTTTTGTTTTACTATACGGCGGCAGGAGGAATGAACCCCTGGTCTATGGATGAGCCGTTCACCCAGCGTCTGGCGGTAAGCCGGGACGGGGGAGAGACCTTGGAAAAGCAGGGCTGCGTACTTCCTCATATAGCAGGAGAAAACCGGGATCCCATGGTGTTTTGGCATGAAGAATCCCAAAGCTACTGCATGGTTTTGTATCTGGAGGGGAACACATTTGCTTTGTTCCGCTCTTCGGATCTGCTTCATTGGGAAGAAAGCCAGCGACTGGAGCTTCCCGGAGCGTGGGAATGTCCGGCACTGTTCCCTTTGTGGCCGGAAGGGGAAGAAGAACGGTGGGTATTTTGGACAGCGGACGGCTTTTATTGGGTAGGTTCTTTTGACGGTTTCCGCTTTACTCCCCTGCAGCCGGTAAAAAAAGCCTACGGCTGCGCCATTCCTTATGCGGCCCAGTGTTTCGCCGGTGTTTCCGGAAAAACGCTGCAGATGACCTGGCTCCGCCTTCCCAATGGAGGAACGGAATTTACCGGGATGATGGCCGTGCCCGCGGAGCTTTCTTTGGTGCGTCGGGAAGGAGAATGGGTGCTCCGCACAAAGGCCGCCGTGGACTGGGAAGCCCTGGGAGCGGAAGTGCTGCGGATGCCTTGGGAAAATCCTCCCCGGACTTGGCAAGATTTCCGCCAGGATGTCCCCTTTGTTCTGGAAGGACAGGCGGAGGGAAGCGTTCGTTTGTTTCAGAATCAGCGGGAGGTTTTGCGAATTTCTCCAAAGGAAGGGCTGGTATGCCTGGGAGGGGAAACAGCGCAAGCGGAGCCTTCCTTCTTAAAAGGCGCTTTCCAGCTGATTGTGGATAAAGGCGTGCTGGAACTCCGGGCCGGGGACGGACTGTTCTGGATGGCGGCTCCGGGAGAGATTTCTCTTGCCGGGCAATGGCGATGGGAAAGGGAAGAGAAAAAGGAAGAGCCTCAGCGCTGAACACGTTAAAAGATATACTATTTGTAATATTAACTAAAAGATAAACAAAAAGGATCCGATTTTCTCGGATCCTTTTTGTTTGCGAAAAATTTCCTGCGTTCTTTGCCTTTAGGGGTTACACGGATTACAGAAATTACAAGGATTGCGGAGCTTGCAGAGGCCGCGGAGGCTGCGGAGGCCGCGGAGGTTAGAGAGCGTATCAACGTTATATGGAAAAAGGAGGATCCTTTTTCTCTCCATGCTCTGCCAAATACAGCCCGGCCGTATGGGTGACGGGTAAAGAGAACACAATGGATTTTGCCTTACTGCTTAATCCGGCTTCCTGCATAATGGATTCCATAATGGAGTTTTTGTCCTCCTGATTGACCACGATAAACACCAGCTCTTTCTCCGCCGCCAGGGAGACGCCCAGAAATTTTTCCGCTCCTTCCATGCCCGTTCCCTTGGCATGGATCACCGTGCCGCCGGCGGCTCCCTTTTTTCGTGCTGCTTCCATTACCGTTTCCGTGTAGCCCTGGTTGGCCGCCACCACCAAAAGTTCCTGCTGGGTTCCCTTCAAAACGGATTCCTCCTTTTTTTGAAAATCCTGATTTTGGGTCAGGAAGAAAAGTTGTTTTTTTCCGCCCATGCTGCTGAGAGGAACAGTAAACACGATGCCGGTCCCGGGAATGAATATTTTCATGTTTTGCTGCAGTCCTTTTTGAATGGCGGGCCAGGTTTCATCGGTGACAACGGAAAAAAGAACGGCCTTTTCCGTGGCCTCCAGATTAAAAGCATGGAGCACTTCCAGGACGGCAGTGCCTTTCCCCAAGGAGCTGAAAAATACGGACACCCCATATTCCCGATAGAAAGAAATAAATTTTTGATGTTGGTTTCGATCGGCGATGGTAACCATTAAGTAGAGGGTATACATGACGATCCTCCCTTTTACAATTCGATGATAGAATTTTCATCCATAGCCGCAAAGGCGTAGGCCGGTTGGGACAAAGCCAGGCGCGTCTGCCGGGAAGCGGTGTACTTTCCTGCCAATCCTAAAACCTGAATGGTGATCAGGGGCGTCATAGCCACCATAGCCACTACGCCAAAGGCATCTGTGGCAACATTTCCTCCCAGGGACTCACAGGCGCCCTGGGCCAAGGGCAGCAGAAAAGCGGCTGTCATGGGGCCGGAGGCCACGCCGCCGGAGTCAAAAGCGATAGCGGTATAAAGTTTCGGCACAAAAAAGGAGATGCCCAAAGCCACCACGTATCCCGGGACCAGGAACCACAAAATGGAAATCCCTGTGATGATCCGGATCATGGCCAGCCCTAAAGAAAGGGAAACACCTATGGACAAAGCCGTTCCCATTGTTCGGGCAGAGATCGCGCCGTCCGTTATCTCTTCCACCCGTTTGTTCAGCACGTATACAGCCGGCTCCGCCTTTACAATGAAATAACCCATAAGCATGGCCACGGGGATCAGTACCCAGGGGTTGGATTCCGCCAAAACCTTTCCCAGATAATTTCCCGCGGGCAAAAATCCTAAATTGGCGCCGGTAAGGAAAAGAACCAATCCGATGTAAGTGTAGCCAAGGCCCAGCACGATCCGAAGCAAGGACTTTCTGTTCAGCTTCAGGCGGAATATCTGAAACAAAGCGAAGAATACTCCAATGGGCAGCAGGGAGATGAAAATTTCGCCTAAGTATTTCGGGATTCCCTGCATAAAAAGATTCCAAAGCTCCACGGAATCCCCTACTTCCGTAATGGAGATGCCGGTGGATAAATTTTCCCCGGGATTATAAATGATCCCAAGAAGCATGACGGTTAAAATAGGGCCAATGGAGCAAAGAGCCACCAGCCCGAAACTGTCGTTGGCGGCGTGGCGGTCGTTTCGAATAGCGGAAATGCCTACGCCCAAAGCCATAATAAAAGGAACGGTCATAGGGCCTGTGGTTACGCCGCCAGAATCGAAAGCCACGGCTAAAAAGTCCCCGGGGACAAAATAGGAGAGCAGGAACAAAGCTCCATAGCAGACCAAAAGAATATGGGGCATGGGAATGGAGAACAGCATGCGCAGCAAAGCTACCACTAAAAAGATCCCCACACCCGCCGCCACTGATACGATCAAAACAGCATTTGGAACAGAGGGCACCTGCTGGGCCAAAACCTGAAGATCCGGTTCGGAAACGGTAATAATAAACCCCAGAAGGAAGGAAAGAGGGATAATCAGAAAAAGCTTCCGGGTCTGCGTCATGGAGGCTCCGATTTTTTCTCCCATAGGGGTCATAGAGATTTCTGCGCCTACAGTAAAGCACATCATCCCCAACACGAGAAGCCCTCCGCCGGTGAGAAAGCAAAGGAGAATGCTGGGGGAAACAGGGAAAAGAATAAAGGTCAAAGCCAGTACAATGCCCAGAATGGGAAAGACGGCCCGAAGAGAATCCGTGAATTTTTCCCGGACAAAACGTTTGGTATCCAAAATAAGCCTCCTGTCTTTACGATATCTTAATGTAAAATATATGTTTCTTTATATAATCTTTATACTAACTATACCATATTTTTAAAAGAAATTCCATCGGAGGTGGAAAAAAGCAAGACTTTTTTGCCGGAAGGGCAAATTTTTTCCGGACTTTACAGTTTTCCGGATTTGCTTTATACTTTTGTAAGGAAAAACTCCCTGAAATCCACAGGCGGGAGAAAGGAAGGCAAGCCATGACGCTGAAAAATACCCCCAGCCGGGCGGCGATCCTGAGGCTGCTTCGGGAAAGCCGGGAGCCTCTCAGTGCAGAAGAGATCCACGGGGCTTTATGCCGGGAAAAAAGGCAAACGGCTCTTTCCACTGTGTATCGGAACCTGGAGCGCTTTGTGGAAATGGGGCTAATCAAAACAGAGCTTTTCGGGGACGGCGTTACCCGGTATTTTGCGGAAGAGCAGCATGGGCATTACCTGATCTGTACCAGCTGCCAGACCAGGGTGCGGATCCAGGACTGTCCGCTGTCCGGGCTGGAAAAACAGCTGGAAAAGGACACCGGATTTTCCATTGAACGGCACGCGCTGACCCTTTACGGGATTTGTCCCCGCTGCGCCCAAAAAGAAAAAAGAAAGGATCCCGCTGAAAGCATGGGAAAAGAGCGGGATGGGAAATGAACATGGCATACCAATGGATCGTACTGGATATAGACGGGACACTCACCAATTCCCGCAAAGAAATCCCGCCCCGGACAAAGCAGGCGCTGCTGTTCCTGCAAAGCCGGGGCGTAGGCGTGATTCTGGCTTCCGGCCGGCCCACTTTCGGGGTGGAGCCGATAGCGCGGCAGCTGGAGCTGAAGCGGTGGGGCGGGTATATCCTATCGTATAACGGCGGCAAGATCACGGAATGCGCCACGGGAAAAACGGTTTTCCGAAAGGAGCTTCCGGCGGGAGCGGCAGTGCAGCTGGCGGCGTTGAAGCAGCGGCTGGGCACGGAGCTGCTTTCCTATGAGGGCACCTGCGTCATCACGGAAAACCCGGAGGATCCCTATGTGCAGAAAGAAGCGGCCATCAATAAAATGGAGATTCGGAAGATTTCTTCTTTCGCCGATTATGTTACATTCCCTGTGACCAAATGCCTGATGGTGGGTGAAGGGAACTATCTGGGGCAAATCGAGCCTTTGGTGGCGGCGGAGCTGGGGGAATCCTTCAGCGTATACCGCTCCGAGCCTTATTTCCTGGAAATTATGCCCCGGGGGATAGACAAGGCCCAGTCCCTTTCCTGGCTTCTGGAAAAATTGGGGAAGACCCGGGAAAATCTGCTGGCTTTTGGGGATGGGTACAACGATTGCACCATGCTTCGCTATGCCGGGTTGGGGGTGGCCATGGGAAATGCCGGAGAAGCCGCCAAGGCAGCAGCGGACCGAATCACCGATACCAACGACAGAGAAGGCGTGGCGCTGATGCTGGAAGAAGTATTCCCCGGCTGTACGGAAGGGAAAATGTTGTCGGAAGAACCCTGCATTCCGTAAGCGTTCCGTAATCCTTGCAAACGGATAGCCGGCAGCTGCCTTTGGAGGAAAAACAAAACAGGAGAAACAGGAGGACTTTAAAAGCAATATGGAAAAGAAAATCACCACGGTATTGTTTGATCTGGATGGGACGCTCCTTCCGCTGGATCAGGATCATTTTATGAAGCTGTATTTCCGGGAACTTTCCGCCCGCTGTGCCCCTTTAGGCTATGAGCCGGAAGCGTTGGTAAAAGCGGTTTGGGAAGGAACAGCGGCTATGGTTCAGAATGACGGAAGCATGTGGAATAAGGATCGGTTCTGGAGCGTGTTTGCTTCCCGGATGGGAGAGCAGGCGTACGAGCAGATCCCCGTTTTTGATGATTTTTACACCCGGGAATTTCACAGAGCCAAGGCTTCCGCCGCCCCGGACCCTGCAGCCGACGCGTGTGTGAAGACCTTGAAATCCAAAGGGTATACCTTGGTGCTGGCCACCAACCCCCTGTTTCCCCGGCAGGGCACTTTGGCCCGAATGCAGTGGGCAGGGCTGGATCCGGAGGACTTCGCCCTGATCACTACCTATGAGATCTGCCGTTGGTGCAAGCCCAGCCCGGAATATTTTTCTCAGATCTTAAAGGAGATCCATAAAACGCCGGAGGAATGCCTGATGGTTGGCAATGACGCGGCGGAAGACATGGTGGCTATGGATCTGGGAATGGATTTCTTCCTGGCAGATACCTGCCTGCTCCATGAAGAAAGCCGGGATCTGCAGGGAATTTCCAGAGGTTCCCTGAAGGATTTGCTGGCGCTTTTGGAAACCTGGCCTAAGCTGTAAACGGAGAAGTGTTTTCGGAAAGATCTGAAAATAGATTTTTTTGATGATTTTGTTTTTTGTGACCGGCATGTGACCCCTTCCGGCTATACTGGTAACAGAATTAAGAAACACAGCGGGGGCTGGAAGGCCATCTGCGGAGGGGGAACCAGGTATGAAGAGAACAAAATGGAGCGCGTGTTTGGCAGCTATGATTCTGGCAATGTCTCTTTGTGCCGGATCGGTTTTCGCGGCGGAAAAGGAGCCTGTGTTGGAAGAGATCCCCGATGAACCCATTCCTGTATGCACGGAGCATCTTTTGGGGAAGGTAGCGGCGGAGGAAGGACTGGAAGAGATCCCCGATGAACCTATCCCGGTGTGTACAGAACACCTTTTAGGAAAAGCGGCTCCTTCCGAAGAAGAAAAAGAGGGGACAGTCCTCCAGTCTGCAAAGGCGACGGTAGAGCTTTTGGCCTTAGGAGCGGAAGTGGCGATGGAGGCTGTACAGGGCGCCTGAGATGTTTTCTAAAGCCATCTGTGCCCAGAGCCCAAGGTTCAAAGTCGGATTTGCTGGGTGAAATGAACGTTCACAGAAGGAACAAAGGAACAAGAGAATATTGTAAAAGCAGGCTTTTTCGGCCTGCTTTTTTCTTTGGAAAGAAAGAAATTTTCCCGGAAAGGATGACAAGATGTTTTTTTCTGTGCTACAATAGCAACGGAATTTAAAAGAATTTTTCACTTGCTGCTTGCCAGAACCGCCGTCTGCCGTCTGCCCTTTGCCTTCTGCCGTGCTCGGTGCCGGCTTATCGGCTTCTTGTTTTTTTGCTTCTTGGCTTCTTGGCTTGCCGATTGGGTTTTGCTCTGGGCTCTCCGCTTTGGCAAGCAGGTGAAAATCAAAAAAACAGGAAAGTTGAGGGATTTTTAGTGGCCATCGTTATAGATTCTTCTGCCAAGCGGCTTACACTGCATACCGCCAATACCTCCTATCAGATGATGGTAGGGGAATACGGGTATTTGTTCCACTTGTATTACGGAGACAGTATCGGGGACGGGGATTGTTCCTATTTGCTGTATAAGCAGGAGCGTTCCCTTTGCTCCAGCCCCTTCTGCGCCGGAGAGGACCGGGCCTTTACCCTGGATACGGCACCCCAGGAGTATTCCGCCGGCGGTGCCGGAGATACCCGCCTGCCCTGTATTATCGCGGAATTCCCCAACGGCGGCCGGGCGCTGGATCTGCACTATTTTTCCCATGAATTGCTGGCGGAGAAGCCGGCACTGAAGGGGCTTCCTTCCCTGCAGCAGGGAGAAAAAACCTGCCAGACCCTGGAGATCACGCTAAAGGACAGCGATTCGGAAGTTTATGTAATTTTGCAGTATACGGTTTTTGAAGAAGACGATTGCATTGCCCGCTCCTGCCGGGTAGAAAACCGCACCGGCGCTCCCCTGCGCCTGGAAGCGGCTCTTTCCGCGTGCCTGGAACGGGAAGCGGAAGAGGATCTGGACCTGATCAGCTTTTGGGGACGGCATACCATGGAGCGGAACGTGGAGCGCCGGCGTGTCAGCCACGGGAAAATCGTAGTGGACAGCGCCCGGGGAACGTCCAGCGCCCAGCAAAGCCCCTTTGTGATCCTGTGCGATCACCATGCCACAGAGGATGCCGGCCGCTGCTGGGGCCTGAATTTTGTTTACAGCGGTAATTTCGCCGCTTCCGCAGAGCGTTCCCAGCTGGGAAGCGTCCGTGTGACCATGGGCATCAACCCGGAGACCTTCTCCTGGAAGCTGGAAGACGGAGAAAGCTTCCAGGCGCCGGAAGTGATTTTAAGCTACAGCGGCTGCGGCCTTTCCCGCCTTTCTTCCAATTATCACCGGATCCTTCGGGAGAATATGTGCCGGGGCGCCTTTAAGGACTGCCGCCGCCCGGTTCTGATTAACAACTGGGAAGCCACTTATTTTGATTTCAATACGGATAAATTGGTGCGCATTGCGGAAACGGCCTCCAAACTGGGAGTGGAGCTTCTTGTCATGGATGACGGCTGGTTTGGCAAGCGGGACAGCGACTGGAGCGGCCTGGGAGACTGGACGGTAAACGAGAAAAAGCTTCCCGGGGGCATGCAGGCCCTTTGCTCCAAGATCAACGCCCTGGGCATGAAGCTGGGGGTTTGGTTTGAGCCGGAAATGGTCAGCGAAGACAGCGATCTGTTCCGCCAGCATCCGGAATGGGTTTTGCGGATCGAAGGAAGAGGCTACAGCCGGAACCGCTATCAGTTGGTTCTGGATATGTCCCGGCAGGATGTGCGGGAGCATTTGTATCAGCAGATCTCCAAAGTGCTTTCTTCCGCCAATATCGAATATGTGAAATGGGATATGAACCGCCCCCTCTCGGAAGTTTGGAGCCAGCTTCTTCCGGCGGACCGCCAGGGAGAAGTCAGCCACCGGTATACCCTGGGCGTCTATGAGCTGATGGATCGGCTTACTACCGATTTCCCCCATATTTTGTTTGAGGGTTGTTCCAGCGGCGGAAACCGCTACGACGCCGGGCTTTTGTACTATATGCCCCAGATCTGGTGCAGCGACAACACCGATGCCATTGAGCGGTTGGAGATCCAGTACGGCACATCTTTCGGCTTCCCCATGAGCGCCTTAGGCGCCCATGTTTCCGCCTGCCCCAACCATCAGACCGGCCGAACCACCCCCTTGTTTACCCGGGGCGTGGTGGCCATGGCGGGCACCTTCGGCTACGAGCTGGACCTGAATACTCTTACGGAGGAAGAAAAGGAGCAGGTAAAGGAGCAGATCGCCGCTTATAAAAAGCACTATGACACCATCAACAAAGGCGAGTATTACCGCTTGACGGATCCTACCCGGAACCGGGAGCTTTGCGCCTGGGAATTTGTTTCCCGGGACAAGAAAAAAGCCCTCCTCTTTGCCGTGGGCACCCATGTGCGGGCCAATGTGGCCATGCCGGTGATTCGGATGAAGGGGCTGGATGCCGGAAAACAGTACCGGCTGACCTGCCAGGCGGATCATCCTCTCACCAAAAAGGACGTAGGAGCAAAAGACGGCGTTTACTCCGGCGCGGTTCTTATGAACGCCGGGATCCGCACCCCCATGCTGAAAGGAGATTGGCCGGCCTTCTGCGTAGAGCTGGAAGAAGTGGAAAACGCGTAAATTTGCTTTGCTTGCTTTGCTGGCAAAGCTGAATAAAGAGGGGAAAGAAAATGGAAAAAAGGGAATATGATTTCACCACATTGGTGGACAGAAGGAAGACAGGAGCTTCCAAATGGGTGCAGATGCTTAAGGAAAGCGGGGAGATCCCGGAAGGGCTGGCGCCTCTGTCTGTAGCGGACATGGAGTTTGTAACAGCGCCGGAGATCCGGGAATTCCTGAAAGAGGTCCTGGATACGGACATCATGGGGTATACCGGCCCCAACGAAGCCTACACCCAGGCGGTGACAAGCTGGATGCGCCGTCGGCATAACTGGGAGATCCGCCCGGAATGGATCTGCCCTTCAAGCGGTGTGGTCCCGGCTTTAAACGCGGCTGTGGAGGCTTTGTGCAAGCCGGGAGAAGGCGTGATCCTGATGCCGCCGATTTATCCGCCCTTTTATGAAGCCGCCAAACGAAACGGATGCCACAGCGCTCCCTGTCCGCTGATCCGGGAAGGGGAACACTACCGCATTGATTTTCAGCTTCTGGAGCAGGTAGCGGCGGATCCTGCCAATACGCTTCTGCTTTTTTGCAGCCCGCACAACCCCATCGGCCGGGTATGGAGCCTGGAAGAGCTGAAGCAGGTGGCGGAGATCTGCCGGAAAAACGGCGTGTTCGTGGTTGCGGACGAGATCCATTTTGACTTGATCCAGCCGGAATACACCCACACCGTGTTTTTGAATGCGGCTCCGGAAATGGAGCAGACCTGCATGGTGTGCACCGCTCCCAGCAAAAGCTTTAATCTGGCCGGTTTGGCCACCTCCAACCTGGTGATCCCCAATCCTCAGGTTCGGGAAGCGATTCGCAGCCATCTTCCGGCCCAGCCTAATTTTATGGGATACCGGGCCTGCCAGGGGGCTTATGAGCGGGCGGAAGGCTGGCTGGACGCCTGCATCCGGCAGATCGGGGAAAACGCGGCCTATGTTACCGATTATCTCCGGGAAAAGCTGCCCTGGGTCCGGGTATTCCCCTTGCAGGGCACCTATCTGCTTTGGGCGGACTTTAATGCTTCCGGCCTCTCCGGAGAAGAATTGGAACGCCGGATGAAAAAACAGTATCTTTATCTGGATGAGGGATACATTTTCGGCAAAGAGGGAGAAGGTTTTGAACGGATCAATCTGGCTTGCCCCCGCTCTGTGCTGGAAAATGCTATGGAACGAATGGTGCAGGCTTTGGGAGACATTGTTTGCTGAAAAAAACCGCCGGGAAATTTCCCGGCGGTTTTTTGTTTATAGCTGCGGAGGATCCGGCTTCAGCAGCACCGCCCTTGTGAGAGAAGCTTCCGCCCCGGCCAGATACAGAGGAAAGGCGCAAAGGGTATACAGCCCCGGTTCCGCCCGGCGCAGATCCAGCCCCTCCAAAATGGAGACGCCGGCGCCTAAAAGCCCCACATGGGGCGCGGCTTCGTCTCCCGGGGCGGCTATGCTCTGGGCGTCCGTCCCTACCAGAAGGAACCTGGCTTCCGCCAGGGCAAAGGCGGCGCTTTGGGTGAGAAAAGCCTGGCCGTCCCCTTTGAACAGGATCCGCTTGGGGCAGGACTCCGCCAAACGGTCAATATCCGCCCCGGTAATCAGCCCCACGGCGTCCACTACGGCACAGGGACCAAAAAAGTGCTCCAAAGGGACCTGCTCGATGGTGTCCCCTCCCGGGACAAAATGGGAAGGCGCGTCGATATGGGTGGCGCTGTGGCACCCGGCATAGAAAGCCGAAAGGGAGTAAGGATCCCCTTGCTCCGTCCGGCGGAGAATTTCCCGGTAAGGAGCAGGATCGCCGGGGTAAACCGGCGCGTGCAGAAGTTCCCGGGAAATGTCAATGAGCGTATAACCGGCGTTCATGTGGGTTCCCTCCTTTGATCCGTTGGATGATGCCGTTTACAGATCTTTCAGCACAACCTGCATCAGGGTCTGGGTCTTTTCCGCCGTTTCCTTGGCAAAGCGGGGGAAGTCCACCGGGGAATCGTGGTTTCCTCCGTCGGAAATGGCGCGAATCACCGCGAAAGGCGTGCCGTTTAAAGCGCACACATGGCCAATGCTGGCTCCTTCCATTTCGCAGGCCAAAGCGCCGAATTCCTTTCGGATTCGCTGAAAATCCTCCAGCCGGCAGATAAACTGATCGCCGGAAGCCACAACGCCGGTATAAATGCCTCCGTGGTAGACCTTGCGGGCGCATTTCAGGATTGTTTCCGTGAGCTCGGCGTCCGCAGGCAGCTCTACGGTTTTCAGCAGCGGGATCTCTCCCTTGGGGTAACCGAGGCCGGTAACGTCAAAGTCATGCTGCACCACGGCGGAGGCCAACACCAGATCGCCGATCTCAATGCCGTCCCCAATGCCGCCGGCCACGCCGATATTGATAACGCACCGGGGATGGAACCGGAGAAGCATGGTCTGGGTGCAGATAGCGGAATTGACTTTTCCTTCCCCGCAGCAGGCAACTACGCAGTCTTTGCCGCTGATGCGGCCTTTATAAAATTTCAGGTGCCCCTCACAAAGGGTCTGGCAGTCCTCCATAGCGCTTACAATGGAGTTTACCTCGATCTCCATGGCGCCGATAATGCCGATACATCCGCAGGTGTTTTGTACATCCATAACGTTCCTCCTGTTTTTCTTTGGGTCAAAATAAAAGGTGATAGGCCTGAAAAGCAGGCTCTTATGTTTATTATACGACGGAAGGGGTGGTTCTGCAATCTTTCCCCAAGTCTCTTTGGGGGATATTTTGCGGAACAGCGTTTCGCTTTTGAACTATTTTTTAAAAGCGGTTGACTTTGCAGGGGGAAAGGTGTAAAATTCTAATTAACAGAAATGCGTGCTCGAGCACGCACGGGACGAAGGAAAAATAAACGGGAAGGAGAGATATCATGAAAGACAAAGTTCATACTTTATCGTTTTACCCGGTAAAGGCTCAAAAGGACATTCAGCTTCTGTGTACCATGGCGCAGGAGATCTGGCATGAACATTTTACGCCTATTTTAGGCGTAGCCCAGGTAGACTACATGGTGGAAAAATTTCAGTCTCCTCCGGCTATTGCGGAGCAGCTGGAAAAAGGGTATCTGTACTATTTGCTGCTGCTGGAAGGTTCCCCCATTGGGTATACCGGCATCCACCCGGAGGAAGATGCCTTGTTCCTGAGCAAGCTATATGTGAAAAAAAGTTTTCGGGGAAAAGGGTATGCCCGGCAGGCCATGAATTTCCTGGAATCCTTCGGAAAAGAAAGAGGACTCTCCAAAATTTGGCTTACGGTGAACCGCTATAATACGGGAACCATCGCGGCATATAAGGCTATGGGGCTGAAAACCGTCCGGGAAGAAAAGGCGGACATTGGGGAAGGGTTCTTTATGGACGACTATATTATGGAGAAATCCTTATAAAATACCATCTAAAAAATGCAGGCAAAGAAAAGGTCTGCAAAGAAAGGAAGAAGACTCATGAACTACCAAGAGCTGAGAAAACAAACCAACCAGGGCTGGAACACCTGGGATACCAGCAGCGTGCTTTCTCATGTGCTTTTGCCCTATGGGTTTGCCATCCGTCTGGTGCTGAAGGATCACGCCAGAGAGCATGTGCTTCGGAATCCTTTGATTGGCCGGATGAAGGAGCCCACGGACCGGTGTGATCCGGAGATCATTACACCCATGCACCGCTCCTGGGACGGCCGGTACACCGCCCTGAAGGTGGAATACGGAGAGACGGTGTTTCAGGTGGAGACCACTGCCCGGGATGGGGAAGAATACATTCTGGTCACTCCGGAAAAAGCGGGCAAGCAAACCCCGGCTTTGGTGGTAGAAGCCTGTTTGCTTTGGGGAAGGGAAGGAACCCTTTCCAAAAAAGACGGAAAACTTTCCGTTTCTCTCCCGGACGGAAAAGAAATACAGGTGCATATCAGCAAGGAGGGCTATGCCCTGCCCAATACCTATTCGCTTTCTCCCTGTGTGGCAGTGGATCTGGATGAACCGGTGGTGATCTCCACGGCGCCCTGCACCATGGAAGAAGTGCGTTCTTACTTGCAGCAGGCACGGCAGGAGCTGGAGGAACAGGCGGCTTCCTACGGAAAAAATCAGGAGACCTATACGGCCATGAAATCCTGCCTTGCCTGGAATTCCATCTATGACCCGGAATGGGACCGGATCATTTCTCCTGTAAGCCGGCTTTGGAACATCGATTGGGGCGGCTATGTGCTTTTTCACTGGGACTCCTTCTATGCGGCGCTGATGGCTTCGGTGGATTGTCCGGAGCTGGCTTGGCTCAACGCCATTGCCATTATGAACGAGCGTACGGAAAAGGGCTTTATCCCCAATTTCGGAGCCAGCTTTGATTATAAGACCCGGGACCGCTCCCAGCCGCCTGTGGGATCCATGGTGGTTATGGAGATCTATAAGCGTTGGGGCGGCAAGTGGTTTTTGGAAGAGCTGTATGATAAGTTCATGAAGCAGAACCAGTGGTTCTTTGAAAACAGAAGCACAGAGGAAGGCTATATGTGCTGGGGAAGTAACGCCTGTGAAACCCCCAACCGCAGGAGATTTGAGGGCAGATCCCAGGCCTGCCGCCAGGGCGCTGCCTTTGAAAGCGGATTGGATAATTCCCCCATGTATGACGGCATGGAATTTGATGACAGTACCGGCCTTTTGAAGCTGGCGGATGTGGGACTAATGGGCCTGTTTATCAAGGACTGCAACTGCCTTGCGGAAATGGCCCGGGAGCTGGGTAGAGAAGAAGATCTTTCCGTTTTGGCCCGGAGAAAAGAAAAAGTGGAAAAGGCGCTTTCCACTATGTACAGCCCTGAGGACGGCATGTTCCTGAATATTGACCTGCGGGATCATTCCTTCAGCCGCCGGGTATCTCCCACCAATTTCTATTCGCTGTACAGCTCCGTGGTTACACAGGAGCAAAAGGCGGCCATGCTGGAAAAATGGTTCTATAACCCTGAAAAGTTCTGGGGAGAATATATTATTCCGTCCATTACCCGGGACGACCCGGCCTATAAAGACCAGGATTACTGGAGAGGCCGGATCTGGGCGCCTATGAATCTTTTGGTGTATTACGCCTTCCGGGATAGCGGCCTGGATAAGGAAGCGGTGGTCCTGGCGGAAAAATCCAAGGCGCTGATCCTGAAAGAATGGCGGGAACATGGGCATGTCCATGAAAATTACAACGGAACCACCGGAGAAGGCTGTGATTCCAGAAACAGCGACCGGTTCTATCATTGGGGCGGATTGTTAAGCTATCTTGCCATGGACGCGGATGTGTAAAATCAAGGAAGCGACCTAAAAGTTAAAAGGCTTTCGGACTTCTGAAAAGAAGTTTGAAAGCCTTTTTTGCGCCAGGATTTCCCAAAGCCCAAAGGAGATTTGCCGTAAAGTCTCACAGCAAATTTCCCCAAAAATTTCGGGAGTTTGTTCATAAATTGTTTCCGTTTCATACATTCTCCTGTATCACCTGGAGAGGATTTTTGCGGTATACTAAAATCAGAAAAAGGGATAGCATTGCAGCGCTGCAGCGTTGCAGTGTTGCGGCGTTACAGCATCCCGGAAAGGAGGTTTTATACGGTGCGCAAGCAGGAAAACGTCCTGGTTTGTGTTACAGGGCAGCGGGATTGTGACCGTCTGATCCGGGCCGGAAAAGAGATCGCCCAGAATCGGGGAGCTTCGCTGCAGGTGTTGTGTGTGGTACCGCCGCAAGTTTTGCAGCAGGCTTCTCCCGCGCAGCAGGAGTCGTTTCTTTTGGAGTTGGAGTATCTCCGGCAGGTATCCCGAGAAGCCGGAGCGGATATGGCTGTATACTTTCAGAAAGAAGCGCCCTGGGTGGCAGCCGGCATGGCCAAAAAGGTAAAAGCGACGCAGATCGTAACCGGTTTAGCTCAAACACCGGGGACGGGATTTGTGGAGATTCTTCATACCCTTCTTCCCAAGATCCCGGTTTCCATGGTTTCCCGGGATGGAACGGTTTATCACATATGCCCCCAAGAGCCCCGCTTTAAAAAAGTGTGGGCGGAATGTGGGTAAACGTATGAATTCATAGGATTATAGGGTTTCACTGGTCTTGCCGGATGTGAAAACGAAAAGGAAAGACCATTGGTATAGAGGCAGATAATAAAGAGGCAGACGTCCGCCGCAGGAAAGCCGTGGACGTCTGCTTTTTCATTTTTTTAGGCTTTGAGGCTGGAGGTGGGACGTTTAAAAGCGGAAGGTTTCACCATACCGGCAGATGAAGGGGTTAATGGGCCGACCAGTTGATAAGTTGAAAGGCTGGTGAGCTGCGGGATTGCCGGATTGCCGGTGTAATGGTGTGATGGTGTGCTGGTTTTCTGGGCTGACGGGTTTGCGGGTTTACCGGTTGGCAGGTTGACGGGTTGACGGATCCATTCAGAATTGTATAATGGTTTTGAAAGCGGCAAACCTGCCGAATCCAGTGAAATAAGAAGGGACGAAAAAACTATGATTACCATGCTTCCCGGTACGGAACCCAATGTATACCAACAGCAGCAGATACAGCGGAAATTCGGCATGTTTGTCCATTATGGAATGAATACATTTTTAAATCAGGAGTGGTCCGACGGAACGGCGGACCCCAAAACCTATGCGCCTACCGCAGTGGATTGCGAACACTGGGCCAAAACCGCCTATGAGGCGGGAATGTCCTATATTTTAGTGATCACCAAGCATCACGACGGTTTTTGTATGTGGGATACGGATACCACACCCTATTCCGTAAAGCATTCGGGAAATCCCCTGGATGTGGTGGCTGAGGCGTCCCGAGCCTGCCGGAAATACGGGCTGAAACTGGCCTTTTATTATTCCCTTTGGGATCGAAACTGCCCGTTTTACCATGAGCACGAAGCCTATGCGGAATATATGCTGGCACAGCTAAGTCAGCTTCTGGACGGACGGTACGGTGAGATCGTAGAGCTTTGGCTGGACGGCGGATGGGACAAGCCTGCCGCGCAGTGGCAGCTTCCCCGAATCTACGATCTGGTAAAAAGGCTGCAGCCCCAGTGCCAGGTGGGCGTGAACCACTGCATTGGGAACCACGAGCTGAAAGGAGGCTTTGCCTCGGAAAAATACCAGCCGGAACACTATGACCTGCATGATCCCATTGCCATGTTCCCTTCGGATTTCCGGCTTTTGGATCCGCTGATGCCTCCGGAGCAGGACCCCAAGCTGTATACCTACCGGGGAGAGGTTTACTATATGCCCTTTGAGGCCACGTTTTGTTCCCGGGAGGGAATGTGCTGGTTTTTCAGCGACCGGTATGAGAAAGATTTTCCCCTGCATGACTACCGGCATATCGCGGAATGTTACCGGAAGCTGACGGAGCAGCAGAACCTGTTTGTGGTCAATCTTCCGGCGGATCGTGGAGGACGATTGGTGCAAAGCGATATTGATAACCTTTTGAAGGCTTCGGAGCTTTTGGGAATTCGAAGAAACAGCGGGGCGTGATCCGCGGCTTCTTTTTGCCGGAAAAGGCAGGAACCTTTAAGGGTGAAGGATCTTTTCCAAGGGCTTCCCTTTGGCCAGCTGGTCGATTAGCTTGTCCAGATAGCGGATCTCTTTCATTTTTGGGTCCTGGATCTCCTGAATTTTGACGCCGCAGATGGTGCCTTGGATCTTTACCCGTTCCGGGTTCAGCCGGGGCGCGTTTTGAAAAAAGTCCCAGTAGGTGATTTCCCGGGCAACAGCTTCCTGAATGGCTTCCGGGGAGTAACCGGTGAGCCAGATGATGACCTGATCCACTTCTTCCGGCGTCCGGCCCTTTCGGGTGGCTTTATTCACCAAAAGGGGATAAATTTTGCCAAAGGACATCTGAAACACTTTTTGATTTTCCATGAAAATACCCTCATTTCTTTTCTGCCGGGCTTAAAATACCAGCGCCCCGGCAGAGACTGTATTTTTAAAACCAGGAGGACTTTTTATGACAATGCTGGAGAGAATGCAGCAAAAGGAAGGATATTGTTCTCATCATAAGGATATGCCAACACACCTGCAAAGTAAAGCAAAAATGCTCTGTTGGGAGTACAACCAGACGTCTCCTATGGAAACGGAGAAACGCCAGGAGATTTTGCGGGAGCTTTTGGGCACCTGCCATCCCCTGACATTTATTGAACCCTCTTTCCGCTGTGATTACGGATTTAATATCCATACGGAAGGGCTTGCCATTATCAATTACAATTGCGTGATCCTGGACACTTCGCCAGTGCGCATCGGCGCCAACGCGTTTATTGCTCCCGGCGTGTGCATGGTTTGTTCCGGCCATTCCCTGGATCCGGAGCAGCGCAGCAGCGGCATTGGGACCTCCAAGCCCATCACCCTTGAGGAAAATGTCTGGATCGGCGCCAACGCTACCATCTGCGGCGGCGTGACCATCGGGGCGGGCAGTATGATTGGAGCCGGCAGCGTAGTTACAAAGGACATCCCCGCCGGTGTAGTGGCTGCGGGAAATCCTTGCCGGGTGATCCGGAAGGTTACGGAGCAGGACAAGCTTACGCCCATTCAGCCGGAATGAACGTGTTTCCTTAAGCAGCGCCCCGCCTTGCACTGGGTTTGCGGCGAGGCAGGGCGCTTTCAGCGGGATGCCCATGCCGGTTCAATCTGCTGGGAAAAGAGAAAAATCAGGCTGAAAAGAAGTACAAACTGTATTTATAATATATAAATATACATATGGTTGATTTAAAGAGACGGTTTTTCAGTGGTTTTTCGATGTTTCCCCGTTTCGGCGGGAGGGCTACTGCGTTCCCTGGGAGGGACGGGCCCCAGTTGCAGGCGCCAGGTTTCTTTTGATATGCCGCCGGGTGAGGCCGGATGCGGCTTGCTTTTCGGGAAAGGGTATGCTATACTCTACGGGAATTGAATTTCAGGCTGCCACCGGGTAGCCAAATGCTGTGTGCATTCTTATTTACGGCGTTAGGTCTTAGAAGTCGTAAACAAGGGTGCATTTTTTATGGAAGGAAGATTGTATGATCGAGAAACAGCTGCGAAAGTATATTATGCCCAATGTGCTGGCCATGATGGGAACATCCTGCTACATTTTGGCGGATACCTTTTTTATTTCGGCTTCAGAAGGAGCGGATGGAATCACCGCTTTGAATTTGGTGCTTCCCATTTACGGGCTGATCTATGCCATAGGGTCCATGATCGGCATTGGATCCGCCACACGATATTCTTTGGATAGGGCATTGGGAACAGAGGATTATCCCCACTATTTTTCCAATTCCGTGTTCTGGACGCTTCTCATCAGCCTTCCCTTTGTAGCTTTGGGGATCTTTATGCCCGATAAGGTCCTTCAATTTATGGGGGCTGATACGGTGATCCTGGAAGTGGGACTTTCCTATACGCAGATCGTCCTTTGCTTTGCTCCGTTTTTTATGCTGAATTATACCTGCACAGCCTTTGTGCGAAATGACGGCTCCCCTAAAATCGCCATGGCGGCCACGCTTTTCAGCGGGATTTTTAATATTATTTTCGACTATATTTTTATGTTTCCCATGGGAATGGGAATGGTAGGCGCCGCCTTGGCTACGGGGATTTCTCCTATTGTAAGTATGCTGATCTGCATGGGGCATTTTTCCTCCCGGAGAAATACGGTTCGCTTTTTAGTTCGTCGGCCTTCTCCCAAAAAGTTGGTACGGGCCTGCCAGTTGGGCGTGGTAGCGTTTGTGGGAGAAATGTCCAGCGGGATTACCACCATGGTTTTTAACTTGATCCTGCTGCGCCTGGCGGGAAACACGGCTGTAGCAGCCTATGGGGTGATCGCCAATACGGCGCTGGTGGGAACCGCTCTTTTTAACGGCATTTCCCAGGGGCTGCAGCCGTTAGCCAGTGAAAGCCACGGAAAAGGCGATGAGCAGGGAGAAAAAAGGATCTACCGGCATTCTTTGGAGATCGCCGGGGTTTTTGCCGTAGTATTGGTGCTTTTGGCGGTGCTGTTTGCGCAGCCGCTGGTGTCTGTTTTTAACAGCCAGAATTCCCCGGAGCTGGAAGCCTATGCCGTGTGGGGAATGCGCTTGTATTTTGTAGGCTTTTTGTTTGCGTTTTTCAATATTGTGAAAGCAGGGTTCTGCAGCGCCACCGGTAAAGGGAAGGAGTCTTCGGTTATTGCCGTTTTAAGAGGGGTCATCGCCATCACTGCCTTTGCCTTCCTTCTTTCCGGATGGTTAGGAGTAACGGGTGTTTGGCTTGCGTTTCCCGCGGCGGAATTGTTTACGTTGCTGGTCAGCGTTTTTGGATTCAAGAAGCTTGGCGGTTTCAAAGAAGGCTGAGAGGAATCAGCGAGCCTCCTTTTCGGTCTTAAAAAAAGACGGGAAGGCCGGTCTTGCCCTATAAGAGGAATTTTCGGGGATTTATAGATCTATCTTTGGCCGGATGGTTTTTAAAATTAAGGTGAATGGCGGGAAGAAAAGAGAAAGAGAAAAAAAGAAAAAAGAGAAAAGAGGAAAGGAGAGAAAGCCTTGAAGGGAAAAGAACATAAAAAGAAAAAGCCCTTGATTTTGTGCTGTCTGGCCGCGGTTTTGTGCGTTATTGCAGGGTGGATCATTGGAACGAATCATCATATAACCACAACGTATGTCCCTATAAGCAGCAGCAAGATTCCCCGGGATTTTTCAGGGTTTAAAATAGCGATCATCGCGGATCTGCACAACCATCCCTGGGGAGACAAATTGATTGCTCTTCTTGAAAAGGAATCTCCTGAAATTATTGCCATAACCGGTGATCTGGTGGATTCCGCTCATACGGATTTTGAGGAAGCCATGCAATTTGTTGCGGATGCGAAAAAGATCGCTCCCGTTTATTATGTGACGGGAAATCACGAAGCAAGGATAAAGGAACTTCGGCAATGGGAAGAAAGATTAAAAGATGCCGGTGTACACAAAATGGACGACGCCAAAGAATGGATCCGAAAAGGAAACGCGAAAATCAACCTGGCGGGAGTGGAAGATCCGGATTTCACGGAACCGGAGAATTGGGGAGGCATCCAGGAATCCATGGTGGAAACAAAACTGGCTTCTCTTCTGGAGCCCGGGTATTATAATGTGGTTTTGTGCCATCGGCCGGAGCTGTTTAACGGATACGTAAGAGCCCAGGCGGATTTGGTGCTTACAGGGCATGCCCATGGAAGACAAATCCGGCTTCCGTTTATTGGAGGGCTTTTTGCGCCCCATCAGGGTTTTTTCCCCAAGTATACGGAAGGAATTCACCACCAGGGTGAGACAGATATGGTTATTAGCCGGGGGTTGGGAAATTCCGTTCTTCCTGTTCGGATCAACAACACGCCGGAATTGGTCGTAGTCACTTTGGAACCGCAATGACGGCAGGAAAGGAGAGAGAAACATGTGCGTTTGGGAAAAGCTTTACCAGGCAGCGGTTCAGGTGCAGAACGGGAGAACCATCTCACCGTTTATAGACGCGGGAGGCGTGGCGGCCGCGCTGCTGACAAAAGCGGGAAATATCTACGTGGGCGTCTGCATTGATACAGCCTGCACATTGGGGATGTGCGCGGAACGAAATGCCATTGCCAATATGATCACAAACGGAGAAAGCCAAATTGATAAGATTGTGGCCGTAATGCCCGGAGGAAAAGTGGGGCCTCCCTGCGGGGCGTGCCGGGAATCTATGATGCAGCTGGATAAAGACAGCGGAGAAATCGAGATTTTGCTGGATCTGGAGCAAAGAAAGACCGTGCGGCTGAAAGAACTGCTTCCGGATTGGTGGGGGAAGGAGCGATTTTTTGAAAAATAAGGGGAAAGGGAGCCGCTGGGAAAAATGAAATAAATAGTGCCGTAAATGTGGGTACCAGCGAGAAATTCATAACAAAAAAGAAAGCTCAGACACCCCTTGCGTGCCAAAGCTTTCTACGGGAAAAATATAGATATTTACGATTTATATAGAGATATCCGTTAAAATTGCCTGTTTCCTGTTTATGGTTTAAGGGATACGAAAACATATTCTGCCATCCACTGCGCCATCTCATTTTTAAAGGGAAACTTATTTGTCTTTGGTGCGGGAAGTTCCCCATAAATCTTGGTATGGCTATTTTCTGTAAAGCCGATTTTTTTGCATTCTTCAATCCATTGATGTGCGTCAATAAGTTCTTTTTTCCACCAATCTTTTTCTTCTTCTTCGAGAGAGGAAAGCAGCAGACGAATCCAAGTTTTGGAATTTTCGCTTTTGAAATCTTCAATGGCTAGTTTTGTGTAAACGCTGCATCCGCCGTTTTTCAGTACTCGATAAGCTTCACGAACGCCGTCCATCATTTTAGCCTGCATACTTTCATATCCCGCGTATGAAAATACCAAATCAACGGCATTATTCATAATGGGAAGATTAGAACCGTCGCAAGCTAAATATACCATACGAACAAACGGATTCTTATGTTCTGTAGAATAAAAAATTTTATTCCATTTTAAAATTCTATGACTGATATCTACCATAATAATTGTAACAGGCCAGGTTATCCTTTCGATTTGACTCTTGATTCCTATTCCCATGCCGCAGGCCATGTCCAGTATGATTCTGGGACGTTTGCTTTCAATTACTTTCCATATGACATCAGCTTGGTTTAGTCCCCTATCATAATTGGAATTATGGGGAGAGTGCTGCCCTTGTAAATACGCATCATAATTACGGAGAGATAATGACCAGAGTTCTCCGGGAATTTCTCTGGTATTGAAATCCAGAACACCGTCTACTACGGCGTACTCGTGGTTATTGTCACATCTATACACAATATTTCCATTATGATTTATTTTGAACTTAAGCGCATGGCGGCATCGTGGACACATCAAAATCCGGTTTAAAAAAATATGCTCTCTGTTAACATTGGGAACTTCTTCGATATAGTCATCGCCCTCTAAAATACTATTTATGGAAGTTTTTAAAAGCCATGATAACTTTAAAAGAATTTCTATATCAGGTAGCGATATGCCGGTTTCCCATTTGCTTACTGCCTGTGGGCTAACTTGAAGTATTTCAGAAAGTTCTGCTTGTGAATAGTTTTCTTTTTTGCGAAGGACGCATAATCGTTTTCCAACCTCTAACTTGTTGATCATTGGCTGCACCTCCTATACTATAATGGGATTATACTGTATCATTACGAATTTATAAATGGATTGGTGGTTTCAATTTTCTAGAGAACGGTCAACTGTCAGTTGATATTCAGTAAGAACAGCAGCAATAGTCGGTACAATATGGAAAGTCGAATCCAAAACGTTGTGCTTATATTTTGCAAAGCATTAACAAGGGTATATGTTGCTACGGAAAAACAAAAAGCTCCCACAAGGGAGAGGTTTCGTAAGGAAGTTCTCTCCCTTGTGCTTTTGTAATCGGCCGGAATGATTGAATTGTAGGTAAATCAATCATATTGGAGGATTGCAAAATGGATAAGTACATCTACAACGAACAGAACGAACTTTGGTATGAACTGCAAGG
>CALWUW010000017.1 GCA_944384815.1 uncultured Clostridia bacterium
ACCGCCCCTACCGGGGCCACCGGCCCCACGGGAGCAACCGGCCCCACAGGAGCGACCGGCCCCACGGGACCAACCGGCCCCACAGGAGTAACCGGCCCCACGGGAGTAACCGGTCCTACGGGAGTAACCGGTCCCACGGGAGTAACCGGCCCCACGGGAGTAACCGGGCCCACGGGAGTAACCGGCCCCACAGGAGTAACCGGTCCTACGGGAGCTACCGGTCCCACAGGACCTACCGGTCCTACGGGAACAGATGGAGATGCCGCTACGGTTCAGGTGGGAAATGTTACCACCGGAGATCCGGGAACAGCGGCCTCCGTGGTAAATTCCGGCACACAGCAAGCGGCTGTTTTGGATTTTACCATTCCCAGGGGAGCCACGGGTTCCGCAGAGCCTGTACAGTTATTGTCTGCGTATTCCACCTCGCCGCAACAGGGAACAGCCGGATCACCGCTGCTGTTTGATCGAAATGCTTCCACGTATGGAACAGCTGTTTCTCATACCAATGGGACGGGCACATTTACCATCCAGCAGCCAGGTGTCTATATGGCTTATTTTAACGGTGCGCTTTCGCCGGAATCCGATGCTTCTTTTCCTGTGAATCTGGGAGTCACGCTTGCGCAGGACGGATCCAATGTGCCTGGAGCTGCTTCTCAGCACACGTTCCAAAGCTCTTCGGAGACCAGCACAGTGGCCTTTACCACGCCCGTAACGGTGTCTTCCGTTCCTTCCACACTGGAAGTGCTGGGAGCTTCGTCAAATCCCTATCAGTACGGTACTGTTTCTCTGACTTTGGTTCGGTTAGGAGATATTCCTAACGGTGGTTAAGGTTCACTTATAAGGCTTATTTTTGGGGAGGGCATGTATATGCCCTCCTTTGCTGGAATGGGAGGATATGGGAAATGATCACAATAAGCCTGTGCATGATTGTTAAGGATGAACAAGAAGTATTGGCACGTTGCTTGGATTCCGTGGCCGGAATTGTAGATGAGATCATTATTGTAGATACCGGATCGAAAGATGCTACCAAGGAAATAGCAAAATGTTATACCGATAAAATATATGATTTCCCTTGGGTGGATGATTTTTCCGCTGCGCGAAACGTTTCTTTTGAAAAAGCCAGCAAAGAATACTTGCTGTGGTTGGATGCGGATGATGTGATTCTGCCGAAGGATCAAAAGGAATTTCTTCATCTTAAGGAGACCTTGGATCCCCACACGGATGTGGTTATGATGCCGTATCACGTTTCTTTTGACCAGGATGGTGCACCGACGGTGCTGTATGACCGGGAACGTTTGCTGCGAAGGGAAAAACAGTTCCGCTGGTTGGGAGCGGTGCACGAAGCCATTCCGCCCAGCGGAAAAATCGTGCATAGTTCTGCCGCCGTTACCCATCGGAAAATAAAGCCATCCCATTCGGACAGAAATCTGAAAATTTTTGAAAAATGTCTGCTGAAAAGAAATTTAGATGCCAGAGAGCAGTATTATTATGCCCGTGAATTGTACGATCATAAACAGTATGAGGCAGCCATTCACCAGCTGCGGAATTTTTTAAAAAGAGAGGATGGATGGGCGGAAAACAAAATAGAAGCTTGCCGTGTTCTTTCGGATTGTCTGTATAAGAAAAATAAATCGGAGTACGCATTGTCTGCGCTTTTTCAAAGTTTTCAGTGGGGATTTCCTCGGGCAGAAGTATGTTGCGATATAGGGCGCTGCTTCCTGGAACAGAAAAATGTCCCCATGGCTGTTTATTGGTATAAAATGGCTTTGCGTGCAAAACCTGTTCCGTTTGGAGGTTTTTCCTACCCCGATTGCAGCGGTTTTTTGCCTTGTATCCAACTTTGCGTCTGCTTTTTTCAATTGGGAGATTTAAAAAAATCTTATTTTTGGCATAAAAAAAGCCAAAAATTCAAGCCGGATCATCCGGCTGTGCGGCAAAATGAAGCCTATTTTAAAACTATTTTTCCATAAAATTTTACAGACTCTATTTTTAGAAAAAGTAAAAGCGACATCCTGTTTTGGATGTCGCTTTTGAAAAATAATGAAAAAACACGTTGCAAAGCAAAGGCCAAAGAAACTTCTTCAGGTGCGGACTTTTACGGGATCCCAAACGCCCCGTCTGTAGAATACCACGGACAAAATGGCAGCGATGGCCCAGCCCACCGGCCAGGAGATCCATATACCCGTGGTTCCCATAGAAAAGCCCAAAGCGAATACGAAAGCCAGAATTACCCGTAGGATAAGATCGGAAAAGGTGGTGATCATAAAGTACAGCATGGATCCTGAACCGCGAAGCACACCGTCTGCGATAAGCTTCACGGAAATCAATGCATAAAACGGAGCGACAATTTGTAAAAATTCACACCCTGTTCCCAAGGCTTTTTCCGTTCCGTTTTCAATAAAGATGGAGATCATCTGCGGGGCGGCTAAAACAAACAGAAGTGTGATGGGAACGGCCACTATGATGCCCATTTTGATTCCTGCCCGGAATCCCTGCCGCACACGTTGGGAAGATCCGGCGCCGATATTTTGTGCGGTAAAACTGGAAACTCCGTTGGCAAGTGTAGTAAGAGAAGTGAGAGAAAAGGTGTTAAGCTTTACAGCGGCCGAATATCCGGCGATCGCTGCGGGACCAAACATATTTACCAAAGCCTGAACAAACAGGTTTCCAACGGAAATGAAACTTTGCTGTAAAATGCTGGGAATGGCGATCCGGGAAATTCTTCCCAACATTTCCCGGGAAAACAGCGGAGAATTTTCTTCGCTTTCAATTTTTCTCAAGCGAAGCAGCAGCGTTCCTACGGCCAACACGGAAGAAATGCCTTGCGCCAAAAAAGTTGCCCAAGCCACGCCGGCCACACCCATAGGAATAGCAGTGACAAAGAGAATATCCAGGACGATATTTCCCAGCGAAGAAGCGATCAGAAACATAAGAGGTGTCCGGGAATCACCTAGAGCTGTAAAAACACCGGTGGCAATGTTGTATAGGAACAGAAAAGCTAGGCCGCCTATGTAGATTTGCAGATAAGTTTCGCTGTCTGCCAAGATGCTTTGAGGAGTATTCAGCAAACGCATCAGAGGCGAACAAATGGAAAATCCTAAAAGGGTAAGCAAAAGGCTAAGGATGGTAAAAGCGGAAAACGACGTTTTTACGGCGGTTTTCATTTCTCCGTAGCGTTTAGCTCCAAACAATTGGGAGATGACAACAGAGCATCCTATATTGCACCCCATGGCTACTGCCATAAAAATCATAGTAACAGGATAGGAGGCGCCAATGGCGGCAAGTGCGTCTTCGCCCACGAAGCGTCCGGCAATTACACTGTCAGCAATATTATAAAGCTGCTGAAAAATCGAACTGCACAGCATTGGCAGAGAAAACCTCCAAAGAATTCGGGATGGGTTGCCTTGTGTTAAATCTGTGATCATGCGTTGTCCCTCCGTGTTATAGGCTTTGGCTGTTCGGAAATTCCCCTAACGGCCAGAACTTATTATACCACAGAGAAATCTGTCTTTTTTCCGAATTTGTTCCGGGATTATGCAGAAAAATCTATGAAAATCGCAATTGTTTACTTTTTGTCAACCCAAAAGTTATTCCTCTGTTTTCGGAAAATATGTAAATTTTATAGAGTTTCCATTTGAATTTCCAAACATGAAGGGAATCCAATATTTTTACAAAAGATTCGCCAGAGTGTTTCTTCGCGTACGGCACTATTTCTTTACATATATAAAAATTTTCCTTTTCCTGATTTTCGGCGAAACACTTAGTAAATTTCCAAAAGGTACCAGTATATCGAATATCTGTTATTATATTTTTTCAGTGGCAGGTTAGAGTAATGTTTAGGAAAGGAGGTGAGAACCATTCGAAAATGGATGCAAAGAATAACAAAAGCGGCCGCAGTTTGCTGCGCGGCGTTATTTGCTGTGATTGGATCGGCAGCTCAGTCCACAGCGGATTCCTATTATCTTCCCATGGGGGAAGATTTGCGCTTTACGTCGGCCGCTTTCAGCGTGGAAGCCATGGAAAAAGATAGAGATGTATTTGCTTATGGTATGCCGGGAAACCAAAGCACAGCACAGCTTAAAATATTAAATGTCATTCCGGTGAAAACCATTTCTATTACCCATACGCAGCCTCAGTCTGTTACCTTGTGCGGAACTCCCTTTGGAATCCGTATGTTTACTAATGGAGTAATGGTGGTAAAATTGGCGGAAATTTCCACAAAAGATGGTTGGAAAAACCCGGCGGAAGCAGCCGGCATCCAGACGGGTGACATTGTTGTGTCTGTTAACGGCAACCCAGTAAACCAAAATGAAGAAATTGCCGAATATTGCAGAAAAAGCCAGGGAAATCCCCTTTCTTTGACAATTATTCGTGACGGATCGACAATTTCCTGCACACTGTATCCTGCTTACTCTCAAAGCGAGCAGTGCTACAAGGCGGGAATGTGGGTTCGGGACAGCACCGCCGGTATCGGCACACTGACTTTTTATGATACGTCTACTGGGCGTTTTGGCGGCCTGGGACATGGCGTATGCGACTTTGATACGGCGGAGCTGATGCCTCTTCGATCCGGAGATATCCTGCCGGTGACAATCAGTGGGGTGTCCAAAGGAAAGCGGGGCGATCCCGGCGAATTAAGAGGATATTTTTCCCAGGATGAAGCGATAGGGCAAATGTATGCCAATACTGAATCGGGCGTATACGGAACGATGTCCCAGCCGCCGGAAGGGCAAGTGGTAGAAGTAGCTTATAAGCAGGATGTGTGTCCTGGAGAGGTGAAAATTTATACCACAGTGGATAACGGCGACCCCGTTTATTACGATGCCTGTATTGAAGCGGTGAATTATCACGGCGACGGAGAGGGGAAAAATTTTGTTATCCGAGTAACGGATGAAAGATTGCTGGAAAAAACTGGAGGAATTGTTCAGGGAATGAGTGGCAGCCCTGTTTTGCAAAATGGGAAATTAGTTGGGGCTGTGACCCATGTGTTTGTAAACGATCCCACCAGGGGATACGGGATTTTTGCAGAGAACATGCTGGAAATTGCTCAAGAAACAGAGGAAATCCATCATTTCTCAAAAGTGGCATAAAAATAATATATTCGATTTTAAAAATATAGTTCCCTGTAAATTTAAAAAATATCTGTAAAATGTATTGCCATTTATACCAATATATGGTAATATTACGGTGCAATCAATCAAATAGGGGGACTATATATGGAAAAACGTGTGAAAATTTTGGTTTCTGAAGATGTGCAGGATTTTGTGCAGAAATATAGTAAGGACTTTGCAGAAAAAGGGATGGAGCTTTTACCTTCGGCGAAGGATGGACTAAAGCTTTTGGAAAAGATTGAAGAATTACACCCGGAAGTGGTTTTGGCAGACCTGTTTATGCCGGGTTTGGATGGGATCGGCGTGATGCGTGCCTGTGCTTCCCGAGGAGGAAAGCAGCCTTTGTTTGTGATCCTTTCGGGATTTACCAGTCCCCGGTTGGAAAGAGAGGTATTAAGCTCGGGAGCGGCCTATTTCGTTGTAAGTCCCTTTGACGGTAGAGAACTGGCCCATCGGATTTCACATTTAGTCAATGAGAAAAGGGATATGCCCGGAGAAGTAAATTCTCCTGATGATTTAGAGGTGCAGATCACCGAGATCCTTCATCAGATCGGGGTCCCTGCTCATATTAAAGGGTATCATTATTTGCGGGATTCCATTCTTATGGCAGTTCGTACGCCGGAAATTATCAACGCGGTAACCAAACGGTTGTACCCCGGTGTCGCAAAGGAATATGAAACGACGCCTTCCAGAGTGGAACGTGCCATTCGCCACGCCATTGAGGTGGCTTGGGATCGGGGAGATGTAGATGTTCTTAATTCTTATTTTGGATATACCATCCACAACACCCGGGGCAAACCCACAAACAGCGAGTTTATTGCCATGATTTCCGATCGCCTGCGTCTGCATATGAAATCGGTGGGATAAAACAAAAAGAATAGCCTTGCATTTAAAACGTGTGCTGTATCAAAGAAATTTGAGCGGCACACGTTTTGTGTTTTCGGAAATATTTACCGGTGCGTTTTGTCTTTTTTGTTGAAAAAAATATATTTTTTTGATATAATTTATTCCCTGTTTATATATATTTAAGACTTTTTAACCAAGAAAGGGGAGGGTGGAATGAGAGCACCATTTCAAATTCTTGCAATACCATACAGAATGATCAATGAATCTCTAATGTACTGTGTATTTCATCGTGCTGACTTTGATCAATGGCAGTTTATTGCCGGTGGGGGTGAAAATAATGAAACACCTCTGGAGGCTGCAAAAAGAGAAGCTATTGAAGAAGGCATATATTATGCTCAGACGCTTGGCGAATCGATACAGAAGTTCGCGGATGTGTTGAAGAAGGAATTGAAAAGAAGCGAGGTGCAAAAATGCTGTTTGGAATGCCAACCTTGATAGAAACGAACACCCTTGAAGACTGTGCTATTCTCTGCAAGGATTTCAATTTGGATTTTATAGAACTCAACATGAATTTGCCACAGTATCAACTGCAAAACATTGATGTCGAGCACTTCAATGATGTTGCAAACAAGTATGAGATATTCTACACAATTCATTTGGATGAGAATCTCAACATCAGTGATTTTAATTCTTATATTGCAGATGGATACCGACGCACAGTAGTAGAAACCATTGCGTTGGCTAAGGACCTTGGCGTTTCAATCATAAACATGCATTTATCACGAGGCGTATACTTTACTCTCCCAGATAAAAAAGTGTATCTTTTTGCTGAATATCGCGATCAATATTTGAAAAGTATAGCTGATTTCCGTCTGTTGTGCGAAATAGCAATTGGAGAAGCCGATATAAAGATGTGCATTGAGAACTGTAATGGTTGGCCGGATTTTCAGAAGGAAGCATTAGATATACTTCTTCAATCTCCGGTGTTTGGTTTGACTTTTGATATCGGTCATAATCACGGATGCGGAAATCTTGATGAGGCTTATATCATTAAGAATCGAGGGCATCTTTGCCATATGCATATGCATGATGCTTTAGGAAAGAAAAATCACTTAGCACTTGGTGCAGGAGAATTAGACCTTGATAGATACCTATCGCTGGCAGAAGATCAAAAGTGTCGTGTGGTATTGGAGACAAAAACAATTGAAGGATTGAAGCAGTCAGTGAACTGGATGCGTCAAAAGGTTGTATAAAATGAGTATTACCTATAAAAACAATAAAGATTTACCATGTGATCAGTTGTCAGCATTGTTTGCTGCGGTAGGCTGGTCGGATGGAACCAAAGAAATGACACCGGAAATGCTTGCAAACTTTAACAAACCATTCATCCATTCTACTTTAGTGTTCTCCGCTTGGGATGAAGATAAACTGGTTGGTTGCGTTAGAGCATTAAGTGATACCATGTTTCGTTCAGCCATTTTCGATCTGGCCGTGTTACCGGGATATCAAAAACAAGGGATAGGTTCTGAATTAGTTAGAAAGTGTATCGCTGTCTACCCAAATTCGGAATGGTCCCTTGAAACCATCCCCGAAAAAGTGAGTTTTTACGAAGGACTTGGATTTGAGATAAACAACAGTCCTATGCTAAGAATTCCGTGTAAGTGGTTTTGAACCACCGTTTATAGCAATGAAGGAGGTGTAAATAATGCTCGGATTAAAACGCGGCGCAGTTCAGCTGTGCGAACACGAAAAAGAATGGGAAATCGAGGCTCAGAATACCATTGTCCGTCTGAAAGAAATTTTAGGTGATGTAATCAAAGACATTCAACACGTTGGCAGCACATCTATTCTCACCATAAAAGCAAAGCCTATTATTGATATTGCACTTGCAGTCGATGACTTTGACCACATCTTAGCCTACGAAAAACAGCTGAAAGACGCCGGCTTTTATTACCGCCCCAGCGCACAGGCCTCTCTTCCAGATCAACTGTTGTTTGCTTGCGGGAACTTCTATGACGGTTCCGGAGATTTGCAGACTCATTTTATCCATGTTGTTAAGACGAACAGCATGGATTGGATCAACTACATAAACTTTAGAGATTACCTGAACAAAACTCCTTCGGCTGCAAAAGCCTATGAAGACTTAAAAGTATCTCTTGCCCAACAAACTCCTGTCGACAGCGGCAGAGAAAAGTACCTGAAAGGTAAGCACGACTTTATTGTTTATACTCTGCGAAAGGCACTGGTCAAATCGTATCTGGGGAAAACAGTGACGATTTCCATTGACAGACCCATGGGAAGCATTCATCCGAAACATGATAATATCCTCTATCCCATCAACTATGGCTATATCCCCGGTATCCTGGGTGGCGATGGCAAGGAGTTGGATGTTTATTTGTTAGGCGTGGATGTTCCTGTATCTGAATTTACCGGAAAAATTATAGGTATTGTTCATCGGCATAACGATGAGGAAGATAAGCTGGTAATGGCACCCGAGGGGACGAGCTTTACGGCAGAAGAAATTGCTGACGCTGTTAGATTTCAGGAACAATATTATGATAGTGAAATTGAGTCTATGGAGGATTTGAAATGAGTAAATCACAGAACATATACGACAATCAAACATTCTTTGAAGGATATAAGAAGCTTCGCGGCAATCCATACAGCGCCAACAATGTGGAGGAAAAGCCTGCTCTATTTTCTCTATCACCGGAATTGGCGGGAAAATCCGTTTTGGATCTTGGTTGTGGGTATGGTGAGAACTGTGCGGAGTTCAAAGCTCTGGGAGCGTCTGTGGTTGTGGGTGTAGATATCTCTGAAAAGATGCTTGCTGTGGCAATGGAAGAACACCCCGACATCAAGTTCATCCGTGCAGATATGAGCAATTTATCTTTCATCAAGGATAACTATGATGTGGTATTCAGTTCTCTTGCGCTGCATTACATGGAAGATTTTGATGCGTTTATAAAAAGTGTATATGAGGTGTTAACTCCGGGCGGATATTTCATATTTTCCCAGGAGCATCCTCTAACCACAGCACCGATCGCTGGTGCAAGCTGGGCGAAGGATGAGAATGGAAACGTGCTTCACTACAAATTAACGGACTATTCACGTTGCGGAAAGCGCAGTACAACATGGATAGTTGACGGCGTGGAAAAATATCATCGCACTTTTTCCAAAATAATCAACGCATTATGTTCGGCTGGATTCACCATTGAAACCATGCTTGAACCTACTCCGACACAGGAAATAATAGAGCTGGATAAAAGTTGGGAAAAAGATTTCCATAAACCGAACTTCCTGCTGATGAAAGTTAGAAAATGATAAGGAGATTAAAATGGTAAAAATATTTTTAATTTGCGGAAAGATCTGCAGCGGTAAAAGTACCTACGCCCATCAGCTGCGAAAGAAATATAAGGCGGTGCTGCTTTCTGTAGATGAAATAACGCTGGCTTTGTTCGGTCAGCATTGCGGTGATAATCATGATGATTACGTGGAAAGAACACGGAACTACTTGTTCGATAAATCATTGGAGCTCATTGAGACCGGAATCAATGTGGTCTTTGATTGGGGCTTCTGGAAGAAAGAAGAACGAGATTATGCCCGCGAGTTCTACAATAGCCGAAATATAGAGTGCGAATTCCATTACATCGATATTGGCGATGAGACTTGGAGGGCACGCTTAAAGAAAAGAAACAGTGCAATATTAGCCGAAAAAACAAGTGCCTATTATGTTGATGATAATCTTGCCGCTAAATTTGGAGATTTATTTGAGAAACCAAGCAAAGAGGAAATCGATGTGTGGGTTAA
>CALWUW010000018.1 GCA_944384815.1 uncultured Clostridia bacterium
GTTTTGCTGAAGCCGTTACATACATAGGCGAATGCCAAGCGAGAGGGACTCCTCCCGCTGTATTCGTTTGCGTATGTAACGGCTTTTTGTTTTGACCAAAAAACTTTGAAAGGGGCTGATGCGCATATGATTGTTCTGCAACCGGAGTCAAATAAAAACCAAAACTCAGGAAAGGGAAAGAGCATGAAAAAAGAAAAAATCAAAACCATAGACGGGCAAACCCTGCTGGATATGCAGCTGCCGCAGATTCGGTTTGTGGTAGACGGCCTGCTGCCGCAGGGGCTTCATATCTTAGCCGGAGCCGCCAAGACAGGAAAATCGTGGCTGCTACTCCTGCTCTCCCTGCGGGTAGCGCAGGGCAAGCCGTTCTGGAATCTGCAGACAGAAAGAGGAACGGTGCTGTCGCTGTGCTTAGAGGACAGCCTCAACCGTATCCAGCAGCGGCTGATGGATCTGACGGAGGGCGCGCCGGATAACCTCCACTTCGCAACGCTGTCCAAATCTTTATCGGACGGACTGTGCGGGCAGATCGAAGGATTTATCACAGAGCATCCCGACACGAATCTCGTCATCATCGATACCCTGCAGAAGGTTCGGGAAAACAGCGGAGAGTCCAATTTGTACGCAGCCGACTACAAAGACATCGGATTGTTAAAGTCTCTCGCGGACAAATACCGTATTGCCGTTGTGGTGGTACAGCATCTGAAAAAGCTCTGTCCTGGATCAAAGCCAACTGCTGAGAAGGCTTTGACTGCAATGCCGGGAAATCTCTTCCCTCTATTATCACCCGTTCCAAAACCGTTCCACCGGAAAAAGACTGGGAATTCATTGCTAAAATGACCCTGGTGATCCGGGATATTCTTTATGGAAATCCCAAGCTCCATGATCTGAGGTGGCACGAGGAAGCCCTGGGCCGGAATGCTGTGGCCGGCGGGTTCCAGGGGCAAAGAATGTGGACGGACTGGCTCCCCAACGCAGACTTCACCGAGGCCATTATGGCCAGCACCTTTGACTGGAACGGCCCCAAAATGCCCACTCCTTTTGCTACGGAAAACGACACCATGAACGGCGTGGCCATGCTGCTGGGCAGTTTGCTTTCCCACACAGCCCCCTGTTTCCACGACGTACGGACATACTGGAGCCCGGAAGCCTGCCAGAGAGTCACCGGAATCAAGCCGGAGGGACTGGCCGCAAACGGCTTCATTCACCTGATCAATTCCGGAGCCACCGCTTTGGACGGAAGCGGCGCCAGCCGCAATGCTGCCGGCGAGAACGTTATGAAGCCCTTCTGGGAAATGACCGACGCGGATATGCAAGCTTGTCTGCAGGCTACAGATTGGTGCCGGGCAAACTATGAATATTTCCGTGGAGGCGGATTCTCCAGTCATTTTCGCTGCCGGGCTGAAATGCCGGTTACCCTGCTGCGGGCCAATATTGTGGAAGGCATCGGGCCGGTTCTGCAGATTGCAGAAGGGTTCACCGCCGATTTGCCGGACGCCATTCACCAAACGATCGACAAACACACGGATCCCACCTGGCCCACCACCTGGTTTGTTCCTCGGCTCACCGGGAAAGGCGCCTTTACGGATGTTTACAGCGTAATGGCCAATTGGGGCGCTAACCATGGCGTAACTGTATACGGGCATATCGGCGCGGATCTTCTTACACTGGCTTCCATGCTTCGCATTCCCGTAGCTATGCACAACGTACCCCAGGAAAAAATTTACCGTCCCCACGCATGGGCTGCCTTCGGCACGGAAAATTTGGAATCGGCTGATTACAAAGCCTGCGCCGCTTATGGGCCACTTTATACCTGAGATTATATCTCCCTAATTATACATCCTCGAATTCAAAACACGCTCTCCCCGGCACGTTGTGCCTGGGAGAGCGTGTTTTTCTTTCTTTCTGCGGCAAAAGTTTATCGGATGTACTCCCAGCGTTCTACGTCGAAAACACCTTTGGTTGTTAGCCGGAGGGAAGGAATCACAGGAAGCGCCATGAAAGAAAGGGTCATAAATGGGTCGATTCCGGAAGAAACGCCCAACTGATAGGCTGCCTGCTTGGCCTCTTCCAATGCTGCATTCACTTCTTCCAAGGGAGCATCACTGATGATCCCGGCAACCGGCAGCGGAACGCAGGCAAGGACATTTTCACCTTCAACCACTACGATCCCGCCCTGCATTTTTCGGATCTCTTCCACGGCAAAAGCCAATTCTTCGTCGCTGGCTCCCACGGCGATAATATTGTGAGAATCATGGGCAACGCTGGTAGCCACGGCGCCTTTTTTCAGCCCATATCCCTGCAGATAAGCCAGGCCTATATGGCCGGTTTCCTGATGGCGTTCCACTGCCGCCATTTTCAAAATATCCTTTTCCGGCTGAATTTCCTGCGCTGTCCCGCAATTTCGGGAAATGATCTCTTTATCCACCATGCCGATTAAAGGCAGCGTACCGGCTGCAAAATGCGCAGGCGCAACAGGATCCATATGGAAAGTGTTTCTGGCCTTTTCCCAAAGCTCCGGAGTCACTTTCGGGGTTTCAAAGGGAAGCACCTGATGGTCCGCATAAACGGCTTTTCCGTTTTTATAGACTTCAAGGACCGTACAGCCGGAAAGATCCTCTAAAATCACCAGGTCCGCCAAATACCCCGGTGCAATGGCCCCTTTATTGTTCATTAAAAAGTAGCGGGCTGCGCTGAAAGAAGATGCTTTCAGGGCGGATACAGGATCTGCGCCGCAGCCAATGGCTTCCCGTAAAATATAGTCCACATGGCCGCCAAACAGAAGATCGTTGGGATGTTTGTCATCGGTTGCGAACATACAGCGAGAATCATACTGCTGCTTTAAAAGAGGTAATAACGCATGCAAATTCTGGGCAGCCGTCCCCTCCCGGATCATAATAAACTGCCCCAGACGAAGCTTTTCCAAGGCGTTTTCCAAGTCGCTGCATTCATGGTCGGAATAAACCCCTGCCGCTATATAGGCCATCAAAGATTTTCCGGAAAGGCCGGGAGCGTGCCCATCAATTTTTTTGTGATGGCTCTGACTTGCCAAAATTTTGGAAAGCGCTTGAGGATCTTGCTGAACTACACCCATATAATCCATCATTTCCGCTAACCCCAGCACTCTGGGATGGGAAAAGAAAGGGTCAATCGTCATATAATCCAGCTCTGCGCCGCTCTCATCCATAGGCGTGGCAGGCACACAGCTGGGCAGCATAAATTCCACATCCAGAGGAAGCCCGTCTGTGGCTTCCAGCATATACTGGATCCCGTCCGTTCCCATAACGTTGGCGATTTCGTGGGGATCCGTTATCACTGTGGTTGTCCCATGAGGGAGCACAGCCCGGGCGAACTCCGCCGGTTCCACCAGACTGCTTTCCAAATGAATGTGGGCGTCAATAAATCCCGGGCAAACGATTCGTCCGGTTACATCCTTCTCTTCGATTCCTTCATATTTTCCTATACCGGCTATTTTCCCCTCCGCAATGGCAATATCACCTTGACAAAACTCATTGCTGAACACATTGAGGTATCGGGCATTTTTCAGCACCAAATCCGCTTTTTCCTCTCCTCTGGCCACCCGGATCAGCCTTTCCTTTCCAGCCATTTCCCGCTGGACCCACGCTGCTGTATTCATTCTCTGCATCTGCATTTCTCCACCTCTTTTCTTCATTTTCCATGGATCTTTTGTTTTAGTATAGCATGTCTTTTTTAAAAAAGACAGAGATTGCGCGCTTTTTAGAGGAATATTTCGGCAATTTATCCACGCCTGAAAACTTGCGAAACCACAAGATTTGTGCTATGATGAAATCAATAGATTTTTAGATGGGAATGAAGTGTCTGTGCATTACTGTATACACAAAAAAACTCTAATAAAGAAATTTTAACGAACCGTAAGGTTCGTTTTTTTTTTGCACTTTAACATAATAAAGAAAGGAAGCTGAAATCGTGTCCATTCAAAAGATTCTCTTTATTCTATTGGGAAATTCACTGTATGCTTTGGCCGTTACTCTTTTTGTTCTTCCCAATCAACTAATTACCGGGGGAACCACAGGTCTTGCACTGGCTGCCAACCATTTTTTTGGAATTTCCATTTCCGCATTTGTAGGAATTTTTAACGCGCTGATGTTTCTTTTAGGCCTTTTCGCCTTAGGAAAAGTATTTGCCTTAACTACCGTACTTAGCTCTTTTTATTACCCTTTCATTTTGGAAATTTTTCAAAGGATCTTCGCTCCCATCACCTCTGAAGCCCCTCTGACAAAAGATCCGCTTCTGGCTTCCATTTTCGCAGGCATTATCATCGGCGTAGGAATCGGCATTGTAATCCGGGCCGGCGCTTCCACCGGCGGCATGGATATTCCCCCGCTGGTTCTGAACAAGAAATTCCGCCTTTCCATTTCTGCCACCATGTATGGATTTGATTGCCTGATTTTATTGTTTCAGTTCCTGTTTTCGGACACGGAACAGGTTCTTTACGGCCTTCTGCTGATCCTGGTTTACACCATTGTTTTGAATAAGGCTCTGGTCATTGGAAAAGGACAAATGCAGGTAAAAATCATCAGCAAAGCGTATTTGCAGATCAGCCAGGAAATTCAGAGCAAAATGGACAGAGGAACCACGCTGTTCAAAATTTTAGGCGGGCACGATCAAAATGAATCCTGGGGTGTGCTGACGGTTATTTCCGGAAGAGAACTCTCGAAAATCAACGATCTTGCCATGCAGATTGATCCGGAAGCCTTTATTGTCATTCACCAAGTCAATGAAGTGCAGGGCCGAGGATTTACTCTTCCCAAAGATTACCACCGCAAATCTGAAAATACCGCCTCTTAATCTTTTTTCATATATTTTCATTTCATGCTACAGCTCCATGGATCCCGGGAAAACCGGTTGACCATGGAGCTGTTTTATACTTTTATACTCTTTTTCTAAAAACAGAGAAATCACAGCAGCTCCTTATTGATTTTTTCTTTTCTTTTCGCTATTATATTGGTGGATTCCGGACCAAACGCAAAATTGTTTGGTTTTATTGGAAATCAGGATTTTCCTTCGCTAAAATTTTCCTTCATTGGAATCTTGTTTTGTTTCTTCTGTAAAGACATTCTAAAAGGAATCCTACTTCATTCACAAAGGAGGAGCACCATGCTGCGAATCGAATCTTTAGTAAAAACCTACGGCGCTAAAATAGCCGTAGATCATGTAAGCCTTCATATCCGCCCCGGAGAAATCTACGGCTTTATCGGCCACAACGGTGCGGGCAAAACTACCACCATTAAGGCCTGCTGCGGAATCCTTCCTTTTGACAGCGGTGAAATTTATATAGACGGTGTTTCCATAAAAGAGAACCCTCTAGAGTGCAATCGCAAAATGGCTTACATTCCGGATAACCCGGACTTATACGAATTTCTCACAGGCTGGGGATATTTGAATTTTGTAGCGGATATTTACGGAGTCTCCCGGCAGGATCGGCAGGAAAGAATTGAAAAATACGGAAATATGCTGGATATTTATTCTTCCCTTTCCCAAACCATAGGCAGCTATTCCCACGGAATGAAGCAAAAGGTGGCCATTCTCTCCGCCCTACTGCACCAGCCCCGGCTGATGATCCTGGATGAACCTTTTGTAGGGCTGGATCCTGTAGCCGCACACACTGTAAAATCCCTGATGCGGGAGCTTTGCCAGGAAGGCGGCGCCATTTTCTTCTCCACCCACGTTTTGGAAGTAGCGGAAAAGCTCTGCGACCAAATCGCCATTATTCGCCAAGGAAAGCTTCTGGTCAGCGGCACCACCCAGGAAGTGCGGGGAAACAGCTCGCTGGAGGAAGTCTTTCTGGAATTGGAGGAGCAGCATGAATAAGTCCTTATTTCAAATTCAATTTCGATCTTTATGGAACACCCTGTTTGGGAAAGTGTCCCGTACAAAGAAAAGGCGGGGGATCACCAAAGTCCTCATGGGGCTTTTGGCAATTTATGTAATCGTCTGCATCTTTTTATCCTCCGGTTTCCTTTTTTATGAAATGGCCGCTTTTCTGGTTCCCGCAGGGCTGTCCCTTTTATATTTTTCGGTGGCCGGGCTTTTTTCTCTTTTGCTTTGTTTTATCGGGACAATTTTCACTGTACATTCTCAGTTGTTTCGGGCAAAGGACAATGAATTCCTGCTAAGCCTTCCTATTCGTCCTTCTTCTGTTTTACTCAGCCGCCTTTTCCTTTTGATGCTGATGGAAGTGATTTTGCTTCTTCCCATTATATTGCCTGCCATTTTTGTCTATGGCGCTTTTGCCGCCATAACTCCTTTACAAATTCTTTTTTTGATTGCGGGATGTGTTTTGCTTCTTTGTCTTTCCACGGCGCTCTCTACCGCCTGCGGATGGATCACCACAGTCCTCTCGCTTCGGATCCGGCATCACAATTTCATTACCGTGGTTCTTACTTTGCTGCTGTTTGTAGGATTTTACGGCGCCTTCTTTGGCCTGCAAAATTATTTTTCGGATCTTTTGATCCATGGCCATGCCATACAATCCGCTCTGCAGATCGCCCTGCCTCCAGTATACTGGTTTGGGCAGCTGTGTCTGGGGAATGCGTCCGCTCTCTTTCCCCTGCTTCTTTGGTGCTTGCTGCCTTTCGGAGGAGTGTGCCTGCTGCTGGCAAAAACCTTTTGGAAGCTTGCTTTGTCTTCCCCTGCCCCCAGTAAGCAGAAAAGTACGGCGGCGGCAAAAGACCTCCGCAGCCCTTTGCAAACCCTGCTTTTTAAAGAATTTAAGCGTTTTTTCACTTTGCCGGCCTATATGCTGAACACTACTGTGGGCTGTATTTTCTCTCTCTTGTTTTCCGCTTTCCTGCTGCTGAACCAAAACGCGCTGGAGCTGATGTTTCAGGAAGCAATCCCCGAAACCCTGATTTTCCCCATTTGCATGGGGATTCTGGCGTTTTTCTCCGTTTTGAACAACGCGTCCTCTGTGGCCCTTTCTCTGGAAGGAAAAAGCTTATGGATCCTTAAGAGTATGCCTGTTCCTCCCCCGACGGTAATTTTAGCAAAAACCCTTCCCTCTGTGGTTTTGAATCTTCCTTTTCTTTTGTTGAATTCCATTGTTTGCTGGATCACGTTTTCTTTGTCCCTCCCGCAAGGGCTTCTCTTGCTTCTGATTCCTCAGCTCCTGAATGTTTTATCCGCCTTATCCGGGGTCGTGGTAAACCTTCATCTGCCGAATTTCGACTGGGTCAACGAAACGCTTCTGATCAAACAAAGCGCTTCTTCCATTGTAGCCGCTTTGTCGGCATTAGGGTTTTTGCTGATCCCCGGATTGCTCTATCTTCCCCTTTATGGCATGATTTCCGCGGAACTTTATTTTTCCGTGTGGGCTTTTCTTTTCCTGGCAGCAATCCTGGGATTCTGGCACTACCTGAAAACCCGAGGCGCGCAGCGTTTCAACCATCTATAAGCCCAATTGATCTAAAAAACAGGAGGTTCCTTTTATGCGACGTAAAGACCGGGAAACCAGCCGGGAAACGGCTCTTTCCATTGCTCAAAAAGCAGACTACGGCATTTTATCCCTATGTATGCCGGACGGGACCCCGTACGGTGTTCCCATTTCTCCTGTATATCTTCCGCCTTTCTTTTACTTTCACTGTGCACAAGAAGGAGAAAAGCTCCAGGCATTAAAGTATCAGCCTCAGGTTTGCCTTTCATTTGTTTCCAAAGCCTTTCCTATACAGGAACGTCTGACTATGGGGTATGCGTCTTGCCTGGTTTTCGGAACAGCGGCGGTGGTGCAGGATGAACAGGAAAAAGAGTCCGCTCTTTTGGCCATTTGCCGACGCTACGCTCCGGATGTTCCTGCCCTTTATGAAAAAGAATTGCACACCTCTTTAAAAAAGACTGCCATTATTCGTATTGAAGCCCAGCGAATATCGGGAAAACAAAATCTTCCCCAGCCTTGAATTCTTTTCTTTCGCTTTTCCGGGTTTTAAAAGAAGCAAAGAGATTTTGTTGGAAGATGCCTTTCATGACTTCTTCTATAAGATCTCTTTCACATCATTCCCTATAAAAAACGGCGGCGCAGTTTCTCTGCGCCGCCGTTTCAGCAACTCATCCAATGTTTATTTTGCGTGGTGGGAACCTTTTTCTTTAAAATGCTTTGCCTTATTAGCAACTGTTACGGCTACATACCGGAAGCCGCCGCATTTTCGAATCACGAACACGCCTGCCGTCAGACCGGAACAGAACAGAACGATCAGGAATGCAAACAAAACATCTCCGGAAGCATCCTGCTGCACATTTTGGGGCTCAACTTCCGCAGCCGCTACCGTGGGAACGATGGCTTCCATAACTGTTACGCTGGAGTTTACAGCCACGCCCTTGGTCTCCGGCACACTCTTAGAGGAAGCGTCCTCACTCTCCACGGGCTCCGGCTCTTCCTCCGGCTCGGGAGCTCTCACAGCTGCGTCAGAATGCAAAACTTCCAAATCAGCAGCATCCATAATTCCATCCGCTTCCAAGCCTGCCTGCTCCTGATAAGCCAGGACGGCTGCCTTGGTGGCATCCCCGTAGAAGAAGGAAGTCTCGCAATTCATGTATCCTAATTCTACCAAACGTCCCTGCATCTGCTTTACCAAGCCGCTGTGAAGCCCGGGGTAAATCTGCCCTTTATTGGCATTGGCCGGCGCACTGGAGGAAAAAAGACTCTTCTGGGTCGCTACGTCCGCCTCACCGGTCTCCTCCAAGCCCACTGCTCTTTGGTAAGCCGCTACCGCGTCCTGAATAAACGCGTCATAATAATCATTGACCATGTCATAGTAATATCCCAGATCAAACAACCGCTGCTGCAGCTGCTTTACGGCATACCCCTGGGAAGCCAAGCCCAGATCCGTATAGGTAGGCGCCACGCTCTGAGAGGAAGAACCTGTGCTTCCTGTACCGGAACCAGCCGTAGAACCAGAGGAACCGGTAGATCCGGAAGAACCCGTGGACCCGGAAGATCCGGCAGAGCCGCTGGAAGGCGTTTCTACAGAAGCATTGTCCTCAGGAACACTCCCGCTGGAGGAGCTGGTAATGCGCCCATCCCAAGCGAACGTATACGTTACCCCGTCAATTACTTTGGTCACACCGGCTACATACTGTCCGTTTTCATAATAATACTTGTTTCCCGCAAAGGTCACCCAACCGGTGGTGGGATAGGACACACCAGGAACCTTATACCATTTCACCCAACGATGTTCGCTAACACCTTCGTAAACTACATCATACGCGTCGCTGCGGCAATCCACTGCCATGCCGCCGCCCACGTACACACCTACATGTCCGCTCATCCAAAGGCCCAAGCCATGAATCCGGGGAAGTGTGGAAATGCTTCCGGAAACAGAAGCGCCGTTGATCTGCCCGGAACTGCTTCTGGGCGTGGAAGATCCCACATACGCATAGATCATTCCGGAGCAATCGCTGTATGTGACGCCATTGATGGTCTGCCCGGCATATCCATACTTATACTGCCATCCGCTATAATAACAATTCAGCGCATGAGCCGCCAAACCCACACCGGTAGCTCCGGCAGCATCCGCCGTAATAGTTCCCACATTCGCCGTAAAAACGGAACCCAGCATAACAAGCGCAGAAACAAACGCAGCTACGCTCTTCCGAAAAAACTTCTTCATATCGAAAACTTCCTCCTGTTTCATTCGTCCGCTGCATCGAAATAATCCATAAGCAGCTTTTCGTTTGATCCATAAATAAAGAAAAGATTACAATTTGTAACAAATCGGTTACAGTTTACCACAAAAATGAAACAAGTGCAAGCTTTACACAAATTCTTTAAATTTTATTCACAATTTAATCTTCGTAAATAATTTTGCACAAATAGCTTCTTTCTCACCTCAAAACCTATCAATCCAATGGACAGCAAAAAGGCAGCGGAACATTTTCCGCTGCCTTTTATATTGTATTTTCCGTTTACGCCAGATGAGCAAATCCCAGAACTGCCTGAACCACCTCGTCCATATGCATCCCCCGGGATCCTTTCACCAGCAAGGTATCTCCTTCCTGCAAAAAGGATCGCAGGAAAGCGGAGATTTCCTGATTATTCTCAAAAGTTTTTACCGTTTTGACCCCTGAAGAGGCGGCTTCTTCCGCGATCCATGCCGCTCGTGTCCCCACTGTAAAAACACAGTCAACACCCAGAGAAGCCGCGGTTTTTCCCACCTGCCGATGAGCGTTTTCTTCCGCTTCACCCAGTTCCAACATATCCGCCAATACAGCTACCTTCCGCCCCGGGAAGCCGCAGAGGACCTGTAAGCTTCCCCGCAAAGCATCCGGGCTGGCGTTATACGAATCATCGATCACAGTGATCCCGTTTACCTTATGAATTTGTTGACGCATAGCAGGCGTTTCATATCCGGAAAGCGCCTTGGCGCCTGCTTCCACGTTGCCTCCTAGAGTATGGACCAAAGCCAATCCTGCCAAAGCATTTAGTACATTGTGATTTCCGGGGACGGGGATCCAAACAGGAACGGATACCCCCTGGCCTGTAAATTGGAATCGGGTCCCCTGGGGAGAAGTCTCGATTGCTTCTGCCCGATAGTCACACCAGGGCTGCAACCCAAAATACACTTTCCGCACCGAAGGCAAACCGGTTTTTAAAGACGCCAGCATCGGGTCTTCCCCATTTAAAAACAATACGGAGGATTCCGTAAACGTATCGGTGATGTGCAGTTTTTCTTTCAAAATATTTTCCTGGGTTTTCAGCTGCTGGATGTGGGAAATACCTATATTGGTCATAATGGCATACCTAGGCTGGGCCATAGCCGCCAGCTTTGCCATCTCTCCGAAATCACTCATGCCCATTTCAATTACAGCAGCCTGATGAGATTCCTCCAGCCGGAACAACGTCAGCGGGAGACCAATCTGGCTGTTTTGGTTGCCCTCCGTTTTCATTACATTGTAGGAAGCGGAAAGCACCAGGGCCACCATCTCTTTTGTGGTTGTTTTTCCTACACTTCCGGTAACACCAATCACCGGAATGGAAAAACGGCTGCGATAAGCCAATGCGATTTTCTGCAAAGCTTCCACCGTATCCGGAACGTAGATCCGGGGGCGTCCATCCGGTTTATCCTTTTCGTTCTGGGTCAGCGTGGCAGCTGCCCCGGAGGCAAATACAGCATCAATGTAGATATGGGAATCCGTTCTTTCTCCCCGGATAGGAACGAATAAAGCCCCTTCTTCCACCTGCCGGCTGTCGGTGCAAACAGAGGAAACTACGGTTTCCGGATCGCCGGAAAGAAGGATTCCCCCGCAAGCTTTAACAATTTCCGCTACTGTCATTTTCATCGGGAACCCTCCTGCTGCTCTTCCAGAATCTCGGCGATCAATTCTCTCTCGTCCATATGGTATTTTATTCCACGGATCTCCTGGTAATCCTCATGGCCTTTGCCGGCCAAAACGATCACATCTCCCTCCTGGGCGTGCTCCATACAATACCGGATCGCTTCTTTTCGATTGGGAACCACAACGTATTTCCCGTCGGTCTTTTGGATGCCCGTTTGGATGTCCGCGATAATATCCATCACATCCTCAAAGCGGGAATTATCCTCTGTGATCACGGTCAGATCCGCCAATTTTCCGGACACTTCTCCCATTTCATAGCGGCGGGTCCGGGAGCGATTTCCGCCTGCGCCAAACATACAGATCAAGCGATTGGGATGATACTCCCGCAGGGTAGTCAAAATACTCTCCATACTGACTGCGTTGTGGGCGTAATCGATCAGCAGGGTATACGGGCCAGGAACCGGAACCGGCTCCACCCGCCCCTTTACTTTTACCCGGCTCAGTCCTTCAACGATCGCTTGTTCCGGTAAGCCCAACACACGGCAGACCGCGGCGGCGCCCAAAGCGTTATAAACACTGAAAGTTCCGGGAATGGGTACTTCCGCCTTCAGCGAACATTCTCCTGCAGTTTGAAATTCTACGCCTAAAAATCCCGGTCTGGAAATCAGCCGGCTTTCCTTTGCCTGAAGATCCGCTTCAGCAGAAAATCCATAGGTTTTCACCTGGCAAGTGTGCCCTTCCAGCATTGCTTCCCAGGCGGGATCGTCCCGATTGAGCACTCCTGTTTGGCAGCGAGTAAACAGCATCCGTTTGCAAGCCAGATACTCTTCCATGCTTTTATGCTCCGCGCCCCCCAAGTGGTCTTCGGAAAAGTTTGTAAACAATCCCACCGTAAAGGGAACGGCATCCACCCGATGCTCCCGCAGCCCGATGGAGGAAGCCTCCATCACAGCCGCCCGGCATCCGGAGTCTACCATCCGGCGCAGCGCTTTCTGGATCTCGTAAGATTCCGGCGTGGTGTTTTCCGTAGGCTCCACCGTATCCCCGATCTGGATACCGATGGTACCGATCATTCCCGTAGGAATTCCCGCTGCTTCTAAAATCGAACGGATCATAAAAGCCGACGTAGTCTTTCCTTTGGTTCCGGTGATTCCGATAACCGTCATCTCTTCTCCGGGATGGCCGAAGAAAGCAGCGCTGATATGGGCCAAGGCTTCCCGAGTATCTGGCACCAATACCACCGGAACGCTTTCCACCGCTACCGGATCCTGGGCAATTATCGCGCAAGCTCCGGCCTGTACGGCTTTTTCCGCATACTGATGCCCATCCGCCACAGCGCCTTTCAGGCAAACAAATACGCTGCCCGGCACAGCTTTTCTGGAATCATATACAATATCCGTCACGGGGATCTCCAAATTTTCTTTGCAGGAATACACCATTCCCTGCAAAATTTCTTTCAGATTCATGCAAACAAAACTCCTTTACTGCTTACTGCCACATAAAAGCATAAACACTTTTTATCCAAAAAAAGCATTCAAAGACAAAAGAAGAATGGCGGGTTCATAAAGGCACATCACCCACCGGTCACGGGTGGCGGATGTACGCCCGGTAGCAATAGTATTGCCCAGGATCATATCGGACGCCAGGAAAAACGTTGCCCCCAAAAACGCCAGAAAAGCCGATGAGCCTCGTAAAGTCCACAAAAGGCTGAGGGCTGTTCCCCACATACTCAGCAGTACAAACACATACACCGCCAAGGGAACGGCCTTTTCCCGAAAAGAGGAAATATACGTTCTGTATGCCCAAAGGCAAATGACACAGCCGACTATTCCCAACAAAAACCCCAACCAAAGGATTCCTCCCTGGACACAGTTCCAAAGGATGAACCCTATATGCGCCGCCAAAAAAACCAGCACTCCGGGGATCAGGGAATGTTGGATCCAAACATCCGCCGCCAGGCAAAGAAATGCCGCTGCCAAAAGGATCCAGCTTTCTCCGCCTTTGTGGGCAACACCGATTGCGGCAATCAAAACAGACCCAAGCGTTGCGCCGCCTTTATACCATACCGACCCCTTTCCCGGGCTCCATAAGTAGAGCCAGAGGAACAAGGCATTCCACAAAAGCCCTAATACTCCCAACCAAAGCAAACGATTTTCCCAAAAAGCAAAAGGCATCTCTTTCACTCCTTTTTACCGGCACAAGGCCTTTTCGTCGCTGTTTATCCCGGAAAGGAATCCAGTTTGATTATAGCATTCCCGTAATTTGAATACAAGAAACAATTTTCTAACCAAATTCCGGAAGCTTTCTCCCCTTCAAAATATTGATTTTATAAACCAAATATGCTATACTAGTTGGCATAATGCCGCTGTGGTGGAATGGCAGACACTGTGGACTTAAAATCCACTGGTAGCGATACCGTACCGGTTCGAGTCCGGTCAGCGGCACCAATAGGAGTGTCTACATAGACACTCCTATTTTTCTTCTCATTCTTCAATACCTTTTCTATGAAAATTTGCAGTAATTCTAATTACATAAGTTAAAAGGTGATAACATGAATCACAAACAAATCACAGAAAAGTATTATTCAAAATGGATAGGATGGGAAAATATTCTTAACAGCGAATCATGTGGTGTGAAGTTTTGTTATTCTCAAGAACGTAACAAAGTTCAATATGGGTATTCACAATCGTTTGACCTATATGTGTTTATCCAAGATGATAGAATTATTTTTTCATATGGCGATAAGATAATTGACAAAATATCTGACATTCAAAAAAGAATATGTAAAGTTCTTTCACCTGAAGAATTAAAGCAATTGTTAAACTCAATGTTTAACAATTGTATCAGACATAATGTAAAATATGTGTTTGATGAAAGTTTAAATTTAGATATAAAATTAAAGTCTCGTACTTTGGATGCTTCTGAATATCCAAAGTATTTAGAATTTTATAGAAAAATACATCCAAACTGTAAACAATTGGATTGGCTTCAAAATTACTTTACCGAAATGGTAAATGAAAATTTATGTTGCGGTTTATTTGATAATGATGTTCTGGTTTGTTGTTCAGATGCTCCCGGTATGCCTTATATGCAAGAAATTGTTCAAGAAATTGGAATCAACACATTAGATAACTTTAAAAAGAAAGGTTATGCAACCGATGTGTGTTTGTCCTGTGTGAGAGAAATTATTAAAAACGGAAAATCTCCACAATGGTCAACAACTATAGATAATATCGCTTCACAAAAATTAGCTAAAAAAAATTGGCTTTGTTAAGTTTGCTGATATTCTCACATTAACTCTTTAAAAGTATTAAATATAACCACTGCGCAGGTTCAAGTCCCACAGACCAAAACTGCATAGCATTTTTTAGTTCCTACTTACAAATAAAAGCCGGTGTAAAACACCGGCTTTTATTTTATGATTTTACCCGAAAAGGTTCCGTCTCTGATAATACGACCAGCATATCTGCAGAACCAGGCAATGCAACTGGAAGCCGCTGCGCTGCCATTCGCTCTATGCTTTAAGTACACCGGGATTTATATAAACAATAGCTTCATATATGCAGGCATCATCCAAACAGAAAGGAAATTCGAGTCATAAATCAAAGGGTGTTTATACGGATTGACAAGATGGCAGAGGAATTCTATAGTACAGGTAGATAAAAAGATAAATGCGTGTCTGTATTTGGAGGGGTAAAAATGATTAGAAACATACCTATTACCTTGCGTGGAAATAATGAAATACTGCGCGTGGAATATACCGAAAACACAAGTGTTGTGCAGTCGGGGCTTGACGCATTAGAACTTCCTTTTCCAGCAGAGCGTTGCTTGGGTTATCCAACGATATACGCCTATTCTCCTGATATGAAACTAACAGGATATAAAAGATATTGCGGATTTATACAATTGATACAAAGAATAGAAAAGAAAGGCCAAAACGAGCATATATACTTAAATATTATATACCGGATGATTTTAGAAGCATGGGAAATCCGTATTTTTCTTATGGGTACCCGGCCTCATTGTTTGATGCTCCTTGCTATAATTTGGGGAATTGTGATGAGCTAACATGGAAAGCTTTTACCTATCTTGTGGATATGCCTACAAGGATGAACAAAAACCAATTGGAATATATTACGGGGTTCAGTTGGGGATATACTGAAAATAAAAATGGCTGTACCGGTTTGCTTGATTTTGAGCGGTTGACTGAAGAGCATTTTGCAAAGCATAAACAATTTATAAACGACCAATATCCTAAATTCACTGTATGATACATTGCGGTGGTTTGCATTCGATTTGAAATACCGGTGTACTTTTATCAATCGTTACTGTATTTCGGAACAAAGAGTGATTTGCGCGGACGATAGTGTCCGAAAGTTTTTTGCAAATGGATTTGCTGCCTCTGGAGGCATGCAGCCAGCCAGCAATGGAGGCATCCTCTACGTCAGCCTCCAAGTGCTTCATGTACTTCTTATTGCCCACTGGATGTCTGCCATATGGCGCATCCAAACACAAACCAGCATGAAAGCAGAGTTTGCCCCACGGGAATCCGCCTATAGCACGGGTGCAATGACAACTTTCCCCCTTGTGATTTTTCTCCCCACCAAAAACGGCCGCATCCTCTTTTGTCTCACAGCCATACGGCAAGACAGAAAGGATACGGCCATTTTTATGCCCCGGCATATCCCGGTTCAAGTAAAGAAGAAAGAAAAAACAGCAGACTACCGTTATTCCCAAAGATTCTTCTGCAATTTGGAAATTTTCGCCCGCCGTTCCGCAGTGGCTTTCTCATCCAGCTGCAAAACGCCCCCGTCGTCAATCAAAAGCACACTGCCCTCTCCGGCTCCCTGGGGAATTTCCCCTTTATCAATGGCAAAATACCGAATGTCTTTTGCCTTAGCCGGAGGATTGGTCAGTTCCTCGCAGATGGCGTACGTTCCCTCAAAACGATCAATGCTTAATCTTCGCATGGCTGCCTCCCATTTTATGATTCTTCCGCCTGCCGTTCATCGGCCTGCCGCATGTTCATTTCCAGCCACTGCTGATAGGTAATCAGCACCTGCCGGGGTTTACTGCCCTCATGAGGGCCTACGATTCCCATTTGTTCCATTTCATCGATCAATCGGCCCGCACGGGCATAGCCTAACCGGAGCCGCCGCTGCAAAAGAGACGTAGATGCCTGTCCGGCTTCTACCACGCACTTTACCGCTTCCGGAATCATAGGATCCCCTTCTTCCGAAGATTCTGTTCCGCCGGTTTTCTCTTTTTCCGCCACAGCGTTCTTTTCAATCTCTTCAATAACCTGCTTGTTATATTCGCTTTGGGCGCTGGATTTCAGGAAATTGGCAACACTTTCAATTTCTTCGTCGCTGACAAAGCATCCCTGCACCCGGATCGGTTTCTGACACCCGATGGGAGCGAAAAGCATATCTCCTCTTCCCAGGAGTTTTTCCGCTCCCGCACTGTCCAGAATGGTACGGGAATCCACCTGAGAAGACACCGTCAAAGCGATTCGGCTGGGGATATTGGCCTTAATCAAGCCGGTGATCACATCCACAGAGGGACGCTGGGTGGCAATGACCAGGTGCATGCCCGCCGCTCGGGCCATCTGCGCCAAACGACAAATGGAATCTTCTACTTCATTGGGCGCTGCCATCATCAGGTCGGAAAGCTCGTCCACAATAATCACGATCTGCGAAAGTTTATGGGGCGCTTCTTCTCCCTCTTTGGGCTCCTGGGAAGCAATCACTGAATTATATCCGTGAATATCCCGCACATTGTTTTCCGCAAACATTTTATACCGGCGAAGCATCTCCGTAACAGCCCAACCCAGTGCACCGGCCGCTTTACGAGGATCCGTAACTACGGGCACCAAAAGATGGGGAATTCCGTTATACACGCCCAATTCCACAACCTTAGGGTCAATCATCAAAAACTGTACGTCTTCCGGGCTGCTTTTATAAACCAGGCTGATAATCATAGAGTTGATGCAAACCGATTTTCCGGAGCCCGTTGTTCCTGCGATCAACAAATGAGGCATCTTGGAAAGATCCGCAATGGTTACTTCTCCGGCGATGTCCTTTCCCAACACCACGGAAAGATTACTGCGGGCAGTCTGGAAACTTTTGCTTTCGATCAGCTCCCGCATACGCACAGACGTAACCCGGCGATTGGGAACTTCAATGCCCACTGCCGCTTTTCCGGGAATAGGGGCTTCGATCCGGACACCGGAAGCCGCCAAATTCAAAGCAATATCGTCGGCCAAGTTGGTGATCCGGCTGATTTTCACGCCGGCTGCCGGCTGAAGCTCATAACGGGTCACCGTAGGCCCTCTGGAGATATCCACGATCTTTGTCTGCACGCCAAAGCTTTTCAGCGTTTCCACCAACATCTTGCCGTTGGTTTCCAGTTCTTCCTGCACATCCTTCTGATCCAGATGTTTGGAGGCTTCCAGCAAAGACACCGGCGGCGCATGGTATACTCCCTCTCCATGCTCCGGCTCAAAAGTCAGCTGCACGGGAACCGGCGTGCCCACCGATTCCTTTGGGGAAAAGGTTCCATTTTCCGGTTCCTTTCTCTTCTCACCTGTCTGAACAGGCATTTCCTTTTCTTTGAGAGAAGCCGCTGCGTTTTCCGGCATTTTAGGCATCTTCTGCGCCGCCGCTACCGCGGCCACCGGATCTTTTTGTGGCATATGGGAAGCGGTTCCTTCCTCTTTCAGAGGCGCATTTTTTTCTGCGGAAACAACCGGCTCCTGAATGGAAAATACTTTTTCCAGATGCTGCAATTTTTCACTGGTCCTGGCAGGAGCAGCATCCTTTTCTTCAGAGGCATCCAAAGCAATGTCGATGTTTCTCTCCCGGTCCAACCGACGTTCTTCCAGACGACGTTCCCGGGCGTTGCCCATAGCAGTGGAAACGGCGGACGCAGGTTTGGTAACCGCCCGGAAAAGCTGAGCCATGCTGGTACGGGTCAAAATCATAATAAAGACAAACAAAAGCAGCAAAATTACAATTTTGGAGCCGATCAAACCAAAAGCATACAATAGCGGTAGGCCAATCAGCCCTCCAAAAATCCCGGCGCCTTTCCGAATGGCGCCGTTGGTGTACATCTGCCCCAACGCCTGCCAGAAATCCACCTTTTCCATAGGATCACTGAAAAGCTGAACCGCCCCGCAGAACAGAACGATCACGCCTACCATCAGGCAAACTTTCCCTGTAGTGCGGCTGCTGCTGCGTTCAAACGCCGTTACCACGGACAGATAAAACAGCAAAATGGGCCACATGATGGCACAGGTGCCAAAAAGCCCCATAAGCTGCGTATGTAACCATCGCCAAAGGGATTCCCCCGGAATCAAAACCAAGCAGCCTGTAAAAACAGAAAGAGCGAACAGGATCAGGGCCGTAATCTGATTTCTCTGTTTGATGCGGGCAAGTTCTTTTTGCCGGCGACGTTCCTGCTCTTCTTTGGTCATTCGTGGCGAAGCGTTTTTCTGCCGGGATTCTCCTGCCTTTTTTCGTTGGGCACCTGCCTCACGAGTTTTTTTGCCGGTGGTTTTCTTTTTCTGCGCCACTCCCGTTCACCTCTCTCCGTCTCTTATTACTTATTACTTATTACTTATTACTTACTACTTAAAACTCTAGATAATTTCTTAATCCGATGGGCCACATCCTTAAACAATATACAGGCTCAAAATTTTTAAAAAAGCTTTGCGCCGGTCAGCGGATTGACTCCTGTATTCTGCTCAATAATGGCTATGATCACCACAATCGCTCCCAGCACCGCTGTGTAAATCACAAAGGGAAGCAGCTTATTGCTGGATATCATCCACCGCAAAAGCTTAATGGCGCAAAATCCTACCACGGCGGCTGTAATCACCCCTGCGACCATGGGAAGAATATCCACCGTCATTCCCTCTTGCACGGCATCTTTAACGGAAACCAAAGCGGCGGCCAAAATAGCAGGAATTCCCAGCACAAAAGAATAATCCAAGGCCGTCTGCCGGTTTATCCCCCGCATAAGCCCAACGGACAAAGTGGAACCGGAGCGGGACAACCCGGGAAATACCGCTGCCACACACTGGGCAAGCCCTACGCATACCGCGTCTATGGGATTAAAACGTTTTCTGCCTGCAGGACGTGCTCCTGCCTCTTCTCCTCTGGCTTTGGCACGAAGCTCCGCTTGCTGAGACATTTTTTTGCTTTTCAGCATTGCCAGCAGCAACAGCCCGCTGGTGACAAGCAAAGCAATCCCTTCCACCAGTATGGAGGAATCCGTGGCCCAAAGATCCGCAATATCTTTTACTTTCATTCCCGTCCCCGGGACAGGAGCAAACATCAAAAACAAGGGGATCAAACCGATTATAAGCATCATCACCAGATTTTCATCCCCATTCATCTGGCTCCAGCGGAATTTTCCTGTAAAGATCTTCTGCACCATTTTTCCAAAGGCTTTTAAAAGCCTGAAAATCAGCTTGTAATATACAATACACACGGCCACCAACGTGCCCATATGCAGCATTACATCAAACAGGATCCCCGGATCTTCTACGTTGAGAAAGTGCTGCGTCAAAGACAGATGCCCACTGCTGGATACCGGCAAAAATTCCGTTGCACCCTGCACGATTCCCTGAAGAATAGCCTGCAAAATCTCCCACATACGTATGTACCTCCAAATTTACAGCTGCGCAGGGGCATCCCTGCGCAGGATACTTCATTCTTTGCTGTTTTTTTCAGATTTACGGACGGATTTTCCTTTTTTACCTTGTTTTTTTCTCTCTTTATCGATCATGGAATACAAACAGGAAATTGCGTCCGAAAGCGACCCCATAGAATCAATCAGCCCTTCTTCCACAGCATCCGTTCCATCCAGAACCGTACCCACATCCATCACCAATTCTTTGGTGTTCATAGCAAGCTCATAGAACCGTTGGGATGAAATAGAAGAATTGGCCGTTACAAACCGAGTGATCCGTTCCTGCATCCGTTGAAAATAATCCATGGTCTGGGGCACGCCCAACAACAAACCGTTCATACGCACCGGATGAATAGTCATCGTGGCCGTGGATGCAATGAAACTGTGCTTAGCCGCCACCGCCAAAGGCACGCCGATGGAATGTCCTCCTCCCAGCACCAGGCTTACCGTAGGTTTTTTCATTCCTGCCAAAAGCTCTGCCAGGGCTAACCCGGCCTCCACATCTCCGCCAACAGTATTCAGAATAATCAACAAGCCATGGATTCGGGGATCTTCCTCAATGGCTACCAGCTGGGGGATCAAATGCTCGTATTTCGTAGTTTTGTTCTGGGAAGGAAGCACCGTGTGCCCTTCAATCTGCCCGATAATAGTCAGGCAATGGATCACATGCTCCCGATCTCCTGTTACCACAGAGCCGGAATCCGTAATCTGCTGAAACCGGTTTTCCTCCGCCTCTTCCTGCAGAATTTCCTGGGATTCTTCTGCATTGTTTTGTACGCGACTCATAGCAGCACCTCCTGCTCTTAGTCTACGCAGAAACAAAAGGTTCATGCAGAAGAAAAAAGATTTCTTTTTCGCATGGCAGGAAAACAGTCAAAAAAGAAATCCCACGCTATTATAGCATTTCCCTCGTCATTCATCAAGGCAACAAACGCTTTTTTCAAAAGGGTTTGTGAATCTGACTCTTTTCGCCCACCTGAAACAAAGATTCACTGGTTTCACGGATTGACAATCCCGTAAATTTGGAAGATAATAAGATGTATGCAAAAAAGAGGCTGAAGGTGCAATTGCACAGCCGGAAAAAGCGATATAAAACTTACTTTCTGCATGGTAAAACCACCGGAATCCGATAGGAGCGTTTTTCTTTGCAGAATTCAACAAAATGGAGGATATAAAACCCATGGCAAAACGCGAAAACATTTCCATGTCCGTCATCCGGAGGTTACCTCGATATTACCGTTTCCTGAAGCATTTGCAGGAAAAAGGAATCCATCGGATCTCTTCCACAGAACTCTCTGTAAAATTAGGGCTTACTGCTTCCCAGATCCGTCAGGATCTCAATTGCTTTGGTGGATTCGGTCAGCAAGGTTACGGATATATCGTGGATCAGCTTTGTGAAGAAATCGGAGCCATCCTGGGGCTGGAAAAAGGATATAAAGCCATTCTCATCGGAGCCGGAAATTTAGGCCAAGCTATCGCTTCTCACATGAAATTTCAAAACAACGGCTTTCAGCTTATCGGTATTTTTGACAGCTCTCCGTTTAAAATCGGCAACTCTTTGAACGGAATCTCCATCCAGGACATTCGTCAACTGGAAACCTTCTGCCAGCAGAAACAACCTGCCATGGCTATCCTTTGCATTCCCCGGGAAGCCGCGGGAGAAATTTCCAACCAGTTGTACGAATTAGGGATTCGTTACTTCTGGAATTTCAGCCACTACGACATTGCCGTAAAATATCCGGATACAGTGGTGGAAAACGTCCACTTAAACGACAGCCTGATGACCTTGTGTTATCGCATCAACGATTTGGAAGAAAAGGGAAAAGAATAAGCCTGAAAAGCGTAAAAGGCAGGGAGGAAAAAATTCCTTCCTGCCTTTTTATTTTCCCCGGCGCAGTTTCTGTATTTTACGAAGACTGCCCTCTTTTTTCCGCAAAGTACAAATCCAAAATTAAGAAGCTTTATATTCCACAATTTCCGCTTTCAGGATCACAATGTCCTCCAAGGGTTTATTGTTTTCATCTGTCTCCACGGCAGCGATACTGTCCACTACATCCATTCCGTCAAATACCTGCCCGAAAACCGTGTGTCCAGCTTCTCCGATGCTGTAGGCTCCGTCCAGAGTGGGATTGCCCCCGTTTTCTTCATACAGCTTCTTATAGCGATCGGACACTTTGTCCATATCCAGCCACTGGGTCCCATAATAGCTGGTAAACTGTTCCCCATACTGCTTATACATATTGAAAGCTTCCTGGAACGTATCCCAACCTTCAAAAGTATCCGGACCGGCCTGATTGATAAAGAACTGGCTTCCGTTAGTATCCGGACCTGCATTGGCCATGGATAGCGCGCCCCGGATATTCACCAGATTCGTGCTGAATTCATCCTCAAAGTCTTCCCCGTAGATGCTTTCACCGCCTCGTCCGGTGCCCTCCGGATCACCACCCTGGATCATAAAATCTTCCATGACCCGATGGAATGTTACGCCATCGTAATACCCCTTCTCAATCAACCCTTTAAAATTTTCCACGGTCTTAGGCGCCTGCTCGGGGAAAAGGCGAATACGGATCTCCCCTTTATTGGTGGTGAGCACCGCGATTTCTTCTCCTTCTTCAGGCTTCTCCAACTGCATTCCCAGATATCCATTGGATTGCTGACACCCGGAAAAGAAGATCGTTCCTACAAATAAAGGCAGCATGCATAAAAAGCTGAAAACTCGTTTTTTCATAAAGAAAACAAAACCTTTCTTTAAAATATAAGGCGCTTACTTAAAACACCGTTAATATCCACAAGTATACTATATTTCTCCGGATCTCCGCAAGAAAAATTTTCCCTCTTGCTGAAAGATCCACATTCTTCCCCCTTTTTGCGCATATATATGGACGGAAGACAAAAAGGAGGGCTGTATAATGAACACCTATGATCCAGAAGGCTGGCGCATGGCAAGCGCGGAAAATCAAGGATTTTTACAGAGTTTATCCGGGCTGCAGACGGCTTTTGCGGAAGGGAAAATTTTGGAAGGCCGGGCCTTGGTATGCGACAGTTTCCATAACCTGATCGTAGATCTGGGCTGTAAAAAAGGGATCATCCCACGGGAAGAAGGCGCTTTGGGCATTCAGGAAGGAACCGTCCGGGACATCGCTATTATTTCCCGGGTAAATCGTCCGGTTTGCTTTGTCATCACAGAATTTCGCACCACGGAATTGGGGAAAAACACCCCCATCCTTTCCAGGCGAAAAGCCCAAGAGCTTTGCAGAACCGAATCCATTTCCCGTATGCGCCCCGGAGATGTGATCAACGCAAAGATCACCCATTTGGAAGCGTTCGGCGCATTCGTGGATATCGGCTGCGGCATTGTGGCGCTGCTTCCCATTGACTCCATTTCCGTTTCCCGCATTGAACACCCCAGAGAACGGTTTTCTCCGGGAATGGATATACGCGCTGTCATCCGTTCCATTGACGGCACCCGGATCACCCTAACCCACAAGGAGCTTTTGGGCACTTGGGAAGAAAACGTTGCTTGTTTTCATCCCGGCGAAACAGTGGCCGGCATTGTCCGCAGCGTGGAACCCTACGGGATTTTCGTGGAACTGGCCCCCAATCTGGCCGGACTGGCGGAATGCAAGGAAAATGTCACGCCGGGACAGCAAGCCAGTGTGTTTATTAAAAGCATTCTTCCCAATCGCATGAAAGTCAAGCTGGTGATTATTGATACCTTTCAATATACGTATGACCCTGCTCCGCCTGTCTATCGTTTTCAGGGAGAACATATGGACCGTTTTGTCTATTCCCCCGCCGGGTGCGGCAAGGAAATCGTTACGGATTTCACCCAGCCCACAGAAGAATAATCGCTCACTCTCCAAGCGTCTCTTTTCATAAAAGGGACGCTTTATATTTTTTCCGCCTTCTGAAGCCGCTCCTGAATGTACTTTGCCCGGGCAATATCCAATGTATGGGAATTTTCCGATTTTACAGCAAGGGACAAAGTAGCCGGCTGCACGTTTTCCATGATCTCCGCCAGAAGGGAATATTCAGGCTTTGCAAAGATCCCCTGAGAAACCCCCATGTATACGGAAGAAAGCAGCTCCATAGCTTCTTTTTGAGGCAGGACCTGAGCATACAAAAGTGTTCCCATAGCCCGGCAGATCCGGTCTTTTCCATTTTCCGTCTCACAAAAAGCTTTTCTGGCTTCCCGTTCCTGCGCAACGATTTGCAACCCGATGCTTTTTAGATTAAATAAAGCCTCCTGCTCGGAGATTCCCAAAGAAACCCGATTGGTCAGCCGGTAGATATCCGCTTCCCCTTCTGCGGCCATTCCTTCCCGGAGGTCCATGCCTAACCGGGACAAGCTGGCTGCAATTCTGGGCACAGAACCACTGGCAGACAGCGCCGGCAAATGCAACGTAAGCGAAGCGTGCATTCCGGTTCCTAAATTAGCCGGATTCTGGGTAAGATAGCCAAACCGAGAATCAAAGGAAAAAGAAAGCCCTTTGGATAAAATTCTCTCCAGGCGATCGGCCGCATCATACGCCCCTTCCAGATCCAAACCGGGTCGATTTGTGTGGAGCAGCAAATGGTCGTCTCCGTTTAAAACGATAGAAAGAGCCTCATCCTGGGAACACAAAACCCCTTTTCCTTCCCGCCGGGCAATATACTCCGGAGAAACAAGACCTCGTTCTGCCATAGAAACCGCCTGTGCTTTGGAAACGGTCTCCATGGAAATAAACGTAAATAAACCGGACAGAGAAAGCTGCGGGCTATCCGCCACCTCTCTCACCAAACCGATCACTTCCTGTTTCTCCGCCGTATGCAGCCGCCGGACAAAGGGAATTCCTTCTATATTTCGGGAAAGAAACACTTGCGTGTTTAAAATCACATCCTGCTCTTTCCCGGCATAAGCAAACCACTTTTTTTCAGGATTCATGGTGTTTCGCCTCCAGCATCCGGATCTCATCCCGTAAAGTTACTGCTTCTTCAAAGTTTTCTGTTTCAATGGCCTCTTTCAGCTGCTGTTTCTTCACCAGCAACAGTCCCCCTTCTTCTTTAGGGGCTACTTGCGGCAGATTTCCTTCCGGGCTTTTTCCTCTATGACGGCTGCTTCCGTGAATTCGTTCCACTACCGGCAGCAACCGCGTATAAAACGTTTCATAGCATTGCGCGCATCCCATTTTTCCACTGCGTACAATGTCTTCCCAGGTTGCTCCGCAGGCACAGCGTTCTTCCTCTGTAATTTCCGGAGAGCGCATTCCCAGGAATCCCAGACCCTTTCCGAATTCCGCAAAAAGGTTCCCATATCCCAATCGTTTCGCACATTCTCCGCAAAGGGAATACTCCCGAAGTTCGCCATTTCGCACGGTTTTAACATGGGTGGTGGCGGTGTTCTTTCCACATGCCTGACAAATCATATTCTTCACCTGTCTTTTTCTGCTTTTCTGTTTGAAAGCGTATCATAAAAATGTGAGCAGAGTATGAAAAATTTTTCTGTAACACTTTGGGGCCTGCCGCAATAGTATGTAGTGTAAAACACAAACAAGGAGGTCATTCAATATGTGTAATAATTTCTTCGGCGGCTGTTCTTGGGTAATCATCCTCATCATCATCCTGCTTTGCTGCTGTGGCGGCACCAACACCAACAATAACTGCGGCAATGGCTGCGGCGACGGCTGCGGCTGCGGCGGCTGCTGCTGACCTCTCCCTCGGATCCTTATGAAGGGCGGGATGCAGGAAATTCCTGCATCCCGCCCTTCCCGCTTTTCGCAGCATCTTGCGTGATCTTCTGTCTTATAGTCGCTCAGCCAGCGGCAAACGGCGGATAATCCGTAGCCAACAGCTGACAATGGATGATGAGCGAACGCTCTCCGGAAAATACCGAGCCTTCCCAGCGCCTCGCTACATCAGCCTTTTTGTTCTTCCTTTGCCGCCTGCAAAGCTCTGGCCAACTGATCCGGGCAGGATGTAGACTTTAATCCACACCGAATTCCCTGGCAGCGGCGGATTACTTCATCCACTTTCATTCCTTCCACCAAAGCGCAGATCCCCTTGGTGTTTCCGTCACACCCGCCAACAAAACGGCAGGAACGAATGGTATCTCCATCCAACTCTAAAATGGTCTGACGGGAGCAAGTTCCTTTATTTGTATACACAAACTGCACGAAAATTCCTCCAATATCAAAATTACGGATTAAGTATACATCAAAACAACCGTAAAAGCAAGTTATCAAAGTGGCTTACTTACGGATACAAAAAGAGCTTATCCCTATCGAGATAAGCCCTTTCATCCTTGTTACGCTGACTTTCACAGGCTCACAACAAAGGATCTTTGATTATTTTACCATCTTGGCAATTTCTTCTGCGAAATTGTCTTCTCTCTTCTCCAGGCCCTCTCCCTTTTCAAAACGAACATAAGAAAGGATCTGAATGTTTCCGCCCAACTCTTTAGCTACGGAATCGGTGTACTGCTGCACAGACATCTTGCTGTCCTTTACATACTCCTGCTCAACCAGGCAAACCTCTTTAAAGTACTTGGCGATCTTGCCCATTACCATTTTGTCGATAACCTGGGCGGGCTTGCCGGAAGCAGAAGCCTGCTCATAGGCGATCTTCTTCTCGTGCTCGATCACATCGGCGGGCACGGACTCCTTGTTCAGATACAAAGGAGATACAGCAGCGATCTGCATGGCTACATTCTTGGCATACTCTTTGAACTCAGCCTTAGCAGCGATTTCAGCAGAGGTATCGAATTTCACCAATACAGCAATCTTTCCGCCCATGTGGATGTATCCGGTCACAACGCCTTCATAGCGCTGGAAGCGGCGGATCTTAATATTCTCACCGATGGTCAGGATCTTCTCTTTCAGCAGAGCATCTACCGTCATATCCATGCCGGCAGCTTTGCAGGCCAGCAGAGCTTCTACGTCTGCCGGAGCTTCTTTAGCAACGGTTTCCGCGCAGGTCTTTACAAAAGCCTGGAATTCCGCGTTCTTAGCCACAAAGTCCGTCTCCGCGTTCACTTCGATTGCCACGCCGACGGTCTCATCTTCGGAAATATACGCAAAGGCTACGCCTTCAGCAGCAATACGTCCGGCTTTCTTAGTAGCAGCAGCCAAACCTTTCTCTCTCAGAAAGTCGATAGCAGCGTCCATATCGCCATTGGAAGCGGTCAAAGCTTTTTTGCAGTCCATCATGCCGCAGCCGGTTTTCTCGCGCAGAGCGGCAACGTCTTTCGCTGTAAATGCCATTTTATATTCCTCCATTTTTAAATGTTAGAGTTTTCCGGATCCTATCCTAAAACCGCACAAAGCACGCCAAAGAACTTGACGTGCATCTGTGCAGAAAAGCGTTCCCTACTTATTCGGCAACCTCTTCATCGGTTTCGTTTTCTTTCGCTTCCGCCTCTTCGGAGCCCATCTGGCCCTCTCTGCCTTCGGCAATGGCGTTTGCCATGGTTCCGGAGATCAGCTTAACAGCGCGGATGGCGTCATCGTTTCCGGGGATCACATAATCGATCTCATCGGGATCGCAGTTGGTGTCCACGATAGCCACGATCGGGATTCCCAGCTTCTTGGCTTCTGCCACGGCAATGCGCTCTTTGCGGGGATCCACAATGAACAGAGCGCCGGGCAGTTCCTTCATATCTTTAATACCGCCCATGAATTTTTCCAGCTTTTCGATTTCCAGACGAAGCTTGATAACTTCCTTCTTGGGGAGCATCTCAAAGGTGCCGTCCGCTTCCATAGCCTTCAGCTGATTCAGACGATCAATTCTGCGGCGAATGGTGCGGAAGTTGGTGAGCATGCCGCCCAGCCAACGAGCGTTTACAAAGTATGCGCCTACACGCTCGGCCTCTTCCTTTACAGAATCCTGAGCCTGCTTCTTGGTTCCTACGAAAAGAACGGATTTACCCTGCGCGGAAACTTCCCGCACGAAGTTATACGCCTCTTCCAGCTTGCGAACGGTCTTCTGCAGGTCAATGATGTAGATCCCGTTGCGCTCGGTGAAGATGTATTCCGCCATTTTGGGGTTCCATCTTCTGGTCTGATGGCCGAAATGTACACCGGCCTCCAACAACTGCTTCATGGATACGACTGCCATTTTATATTCCTCCTTGGTTAAACCTCCGCTGCACCTTGAATTTGGCGCAGAACCCGCTTTGGGGCACCGTTTCGCCAGGCACAACGTGTGTTTTGCGCGTAAAATTATAGCACATACACACCGGTTACGCAAGCTTTTTTTAGAATTTTTCTTTTTTCGGCCAAGATCAGGATTCCCCAAACAGCAGCGCTAAAAAATTTTTCTTCTTTTTAGGCCGATACCGATGTTCGTGTTCCACCAAAATGGTATCTTCCCCGATAATCCGAATTTCCTTCCAGGAAATGACGATATCTTCCTCTCTGCCAAACAAACCGAAAAAATGCGGCTTCCCGTAAATCACAATGGCTGTGAGGCAAGCATTTTGCGAATCCAGCTCCGCGTCACAAACCGTCCCCAAGCGGGTGCCGTCTTTTATGCTGATTACTTCCTTCCGCCGCAGATCCGTAAGCCTACAAGTCATTTTAGCGCCTCCTTTTTCCAGGATGCTTCATCCCCTTTTCCCATCGTTTTATGTGTATGCCGATTCCAAACGAAAAGATTCTAAAACCCAAGAGACTTTTTTATATTTTTAACCGCTGTCCATTGTGTCTCCTTCGCTTTCGTGGTACACTACAAGAAAAAGGAGGAATTTTATGAATATCTGGCATGATATTGATCCCAAACGGATTCGGGAAGATGATTTTTGCGCTGTTATTGAAATTTCCAAAGGCGGAAAGACTAAATACGAGTTGGATAAAGAAACCGGTTTACTGAAACTGGATCGGGTTTTATATACTTCCACACACTATCCGGCCAACTATGGCTTTATTCCCCGCACTTTTGCTGCGGACGGAGACCCCTTGGACGTGTTGGTCCTCTGTTCGGAAAACATCCTTCCTCTCTCCCTGGTTCGCTGCTATCCTATCGGTGTTATCACTATGGAGGACGGAGGCGAGCGGGACGAAAAAATTATCGCCATCCCTTTCAACGATCCCACCTACAATACCTATACGGATATTTCGGAGCTTCCCTCCCATATTTTCAGTGAAATGTCTCATTTTTTCACGGTTTATAAAACTTTGGAAGGAAAGACCACGGCCATTCACAGTGTCAGCGGAAAGGAATCTGCACAGCAGATCATTCACAGCTGCCTGGAAATCTACGTGGACAAGTATTGCCGGTAAGATTTTCGTATCCACCTATGGGCCTTTAAACGACACGCCGAAACATACGATTCTTTTACCGTATGTTCCGGCGTGCTTTTTTACGGACAAGGATCAAAGTCCCTTTTTGATTTTATCCAAGGCGCCTTTTTCCAACCGGGAAACCTGCGCCTGACTGATATGGATTTCCGACGCCACTTCCATTTGGGTCTTTCCCTGAAAAAAGCGAAGGGACAAAATCTTTTTCTCCCGATCACTAAGGTCGTTGATAGCCTGCTTCAAAGCAATTTCTTCCAGCCAATTGGTATCGTCGTTGTGGTCGCCTACCTGATCCATTACATAGATAGTGTCTCCCCCGTCGTTGAATACCGGTTCGTATAAAGAAACCGGCTCCACAATGGATTCCAGCGCCAACACCACTTCTTCCCTGGAAATTTTAAGTTCCTTGGCGATCTGCTCCACCGTAGGTTCCTTCCGGTTTTCCGCTGTCAGCTTTTCCTTAATCTGCATAGCTTTATATGCGGTATCCCGCAGGGAACGGCTTACGCGAACGCTGTTATTATCCCGAAGATACCGCCGGATCTCTCCTATGATCATAGGAACACCATAAGTAGAAAATCGAACCAGAAGATCCGGGTTAAAATTATCCACGGCCTTCATCAGACCAATGCAGCCTACCTGAAACAGATCATCCAGATTTTCTCCCCGATTGGTAAACCGTTGGATCACGCTTAGTACCAGCTTCAGATTTCCATTGATCATCTCTTCCCGGGCTTTCTTTTTCTCTTCCGGGGTTCCGTCCCGCATTAAAAGAAGCAGCTTTCGTTTTTCCGCCTCTGTCAAAACTTTCAGCTTTGCAGTGTTCACACCGCAGATTTCCACTTTGCTGTACATGGCCCGCATCCTTCTTTCTCCCTGGTGTTCTCTTCCAGTATTGCCAGATCCGGGCCGGAACATACAGCATATTTGAATTTCAAAAGAAACAAGCAGCCGGCTCTGTAGAAACACAGAGCCGGCTGCTTTTGAAAGGAAAACCAATTATACGTTGGTAAGAGCCTGTTGGATATCTTCCAGAATATCCTGGATGTTTTCGATGCCTACGGAGAAGCGAATCAGATCTCCTCCGATGCCGGCCTCTTTCAGCTGCTCATCCGTCAGCTGCCGATGCGTTGTGCTGGCAGGATGCAAAACGCAGGTGCGCAAATCCGCCACATGGGTGACAATAGAAGCCATTTTCAAGCTGTCCATAAAACGGGTAGCTGCCTCTCTGCCTCCCTTGATACCAAAGGAAACAACACCGCAAGTCCCGTTGGGCATATACTTCTGCGCCAAGGCATAGTAGGGGCTGCTGGGAAGGCCGGGATAATTAACCCAAGCGACTTTCTCATTTTTCTCCAGATATTCCGCCACCGCCAACGCATTGGCACAATGGCGCTCCATGCGCAGCGCCAGAGTTTCCAGGCCCAGATTCAGCAAAAACGCATTCTGGGGGCTGGCCTGGGTTCCCAGATCCCGCATCAAGTGTGTGCGGGCCTTGGTGATATAGGCTGCCTTTCCAAACTGCTGGGCGTATACGATCCCATGGTAGGACTCATCCGGCTCAGTGAACATGGGGAACTTTCCATTGGTCCAATCAAAATTCCCGCTGTCTACGATCACGCCGCCTACTTGCACGGCATGGCCGTCCATATACTTTGTAGTGGAATGGGTAACGATATCCGCACCAAATTCAAACGGTCTGCAGTTGATGGGAGTGGGGAAGGTATTATCCACAATCAGCGGAACACCGTGTTCATGAGCCTGACGGGCAAACATTTCCAGATCCGTCACTGTAAGGGAAGGATTGGTAAGGGTTTCCGTAAATACGCATTTTGTGTTGGGCTGGAAAGCGGCAGCCAATTCTTCTTCGCTGCAGCCGGGAGCCACAAACGTGGAGTCGATCCCCATTTCCTTCATGGTTTTATAGATCAGATTGAAAGTTCCCCCGTAAATGGCACTGGAAGCTACCACATGATCCCCTGCATGGCAAATATTGATCATGGAAAGCAAAGAGGCAGCCTGCCCGGAAGAAGTGAGCATAGCGCCTACGCCGCCTTCCAGCGCGGCGATCTTCCGCTCCACTGCGTCCAGCGTGGGGTTCCCCAAACGGGTATAGAAGAAGCCGTTAGCCTTCAGATCAAACAGATCCCCCATTGCCTCCGAACTGTCGTAGGTATAGGTTGTGCTTTGCACAATGGGCAAAACTCTGGGGTCTCCGTTTCCCGGCTCATATCCGGCATGAATGCAATTGGTATCAATCCTGTACATTTTTCTTACTCCTTTGTTTTCAGGATAACAGAGAACGGAACCATCCGGCAACAAAGTCCGTGGCGTATACAGTCAACGCAATCAGCAGAAGAAACAACACTACAGAAAGCGCTTTCCAAAAAGCTTTTTTCCCGGGAGAAAGCTTCTCCTTCTCCGGATACTCTTCCAGGAGAGCCGACGCTTCCGCCACCCGGGCAAAAGGAATAAGGATCTTTACAGCAGCGCCTGGGGTTTCCTGGCCTTCCCGAAGAACGGGAATACCCTTTTCCTGAAAAAGAGCCGACGCAGAAGGTTCTTCCCCCGGCTTTTCCGTGCGGACATACACCCAGTCCTTTTCTTCAGGCTCCCGCAAAGATTCGCTTCCGCATATAGGGCAAGCTTTGTCTGACAATATATGGCACTTTGGACAATACAGCATGGTTTCACTTCCGTTTCTTACCTATGATACCATTTTCCTATTTTGAATACAATCTTTTTCCGCAAATTCCCCAGCTTACAAAAGAACCGGTTCAAGCTGCCTGCCCTGCAAAGCCGCTTCCACAGCCTCCGGGATCCTGGAAAAATCTGCCACCAACGAATTGGGCTTTTTCAAAGGATCGTCCTGCTCCATAGGCACAAAGTAAAAATGTTTGGTATTTAAAAGCCTTCCCAGATTTTGCGCGGACGCGCCCAGCGCGTCGTTGCTTGCAAGGCAAAGCACTACCGGCAGTCCGATCCTCAAACAGGATTTTACAGCCATGGTAACACTGGTATCCGTAATACCCCAGGAAAGCTTTCCCAGGGTATTCCCTGTGCAGGGGGCTACCAAAAGAAGATCCACCATATTTTTAGGGCCTAAGGGCTCTGCCCCGGGAATGGTATGAATAACCGGTTTACCGCATATGGTTTGAATTTTTTCGATGATTTCCGCCGACGTTCCAAAACGTGTATCGGTGGAATACGCCGTTTCCGATAAAATCGGGACAATAGAATACCCCTGCCGTGCCAATGCTTCCATCTGCACCAGAGATTTTGAAAATGTACAAAACGATCCGCAAAGAGCATATCCGATTGTAATTGGTTTCATGTTCTCATTCCTCCATCATGGCATACACCGTGTTTTTAAGGATACCCGCCGCCGTTCGGGGAGACATTTTCCCCGGAAGAGAAAGCGCGTGAACAGCAGGAATCCCTTTTTCCTGCGCCGCTGCAAAATCCACGCCTCCCGGCATGGACGCCAGATCCATCAAAAGAGAGATCCCTTCCATACGTTCCAGCACGCCCGCTGTAAAAATCTTAAAGGGAACGGTGTTGAACACAAAATCATAGGGACCTGTTCCCGCAAGGTCCTGGGTTTTAACCGGCGTATACCCATATACACGGATCCAGGCAAGATCGGAAGCCTTTCTGGCGCTGACTGTAACTTCCGCTCCTATTCCCCGAAGCATCCATGCCAAAGCTTTTCCGATCCTTCCAAAACCCGCCACCAGGCAACGGCTGCCGGAAATGGCTTTTTCGGATTTTTCACAAGCCAGAGCAATGGCGCTTTCCGCGGTTACAGCGGCATTTTCCACCGCAAACTCCTCTCGAATGGAGTAATCGTTCAGATTGACCCCTTCCCAACCGGAGCTGGTTTCCAGCAATTTGGAAATTTGTCCCCCGTAGATTTCCTTCTTTCGGAATAAAGCCGCAAAAGAATCATCCAACACGATTTCTTTTTCAGAAAAAGGGGCAAACAATGTTTTTCCGTCCTTCGTTACCGGCAAAGGCAATAGGATCACCGTACATTTTTCTTCCAGCTCCCCTATTTCTGCCCGATTCACTGTTTCCGGAAGAGGGAGATGGTCCAGTCCGGCAGCATACACGGTGTAGCCATCCTGTGCCAGAAGCTCTGCCAGCGCCGCCTGACGCTTGTCGCCTCCCAGAACACCCAAGCAATTTATATTCATCATAGAATATACCGCACCTTTCATATATGTTAAGAGAAAAGTTTCTCATGAGCATACTATGGAAAAAAAGCAAGGAATGTGCTAATTTCTCCAATGTCTCCGCCGGATAAATAAGTCTTGCATTTCTACATAAAACTGATTAGAATGAAAAAGATATAGACTGGAAAGCCTTGTCAGTGAGACACAACAAAAAATTCATCCTCCTGCCGCTAAATCCATTGGCAGCCGCAGAGAGGAAAGTATAGATTAAGGGGCGTAATCAAAATGGTGGATCGCAATCTTCTTTCTCATATCCGGCAGATTCATTTTGTAGGAATCGGAGGCTCCGGCATGTGCCCCATGGCGGAGATCCTTCATCATCGGGGGTATCGGATCACCGGTTCGGATAATGCCGAATCCGAAACGCTGCAGCGGATCCGTTCTTATGGAATTCCCGTTTTTATGGGGCATAAGCCTGAAAATATTCAAGGAGCGGAGCTGGTGGTGTACACCGCTGCGGTAAAACAAGACAATCCGGAGCTGAAAGCCGCTAAAGAACAGGGCATCCCCTGCGTAGAACGCTCTGTGATGCTGGGCTTGCTTACCGATCAATATTCCCGCTCCATTGCCGTCTCCGGCACTCACGGCAAAACCACAACCACAGGTATGATCACGCAAATCCTTCTGGAAAACGGCGCCGACCCCTCTGCCGTAATCGGCGGGCGGCTGCCCCACATCGGCAGCAACGGAAGATCCGGCGCTTCCGACACCATTGTCTGCGAGGCCTGCGAATATGTGGATACATTTTTGCAGCTGCATCCCTGGCTTTCCGTGATCCTGAATGTGGATGAAGACCATCTGGATTACTTCAAGAATCTGGATGCCATTGTGCGCTCTTTCCATCAGTTTGCCCAGCAAACCAAGGGCATTGTCATTGTCAACGGAGACGATCCCAATGCCAGAAGATCCGTAGAAGGAATCCAGCAGGCTGAAGTGCTGACATTTGGATTTTCCCCGGAAAACGATTACTCCGCCGCCCATGTGGCTCCCCAGCCCGGCGTAATGGAGCAATTTTCCGTTGTGAAACACGGGCAGGAGCTGTGCCGGATCTCTTTAAGCGTTCCCGGGAAACACAATGTGCTGAACGCGTTGGCCGCTTTCGCCGCTGCGGACTGCATGGGAATTCCCCCGCAGTCTATCGCCGCCTCCCTGCACGCTTTTACAGGAGTCCATCGCCGGTTTGAAATTCGGGGAACGTTTAACGGCATCACCGTGGCGGACGATTTTGCTCACCATCCCACAGAGCTGGAAGCTACTCTTACCGCCGCCATGCAGATGGGATTCCGCCAGGTATGGGCCTTGTTCCAGCCTCACACCTATTCCAGAACGTATCTGTTTCTTTCCGATTTTGCTCGGGTCCTTTCCATTCCTGACCATGCGGTTCTCTCGGAGATTCTGGCTGTCCGGGAAGAAAACACATATAACATTTACACCAAGGATCTGGCGGAAAAAATCCCCGGCAGCGTCTGGTTCAACACCTTCCAAGAAATGGCGGATTATACCATGAAGCGGGCGCAACCCGGCGATCTGATCCTCACCTTGGGTGGAGGAAACATCTATCAGTGTGCGGATCTGCTGGTGGAAAAATATAAAGCCCAGGAGAAAAACGCCTGACGGCTAAATCTTTTCACTTAGGCTTATTTAGGGTCTGGAAAAAACTTGAATATTTCAGCTGTTTAGCTGCACAAACAAAAACTCCGAAGGATTTTTATCCTTCGGAGTTTTTATGTTCTGTTATGCTTGTTGGATCAATACGCGGCGCTTAAAGGGTTGATTCCTGTCAGTGCTTCTCCGTCCATAGCGCCGATATATTTTGTGGCATATCCCGCTCCTTTGGCTACACAAACCTGGGGCTCTTCCGCGATTCGAACCGGCAGCTTTGCCTCCCGGGAAAGGATCTGATCCATGCCGTAGATCTGAGCGGATCCTCCGGTAAGAACAGCGCCGTCCGTATATACGTCTCCCATAAGTTCCGGAGGCGTCTGCTCCAAAAGATTTTGAAGCGCCCGCACGATGTGCTGAACCGGTTCCTGCATAGCTTCCAGCATTTCATCGCCGGTCATATCTATAAAAGCAGGCAGTCCCGTGGCCGCATTTCTTCCTTTCACACGGAAGAAAACCGGATCCGGCCGCTTTACCACGCAGCCGATTTTCTTCTTGGCTTCTTCCGCCATTCGCTGCCCAATAATCAAATTATACTTTCTCCGGAGATATTTGATGATGTCCTCATCAAACGCATCCCCGGCCACTTTGATGGAATCGGAAACAGCGATCCCTCCCAGAGAGATCACCGCCATATCCGTAGTTCCTCCGCCGATATCCACCACCAAAGTTCCATGCGGTTCCGTGATCTCCATTCCGGCGCCCATGGCCGCCGCCACAGGCTCCTCGATCAGGCACACCTTGCGGACGCCGGAAGCGCTGATAGCATCCACCACTGCCCGTTTTTCCACCTCTGTGATCTCGCAGGGGACACTGACCACCACCCGAGGCATAAACACACGGCTGCTGCTGATTTTTTTCATATACCGCCCGATGATATATTCCGCCAGATCGTATTCGGAAATTACACCGTTGCACAAAGGATGCACTACTCGAACTCGTTCGGACGTCCGCCCTACCATTGTATACGCTTCTTCGCCCATGGCCAGCACCTCGTCGGTATAGGTATCCACCGCCGCCACAGCCGGTTCATTTAAAACAATCCCTTTTCCGCTTACATAGATTTTCACGGAAGAAGTTCCTAAGTCCAGCGCAATATCGCTTCCCATCATATCGTTTCGTCCCTCTGCTTTCTATATTGTCCTTATGTTGTCCTTCAATTCTTTTTTTGGTAATGGGAGAAACCTGTTCCCCCAATGCTTTTACATAGCCTTATATCAGATACGTTCTAGTATAATATACCGGCCTTTTCAATGCAACCCGAAACAGCGATTTCCTGGGATTCTTCCTCACCTGCGGAAGCCACCGCCGCCAGAAATACCTTTGCGGCGCCGGCTTTAAGCAAAGTTTCTCCGCATTCCCGCAGCGTGCTGCCGGTTGTTACAATATCATCCACCAGGAGGATGGTCTTTCCTGTAATTTTTTCCGGTTTACAGGCACGATATACGTTTTCTACATTCTGGCTGCGCTGTTCCCCGGGAAGGGTATGCTGCGGAAGATTGTGCCGCACTTTTTTCAGCAGTCTTTCATAAGGGAGCCCCATAGCTGCCGCTGCCTGACGGGCCACCTTTTCCGACTGGTCAAACCCTCTCTCCCGTTTTCGCTTGGCAGAAACCGGCACGTTGCAGATCCAATCCAAATTTTGGAATTCCTTCTCCTTTTTCACCACCTGGGCCAAAACATCACCGAAGAACCGGAAGGACGCCTCCCGGCCCCGAAATTTATAGGCAATCAGCCCATCCCGCACCAATCCTTCGTATGGGAAAGGCGCCAGGCAAAGAAAAACATTTCCATCCTTCCCCATAATTTCCCGGCGGACCGGACGGATCCGGACCCGATCCCGGCATCGGGAACATACGGACTGAAACGGCCCGGTATTTTCTCCGCAGAAAACGCAGCGCTCCGGAAACAAAATGCCAAGAAGACCGCGCCCGAAATTTTGGATCTGTTGTTTCATGCCTCTTCCTCTCCCTTACGCAAAAAACACGCTAACCCTGAATATCTCCGGGTTTTCCGGTTGTTTTCCACCATTTGCCCCACCACGTCCGGAATCCCGGCCAAAATCAGAAGATGCTTAGCGCGGGTAATGGCCGTATACAGCAAATTTCGATAGTACAGCTGAGAAGGACCCGGAAACATCGGGAGGATCACCGCGGGAAATTCGCTTCCCTGGCTTTTATGCACGGTCATGGCATAAGCCAGCTCCAGTTCATTGCCGGCTGTCTCCATCTCATAAACCACCTGCCGGTCATCCATTTGCACGGTAAAAGTGGAACCACGGCGGTCAATTTCCAAAAGGACTCCCAGATCTCCGTTAAAAACGCCCTCTCCCATTTCTCCGTCCGCTTTGCTCCAGGGAAGATCGTAATCATTCTTGATCTGCATCACCTTATCGCCTTCACGGAACAGTTTTCCCGCCAAAGTGATTTCTTTTTTCCCTTTTTCCGGAGGGTTAATGGCTTCCTGCAGCTTCCGGTTTAAAGCGTTGGTCCCCAACTCCCCTTTTCTTCCCGGAGAAAGCACCTGGATATCCGTATACGGGGAATATCCGTAACTAGCCGGCAGACGGCGCTGGCACAAATCCACCACCAAATGGGAAAGCTCCTGCGCCTGGGGGCAGGAAAGAAAGAAAAAGTCTCCCTTTCGGCTGGAAAGATCCGGCATTTGCCCGGATACGATCCGATGGGCATTGGTGACGATCAAACTGGTCATGGACTGACGAAACACCTGGTTCAGCTGCACTACCGGGATCCGTCCGCTGGCAATCAGATCTCCCAACACATTTCCCGGGCCTACACTGGGGAGCTGATCGCAGTCCCCTACCAAAATCAGCCGGCATCCCATGGGCATAGCCCGGAGCAAAGCCTCAAACAAACAGACATCCACCATGGAAAGCTCGTCCAGCACAATGGCATCGCATTCCAGAAGATCCTTTTCGTTTTTGGAAAACACCGGGTGATCCTCCTCATCCCAAGCCACCTGCAGCAGCCGGTGAATGGTTTTGGCTTCCCGGCCGGTGAGCTCACTCATCCGTTTGGCGGCCCGACCTGTAGGAGCCGCTAAAAAGACTTTTTCCCCATGATTTTCCAAAAGCCGGATCACAGCGTTCAGCGTGGTGGTCTTGCCCGTTCCGGGGCCGCCGGTGAGGATCAGCATCCCGCTGCACAGCGCCTCTTCTATGGCTTTTTTCTGCAGCGGCGCATACTGCATGGAAAATTCCTTTTCCAGCTGCGCAATAGCATGATCCACTTTTCTCACCGGCTGAGCCGGAAATCGCAGCGCTAAAGTGATCCGTTCCGCAATATACAGCTCCGCTCGAAAGTAACGCGGAAGGAAAACCATTTCCCTCTCCTGCACCGAAAAAGCTACCAGCGACCCCTCTGCGCAAAGCTCCTGCAGATAACCGGACACCAATTCCTCTTCCACACCCAAAAGAGACGCTGCCGCCGGGCACACTTTTTCTGCCGGAAGGCAAGTGTGTCCGTTTTTCAAATTATGTTTCAGCACATACACGATCCCTGCCCGGATTCTGCCTCCGTCTTCCTGGGGGCGCTCCATGGCAGCGGCGATGGCGTCCGCCCGGGCAAAATCTATATCCACGCCTTCCTCACAAAGGCAATACGGATTTTCCTCCACTCTTTCTTTGCAGCCGGAGCCATACCGTTTCCAAAGGCGCAAAGACTCTTCCGGCGTGATCCCATAGCCCCCCAGAGCCAGCATGGTCTCCCGGATTCCATAACTTTTACAGATCTCGTCCTGAATGCTCTTGGCTTTGGACAAGGTGATCCCCTTGATTATGCAAAGCTTGTCCGGCTCTTTTTCCAAAACATTCAGCGTTTCTTCCCCGAACCGCTCTACGATCTTTGCCGCCAATGCCGGGCCGATCCCTTTTACCGCGCCGGAGGAAAGATATTTCAGCACGGCAGCCGCCGTGGCCGGTTTATAACGCTGGAAGGCCTCTGCCCGAAACTGCCGGCCAAAACTGGGATGCTTCACCCATTTTCCCATAACCTGCAATTCTTCCCCTACGCTGACCCAAGGCAGAGACCCCACCACCGTAACCAATTCCTGCCCGTCGTTGATTTCCAGGATGGTATATCCGTTTTTCTCGTTCCGAAACACGATCTGTTCCACAGGGCCGGAAAGCTCCAAAAGCTGCTCCTCCTGCATGGTTCGTTCCAGCATGCCGTTTGCCTCACTCTTATGTTTTTCCCCACGCCTTAGCGGTCAGGGATTCTGCTTTTTAAGTATAGCCCATCTCTTAGGGTTTTGCAAACATCTGTTCCGTCTTTTCTTTCCACTCTTCCGGTGTATACAGGTGAATCCCAGGGCAGTCCCGGGCGGCTTTCCGGCAAATTTCTCTTGTTTCCTCATCCATGCCCAGGTCCACACAACAAATACATTTTTCATCCCTGCCCGGCGTCCATTTCAGGCGATTGGCAGCTCCCCGAAGGGCGATCTCTGCTTCTTCCTCGTGGCCCGAGACAGTTAAAACATACCAAAGTTTACCATTCAACTTTGTCTTGAACAACCAGCCGCAAAGCATTCGGAATACATCCACCAACCCAATAATCATTAAAACAGCCAGCCCAATTTTTAACAATACTTCCAACATAGAACATCACCTCATTGCCATTCTATGACAATGAGGTGATGTTGGTTCCTATTGCAAATGTTCTTAATAAGATTTATGCCCGGGAAGCCAGTTCTTCCACTGCCTTCTGCAGATCCTGCACCCGATCCGTCTTTTCCCAGGAAACCTGCAGATCCTCCCGGCCCATATGGCCGTATTTGGCCAAAGGCCGATAAATGGGCTTGCGCAGATCCAGCGTACGAATAATCGCGCTGGGACGAAGATCAAACACACGGGAAACCGCTTCCGACAAGATCTCGTTGGAGTAAGCGGAAGTTCCGAAAGCGTCCACGGAAACGGATACCGGACGGGCCACGCCGATGGCATATGCCAGCTGGATCTCACACTTTTCCGCGAGCCCAGCCGCTACCAGGTTTTTGGCGGCATACCGGGCAGCGTAGGCCGCAGAACGGTCCACCTTCGTGGGATCCTTTCCGGAGAAAGCGCCGCCTCCGTGGCGGCCGTATCCGCCATAGGTATCCACGATGATTTTCCGTCCGGTAAGGCCGGAATCGCCTACAGGCCCTCCGATCACAAAACGTCCTGTGGGGTTGACGAAAAACTTGGTCCGTTCATCCAGCCACTGGGCAGGGATCACCTGGCGGATCACTTCCCGCTCAATATCCCGGCGAATCTGCTCCAGGGAAATTTCCGGGGCATGCTGGGAGGAAACCACCACAGCGTCAATCCGGGACGGTTTCCCGTCCTCATATTCCACCGTCACCTGTGCTTTTCCGTCGGGACGAAGATAAGGAAGCACGCCTTCCTTGCGCACCTGAGTCAGACGGCGAGTCAGCTTATGAGCCAGAGAGATAGCCAAAGGCATCAGCTCCGGGGTTTCGTTACAGGCATACCCGAACATCATTCCCTGATCTCCGGCGCCTTCCAGATCATCCTCATCCGAAGCACCGTTCTGGGCTTCGTAGGACTGATTGACACCCATGGCAATATCCGGGGACTGGGTGTCAATAGATGTAAGCACGCCGCAGGTATGTCCGTCAAATCCGTAGGCCGGGTCGTCATATCCAATATCACAGATCACATCCCGGGCAATGGCAGGAATATCCACATAGCATTCCGTGGAAATTTCGCCCATCACGTGGATCATACCGGTAGTGGCTGTCACTTCACAGGCTACATGGGCTTGGGGATCCTGCCGCAAGATCTCATCCAGCACCGCGTCGGAAATCTGATCACAGACTTTGTCCGGATGGCCTTCCGTTACAGACTCCGATGTAAACAAATATTTTGCCATTTCACATTCCTCCAATTCTCTTCCATACAAAAAACCGTTCGGAAGCACCGAACGGTTTTATTAAGACCTCATCTTTCGGTATTCCCGCAGGATTTGGCACCTTACTTTCGCAGGTTGCCGGGCATCAAAGGGCCTGTTCCCTCCGCCACTCTTGATAAGGGGTATTCACTTTTTTCGGAAGCCAGTATACCATTCCAAATCCGAGCCTGTCAAGAAAAAACGCGAAAACTGTGGAAATGCCTGATTTTCCGCCTGTTTTCCCTATTATTTTGTTCCTTTCAGAACGGGGGAAAGCTTTTTGTAAATCAAGAACGTTACCAGAACATCCGCGGCTTCTTTTACAAATGTCAGCGGCGCATTGAACACCAAAATTCCCTGGAACAAGTTCTGAATACCGGGAATCAACGCCTGATACATCCCTAAAATGGCCTCTTCCTTCAGCACCTGCATATAAGCGGGGTATACCACGTAATAGTTGATGAAAACGCTGAAAACCGTGGAAATAACAAGCCCTAAAACAGCGCCCAAAACCGCTCCCCTGCGGTTCGGTTTCTTTCTGTACAGCCAGCCGGCGGGGATCACAAAACAGATCCCAATGAGAAAATTGCAAAGCTCTCCCACTCCGCCTGTGGTGGTGGCAAACAGATTGATAAGGTTTTTGATCAGGCACACGGTGGCTCCGGAAACCGGCCCCAGAGCAAATGCCGCCAGCAGCGCCGGAAGTTCTGAAAAGTCAAACTTCAAGTAGGGCGGCAAAAACGGCAGCCCGAAGCTGATAAACATCAAAACGGTAGCGGCGGCACCCATCAGGGCGGTTACGGTCAATTTTCGGACATTCACTTTGTTTGCAGTCATAAAAGACCCTCCTTTTGTAGTTCAGAACGTTTTTGAACACATCCAGAGTGACGAAATAGGCTTTCACGAAAAAACGCCCTTCTGCCATATGGCAAAAGGGCGCAGATCCAGCTATAGCCTATTCCGCTTCTTTCATCCGGACTATACCGTCGGCTTCGGAATCGCACCGAATCTGCATTTGCTCGCGGGCTCGTCGGATAAACCGCATCACCGCCGGTGGGGAATCTCACCCCGCCCTGAAGTCTTTTGTTCGAGAGTTATCATAACACCGGTTCCGGCATCTGTCAATAGGAAAAAAGAGGCAGTCGGCTAAAATCCGTTTCTATCCGAAATTCACTTTTCTCGGCAATGGAAAACGCGGAAAAATAGGCATTTTCCAAAGGGATCCACCGATCCCGGAACATTTTCCAACCTTTTTCCCCGTTTCTGGCCAAGATCCTGTTCTGCTGCTCCTGGGGTGAAATCTGCAAAAACACCGTTATATCGTAAGGTTCCTCGAAATACGGATGCTGGCTGTAGGAGCCTTCAATAATCTCTACGGGGTGAGGAAATGCTTCCTTACAAGCGGAATAGTCCCCGGAAGCGCAATCGAATACCCTGTAGGAAAACGGCCGCCCCTCCTTTAAAGGAGCAAGGACCTCTTCCTGAAACCGTTCGTAGTGCACATTGCCGCCCGGTTGGGAAAGCCGCTGCTGCGTACGCAGGGAAAAAGGCAAAAAGAAATCATCCATATGGATGCAGGAAGAATCCAACACTTTCGCTAATCGCTCCCCAACCGTGGACTTTCCCGAAGCGGCAGGTCCATCCAGAGCGATCAGGCACCTTCCTTTTGCCTCCACGGTCTTTTCGACGGCATGAAGCAGGGGAAGCAGCGGAATATAGGCAAGATCTACCACGCGATACGCAGGCGAATAGGCTTCTTTATACCGCTGGCTATGGTGCACAGCCGGGTATCCTGCAGCTGCATAATTCTCCAAAAAGCTCTCCAATTCTTCCGCCGAAAAGGAAAACGTTCCCTTTTCCGATTCCTTACGCAGAATGTCCAGCTTTGCTTTCAGCCCTTCCAGGCTCCCGGTATTTTTTCCGGCAGAAACCGCAAACAGAGTGTTTAAAAGCGGTAGAGAAATCTTCCCGGAAAAAACCGCTTTCAAAGAAAGCCTGGCCATACCGTTTCCGATGGATTCCCACAAAACCCCATTTCCCTGCTTTGATTCATTCAAAGCATTGTACTCTTGTCTTAAATACAAAAGGGACTGCTGGGGATCCTTTATCATGTGCTCTCCGCCAAATTCCTGCTGAAACAGCAATTTTACAAAATCACAAGGCTCCGCCAAAGGGTATCGATGAGCATGATCCCGGAGAATTTCCTCCACACATTCCATACTCGACATCTTTAGTCCACCACTTTTGCCTTCCGCAGGGCAAAGACCAAAACAGGCAGAAGCACCAGCTGAATTAAAATTCCCGGCAAAGCGGTTACAAAAGAGGCTGTCACCCAAAGCTGCAGGGAATATTGACCGGCTCTAAAGAGCAACGCGTTCAAAATGCCGTATACCACACGACCGGCCAGCATGGCCCCTACCAAAGCCACATACAGATTCAAAAGCGTCCACTTGCTGCGTACCACCAGAATCAGCAAGCCGGCCAAAAGCCCGTAAACTGCCAGCTCACACAGCATGCTGGGCAAATACGCCGCGGGAGGCATTCCTGTAAACAAGCTGGACAGAGCAGGCGTCAAGATACCGCACAGCAGGCCGTATACCGGCCCGCAGAGAAGGCCGCACAGCAGCACAGGAAGATGCATGGGCAGAATAACGCTTCCCGCATTGGGAACAGAATGAAATGCCACAGGAAGAACGATCCCCAGCGCTACGCAAAGCGCTGCCGCTACCATTTGTTTTGTCTGTTTCATATTCTTTCTCCTCTCTCAGAACCATTTTCGGAAACAAAAAGCGCCCGACTTTTCTACGAAAAATCGGGCGCCTTCCTGGCAACCATACCGGCCTGCGCAAAGCAAACCGAATCCAATAAATCCGAAAACATTCTATCCGCCCATACTCCAGGCGGCTCGTATTGCAAACCGGCTTCATTCCGGCATCCTCTCACCTTGTGGTGAAATCATTTCCTCTTCCAAAGGACGGGAATCAGTATACCGGATTTTTTCAGGGAAGTCAATCCTTAATCTTCCCGCACACAATCCACCACCAGATCCACAGCTTTCTTCAGCAGTTCAGCCATGGAAAAATCTGCCGCGCCGGGAATCAGAATCTCACAGCGATTGGTGGGAATCAATACTTTCTGAGCACTGCTTTGCCCCACTGCCTTCGCCATAAGAGGAGTGATCTCCCCTAAAAGGGCATCCGCCGAAAGGATCCCCACAGGGCCTGTGATCACATCCGCGCTGCGGCACACCACACAAACCGCGTTTTCACCGGTAGCTCCCCGGCTGGCTCCGCCTTTCAGCATATTGGCCGTGGCCTGACTATTGGTGCCTACTGCCAGGATCTCACAATCCGGCAGCGCTGTGCACAGATTTTCCACCAGCTGCCTTCCCAGCTTTCCTCCCTGGCCGTCTATCACTAAGATCCTCTTTTTTGTCTTCAACCCATTTGCTCCTTTTACTCACCCATATCCAGATATTCTTCCGGAATATTGGGCGTAATCAAACTTTTAATATACTCCATACTGAATCCGGGGGTATTGGCCCGCACGCCATGGGAGGCCGCTAGCTCTTCTGAATAAGCCTCCAGAGGATAAATGGTAATGTCCGTATATCCTCTTCCGTAATGGGTCACCACCGGTTTAAAGGACATATCCGTAAACGTGGTTTTTCCCGTTTCGAAATCTTTGGTCATGGTGACATCCAGCATACCGCCCACCATATTGATGCCGTATGCCTGAGCGGAAACAAAATTCCCCATAGCATAGATCACCGGGCATTGCGCACCGTCACTCTCTCTGGTAAGCAATGTCAAAGGCTGGATGGCATGGGCATGATTTCCAAAAATAATATCCGCGCCCCAGTTTACCAGATCCTGCGCCAGCTCTTCCTGAGCCTGCGTAACAGTGGAGGTATTTTCATTGCCCCAGTGAGCGGAAACTACCACCACATCCGCTTCTTCTTTTGCCTTTTTTACCAGCTTTTCCAGCAACTCCCTGTCGCTGGCATACACTAACCGGTAAGGGCTGTCCGAAGGCATCACAAGGCCGTTGGTCATTTCCGTAAAACCGATATGAGCGGTTTTGATCCCGTTGGCCTCTACAATGCGAATATTCATCAGGTCTTCGTCGTTTCTGTACAAGCCTATGGCCGCTACGCCTACCTCTTTGGAATCCCAGTAGTCCAGAGCTGCTTCGATTCCTTCCACGCCTTTGTCCAAAGAATGGTTGTTGGCCTGATTCACCACATCAAAGCCCAAAGTCAGCAGCATATCTCCCATTTCCACCGGCGTGCAAAACAACGGATAGTTGGAAGGCGGAAATTTTTCACTGGCCAAAATCGTTTCCTGGTTAATGACCGCCACATCCGCGGCAGCAATATCCTCCGCCACCCTTTGGTACACAAAGGAAAAATCATAGCCCTCTCCATTTGCTCTGCGGCTGGCTTGGTTATAGATGGCGTCATGAATCAAATTATCCCCAACGCCCAGAATGTGAATGGATACAGGTTCCGGAACAGAAGATTCCGGTTCCTCCGAAGAAGACGGCACTTCCGGAACGGAAGATTCCGGCAGAGAACTGGAAGAAATTTCCGGCTGCGAGGTAAACACATCTTTGGAAAGATCCACGCCCGCCAGTTTCAGACCAAAATAACCGCCTACGATCACTACGCACAAGCCAAGCAGAACCAAAGCGATTTTCAAAATGCGCCCGGCACGATCTGCCTCCCGGTTAATGGGCATTTTGCGATACCGTTTTGCCATTTTTCTATGCTTTCTCATGGTATTCTCCTCTTCCGTAAATAGATTTCCATACGGAGTGATTATAACACAAATTGTCGAAAAAACAAAGTAATAAAAACAAATTGCAAGATTACAAGATTACAAGATTTCACGCTTTCCTGTATCTTTTTTCCATTCTCCACAAAAAAGCGACAGCTTCCGCTGCCGCTTTTCTTTTTCCGCAGAGAATCCGATCCCTAGCCGGGGATCCGGAACTGGACCGGTTCCACCTGATTGGTAAGCACATCAAACCGATACCCCATGGACTGAAGCTTTTCGATGATCTTGGGCAAAATATCCAACGTTGTTTGTTTCCGGTTGGTGTTGTGCATCAGCACCACGGCCTTATTTTTTCCCTGAACGCCGGAAATCACATTGTTGTAAATCGTCTGAGGCGGGATACCGTTGCCTGTGGCATCTCCGGAATCCACGTTCCAGTCAAAATAAGTGTATCCTCTCCGGTTCATTTCATTGATGATTTCCCGGGCGGTCCCTTTATTGAAGCCGTTGATGCTGCCTCCCGGAAAACGGAAAATGTCAGGCTTCACACCGGTAACGGAATAAATATAATCCCACTCTTTTTTAAAATCTTCAAAATAGGCTTCCTTAGAAGCGTATACGGAGCGGAATTCATGGGTATATGTATGCACTGCTAATACATGTCCTCTCCGAACGGTCTCTTTCATGGCGGTTTCCGCGGTTTCTCCCCGGATTCCCACATTAAAAAATGTAGCTTTCACATTATACCGATCCAAAACATCCAAAAGAGGGAGAGTCAAATCACTGGGGCCATCATCAAAAGTAAGATACACTACCTTATCTCCCTTTTCCGGCTGCACAGGATCCGGTTTGCTCACTACCATATCCGGATAGGGATCTTCCGAAGCTGAGGAAGAGGAGGAAACCGTTCCGGAAGAACCTCCTTGCGCTGCAGATCCTTCAGAAGAAGTTTCTCCCGATGAAGAAGGCGCTTTGTGGGACGAAGAATCTTCCTCGCCTTTTTCCGGAATAGACGAAAGCGAGCTTTCTCCATCCCCAGAGGATCCTTCCTGGGAAGAAAGAACCGATAAACCATAGGAAGAAGTTTCTCCGTTTTCCTTTTTCACCAAGTCAGAGGGCACCGCACTGCGCAAAACCAAAGAAAGAGCAAATAAAATCCCTACCATTGCCGCTACGGCTGCCATCATTTGCAAAAAAATCCCACTGTATCCATTTTTTTCCTTGAAACGCTGTGCCATACCTTTCACTTCCCTTTTATGTATAAATCAGAATGTATTTTCTACAAATTGCTGTATTTTCAGAGTTATTTCCTGCTTTTTCCTCTGGATTCATCATACCACACTTCCTGTCTCTTTCACAGTTACTTTCTTGTAATCTGCCATAACGAGTTTGTTAATTTAAAACTTTTCTTTAAGAAAAATCACAAGCAAAAAAACTTCTTGCCAATCTTCTTCAAATCGTTTATAATAAGTGAGACTTTTAGAAACAGCAAAGAATTCAGGCAAGGCAGAAATGCGTATATCAGGATATGCAGGCGGGCGGGCTCTGTACGGCGGGGCTCCGTGAACCATGTCAGGCGGGGAACCGAGCAGCATTAAGCGGTTTTCCCCGTGCGATGCAGTCAGTCTGTTCGTCTGCATATCCTGGTGTACGAGAGCCGCGGTGCGGCCTGTCTTGCTTTTTACTTGTCCGAAAGGTGATGGAACGGCTTTGTATCAGGTTCTGTATCGAAAATGGCGGCCGAAATTCTTTGCGGATGTGATCGGCCAGCCTCAAGTTACCGTTACATTGTGCAACGAATTGAAAGCCGGACGGCTGGCCCATGCCTACCTGTTCACCGGTTCTCGGGGAACAGGCAAAACCACTTGCGCTAAAATTCTGGCCAAAGCCGTAAACTGCCTGAACCCAAAGGACGGCAACCCTTGCGGAGAATGCGAAGTTTGCCGGGGAATCGACGACGGCTCTGTTTTGGACGTGGTAGAAATTGATGCCGCCAGCAACAACGGCGTGGACAGTATCCGTTCCCTGCGGGAAGAAGCCGGATTTACTCCTGCTTTTGCCAAATACCGGGTATACATTGTGGACGAGGTGCATATGCTCTCCACCGGCGCATTTAACGCCTTACTGAAAACATTGGAAGAACCCCCCGCCCATGTGATTTTTATTTTGGCCACCACGGAAGTGCATAAAATTCCCGCCACCATTCTTTCCCGCTGCCAGCGATTTGACTTTCGCCGGATTCCTCCGGAAGAGATTGCCCAGCGCCTGCGCTATGTTTCCCAGCAGGAGGGCGCGGAATTGGAAGAGGAAGCCGCCATGCTTCTGGCGCGCCTGGCAGACGGCGCCATGCGGGACGCTTATTCCCTGCTGGATCAGTGCCTGGGGCGCAACACCCGGATCACTACGCAAGTGGTTACGGAGGCCACCGGTCTGGTAGGGCGGGAGCACTTGTTCACTTTAACGCAGGCAGCCTTAGAACAAAATTCTGCCTCTGCTTTGGAGCAGATCCATCTTCTTTACACTCAGTCCAAGGATATGGCCCGGCTCTGCGAGGAGCTTTCCTCTCACTACCGGTCTATGATGCTAATCAAAACCATGAAAGACGCCCGGAATCTGCTGGCTGTTTCTTCGGAAGAATATGAAAAGCTGACACAGCAGGCTTTGGCCACTCCTCTGCCTGTGATTCTGCACGGCCTGGAGCTTTTGCAGTCCGCTTTGGAGAAAATGAGCCGGGGCGCTGACCGGCGCACGGAAATGGAAATGACTTTCTTGCGCCTTTGCTCTCCGGAGCTGGATTCCTCCCTGGATGCCTTGATCCGTCGGGTGGACGCTTTGGAACGGCAGGCGGCCCATCCCTTGCCTGTTACCCCAGCTCCTGCTCCCCTTCAAAGCGTGCCGGAAAAGACGGTTCCTGCTGCGCCTATAGAAAGCACGGACAGTTTTTCCGGAGCGGAGGCTTCTCCTCTCTCTTTCCCTTCCCGGGAATCCGCGCCGAAAACGTCCTCTGTATCTGCTCCTTCTTCGGAAGTTTTCCCTTCCGGGGATGGAAAGCGAAAAAAAGCGTCCTCGGCTTCGGACCTGGCAGCCAACGCCGTTCCGCTGGAACAATGGCCTGAGATTCTGCAAATCCTCAAGGAATATTCCGCAGCGATTTCAGCTGCTTTTCATGGTTCCAGTGCGTATGTCAGCGGAGAATATGTTCTCATTGACGCTCCCAAAGAAATGGCTTTTGAGCTGCTTCGCAAATCTTCCCAACGGGAAAAGATGCGGGATGTGATCCAGCAGGTCACCGGCCGGGTGTACAAGCTGGGCCCTTACAAAAAAGAGGCTTCCCCGGATTCTCCCCAGGAAGACCCCCTTTTGGCCCTGGCGGACAAGGCCCGGGAATTAGGAATTCCCGTTGTTGAAAATTAACTTCATTGAAAACCGGAGCACCGGATTTCAACATAAATTGTGAATGGAAATCGTTTAGGAGGAATGAAATATGAAAGCAAGACTGCCCCAGGGATTCGGAGGAGGCGGAGCCGCCAATTTGCAGCAGCTGGCACGCCAGGCTCAGAAGATCCAGGAAGAAATGGATAAGACCACCGCTGAACTGGAAGAAAAAGAATATGCGGCCACTTCCGGCGGCGATGCCGTAAAAGCTACCGTCACCGGAAAAATGGAGGTCAAATCGCTGGAGCTGAAGCCGGAAGTGGTGGATCCAGAAGACACAGAGATGCTTTGCGACCTGGTGATTGCCGCTGTCAACGAAGCCCTTCGCTCTGCCGCTCAGGACAAAGAGCAGCGTATGGAGAAAATTTCCGGCGGGCTGAACGTTCCGGGGATGTTCTGAGATGGCTTCTTATACAGCCGCGCCCTTGGCCCGTTTGGTGGATCAATTTGAATCCCTTCCAGGCATTGGGCACAAAAGCGCTCTCCGGCTGGCCTATTATATTATCGGGCAGCCGGAAGAAACCGCAAAGCAGCTGGCCTCCTCCATTCTGGAAGCCAGAAATACCATTCATTATTGCTCCATCTGCTGCAACCTTACCGATCAGGAGCTCTGCCCTATCTGCAGAAACGACGCCCGGGATAAAAGCGTGATTTGCGTTGTGGAAGAACCCAGGGACATTTCCGCTCTGGAAAGAACCCAGGAATTCAACGCCACGTATCATGTGCTCCACGGTGCCATTTCTCCTCTTTCCGGTATCGGGCCGGAGGAGCTGTGCATTAAAGAGCTTTTAAACCGGGTCCACCAGGGAGGAATCCGGGAAGTTATCATGGCTACCAATCCCACGGTAGAGGGAGAGGCCACCGCCATGTATATTTCCCGTCTCCTTAAGCCTTTAGGCGTTAAGGTAACGCGCCTGGCCTATGGCATTCCCGTGGGGGCCGATTTGGAGTATGCGGATGAGGTCACCTTGGCCCGGGCTCTGGAAGGACGAAACGAGATCTAAGCCGGGGAAGAAATTTTCCTTTCTACGTTTTGCTGCCGGACCGTCCTTATTTGTCTTAACCGTAAAGAAGACTGCTTTTTCAGCCATTCTTCCTGCTTTTGCTTAGGGAAGACCGCATGGCAAAAAGCCGTCTTCTTTTTTCGTCCTGCTCAACCTGCCGGATTCTGCCGCTTTCAAAGAGCAAAAAACCGCCAAAATGAATATTGAAAAACCCCGGGAAACACTATACAATATATACTGAATTTTTCTGTGAATTTGGAGGAACCGTTTTGGCCGATTTAAAAAACGAGATCCAGCGGCGAAGAACTTTCGCCATTATTTCTCATCCGGACGCCGGAAAAACTACCTTGACGGAAAAGCTGCTGCTTTACGGAGGCGCTATTAACCTGGCCGGTGCCGTAAAAGGAAAAAAATCTTCCCGGCACGCTGTTTCCGACTGGATGGAAATTGAAAAACAGAGAGGTATTTCCGTAACTTCCTCTGTCATGCAGTTTCAATACAACAATTTCTGCATCAACATTCTGGACACCCCCGGGCACCAGGACTTTTCCGAAGATACTTACCGCACTTTGATGGCAGCCGATTCCGCCGTTATGGTCATTGACGCCGCAAAGGGCGTGGAACCGCAAACCCGGAAGCTGTTTAAGGTTTGCACCCTGCGTCACATTCCGATTTTTACCTTTATCAACAAGATGGACCGGGAAGCCCGCAGTCCTTACGATCTTTTGGATGAAATCGAGCAGGAGCTGGGTATCAGCACCTATCCCATGAACTGGCCCATTGGTTCGGGAAAAGAATTTCAGGGGGTCTATGACCGAAATCAGAAAGAAATCATCGTGTTTCGTGCCGTAGACGAACTGGCCAACGGCCAGCACGAAGTTCCTTCCATTGAAGCGGATCTGAATGATCCTGCGCTTTCGGAGCTGATCGGCCCTTATCATTACCAAACTCTCTGCGACGATGTGGAGCTCCTGGACGGAGCCGGATATGAATTTGATATGGACGCCGTTCGCGGCGGCGCACTTTCTCCGGTTTTCTTTGGCTCCGCGCTGACCAATTTCGGTGTGGAACCGTTTTTGAAAGAATTCTTGAATATGACTTCCTCCCCCCTTCCCAGAGAGGCGGACTGCGGAGAAATCGACCCTATGCGTCCGGACTTTTCTGCTTTTGTCTTTAAGATTCAAGCCAATATGAACCGTGCTCACCGGGACCGGATCGCCTTTATGCGGATCTGCTCCGGAAAATTTGAGAAGGGCATGGAAGTCTACCATATGCAGGGCGGGAAAAAGATCAAGCTGGCCCAGCCCCAGCAAATGATGGCGCAGGAACGGGAGATCGTGGAAGAAGCCTATGCCGGCGATATTATCGGCGTATTTGATCCCGGAATTTTTTCCATCGGAGATACTCTGTGCGCCGGGTCGGAAAAATTCCTCTTCGGCGGCATTCCCACCTTCGCGCCGGAACATTTCAACCGGGTCACCCAGGTGGACACCATGAAGCGCAAACAATTCGTGAAAGGCATGGAACAGATCGCCCAGGAAGGCGCCATCCAAATCTTTCAGGAACTGAACGGCGGTATGGAAGAAGTGATCGTAGGCGTTGTGGGCACTTTGCAGTTTGACGTTCTGGAGCACCGGCTGAAAACGGAATACAACGTAGAAATTCGCATGGAAGGACTTCCTTACGAATATATCCGCTGGATCGAAAACAAGGAAGAAGATTTTGATCCTAAAAAGCTGAATCTGACTTCCGATACCCGGCGGATCCAAGATCTGAAAGGCAATTACCTGCTTCTTTTCTCCAACGAATGGAGCATTCGCTGGGCGGAAGAACACAATCCCACTTTAAAGCTGGCGGAATTCGGCAGATGGTAACCCCTATGAACCCCTTCCCCTTTTCTCTGGACAACAAGCGCTATCATACTCTTTCTTATCACCTGAAGAGCTTGTTCCCTTATCGCGTGTCCAAAGCTGTAATCGACGCGGGTTTTACCTGCCCGAATCTGGATGGCACCTGCGGCACCAGAGGTTGTCTTTACTGCCGAAAAGGCGGCGGAGAGTTTACCGGTGATGCCCGCCTCTCCCCTGCCCAACAAGTAGAAAAAGAGTTGGAACGGATCCAAAAGAAATGGCCGGAAGCCCGGTGCATTGCTTATTTTCAGTCCCATACCAATACGTATGCCCCTGTGGAGACTCTGCGGGATCTTTACCTGGACGCTCTTTCCGTCCCTGAGGTCTGCGGCTTGAGCATCGCCACCCGTGCGGATGCTTTGCCTCCCCAGGTCCTTTCTCTGTTGGAAGAGCTTTCCCGAAAAACCTATCTTACCGTGGAACTAGGATTGCAAACCATTCACGATGAGACAGCAGCCAGAATCCGCCGAGGGCATCCCTTCTCCACCTTTCTCCAAGGCTATGAACAGCTGCAAAAGCGTGGAATCCGCACCTGTCTGCACATCATCAACGGTCTGCCGGGAGAAACCACAGCACAAATGCTGGAAACCGCCCGAGTAGTAGGAACACTGCGGCCCCAGGGCGTAAAGATTCATCTTCTTCATGTTTTGCGGGAAACGGATCTGGCACTGCTCTGGCAGCAAGGAAACCTGCGCTGCCTAGAAAAACAGGAATATATTTCCCTGGTATGTTCCCAGCTGGAGCTTCTTCCTCCGGAAACGGTTTTGGAACGCGTCACAGGGGACGGCTCCAAGGAATTCCTTTTGGCCCCCTTGTGGAGTTTGGACAAGATCTCCGTGCTGGGCGGAATCGATAAAGAACTTGCCCAAAGAAACAGCTGGCAAGGAAAATACTTTTCCCATTAAAACACTTCAGCCCCGAGAGATACTGCGAAGTATCTCTCGGGGCTGTTTTTACAGGATAAAAAGAGTACGGGAGAAAGCCAGCGGTATTGCTTACAGAAAGAAGTGTTTGTAAAAAATCTCCGGCTGTCAGAAACACCGGAGATTTTCTTATTTATCTGCTTTCACGGTCCCCACGATCCGGAAAGTATCCTTACGGATATATAATTCAGGCTGCTATAGCTTTTTTAGTCAGCGCCAAACGATTTCCCATAAAGTAAATCACCAGCGTCTGCACAGGGATCAACAAAGCACACTGGGCAATTCTGGGAACCAAAATGGCAAAATACGCTTTATCCATCATCATATACAGCCATATGGTGTCAACAGCCAGGTTCAGCCCGATCTTCACCACCAGTACAGCCAGAATCACCCGGCTCCAAGACACCGTGCGGTTATATAAAAAACAGCCGTATACAAGCCCTGCCAAAAAGGCTGTGATGGTGAATCCCGGGAAATAGGGCCCTACAGGGAATAAAATCGCTCCCAGAAAGTCCCCCAGCCCTGCGATTATCGCGGAAGAAATCGGGCCGTACAAAAGCGCGGCTAAAGCCAACGGAACAAAGGCAAAACCAATTTTCACCACAGGTGTCTGAATGGAAAGAAATCGGGACAAAACGATGTTCATGGCCAGAAGTAAACCGGACATAACCATCATTACAGTAGGGGATTTGCGGAAAAAGTCTTTTCTCATTTGTCTACCTCCTTGGAAACGAAAGAAGGACGGGACAAACAAAAAGGCCCGGCACAACATCCGGGCTTCCCTTTTGCTGCCTCTTCCCACCAACGGTTCGTTTTAGCGGCAGCCACATATAAAAGGTGTGGCAGCGGACGCGGGAACACACCGCAAGCCTTTGGGGGAGGCTTTTCGTCCGTCGGCGACTTCCCATCCGGCGGCACTTAACGCGTATTCCCTACTCTGACACCGTCATTATAACAAAATTCATCCGCTTTGTACAGTCTTTTTCCAAATTTCGTTTTTTGAAGCTCTTAGGTTTTAGGCCTTAGGCCCGCGCGCACGGCATAAAAGCTTTTCTTAGAATGTGCTTTCCTGCAGAATCCCATAGCGAACCTTGACTCTCTCCAGTTTTTCCAGCATGGGTTTGGTAAGCAAAAGCAAAAACAAAACGGTGCCAGCCCCGTGAAGCAGATCAAAAGGCAAACCTGCCGCATAAATGGCTATGATCCCTTCCCAGTTTCGCATTCCCATAAATATTACCGAGGAGAAATTAACCAGTCCGCCGTAAAGAAGCAAAACAGAAACGGCGCCATACAAACACAGCGCCCATTTTTTTCGGGGAAGCCTGCAGGAATAAAAAAGAATTCCGGCACCGGCACCTACAAGCCCCATTCCCGTCATTTGCCAAAGGGTATACGGACCCTGCCCAAACAAAAAATTGGAAACGAAGCAGGAAATGCTTCCTACGATCACCCCGGCCATTGGGCCGAATACCGCACCGGACAGGATAGCTACCGCCGCCATGGGCTTGATCTGCGGAAGCAAAAAGAATGCCGCCCTTCCGGCTACCGCCAAAGCGGAAAGCACCGCCAAAAGCGCCATCTCTCTGGCGCGGGGACGGGAAGCCTCAAAATAAAGAAAAAAAGCTCCCAAGATTCCCGCCAAAAACAACAAGCTGCACCCGTAAAACCATTCCGGCCGAAGCGCGCCCAAAACAAGAGAAGCCGGCAGCAATAAAAGGCACAAAGCCGCCTGCACTTTTCGCTTATCCATTCTTTTTTTCACGGATCCTCTTTCCATTTCCGCCAAACCGCCTTTACATCCTTTTCCGTTACGTATCCTGTTAAAATTCCCCGGGTCATACGGCTGACTGCCGTAGTATAATACCGGTTTTCCGAGAAAAACACTTCCGGCACACCGCAGGAGACCAAAGTGCCGTTAAACAGCAGCCCACACATATCGCCAAACTCTCCGCAAAATTCCACATCATGGGAAACCATAAGAATGGTTTTCCCTTCCCCGGAGAGTTTCCGCAGCAAATCTCCCAACTCATCCTTACTGTGGGCATCCAAGCCCTTGGTGGGTTCATCCAAAAGCATTACGTCCGGTTTTTGCAGCAACAGCAGCGCTAATCCCGCTTTTTGGCATTCACCGCCGGAAAGGTCATAGGGATGCCTTTGCAAAAACACCTGGGCTCCTGCTTTTTCCACAGCCTCCAAAACGCTCTTCTTCTTTTCGCCTTTTCCTTTTTCCGGTGCAGCCTCCAAAAGGTCTTCCCAAACCGTGCTGTGCAAAAACAAAATTCTGGGATTTTGCGGCAGCAAAGCCACAGAAGGAGGATTTTTGGCTTTTTTCCCCGTGTGTTCATCACACCACTGAACGCTACCGGAATATGGCCTGCGAAGCCCTCGGATCAAAGAAAGCAACGTGGTTTTTCCGCTGCCGTTTCCTCCCATCAAACAAAAAATCTGCCCACGGGGAACGGACAAGGATAAATCCGAAAGCACATCCGGTGCATTTTTTTCATATCGAAACCATAGATGCTTGATTTTCAGAATGGGAGACTGCTCCCGGGGTGTTCTGGCCGGGAAATCCGGAACGTTCATTCCTTCTATTTTCTTTTCCAGACAAGCTCTCCCTTCCCGCACCGTCAGCGGCAAAGGTGATCCTTCGCCGGCAAACAGTCTGGCGGGAGCCGGAAGAGCCCGGACCATAGGGGAACCCGTGGCAAATAGCTTCTCCCCTACCTCCCGGGGATCTCCCAGGCAGGAAAGCTCCCCGTTTTCCATGACCGCCACACGATCCGCTAAAGGAAATACTTCCTCCAGGCGATGCTCTGTCAGAATCACTGTTGTTCCCATTTCCCGGTTGATCCGGTACACCGCCTGGAAAAAATCAGAAGCCGCCACAGGATCCAGCATGGAAGTGGGCTCGTCCAGCAAAAGCACAGAGGGCTGCATCACCATTACCGAGGCAAGGTTTAAAATTTGCTTTTTTCCGCCGGAAAGGGAAGCTGTTTCCTGATTATAGCACTCCTGCAGGCCAAAAAACTCCACGATCTCAGCGATCCGCAGCCTGGCTGTATCCGGAGGGACTCCCAGATTTTCCAGTCCAAAAGCCAGCTCATGCTCCACAGTATCCGTTACGATCTGGTTTTCCGGATCCTGCAGAACAAACCCAATCTCCCGGGACTGCCTGGAAAAATCCAAATCCTCCAGAGAAACGCCCTGATACTGTATCTTTCCCTGCCGGCTTCCGGAAGGGGAAAGCGCCGGTTTCAGCTGCCGCAATAATGTAGTTTTGCCGCTTCCCGAAGCGCCGCAAAGCAAAAGGAATTCTCCCTTCTTGACGGTAAGCGTCAAATCCCGCACAGCCGGCTCCGGGCAGTTGGGATATGTAAATGTTAAATTTTCCAGCGTAAACGCATCCATCGGAGTTCCTCCCAAACATCAAAAATCAACGGCATCCAGCACAGCACGGAGAAAAAAAGCTGCGCCCAAAGCATCCATCCATCCCAGGCTGGCAGTCTGGTAATAGGAAAATAAGACACTTTCAGCCCGCCTGCCCAAAGGCTGATGACCATACCCAACATACTCAATCCCCAAATAGCGGCAAGCACAACGTCCTCTTTTTTGCCGCTGTAAGAAACCGTGCAGACTCTTCCGGGAAGGCCATATCCCCGGGCGCGCATGGAATCTGCCGTGTCCACTCCGTTTTCCAAGGCCCATGTGGTCAACGCGGAAAACACCGAGCTGCTCTCCCGGATCCGCTTTCCAAAAGAAAGTTTCCCCTCAAAATTGCGCAGCCCTCTTCGTCCTTTCAGGATTTCATCCGCTGTTTTCCCATACCGGGGAATCAGCCGAAGCACCATGGTAAACAAAAGCGAAAGGGAAGGGAAACGGGTCCCCAGCAAATACGCCAGCTTTCTGGAAGTGATGATCCGGTTCCAGCAGGAAAACCAAAAAAGGACTTCCAGCAGCAATAAAGCAAAAATCACCCCGTAGAAAATCGACTCCCGGGTTACCGGCAAATCATTGACATAAACCAGAATGGTATTTCCAGCATGATTCAGAAAGGGATTTACCAAAATCAAAATACAGGCTAAAAGAAAAAAGCCTCCAGCCTTTTTAGCGGCCTTTTTTCCTCCTAAGAGGAAAGAATAGAAGAGACCGGCCAGCATGGCGGACAAAAGAAAAAAAGGATGCATAAAAAACATGGGAACACAAGCAGCTGCCAGCAAATAGAAGCACTGCACCACCGGATGCAGTTGGGCAAATCCGCTTCTGGGGGCGCTCACGTTTTTTTGCCGATGTTTCATAGTATACCTTCCTCCTGCTCTTCCCCTGCCAATAAAAACACTTCCGGGATACGGTAAAGATAGCTTCGTCCATCCTTTCCATCCCGCTCCAAAAATCCTCCATGAAACAGGGTATACAATACAAACTGCGCTGTTTCTCTGGAGATTCCCTCCGCCTGCGCCAACTGCAGGGAAGTAAACCTTGCAGGCAGCGCTTCCGGCAGCAATCGAATATAATCCTCCGGGCACCCAAACCAATATTCCTTCACCAAACCTACAGGAAACCGCTCCAAACGGGATTTGCGTCTGGAATGCTTGATCCGCATTTCCTCCAGGTTCACTAAAGGCATGCACAGCTTTAAATTCGGCCGGCAAAGCAAATCCGGCACCGATGCCAATTCCCGAAACCCATCCCACACACTGCCTTTGGAGGGGCTTTTCCGTTTCGGGGAAAGCACGCCGGATTCCGGATCCACCGTCTGAAGCCAACGAGTGTGCCCTACAGGATGCACCAATATAACCTGATAACGCTCCAGAAAGCACTCCAGTTTTTTCCGGATAGGCGCAATTTTACCGGTCTGCACTTCCAAAATGCAGCCGTCCCTTGTAACGCCGTCCGCTATATATTTTCCCACCCGGACTTCTCTTCCGCTTTCCACCGGCTGGTAATATTTCTTCAAAACCGCATGCAAACTTTTTTCCCGCAGAGTCCCGATTCCCTGGAAATCGCTTCCCCACTCCATATATTCCCGACATAGCGCGGCAAATCGTTCCTGGTCCATGGATCCCCTTCTTTCCAGCAGCCCTTATTGTAACACATTACTTTCCAAAAGTCTCCCTTAAAAAAGAGGAATGCAGATTTTTTCTGCATTCCTCTTCTTTTAAAAGGGAATCTTACGATTTTTCCAGTAACTGCTCATGCTGAACCCCGGAAATTCTGTCACTTCCCGGCCCAGGAAAGCAGGCGGCACAAAGGTTTCCGCCTCCTCAACGGAAGAAAATTCCACCTCCGCGTAAAGGAACTCGCTTTCACGGCCCGGGTCCACCCGGCTGCACTCCAGACAGTGCCCATCCGGCAAAGCGTACACTTTATATTCTTTGCAGATCATGGGAGCTTTCAGCAGATCCGAAAGCTGGGAAAATTGCTCCTGGGTAAGGGGCATTTCGATTTCCCGACGCACCAGCGTTCCTTCGCCTTTGAAGCAAAGCACATACCGGATCCCCTCTGCTGTTTTGGTGCTACGAATGCGCACCACAGGATCCGTGGATAAATACCCCTGCCAAACTTCCGCTTCTTTCAGCACCGGCAGATCCGGAAATCGATCCAAAAGAAATTTGCGTTCAATCTCTACGCCAGAAAGATTTTCTTTACTCATTTTCTAAGACTCGCCGCCAATTCCGCAATGCTCTTCATCCGATCGGGAATCTGGATCTTCTGCGGGCATTGACGCATACAGGCGCCGCAGGCACGGCAGCTCTCGGGCCCGGCTTCTCCTAATTCGTCATACGCCTTCAGGAAGCCTTCCGCCCATTTTCCGATAGCATACCGGTTGTACGCCTTAAACACAGCGGGAATATCCACGCCGAAGGGACAGTCCATGCAATAGCGGCAGCCGGTGCAGGGCACCAAATGATTTTTTCTGTATTCTTCCAGAGCCTGCTCCAAAGCTTCTCTTTCTTTTTCGGAAAGGGGCTCAAATTCCGCCATGGTGGCAACATTGTCCTGGATCTGCTCCAAATTGCTCATGCCGCTGAGAACTACCTGTACATTGGGAAGGCTGGCCGCGTAGCGAATAGCCCAGGAAGCAATGCTCTTATCCGGGCAAGCTTCTTTCAAGATCTCGTCGGAACGCTGGCACAGGCTGGCCAAAGCGCCGCCCCGAACCGGCTCCATAACGATCACCGGGATCCCATGCTCTGTGAGGATCTCATACTGGCTTTTGGCATCCTGCATTTCCCAGTCCAGATAATTCAGCTGAATCTGGGCAAAATCCCAGGAATAGGTTTCCACGATCTGACGAAGCACTTCCGGTGTATCATGGAAAGAGAATCCCAAACGCCGGATCTTCCCCTCTTCCTTCATTTTGCTGAGGAATTCGTAGGCGTGAAATTCCTGAAGCTTGGCAAAATTCTCTTTGTTCTGAGAATGGCAGAGATAGAAATCAAAATAGTCCACCTTGCAGCGTTCCAGCTGTTCATTAAAAATTTTCTCTACATCTTCCGGCACTTTTGCTTCCCAAATAGGCATTTTGGAGGCCAGATAGAAGCTTTCTCTGGGGTACTTTTTCAGGGCTTCTCCTACAAAGATCTCCGAATCTCCGGCGTGATACCGGTATGCCGTGTCAAAATAGTTGATCCCGTGAGAATAGGCGTAGTCCACGATCTCCTGGGCTTTCTGACGGTCGATCTCCTCGGAACCTTCTTTCGCTTTGGGCAGGCGCATCATGCCAAGCCCCAAAAGGGAAGTGAAAACCTCCGTATCCTTATACTGGCGTTTAAACATTTGCATTTCCTCCTTTAGGTAATATTTCATCCGTATCCAACAGAATCGTTACCGGTCCATCATTTTCAATGGAAACCAACATATCCGCGCCGAACCGCCCGGTTTCCACCAAAATTCCCTGCTCCCGGAGCTTATCCACAAACCTTTCATATAAAGGAATGGCTGTTTCCGGGCGGGCTGCCCGAACAAAAGAGGGCCTCCGGCCTTTTCGGGCATCTCCGTACAGCGTAAACTGAGAAACTACCAGGATCTGCCCTTTTACATCCAATAAAGAGCGGTTCATTTTACCCTGGTCGTCCTCAAAGATCCGGAGATTTGCCGTTTTCTCCGCTAAAAAGTCACATTCCCGGGTGGTATCTTTTTCTTCTACTCCAAGGAGGATCATCAGACCGCCAGAAATCTCTCCCACGGTCTCTCCTTCCACAGACACCCGGGCGCTGCGTACCCTTTGCAGCACTGCCCGCATTCTATCCCTCCTTTTCCCGGGGAAGTCCGGCCTTACCGGCCGAATTTTTCCTTCAGGTAATCAATGTAATATTGGGGATTAAAGTCCTCCCCTGTGGTTTCCAGCAAAAGCTGCCGCGTGGTCTTTACTTTGCCCCAACGGTGGATATGCTCCCGGAGGAAATCCTTGACAGGCTGGAGATTTCCTTCTTCCAGCTGCTGATCCACCGGCATCTGTTTCTGCATGCAGGCAAATATCTGAGCGGCGATGGCACTACCCAAAGCATAACTGGGGAAATAGCCGAAGGAGCCGCTGGACCAATGCACATCCTGCAGCACGCCCTCCGTATCCGTAGGCGGCACTACATCCAAATATTCCTTATATTTGGCGTTCCAGGCTTCCGGAAGCTGTTCCACCGTAAGCTCCCCGGAGAACAGCTGTTTTTCCAGCTCATACCGAACCAGAATGTGCAGGCTGTACGTCAGCTCATCGGCTTCCGTACGCACCAAACTGGCCTCCGCACGGTTGATCTCTCTCAAAAACTCTTCCAAAGAGATCTTTTCAAAAGCTTCCGGCATAGCTTCCTGCATGGAGGCATAAAGCGGCTTCCAGAAAGACGGACGGCGCCCGATCATATTCTCGTAGAAGCGGGACTGGGATTCATGCAGGGCACAGCTGCCGCCGCCTCCCAAAGGCGTTAAATTGTAGGCCGGGTTGATCTGCTGCTCATAAATGGAATGCCCGGCTTCGTGAATGGTGGAGAAAAGGCCGCTTTCCGGATTGTCCTCATAATAATGGGTTGCGATGCGGACATCGTGGGTATGCAGCGCGTCGGAGAAAGGATGCTCGGTTTCACCGATGGCTCCCCGGTTGAAATCAAACCCAATGTACGTGGCCAGCGTGCAGTTAAAGGCTCTCTGCTTATCCAGAGGGCAGCTATGTACCGGCAATTTCGGCACCGGATTTTCCTGGACCTTTCGCAGCAGGGGAACGATCTCTTCTTTCATCTTGGCAAAGAAGGGATCCAGAATATCCATAGTAAATCCTTCTTCGCAATCGTTCAGAAGTACATCATAGGGAGCTTGCCCTTCTTTTACTCTCAGGGAAGCAAATTTCCGGGACATATCCAAAATCTCCTGCAGGGTGGGAGCAAACAAAGCATAATCGTTCTTTTCCTTTGCCTCTCTCCAAACCACATGGGCTTTGGTGGTCAGTTCCTGAAAACGCGCAAAATCATCCTTGGGGATCTTTTCCAAATTTTCAAACTGCCGGTGTATCACCCGCAGAATAGCTTCCTCTTCTTCCGAAGGCTTTTCTTCCTGCTCGCAGGCCGCCAAAAGTTCCCGGGTGGTCTCTCCCATCATAATATCAAATTGTTCCGCAGAGAGAATGGCCAGCACTTTTGCCGTATATTCCGAGGCCTCTTTGGGGGCCAAAGTGTCCCCATCCCAATAGAACAATCCCATAGCTACTCCCAGCGCGGCGGAGCGTTCCAAATGTTTCTGAAGCTTTTCAAATGATTCTTTCATATACAGCCACCTTCCAAATCAATTCCAGAGAAGCCAAATCTTTCCGACGGTTCTCCGTAAGTAACTTCAGTATACCACATTTTCTCTTTTTACGCACGGATTGCATAGTATAAACAGAATAAATTTTTATTTTTTAAGGCAGGTGATGAATATGCCCTACACGACCCGCGAGCTTCTGGCAAGGCTGATCCAATGTGAAGCCGGAGGCGAAGGGGATGACGGCATGCGGGCGGTGGCAACGGTCATTATGAATCGATCCACCGTTCCCTACGGAGAATTTTTTCGTGTAAGCCAGGGCGGAGATGTCCGCCGGATCATCGAACAGCCGGGGCAGTTCGTATGCATGCAATCCCAAGTTGGCTCCCAGGTAAATTCTCAAAATATCTGGAACATGAATCCGGAGGAGATCCACTATGAAATCGCGGACTGGGCTCTCAGCGGAAACGTCATGAGCGCCGCGGCGGATTGCCTCTTTTTCATGAATCCGTTCCGGCAAGAGTGCCCCTCTTATTTCCCGCCAAATGGTGTGGGAGCCTTTTTTAACCGGATCAATCAACATTGCTTTTACCGCCCCACGGAAAAATACGCCGATACATGATGGATTTTTAAATCCTTTACCCCCTTCCCTACCTTTTCATTTACTGACTTATAAAGGAGGAATCTGCAATGGAATCCAATGCTCCCCTGTACCCTTCTCTTCATAATTCTCCTGCCTCTCCGGCGGCCCCTCCTGCCGGAACGCAGCCGGTTTGCCCCGCCTCCCCCGGTTTTTCCTCTTCCGCTGCTCTGCCGGAAATGAGGCCGCAGCCGGCCCCGCAGCCTACTTTGGAGGAAATCGCTTCTTACCACTACGCAAACCCCATGCGGAAAGCCCCCTCCACCGCCATGATCCCTCCCGGCGCTACAGGGACTTCCCCCTCCGGCATGCTTCCCCAGCCTAATTCTTCCCTTCCCGGGGACAGCCTGGAATATCTCAACGGATTTATGCGAAGCCAAATTGGCCGGACCGTTCGGGTAGATTTTCTTATCGGCACCAACACTCTGGTGGACAAAACCGGTGTTCTTTTAGGCGTAGGTTCCAACTATATTTTGCTCAACGAAGTGCAGACCGATGATTTGCTGGCCTGCGATTTTTACAATATCAAATTCATTCATTTCTACTACTAAGCTTCCTTTGTTTGATGCAGCCAGGCGGCATTTCCTCCATTGGCCTCTCCTTCCGGAAACCCTCTTGTAAACAAAAAACGGAAATGCTAGAATGAACTAAACAGAGGCGCCGGAATTTCCGGAACACGTCCGGACATCCGGCGAAATCGGGAAGGAGACGATTTTATGAACGCACAATTTCTGCTCTGCGGAGACGGCAGCTTCCATGTCCAACATCATGGAAAAACCCTTTTAAGGGACTGCTTTCCCGGCATCGACCACCGGCCGCTGCGGGTATCGTCCATGAAACAGGAAGGATCATCCCTTCTTTATGAAACGCCGGACGGCACTGTCCTGTTGGAATTACAGGAAGAAAAAGAAGGATTTTCCATTCACGCCTCGTTTCAAAACTACACCCGAGCCATCCACTCCTTTTCCGTGCTGGGGGAAGCCGCTGTTCCCCATTTGGAAGGCTTTTTTCAGTCCGCCGGAGAAATCGGCGCTCCCTGCGGATACATAGAAACCTCCAAGAAAACAGAGCCGGAAAAAATACAGGGCACAGGCATGGCCGGGCTGCGCTATGACGGCGGCGCTTTGCTTCTCTGGTGCCAGGATCACACACACTACGAAAACCAGTACACCCTGCAATGCCGCCCGGGAGAGGAAGCCCTTTTTTCCGCAGAATTCCGCCTGGAATACCGGAACGCTCCCTGCCTGCGTCTTCCTGCCTTGTATTGCCGCTGGTATGACTCTCTTACCGAAGGTCTGGAAGAAACCGCTCTTTCCATCGGAAAAGCCATGAACGCCCGGATCCATCAGCCTCCGGCCTTTCACTGGTGCTCCTGGTATTATTACTATTCGGAATTTGACCAAAAACAGCTTTCCGAAAACCTGGCGGCTTTCCAAAAGGAAGACCCGGCTCATCAGCTGCGATATATACAGATCGACGCCGCTTACAGCAGCGCTGTAGGCGATTGGCTCTCTCCCCGCTCTTATTGGCCCAAAGGGATAGAGGGAGCTGTGAAGGATATTCTTCAGGCCGGCTACACCCCCGGCATCTGGATCGGCCCCTTTATGGTAGGAAACCGCAGCCTTCTGGCCGCCCAGCATCCGGATTGGCTGCTGAAAAACGCGGACGGCAGTCTGCTCCGGCAGTGGATCTTCGACAACGAGCCCAAGCTTTGGGGCTACCAGGATGAAGAATATTATGTTCTGGACACCTCCCATCCGGACGCCATGGAATACTTGCGGACGGTTTTCCGCACTTTCCGAAATATGGGAATCCGGTTCTTTAAAACCGATTTTATGCTTTGGGGCCTGAAAGACAGTTCCACAGTGCGGCGGCATACTCCGGGAAAAACCAGCGTGGAATACTTCCGGGATGTTCTGGAAATGATCCGCCGGGAAATCGGAGAAGAAAGCTACTGGCTGGGCTGCATTGCGCCGTTCTATCCCTTCATCGGCTACGCGGACGCCATGCGGGTGGGCGGCGATGTAGGCTCTTCCTGGGACGGTCAGTTTAACCCCCACAGCATGATCCAATCGGTAAACGGAAATCTTCATACCAATTATGCGTTTTATCAAACGGACCCGGATGCCATTTTCTTCCGAGACTTTCATATTCGGCTGCAGCCCTATGAAATTCGCTCTCTGGCCTTATACGCTGCCCTTTCCGGGGGATGCGTGTACACCTCCGATCCCATCCAAAAGCTTCCCCCGGACCGGAAGGAGCTACTTTGGTTTTTGCAGCCGGATCGTCCCCGAAAGGCACGGAATCCCTACCTTGCCCGCCCCTGGGGAGAGCAGGTCCTTTTGCAGAGCTCGCAAACCGGATCCAGGCATTTGCTGCTGATTTTCAATACGGAAAATCAGGAACATTTTCAGGAATACCGGCTGGAAGATCTGGGGATCCAAGGCCCTGTATATCTCTGGGATTTTGACGGAAGCCTGCAAAACCAGTTCTGCACCCATGGGTTCACCCTGCGCACCGAAGGGCACCACTGCCATCTGCTTCTTTTGTCCCAAGAGCCGGTAAAACAGCTCCATATGGATTCTCTTTGGAAGAACCTGGAAGATAAGCCTTCTGCCGCAAAAGGCACTGATGGTATCTGAATCTGGCCGGAAAAACAGCAGCTGAAAATCCCCCTGTGTAGTCAGCGCCGCAAGCTGCCTACACAGGGGGATTTTGTATCCTTGTATCTTGTATTCTTGTATTCTTTCGTTCTTGCTTAAACCTTTTCCTTTGTCCGGAGTATCCAGAGTATCCAGAGCTCTTACACAAAAAGGGCATTGTTTTTTCCCATTACTCCCCTTTGATTTTCCCGGCTTGCAAGACTTGCGCAACCGCCTCATCCTGCCTTGCTTTTGCGGTTTCCAGATCCTCAAAATCTCCCAAGTCTTCCAAATGAAGCGCCGAGGCATCCACCGCATTTCCCGGGGATTCCTGCTGCTCCCGAAGGGTAGCGGGAATAGTGCCTTCCAGCTGTCCTCGTACACTCTCCGCCCGCAGGCTGCACACCTGCAGCAAGGTATCCACTCCAAGGCAATGATCTTCATAGGAACAAAAAGCTGTGGGGTCTTTCTTAACATAGGGCGCTATTTTTTCGGCCATCTGGCGGAGCGTTTTCTCAAACCTGCCGTTTTCGAAATATTCTTCCAGGAAAAAATTGAAATACGTATGATACTGAGAAAAATAGTCTTTATGCTGCATCAGGTTATGATACAAAGGTCGGTTCAGCATATATTCTCCGGGAGCCGGCGTATTGATGGGATAATTGATCAATACATTGGGATCTTTTACAGGGTTGGTCATTCCCAGAGCATACGTTCCAAAGGCCAGGTTATAATCCCAGGGAAGCATGCTTAAAATTCCGTCTTTTTCATAGAGGAAATAGTTATGCCCGGTTCGCCCCAGGTAACTATCCCAATTCATAACAAATACCTGCACCGTAAAATAGCGCAGCACCTGATCCACATCAACGGCTGTTTCCAGATTTTCCCCGGTGGAGAGGGTTTTCAGCGCCTGAATCAGCCGCTGCTGATCCTGGGGGGTAGTCTTAAACTTGGCGTTTTCAAAAATATTGGGGTAGCTTTGGGGATCGTCATTGATATATTTCAGGGCTACATCTGCATTTTCCGCGTTTAATGAGGTGTAATCCGGCTTATAGAGCTTCCCATAGTCCGCTCCGAAATTTCTCCGGGCAAAGGATTCTTCCGGCTCTTCCAAAGCCAGAAACAGCCCCCAGGGTTCCCCGTTAACCGTGACCCATACATAGCTGCAAAGGGGAGAAGGAACCTCCATAAACCGCATCATATCGTAAGCCATATATGTTTTCAGGTAACTGTTATCTTGAAAAGAAGCGTCCAGAGAAAATTTATCCAAGCCGTGGTAATTCCCTCCGCTGATAAAATGGTCAAATTCCAGCTTCAGGCTATACCGGGAAAGACCATACTCCTGGGTAAGACGCAGAGAATTGTTTCCTTTGGCCCGCAGCCCTACCTGGGAAAACGTCTCCCCGTCGATTTCCACTGTGCAGGATACATATTCTTCTTCCGCAGCCGTTTCCAAAAATCCGCCCCAATCTTCCAGCTGAATATCCAGCGAATGCACCCGGCTGTCGTCAAACAGTCGGAAAGCATATTCCGGCGCGGCACTGGCTTTGGAAATGCCGAAATGCTCTCCGAAGGAAAAAGCTATTGTCAGCACCACCGCCAAGACAGCGGCGCCAATGCAAAATCTGTCCACATATTTATGCGTCACCATATTCTTTAACCCATATAGTCCCCATTATAGGAGACCAAAACCACGCAGCCCACTCCGGGCATGGCTTCCAGCTCATTTACAAACGCGCTGCTTTCTTCTTTCAGCCGCACTTCATAATTCAGTTCAATACGGCCGCCGTCCACACTTTTACTTTTCAGACTCATGCGCTTCACTTGCGATGCTACCAGCATCCGCACCTGTTCCTCTGCTTCAGGCGTTTCGCAATGAACCACCAAAATATAAGGGTTCTCTCCGGATTTTCTTCGGGAAAACACCAGCAGCACGACCCCGATAAACAGGCTACCCAGCACCGCTAAAGGTAGCAAGCCCGCCGCCAGCACAATTCCCACCGCAATGGACCAAAACAAAAACGCAATGTCCATAGGCTCTTTGATGGCTGTACGGAACCGAACAATGGACAAAGCGCCCACCATACCCAAGGAAAGCACCACATTGCTTACTATCGTCAAAATCAGCAAAGTTGTAATCAGACATAAGGCTACCAGCGTGACCCCGAAACTGGGAGAATACATTACGCCGCTATAGCTTTTTTTATACACAAAAAAGATAAAGACTCCCATAAGAAAGGCCAAAACCAACGCAATCCCCATATCCAAAAGGGGAATATCGTTCATGCTCTCTAAAAATCCGGATTTGAAAATATCCTGAAATGTCATTTACCTGTTCTCCCTCTTTATAGAATCGCCTTAGTCAAAGCGGCGGCACACCGCGTATTTGGAGTGAGCGGAGGCCTGCCTGCCTGGAACCTGCACCGCCATGCCCACAAGGTCCGGCAAAAACGAATCGTATTTTACTTCCAGCACGGTGATCCCCTCTGTGGCAGGAAGGCGAAGTCCTCCCTGTTTCAGAAAATCCGTGCTTCCCAAACCGGAACGAAGATCACGATCCAACGTGATCCGCACGTTCCCCGGTGCATAAACAAAAGCTTCCCGGCAATATTCCACAATGGTTTTAGGACGAAGCCCCTGCCCCTGCAGCTTGCTGTAAAATTCCTGAAGCAGCGAGTCTCCGGAAGAAAGCAAAAAAGCATATTCTCCCGCCAAAATGCGCTCCACTTCTTCCTGTGTGATCCTGGCGCTTCGTTTGCCGCATAGTCCGTGAGACTTAAACTTTTTCTCCAAACGAATATACGTTAAATCTCTCCCGTAATACCGCAGACGAAACTTTTCTCTTTGATCCACACCATCCAGCTTTTGCCGAAGCGCTGTATCGTAAGGGGTATCAAAGTATAAACTGGTCACCAAATAGGACCCATTCTCCCCTGCGTTGGCGTCATGGAGAAACAGTTTTCTCAGTCTTTGGGAAAGCACCAGGTCCTCCCGAAGGTTGATCTGGTGCTTCCATTCATGCCGCATAGCCGCGGACCGAAATGTGTCAGTCTTCATAATCCGTAGAGCCATAGTCTGTAGAATGATAATCGGTTGCGCCGCTGGAGGCGTAGTCTGTGTCGTTGTAATCTGTTACGCCATCGTTGTTAGGGCCGTAGTCTGTATTGTCGTAATCCGTTACGCCGTCGTTGTTGGGGCCGTAGTCCGTATCGTTGTAATCCGTTACGCCGTCGTTGTTGGGGCCATAGTCTGTGTCGTTGTAATCCGTTACGCCGTCGTTGTTGGGGCCGTAGTCTGTATCGTTGTAATCCGTCACGCCGTCGTTGTTAGGGCCGTAGTCTGTATCGTTGTAATCCGTTACACCGTCGTTGTTAGGGCCGTAGTCTGTATCGTTGTAATCCGTTACACCGTCGTTGTTAGGGCCGTAGTCTGTGTCGTTTCCTGTTCCGCTGGAAACGCTCTGCTGTTTGTGCTCAGCTTTCAGAACCTTCCCGGTTACCGCATGGATATCATATTCGTATTCATATCCGTTGGCGGTGAATTCCAGCTCAAAAATCGGCGTTCCGTCGTCGTGATCAAACTCTTTATCTTGAAAATTTGCATCCGCTGCGGCTACATTGGCTTGGGTCAAAGCAATTTCCTTCGCTTTTTCCAAGGTAATATAGGGAGACGGCTGACCATCCTTTGCATAACTGGGATCATAATCATCATCGTCGATGGTAACGATTTCCGAAGCCATCTGCAACTGCTTTACGGCATTGCGGGTGCTGTCACTCATGTCCTGCAAGAAATGATCGTTGGGCAATACCGAACCGGGTTCCAACTGAAGCACGATGTTCTTTTGGTTTCCATCAATGTCTTCCACAAAGTATCCGGCCTCATGGATCTTAAGGATCAAATCCTCCAGAACCTGGCTGCAATCCTTCCCGATGTAATCCGGATAGGATGCAACAATTTTTTTGCCGTCTTCATTTTTCCCTGACAAACCGGTTACCTGTCCTTCTCGGTTATACTCCAGCTCGATTTCCGGATTCACGCTCAAGGTCAGTATTCCTGTTTCCTTTAAAGCGCTTCCTGTTGTGGTGGGTGTCTCGGCACAGCCGGCCAGAAGAACTGCCGAACAAACAGCCAAGGAAGAGACCGCCGCCAAAATTTTTCTTCTTAATGTCATGATACATTCTCCTCTCCATTTGTAGAAATTCCGTTTGCTTGTGTTTGATTTGCCTTACATTCACAGATTACGAAGAAGGTTTCCTGAAAACGGGGTGGAAAAATATTTTTTTAAAAATTTTTTATCCATTGTTAATCCTCATCATCGGTTTCGTTGCTGTGCTCCGGATCGTAGTCCGTTTCTCCATCATCATAGTCCGAAGCTTTCTGGGAGGAACTATTCGCAGAAGAAGCATAGTCCGTATGGTTGGAAGAATAGTCCGTATAGTTAGAAGAATAGTCCGTATCGCCGGAAGAGGAAACATAATCGGTGCTTCCGGAAGGAAGATAATCCGTATCCCCATATCCGCCGGAAGAGGCCGCCGACGAAACAGGCGGTGCAACGGAGGAAACACCGGAAGAAGAGTCCCCTTGCGAGCTTTGTGATGTTTCACCGGAGCTTTGGGAAGACGAAGAAGAGGGAGACAAGGAAGATTCTGACCCGTTCTCCGCCTTATGATCGGTAATTTGGATCACCACTTCCATGCGTTCATCCAAATACTCTGTTATCTTCGTGCGGAACTCTACACCATATTCCGTGAGGACAACCTCATCGGGAGCGTCAATAGAGAAGGAAACGCGGCCTCCGGAAGAAAGGAAGCCCATTTCAATAGCTCTGTCGATCAATTCATCCGCCACCGTAATTTTATCCTTTCCTTTGCCGTCATAGCCTTCCAGAAGAGTTTTTCCGTCTTCATTGGTTCCTATCAAACGAATCACCGTCCCCTGTCGGTTCAGATCCATCTGCACCTGTGGGTTAATGGTAAGATAAACAGAGGAATAGGTAACCATATAGGTTTGATAATATCCAAATCCGAAAAACAGCAATACGCATGCCGCTGCCGCGATCACACTTGCTCGAACCCAATTTCCAAATCGGCGGGTTTCTATAGGTTTCTTCCGCATCAGCACAGGGTTTTCAATGATCTCTCCCACTTCATACTGAAAATTAGCGGCTTTCAGGAATCTTCCCTCTTCGTCCAATACAATCACATACCCGGGGTGGCATTCCATAACCATATATTTCATTGTGCAGCCACTCCTTTCATAATCTGTTTCAAATGTCCTCGAATGATCTCATATCCATTGGTGTAAATCAGCAGCAGGGCCACCAAATATTTTCGGTGCCGCTCTATGGTTTTCCGATCCACGCCGCTGCCGGAAACCAATCGGGCAATGGGCAGCTTTTTGGTTTTCAGCAGCTCTTCCAAAAGTTCCGGATGCTCTTTTGCATATTGAAGTGTCTTCTGACAGGCTTCTAATGTTCTCTGCTGCCGGGGGCTATTCTCCGCCACGTCTGAAAGAGAAACCCCAAAAGCATTCATTTGCCGGGTCAATTCCTGAATTTCCGAGCGGGTAGCTTCCCGGATCTCTGTTTCTCCGTTAGGATCTTTCTTGTCGGCCAATGTCTCCCCTAAAGAAATTTCATCCTCTCCGGAAGGCGCGTCCAGGGAAATTACCCGACTGTGCTTTTGCTCTTTGCGTACATAATCAATCAACCGGCTTCGAATCAGCATAGCTGCATATTTTAGAAAGCTTCCCCGGCTCCTGGAATATCCGCAAATAGCTTCATGAAAGGCGATCATGGCGATACTGATCTCATCATCACGGCCCTCAATGGGAAGACGCTTTAAAAATTTAGCGGTTTCCGCTTTAATAAATGGCATATATACGCGGATCAAATCATCTGCCGCCTGCACGTCTTCCTTCGCCGCATATACCTGCCCTATGATTTCATGTTCATCCTTCATACGACAGTTTCCTCCTATGTATAGAATACGACTTTTCTTTTATAAAACCGGGGTAGCAAAAAAATTTATTGCAAATATCCCCAGTATTATCATACCAAGCTTTTAAAAATCCACAAGAGGTTTCCTGTTAAAAGCTGGTAAAATCAAAAAGGTTCTTCCTGCTTAAAGGCAGGAAGAACCTTTTTTGTACAATTCATCTTTGTCTCTGAAGGCGGGTTAGATCAAAATTCCATTGCAGTGATCCACTTCATGCTGAATGATCTGCGCCGTCCAGCCTAAAAAAACGTCCGTTCTTGTTTCAAGCCGCTCTGTCTGATATTGCACCCGGATCATCTGAAAGCGTTTCGCCTTTCTGGGTTCGCCCAGCAGGGAAAGGCATCCTTCTTCCGCTTCATACATCCCGATTTTCTCCAGGATCACAGGGTTCAACATGACCATATAAGTGCCTGCGTTTTCAAAGGCGATGATGGATTTCCGAACTCCGATCATATTGGCCGCCATTCCTACACATTGCCCCTTGTATGCGTTCAGCGTATCCAAAAGGTCTTTTGCAACGGAAAGATCTTCCTTTCCCGCCAAAGAAGATTTTTGGGATAAAAAGATGGGATCGTGCACTAGGGGACGAATCATACGGTTTTCTCCTTTTCTTCCAAATACTGCAAAACATCCCGGGGATTGGCATCCGGTTTTACCTTGGGCATGATTTTTTCGATATTGCCTTTTTCGTCAAGAATGAAAGTGGTTCTGACCACACCCATACTCACTTTGCCGTACAGCTTCTTCTCCTGCCATACCCCATACGCCTGGATCACCGAACAATCCGGGTCGGACAGCAGTACAAACGGAAGTTCCTGCTTCTCCACGAACCTTGCATGGGACGCCACGCTGTCCTTGCTGATCCCTATCACACAGGCGCCTTTGCTTTTCAGCGTTTCATATACATCGGAAAATCCTTTGGCCTGACGAGTGCATCCCGGCGTATTATCCCTGGAATAGAAATACAAAATTACTTTTTTCCCCGCAAAATCCTTTAAAGAAACCCAATTTCCGGCAGCGTCCTGCAAAGTAAATTCCGGGGCTTTATTTCCTACCTGCAACATAGCTTCGTCTCCTTTTTAATTAAAGTAATTTTTTAAACTTTCATTTATCCTGCTTCTATTTCATTGACCACTATAGGATCAAAATTGTAAAAATGCTGCAGCCGAATATGGCGAATTTCGTGACTATAGGCCTGCTGCTGCTTGTCCGCCGTTAATTTTGTGTTGACATATACATTATAATTTCCGTCGCTATCCATTACCGTTACCGCCTCTACAGACACCGGAAGCTGGTGGAGCGGGCGTATATAAATGTATTCGTGCATAAGATCCCTCTTATTTCTTATTTTTGCAGCGCTTCAATAATTTTTACAGCCTGTTCCACATCGGCTTTCGTGGCTCCCTTCGCCAATTTAAACAACATCCGCATTTCCGGCCTGCTTTTCAGCTCTTCCAAATATTCATTCAGTTCTTCATCCTCAGGAAGACGGTTTTCCCCGCTTAAAATAGCGTCCGTGGAAACATGCAGACAGGCTGCCAATTTAGAAATGGTTCCACTGTTAAGCCCCTTTTTTCGTCCGGCTTTCAGATCCGACAAAACACTGGTGCGGATTCCCGCCTGCTGACATAGTTGATAGATACTGATAGAACGTTCTTTGCATAGCCTTTCGATTCTTTGATACAGCTCTCCCATATTTGTACCTCTTCTTCCCAAAATTTAAGCCAACGTAATTACGTGATTTAGACGCTTGACAAGTTCGTTTTTAAGTATTAATCTAAAAACATAAGTTCTTAAAAACGTTGTTTTCTCTACATTAGCACTTATTAACGTACTTGTCAAGAAAATCTCTGTCCGTGGCTTGGTTCGGGAGAAAGCTCCGGCCTATATTCAGTATAAGCCTTTTTCCGTCCCATAAACAGGACTTTTCCCTGCCGTGCTCACAGAGAAGCGGAGGTTTTTGCATTTTGCTAAAAAGGTCAATTTTTAACGATAAAACACAGAAAGTCGGTGACGCCATGAATCAATTCAAACCCGTCGTTCCCCTTTCCCCCTCTGCCGCATGGATTTTGGAGGAAATCAAAAAACAAGGTCTCTCCGTTTTTGCTTTTTCCAAGCGATCACACATTTCTCAAACCGCCATTAAAGGATGGAAAAAAGGCTCCACTCCACAGGCGCAGATGCTGCTTCGGGCTGCCGAAGTACTGAACCGGGAAATTCCTCCGGATCTCCTTCCTAAAAAAATGCCCGATCTTTCTCCGCTCCCTCCGAAAAGCAGCCGAAAATGGGTCTATACCCCTCCCGCAAAAGCTGAACGCAGCCAGGGTTGTCAAGGCTGCCACTGGATCCGGGACGGTCAAAAAACCTGCCTTTTGCCCCGATGCCTGAAAGAAATCTTTCCCATGAAATAAAAAGCGGATACATCCGCTTTTTATTTTTTGGCTCACACAGGACTCTGTAATTTCAGGAAATCTTGTGCCGCCATTTAAAATAGTACGGTATTTTTTAAGAAAAAAACTCTCTATATGGATAAAACCATTAAAAAGGAGGTGATACAAATGCCCTGGGAACCTATCGTCTCTCTCTATCTTTGTACAGCGGAACAATTGGAACGCCAAGCGGCGCAGCTGGAGGCCGAAAAAAACTCCAATGAAATTTCCTTATTGGTCAAATCGGTGTTCTGGAAATTAAGAGCCGCCGATCTTCGCCGTTGGGCCGGATCTTTGGTTTTGTTGGCGGAGGATCCGTTGCCCCCGTAAACGCAGGCAGGCAAAAAAACTTAGATTCAGCAAATAGATGGACGGAAAGAAAACCCACCAAATTACTTACAAGAATTAAAGGCATACATTTGATCTTTTCCGCATCGTCAAAGACGGCCATACCATCTATTTTGCAAAACAAAAAATCAACAGGAGGATGGAGCATTGAAAAAAGAAACCGCTACTTTATTTGGTATCGACGTATCCCATCACCAGGGAAAAATTGACTGGGAAAAAGTAAAAAGCTCCGGGGTGGAATTTGCCATCATTCGCGCTGGTTTTGGCAACGTGATTTCCCAGAAAGACACGTATTTTGACGTGAACATGGAAAACGCTCTGAAAGCCGGAATTCCCGTGGGCGCTTACTGGTTCAGTTACGCAGTGGACGCCAAAGACGCTTTGAAAGAGGCGGAAGTTTGCCATTCCGTGCTGAAAAAATGGAAAGACAAGCTTTCTTACCCGGTATTCTTCGATTTCGAATATGATTCGGAAGAATACAACAGCGAAATCACCTATAACCGCCAGGGCCGCACGGACATCATTCGGGCATTCTGTGAAGCCATGAAAGGCTACGGCTATACGGTGGGGTATTACACCAACAAGGATTACATTGTAAACCGGATCGACAAGGCCCAGCTCCCCTACGATCTTTGGCTGGCAGATTATACCGGCGAACCGGATTATCCCTGCGCCATTCAGCAGACTTCCAGCACCGGATCCGTCCCCGGAATCTCCGGGAATATAGATACCTGCACCGCGTACAAAGCATACGTCACAACGCCAGCGCCGGCGCCTTCTGTTTCCGCATTCAAACCCGGCGACAAAGTAAAAGTATTGAACAATCAGCTGTATGGCGGTGGAAAATTTACCGTGTACTACGATACATACGATGTGATCCAGGTAAGCGGGGACCGTGTGGTGATCGGTATCGGCAGCATCATCACGGCAGCGGTAAATGAAAAGAATCTGGCAAAAGTATCGGGCGTTCCCGCTGCACCCGCCTTAAAGGCCGGGG
>CALWUW010000019.1 GCA_944384815.1 uncultured Clostridia bacterium
CTTCACAATTCTTCAAAATTATATGAAAAATTGTTGTCAATTTGTTGTCAACTCGGATTTGAGATGCCGAAAACCCTTGATTTTACTGGATTTTTTAGTCCAGAGGCTTCATTGTGGGGAACAGCAAAACGTCCCGAATGCTGGCGGAATCCGTCAGCAGCATTACCAGACGATCGATTCCGTAGCCGATGCCGCCTGTAGGAGGCATACCGATCTCCAGAGCATGGAGGAAATCCTCATCGGTATGGTTGGCTTCCTCGTCGCCCTTAGCCAAAAGCTCTTCCTGCTGGGCAAAGCGCTGGCGCTGGTCGATGGGGTCGTTCAGCTCGGAATAGGCATTGCACATTTCCCGGCCGTAAATAAACAGCTCAAACCGCTCCACATACTCCGGCTTGTCCGGCTTGCGCTTGGTCAAGGGGGAGATCTCCACCGGATGATCCATGATAAACACCGGCTGGATCAGGTGTTCCTCTACATATTCCTCAAAGAACAGGTTCAGAATGTCCCCTTTGGTGTGCCGTTCTTCATAGGCGATCCCTTTCTCATCCGCCAGTTTCTTAGCGGCCTGGGTATCGGGAACCTGGTCAAAGTCCACGCCGGCATACTGTTTCACCGCTTCCAGCATGGTCATCCGGGCAAAGGGTTTGCCCAGGTCAATGATCTCTCCTGCGTAGGGGATCTGGGTGGTGCCGCAGACCTTCTGGGCCACATGCCGGAACATATTTTCCGTAAGATCCATCATGCCGTTGTAATCCGTATACGCCTGATACAGCTCCATCAAAGTGAATTCCGGATTATGCCGGGTATCCACGCCTTCGTTGCGGAACACCCGTCCGATCTCGTAAACCCGTTCCAATCCGCCTACGATCAGCCGCTTCAGATACAGCTCCAGGGAGATCCGAAGCTTTACGTCCTCGTTCAGCGCGTTGTAATGGGTCTCAAAAGGCCGGGCCGCCGCGCCGCCGGCATTGCTCACCAGCATGGGCGTCTCCACTTCCATAAAGCCCTGGGCGTCCAGGAAATTCCGGATCTCCCGAAGGATCTGGGAACGCTTTACAAAGGTATCCCGCACTTCGGGGTTCACGATCAAATCCAGATACCGCTGGCGATACCGGGTATCCGTATCCGTAAGGCCGTGGAATTTTTCCGGAAGGGGATAAAGGCTCTTACTCAGCAGCGTTACCTTGGACGCTTTGACGCTCAGCTCTCCTTTTTGCGTGCGGAAGATCTCTCCGGTAACGCCAATCAGATCGCCGATGTCCATTTTCTTAAAATCCGCATATTCTTCCTGGCCGATCAGATCCCGGCGAATATACAGCTGGATGGACCCGGAACGGTCCTGCAGATCCGCAAAGCTGGCTTTTCCCATGACCCGCTTGCTCATCATACGGCCCGCTACGGAAACCGTCACGCCGCTTTCCTCTTCCGGCTGCAAATGAGCATACTGCTCCTTCAGCTGGGAAGCGTGGCTGTCCGCATCAAAGCGAGTGATGGTAAAGGGATCCCGTCCCTCTTGCTGAAGAGTTTTCAGCTTGTCTCTGCGGATCTGCAAAAGCTCACTGATTTCCTGCTGGGTCTGCTGGGTCTGCTCCCGGTTTTCCTTATCCAAAGCGCTGTTTGGATTCTTGGTTGTTTCACTCATACGTTATTTCTCCCTGTATTTCTTTGTTCCCTTTGGCCTTGTTTTCTTTGGCCTTACAGCAAATTCTGCCGCATATTTTATTTCCGCTTTATCTCTTTGATTTCTCCTGCCGTTCTGCTTTCTGCCCCAAAGGGGCAAAAAACAGAAAAAGGAGCGGTCTCCCGCCCCTTTTACGGCTGCTGTCTCCTGGATCCGCGGGGCTGGACGGCTGGACGGTTCCTGACTCCGCAGATGCTTCAAAACCTTATCGGGAAATGGTCAGAACCTCATACACCATGGTTCCTGCCGGCACTTCCACCTCAAACCGATCCCCGATCTTGCGGCCCAGCAAAGCCTTGCCCACAGCGGATTCATCGGAAATTTTTCCCATAATGGGATCCGCTTCATTGGAGCCTACGATATGGTATTCCGCCGCAAAGGTCTTTCCGGTGGCCTGGTTCTCCACCCGGACTTCCACTTTGGAACCGATATGCACATTTTCAAGGCTCAGCTCGCTTTCGTCAATCACTTTGACGTTTTTCAGCATCACTTCAATATCGGCAATTCGAGCTTCCACAATGGCCTGCTCGTTTTTTGCCTCGTCATATTCGCTGTTTTCCGAAAGGTCACCGAAAGAAAGCGCTACCTTGATTTTTTCCGCCACTTCTTTCCGGCGGACGCCTTTCAGCTCATCCAGCTCTTCTTCCAGCTTTTTCAATCCCGCCTGGGTCAGCATAACCTGCTTTACTGCCATTGTCAATTCCACCTTTTAAAATGGCCTGCATCATTGGGCCTGAATTCTTCTGTATCCTCCCTAAAAGGCAAAGAAATCTCTCTGCATTATAGGGGCTTTGGGCTATACGTTCTATTATAATTTCCCAAAACGCTTCTGTCAACGCAAAAAATGGCGTATTTCCGCCTTTTTCCTTCTTTCCCAAAGGTGTTCCCGCAAATTGCCGGAAAAAGGCTTCGGAAACAGGTTCCGAAGCCTTTTTGTATAGTTTAAGAAGCCTGGGAGCTGGCCGCCGCTTGGGATTCTGCTTCTCCGGAAGCCGGTGTTTCTTCGCCTTCCGTTGTTTCCTCCCCTTCCGTGCCTTCCGCATCTTCCGCATTCTCCCCGTCTCCGGGCACAATTTCCACCGAAGCCCCCTGCCGGATCAATGCCGATACCGCGGAAAGGATCTGGGGATCCGATTCCGCAGGAAGGTCTCCCAGTGTAAACTGTTCTTTCTGTTCCACCGTCAGCAATTTGGTAATATCCGGCGTAATGCCTGCACCGTCAAAAGCCGTGCCGCCGGCGGTAAGATATTCCGCCACGGAAAAGGAAACCGCCGAACCGTCGGAAAGAGGCACCACCTGGGTTTTCCGTCCGTATCCTGCCGTTTGGTCACCGATCAAAAGCCCCTTGTTATACTCCCGGATGTTGGCCGCTACCAGCTCCGCGGCTCCAAAAGTACTTTCATTAACCACCACGCTGATGGGCTGAGCGTATTCGCTGGCCACGCTGGAATATTCCAGCGTCACCGTTCCTTGGCTGTCCCGGGAATTCACCAGTGCGCCTGCCGGAAGCAGAATATCCATCACCTTGGCGGCGGATTCCATATCCCCGCCGGCATTGCTGCGAAGATCCAACACCAATCCGCAGACACCGCTGTTTTTCAGCTGGGTCAGCGCTTCCTGAAATTGATCCGGCGTACTTTCCTGGAATTGCCGCACACGGATATACCCAACGTTTCCATTGATAATGGCGCTGTCCACACTTTTCCGGCTATATTCCGCCCGGATAATATTCACCGTCACCAACTGGCCGGAGCCTTCCTGGGTCTCCGCCGGGCGAAGAACCCCCAGCTTCACCTGAGAACCGGCGGAACCTTCCAGCAGGGTCACCGCGTCGCCATAGGTGATCCGCACAACTTCCTTTCCGTCCACGGAAACAATGACGTCCCCTTTTTGAAGGCCGGCGGCCTCTCCGGGCGAATTGGGGATCACTTCGGTGATCTTCATATTGCCGTCTTCATCCTTGACGGTATTGATCCCCACCCCTACGGATTTTCCGGATGTTCCGCTAAGGTAGGCTTTATATTTTTCCGCCGAAAGATATTTGGCGTCCGGATCTCCAAGGCCAGCCACATAACCGGTGCAGATTCCGTCCAGCAGGGAAGTTTCGTCGATCTCCCCTACAAATTCCTGGCGGACAGTCTGGTCGATCTCGCTGAGCTTGGCATACATCGCCTGGCGCTGGTTTACATCCGCCACCTTTTCGTTAAAGCTGTTCATAGCATACACATAGGTAACGGAGACGGTGGCTGCTGCTGTCAGGGCACAAAGGGCCACGCAGGCTCCCAAAGAAAATTTTCTCATTCTTCCTACTCCTCGGAATCAAGTTTTTCTTCCTCTTCCCTGGAAAAGAGAAAAGGGGAAAGGTCAAAGCCAAAAAACAAAGCCTTCCGGATCAAAAATCATACCAAAGATCCGGATCCTTTGCCACGCCGTTATACCGGATCTCATAATGCAGATGAGGGCCGGTGGATTGCCCTGTGCTCCCCACGGTGGCAATGGTCTGCCCCCGGGAAACCGTCTGCCCTTCGGAAACGTTCAAAGAGTTGCAGTGGGCATACAAGGTCATATATCCGTTGCCGTGGTTGATCACCACCACATTTCCGTAGCCGCCGTAGCCGCTTCCGGGCATTCCGAACCGGGCGAACACCACGGTTCCTGCGTCTGCAGCCACAATGGGTTTTCCGAAAATGCCTGCCCAGGAAATATCCACTCCTTTATGGGTGCCTCCCCGGGAACCGAAATAATCCGTATGATAGGTATATCCGGGAACGGGCCAAAGGAACTGCCCCTTGCTTACCACTCCGGATCCGCCGGAGCCGCCGCCGGTACTTCCGCCGGAGCTGCCGCCGCCGTTTTGCGCCGCCTGCTCTTCAAACCACTTGTCAATGGCGGCTTCCGCTTCCTGCTGTTTCTTTTCCAGCTCTTTCTGCTCTTCTGCCGCTTCTCCCTGGAGACTTTCCAGATTGCTCAGGACTCTTTCCGCCTCCTGCTGCAAAGCAGCCAGCTGGTTCTGTTTTTCGTCCATTTCAGCCTTTGCCGCTGCCACCGCTTCCCGATTTTGCTGGATCTCCTGCCGCTGCTGGGCAATGGATTCCAGCTCGGTAGAAAGCTGCTGAACCAAATTGGTATCGTGTTCGGAGATCATCCGGATCAGCTCTGTTTTTTCCGCCATATCCATTACGTTTTCCGAGCTGAGAATCAGCTGCAGATTGCTGGCCTCTCCCAGCATATACATGGCGCAAAGCCGCTGCTTCAGAGTTTCGATATTGCTGTTGATGGAAGCCTGCTTTTCCGCGATCTCCTGATTTTTCTCCTGGATCTGCCCGTCCATAACGGCGATCTGGCTGTTTAATCCGTTGATCTGGTCCCCCAGATTCTGGATCTGAGCGTCCAGCGTAGCTTTATATTCCTGCTGCTTGGCAGTATCCTGCTTCAGCTGGTCGATCTTGGCCTGATTGGCTTCCGCCTGCTTTTTCAGCTCTTCCTGCCGCTCTTTCAATTCTTCCAGAGACGTGGCCGCCTGCACTTCATAGGAAACAGGCGTTTCCGGCACAGCCAAAAAAGCCCACAAAAGAACCATAGCCAGCGCCAGGCATATCCCTCTGCGCCTTCTGTTTTTCCTGCTCATTCCGGTGAACCTCCCGTCGGTATTTTCAAGTTTCCCCGCAGATTCTTCCTTTGGGGGCAGAAATTGTTTAGAAAATGGAAAAGCTTCCTTCTTTCCGAAGATAACGAGTAATGGAAATGGTTCCGCCTAAAGCGCCGAACAAAACGCCGGCTGCTATAAAAATCATCAGGATCTTTCCCTGATATACAGAATAGTCTATGGGCGTAAACAAATTGATCCCGGAAATTGCCTCCAAAATCTTTCCGTATACCACATTCAGAAGCAGACTGGCAAACACACCGGAAAGCAGCCCGATGAGGATTCCTTCCACAATAAACGGGAAACGGATAAACCAATTGGTAGCGCCTACGGATTTCATAATGCTGATCTCCAGCCGGCGGCTGAACATGGCCACCCGGATGGTATTGGAAATAATAAAGAGAGAAACCAGACTCAGCAGCACCACGATCCAGATTCCCGCGGTGGAGACCATTTCGTCCAGCCGGGTCAGCTTTTCCGCCACATCCTTATAGTCGATGATCTGCTCCACGCCGTCGATGGCCAGGATCTGCTGGGCCGTTTCCTCATACAAAGACAGATCCTCCATAGAGATCCGGAAGGCATCCGGCAGAAAATTGTCATCCCCCAGAAGACTTTCCAGCACCGTTCCGTTATCCCCCAGAGAATCCAGCATCTCCTCCACAGCTTCATCCTTCAGGATCAGTTCGCAGCTTTTGATGTTCTCCAGCTTCATGATCTCTTCTCCCACCTGCACGGAGCGCAAAGTGGGGAGCCCCTGCTCACAGTATACTTTAATGGAGTTGTTGCCCTCCACGCTGGCCATAGCCGTATTGATGTTCATGGAAAGCAGCACCGCCGCTCCCGTCAGAAGCAGGCAGGAAACCAAAACCGCCACGGACGCGAAGCTCATGGTGCGGTTGATCCAGATATTTTTAGCGCCTTCCTTCAGCAGAAAGGGCAAATTACGCAGTTTCATGATCCGTTTCCACCTTTCCCGTGTCCGCTACAACACATCCTCCCTGAATTTCCACAATTCGTTTGTGAAAATGCTTAACAAGCCCATGCTCGTGGGTCACCATCAAAATGGTAGTGCCCCGGCGGTTGATCTCGCTGAGAAGATCCACGATCTCAAAGGAAAGCGCCGGATCCACATTTCCTGTAGGCTCGTCCGCAATAATCAGCTTGGGGTTATTGATCAGCGCCCGGGCAAGGCCCACCCGCTGCTGCTCGCCGCCGGAAAGCTCGCCGGGGCGGCACTTGGCCTTTTTCTCCAGGTTCACCAGTCCCAGCATATACGGCACTCTCCGGCGGATCTCCTCTGGAGAAGCACCCACCACATGCATGGCAAAGGCTACATTTTCATATACGTTCATGGTGTCAATCAGCCGGAAATCCTGGAACACAATGCCCATGGTCCTGCGCAAATAAGGGACTCTTCTTTTGGGAAGATTGGTAATATCCGTATTGTTTACCAGGATCTTTCCTTCCGTGGGCCTTTCTTCACACATGATCATCTTTAAAAACGTACTTTTTCCCGCGCCGGAAGATCCTACAATAAACACAAATTCACCCGAATCCACCTGCAAATCCACATGCTTCAGCGCATGGGTTCCGTTTCCGTAGGTTTTGCTTACATTCTGAAATGTAATCACTGGCTCCCCTCCATTTTCCCATTGTTCCGGATCCTACTCCGGTTTCACCATAGCCGTAAAAAGCCGCAAGCTGTTTCAGCTGCCCTTGGCTCCTGCCGTTTTCACTCTATATCTCCATCAAAATCCCAATAAGGACAGAACAAAATTCTCATTCAGACAGAATGCCCGTAAGTATGACATCATCATACCAACGGGCACTGATTTTATTTATTCTTAAAAGAATTAAATTGTAACTATTTTGTAATTTTTCTAAAATATTTTACAATTTCGCAATACATCTGCCTTATCTTTCCAGAAAAAACCAAAAAAGTCAGGGAGCCGCCCGCAGGCGACTCCTTTCCATTTGCATTCTCAGAATTTCACCGGGTTGGAGGACAAATACTTCTTTACCATCAATGCCACTTTAAACACAATGGCGTCCTCAAATTCCCGCAGATCCAAACCGGTGATCTTCTTGATTTTTTCCAAACGATACACCAGCGTATTCCGGTGTACAAACAGCTTCCGGCTGGTTTCGGAAACATTCAGGTTGTTTTCAAAGAACCGCTGAATGGTAAACAGGGTCTCATGATCCAGAGATTCAATGGAGCCCCGCTTAAACACTTCCTTCAGGAACATATCACAGAGCGTTGTGGGCAGCTGATAGATCAGGCGGGCAATACCCAGATTATCATAGCCGACAATGGGACGCTCCGTATCAAATACTTTTCCTACTTCCAGCGCGACCTGGGCTTCCTTAAAGGAACGGGCCAGATCCTTAATGCCCACCACCAGAGTGCCAATGCCCACCATGCAATGGGTATAGAATTCACCGGAAAGGGTGTCCACAATGGAGCCGGCCAGCTTGGCCAGATCCTTGGAGTCGATGCCGCTGCGGACTTCCTTCACCAGGGCAATATCTGTCTCATTGATATTGATAACAAAATCCTTGGTCTTATCCGGGAACAGATTCTGCACCACATCGTAAACGGAAACATCCGTACGGTTGGTGATTTTGATCAGCATGCAAACCCGGCTTACATCGGAATTAAAGCGAAGCTCACGAGCCTTCAGGTAAATATCTCCGGGGAGAATATTATCCAGGATCACGTTTTTAATAAAGTTCCCCCGGTCGTATTTCTCATCATAATACTGCTTGATGCTGGCCAAAGACACGGAAAGCAGAGACGCATACCGCCCCGCCTCCGGATCGTTTCCGGAAACAAACACAGCATATTCCGGACGAGGCCGGTTTCCAAAAGATTTATAGGTATATCCATTGACAACAAAGGTTCCGGGAGCGGCCATAACCTCGGGGGTTATACTGTCGTTAACTTCACCGATCCGCCCCAACTCACTGCAGGCAATGATTACGGAGGTTTCATCTACTACGCCGATGGTGCGATCAATGGCGTCTCTCATTTGATGGATCACGCCCTGGAATAACCTGTTGGACATTGCTTCTCCCTCGCTTTTCTAAAAAATCATATCAATCCGTGCAAAACCGATATCAATGCCATATCCGCTGCCCGGGCACAAAACAAAGGCACTATGAAAGGCAAAACAACCGGGCCGAAAAACAAAAGCTTCCCAAGGTTTCCCCACGGCAATGCCCTATTTTTCGGAGCGGACACCTATACGATTATATTTTACACAAGTTCTTTGTTTTTTTCAACATTTTTTCAGGAAATATTCATTCATTTTTCCATACAAAGTCCTTTTTTCCTTTGTCTTTTATAAAAATCTTTAGAAATACACTTTTCATCCCGGATTTTCCAAAGAAAAAGCCGCGCCTAAAAGGCGCGGCTTCCGTACTTTTTTGAAATTTTCGATTAGTTGAGGATGGTCTTCTCCGTCTCTTTGTCGAAGAGATGCATCTTCTTCAGATCGAAAGCGATCTTGATGGTATCGCCGGACTTGGCGGTGGAGGTGGGCTCTACGCGAGCAGTGAAAGCGCTGCCCTCGCAGGTCAGATACAGATAGATCTCAGCGCCCATCAGCTCGGTTACGTCAACGTTAGCATCTACGAAGCCTTCGCTGATCTTGGCGAGAAACTCAGGATCGTCATGTACGTCTTCCGGACGGATGCCGAACACAACTTCCTTACCCACATAATCTTCCAACTCCGGAACCACCTTATCCTTGGGGATCTTAATGGAGTACTGGCCGAATACCATAGTGTAATCGTCGCCTTCCTTGGCGATGCTTACGTTTACAAAGTTCATTTGAGGAGATCCCATGAAGCCGGCTACGAATTCGTTTACCGGATAATCATACAGGTTCTGGGGAGTATCTACCTGCTGAATGAAGCCGTCCTTCATAACCACGATGCGGTCACCCATGGTCATAGCTTCCGTCTGATCGTGAGTAACGTAGATGAAGGTGGTGCCCAGTCTCTTATGTAACTTGGCGATCTCGGTTCTCATCTGGGCACGCAGCTTAGCGTCCAGGTTGGAGAGCGGTTCGTCCAGCAAGAATACCTTAGGATCACGAACGATAGCACGGCCCAGGGCAACACGCTGTCTCTGGCCACCGGAAAGAGCCTTGGGCTTTCTGTCCAGCAGATGGGAGATGTCCAGGATGCGGGCGGCTTCTTCTACACGGCGCTTGATCTCATCCTTGGGAGTCTTGCGCAGCTTCAGGCCGAAAGCCATGTTGTCATATACGGTCATATGGGGATACAGAGCGTAGTTCTGGAACACCATGGCGATGTCACGATCCTTAGGAGCAACATCGTTGGCCAGGGTATCGCCAATGTACAGTTCGCCCTTGCTGATCTCTTCCAGACCGGCGATCATTCTCAGAGTGGTGGACTTACCGCAGCCGGAAGGTCCTACCAGAATGATGAACTCAGTATCCGCGATTTCCAGGTTAAAGTCCGTAACGGCCGTTACGCCGCCGTCATAAATTTTATAGACGTTTTTTAAAGTTACGCTTGCCATAATAATCCTCCTGAAATTCTACATTGTGGAAGCTCTACAGGAAAGCCTCCGCTTTCATGTACACTATCATACCAGAAATCTTCGGTTTTTAACAGACGTTTTTTGCCCAAAAAAACGGAATCAGGTTTATGTGAATGTGACAAATTCAAAATATCCTTTGAAATTTTGTTAAAATTGCCCCTTTTCATCCGGAAACGGCTGAAAAACCAGCTGCGCCTCCTGCGGAGACAGGGGTTTAGCCTCCCCGGGGGCCAGGGTTTCATCCAGAAGCAGGGCGCCGATCTGCAGCCGTTTCAGCTCCAAAACCGTTCTTCCCACGCCTTTGAACATCCGCTTTACCTGGTGAAATTTCCCTTCCCGGATCCGCACCTGCACCGTATGGGAACCGTTTTCCTCTCCCGGGGGCAAAAGAAGCTCTGCCGGAAGGCAGGTAAGATCCGGCAGCCTGAGCCCTTCCCGGAACAAGTTCTGCTCCCCGGTTCCCACCGGCCCGTCCAGCTTCGCCTGATACAATTTCCACACATGGCTGCGGGGCGCCAGCATTTTGTGGGCAAAATCTCCGTCATCCGTTAAAAGCAGCAGGCCGGTGGTATCCTTGTCCAACCTTCCTGCAGGGAAGATGCCCCGCCGGGAAAGCTCCGGAGGCAGCAGATCCACCACCGTCTTCGCCTTGGGATCCTGTGAAGCGGAAAGCACCCCTTGGGGCTTGTTCATCATCAGATACACGTGCTTCTGCAGCCGGAGAGGGGTTCCCTGCACGGTGAGAACGTCGTTTTCCGGATCTGCCTTTTCCTCCGGACGCCGGACGGGAACTCCGTTTCGGGCCACATGTCCTTTTCGCACCAGGCTTCCCGCTTCCTTCCGGCTGATTCCCAAATGCAGAGCCAGCAGCTTATCCAACCGCTCCAAACGTCCTTTCTCCTCCATGCTTCCGTTCCTCTTTTCATTTCTTTCCCACTATTATAAAGGAAAGAAACCGTTTCCTCAAGCCCAATGTCTCCCACAGCCGGTATTGGCAACTTGTTTTCTGTTCTGTTTTCCGTTTTCTCTTTCCGGCTTCCGCTCCAGGCCTCCTGCCTCCAGGTTTCCGGGTTTCTTTCTCCCTTTTCCGGATTCCGGCTGCTTTCCGGCGCAAAGGAAAATTCTGCCTTTACGCCGGAAATGCGCCGGAAAGCAGCCAGGAGCGCGGGAGATTTCCCAAACCGTCAATCGGAAGGCCAGGCATCCTCCGGCACCACAGGGGCCTCGGCAGAAGCCGTGCTTTCCACAGCGGCTTCGCTTGTCTGAGGCGCTGCACTTCCCGCCGAAGAAGCGCTTTCACCGGACACTGCACCTGCAGAAGAACTTTCGCCAGCTTCCGGCAGATGACTCTCCTCTCCGGGAGCCCCCGGGAAACCATACTGGAATCCGTCGATCTCCGCGCTGCTAATGTCGCCTCCGATGATCTGCCCCTCACAGACCAGCAAAGTCGCCTGCACATGTTCCTCTCCCGGGTAATTCAGCACGGTATACACCCATTTCCGGCACTCTTTTCCCGCATAAGGTTCCAGATCCATCTGGTTCTGCTCCTTCTGCAGCTGATTATACCGGGTGTACACTTCGCCGAACTCTTCGGGGATGGTAATATCCTCAAACTCCTCCGGCTCTTCCGCCACCTGCCAGCCGTATTGCAGCAAAAATGTGATCCGCTGGCTGTTGGTATCCCCCGGGATTCCTCCGGAAAGCTCCGGCTTCATGCTGCTCACCAGGAACCACGCCACCAGAACCAGAAGAAGTCCTCCCAACGCCGCCATCCATGTCTTTTTGGCTTTCACAGAAACCACAAACATTCCGTCTCCTCCTTTCTCCGTTTCTGCCCATATATATGCGGCGGCGGCCGTTCTTATTCGGTGCTTTTCAGGCTTCCCCTTCCAAGAAAAACCATGCAGGCAACAAACAGGCAACAAAAAAAAGGCCGCCCCTTTCGGGGCGGCCAAAGGAGAGACCGCTTATTCGATGGTCACGGCATGTTTTTCCGGCAGGCTTTGCTGGCTCTTCTTGGGAATGGAGATCCTCAGGATCCCGTCCTCCAGTTTGGCCCGGACATCTTCTTCCTTCACGCCCTGGCCAACATAAAAGCTGCGGCTGCACTGGCCGGTGTAGCGCTCTCTGCGCACATACTTTCCTTCCTCATTCTTTTCTTCCTTTTCCGTACCCTTGGAAGCACGAATGGTCAGGTATCCGTTCTCCACGGTGGCTTCTATGTCTTCCTTACGGAACCCGGGCAGATCCACATCCAGTTCATAGGAATCCTCTTTCTCCCGCACATCCGTCTTCATCAGGTTTGCACCATGCTTGCCGTACAGCGGGTTTTTCCGGTTCCATACAGGCACCATAGCAAACGCATCTTCAAACACATCATCCCACAAATTTTCTCCAAACAAACTAGGCAACATACTTCATTCCTCCATTCTTAATTTCACTCGTAGCTGTGGGGAATTCTCCTCGCATGGGCGAGTGCCGTTACCCAAACCGGTTTTCCCGGCTGCACCTTTTGAGAAGGGAACCTTTCATTTATCTTTTTTCTCTTCTTTTCTAGGTACAACCTTATTATATGCTCGATTTTTAGCAGAGTCAAGAGGATAGTGCTAAATTTACAAAACCATAAAATTTCGTTCATATCTTATGCGATTTTCCCCTGAAAACGAAAAAGACAGCCCCACGAAACCGTGGGGCTGTCTGCTGCCGATCTGGCTTTTGAGTTTCTTATTCGTCGTTTTCTGCCTTAGCCGCCTCAATGACCTTCTGCGCCACCATAGACGGCGCCTCCTCATACCGGGCAAACTGGAACGTAAACCGCCCTCTGCCCTGGGTGCACTGACGGATAAAGGTGGTAAAATCATACATCTCCGCCTCGGGAACATCCGCCTCGATGGTCTGATACCCTGCTTCCGCCGGGTTCATGCCCAAAACGCGGCCGCGGCGCTTATTGATCTCACCCATTACATCACCCATGTTGGCGTCGGGAACCGTCACCTGCAAGGTGCCGATGGGTTCCAGCAGAACCGGGCTGGCCTGGGGCATACCGGCCTTATACGCCAGGGACGCCGCCGTCTTAAAGGCCATTTCCGAAGAGTCCACCGGATGATAGGAGCCGTCGTACAGAGTGGCCCGAAGCCCTACCACCGGATAACCGGCCAGAGGTCCTTTAGCAATGCATTCCCGCAGCCCTTTTTCTACCGCCGGGAAGAAGCCCTTGGGAACGGATCCGCCTACTACCCGCTCGCCGAATTCCATGGACTCGCTGTCGCAGGGTTCAAATTCGATCCACACATCGCCGAACTGACCGTGGCCGCCGGTCTGCTTCTTATGCCGCCCCTGCACGGAGACCTTTTTGCGGATAGTCTCTCTGTAAGCCACCTTCGGCTGCTTCAGCTCCACATCTACGCCGAACTTGGAGCGCAGCTTGGAAACGATCACATCCAGGTGCTGCTCGCCCAGGCCGGACAAAAGCATCTGCCGGGTCTCGGGGTCGTTTCTGTAGCGAATGCTGGGATCCTCTTCCAGAAGCCGGAAAATTCCCTGGGCTGCCTTGTCTTCCTCGCCTTTGTTTTTGGGTGTCACAGCCATGGTAAGGGTGGGAACCGGATAGGTGATGCCGTCCAGAACCACTTTTCGAGTGGGCGCGCACAGGGTATCCCCGGTGTTGACGCCGGAAAGCTTCAGCACAGCGCCGATGTCTCCCGCAACCAAAGCAGGAACATCCTCCTGCTTCTTGCCCCGCATCACTACCACCTTGCCGATGCGCTCCGTGTTGCCGGTACGCATATCCACCAGCTGGCTGTCCGGGGTGATTTTTCCGGAAACTACCTTCAGGTAGGAAATTTTACCCACAAAGGGATCCGCTACGGTTTTGAATACCAGCGCCGCCGCAGCGCCGTCCTCGTTCACGGAAAGCTCCACAGGATCCCCGTTTACGTCCGCGCCGATCTCTCCGGCCTTTTCCGCGGCGCTGGGGGCCAGCCAAACCAGGCCGTTCATAAACTGCTCCATGCCCCGCATCAGCATAGCGTCCCCGCAGAATACTGGGGTAATAGCGCCGGACTTCACGCCCTGGCTGACGCCTACGATCACTTCTTCCGGCGTAAACTCCTCGCCGGAGAAATACTTTTCAAACATTTCCTCGCTGGTTTCCGCCACAGCCTCATAAATAGCCGTGCGCAGGCCTTCCAGACGGTCTCCCATATCGGGCATTTTCACTTCCACCGGAGCGCCGCCGGAATAGTCATAAGCTTTGTATTCCAAAACGTTGATGTAAATATTGGCCTGCCCGTCCACAATAAACGGAACCACCACCGGGCAGATGGAAGGGCCGAAGGAAGCCTTCAGGTCCTCAAACACCCGGTAGAAACGGGCGCTTTCATCGCACAGACCGTTAACGAAAAACATCTTGGAAAGCCCTCTGGCGGAAGCCGCGGCAAAAGCCTTTTCCGTGCCCACAGCCACGCCGTCCTTTCCGGATACGGTGATCAGCACACTGTCCGCCGCCCGGATGGCTTCACACATGCTGCCCTCGAAATCAAAGAGGCCGGGAGCGTCGATCAGATTGATCTTTTTATTTTTCCATTCCACAGGAGCCACAGCCGCTCCTACGGTTGTTTTTCTGCGGATTTCTTCCGGATCAAAGTCACAGACGGTGTTTCCGTCACTGATTTTTCCCCGCCGCTCCGTGGCGCCGGAGAGATACAGCATGGCTTCCGCGATGGATGTCTTCCCCGAGCCGCTGTGCCCGGCGATAGCTACATTCAATATGTTCTTAGCATTGTATTGTTTCATGGTCAAGCCCCTTTCGGATAAATTGGTACAACTTTGACAATCCATTTGCCCAATGTGCCATAATTATATCGCATATTCACAGCATTGGCAATCCCTGTTTCGAGAAAATTAACAATTCTATGCCAATTATATTCGCTGTTATTTGTACAAAACGCAGATATTTTTTCTTTTTGCCCTGGTCTTTTTCCTATTTTGTTTTCAAAAAGCACCAAAATTTTTCCTTTATCCTCACCAAAAAAAGCCTTTTCCAGCCGAGAAAATCCTTTTTCCCGGCGCTTTCGCATTGAAAGGAGCCGAGGAAAGGAGTACAATAGTGATTGTCCGCTGTGGCCGGAACAGATCCGGAACTCGGGCGGATATCCGGGCAGGACCCACGGTTCTGCCTTCTTTGCTGATTTTGATTTGGAGGGTATTCATGGAAAACCGATATATGCTTGGATTTCGGCACGGCATTCCCATTGCCCTGGGGTATTTTTCCGTAAGCATGGCCTTTGGCATTCTGGCTGTGGCGGACGGGCTTTCCCCCTGGCAGGCGGTGCTGATCTCCCTGACCAATCTGACCTCTGCCGGGCAGTTCGCCGGCCTTTCTGTTATCACCGCGGGAGGTTCTCTGGCGGAAATGGCTTTCACCCAGCTGATCGTAAACCTTCGCTATGCGCTGATGTCCCTTTCTCTTTCTCAGAAGCTGCATTCTTCCGTGGGGACCTTAAAGCGCTGCGTCATCGCCTTTGGAAACACCGACGAGATTTTCGCCGTAGCCAGCTCCCAGAGGCAGTCCCTGGGCTTTTTCTATATGCTGGGGCTGATCTCCTCCCCCATTTTAGGCTGGAGTGCCGGCACTCTTACCGGCGCCGTAGCCAGCACCATCCTTCCTATTTTCATCCGCAGCGCCTTGGGCGTGGCGCTGTACGGCATGTTTGTGGCCATTGTGGTGCCGCCTATGAAACGCCGTCACTCCATTCGGGTGGTGGTGGCCATTTCCCTGCTGCTGAGCACCGCTCTCACCTATCTGCCCTACCTTTCCTCCTTCCTTTCCTCGGGCACGCTGATCATCCTGTGCACCCTGGCAGCCGCCGGGCTGGGCGCGGCGCTGTTCCCTTTGAAAGAAGAGGATATGGAGGACCCGGCTGAAGCTTCTCCGGAAGCCGCTTCGGAAGAAGCCCAGGCGGCCGCTTCCCAAAAAACGGAAAAGGAGGTCACCCCATGATCTATGCCTATATTGCCGTAATGGCTCTGGTCACCTACCTGATCCGTATGCTGCCCCTGACGCTTTTCCAGAAGAAGATCCGGAATGTGTATATTCGCTCTTTTCTGTACTATGTTCCCTACGCCTGCCTGGCAGCCATGACCTTCCCCGCCATTCTTTCCGCCACGTCCTCTCCCATTTCTGCGGCGGTGGGGCTTTTGGTGGCGGTCGCGCTGGCGCTTTGGGAAAAAGGGCTTTTGACAGTGGCTGTCGGCGCCTGCGCCGCCGTGTTCCTTACAGAGCAGGTCCTTACCCTTTTCCTCCATCAACCTCTGTTTGGTTGATAGTAACCCTGCAAGCCTGCAACCCTACAGGCCAGCAAGCCAACAAGCCTTCCCCGGGGCCTTTTCCAAAGCTTTCAGCCTGCCAACCTTGTTGTTTGCCGTTTGCCCTTCCCCTTTCCCTTTTTTCCTGGCAAAAAACAACCGTCGGATGCCCTTCCCGGGCTTCCGGCGGTTTTCGCTTTGTATCGGTTTTATGGAGCGCTTTCCCAGGGTCTGCCGCCTGCTGTCTATTAGCTGGAAGTCCCTGGGTTTACGGCTTATGGACTTGTGGCTCCGCGGCTTTACGGCTTCCGGTGGCTTCCCGGGCTTACTGGACCTCCCGGACTTCCCGGGCTTCGTCCCCTTCCTTTTCCGAAGAAAGAAAGCAGGTCAGCAGCAAAGCGTCCTCCCGGGGATGGGTGTAAAAATCCTTCCGCCGGCCCACCGGCTGAAACCCCAGGGAGCGATACAACCCCAGAGCTGCCTGGTTGGACGGGCGCACCTCCAGTGTAACAAAAAGCCCATTCTGTTCCCGGGCCCAATCCAGAAGGGACTCCACCAGCTTCCGCCCTACGCCGGCCCCGCGGGATTCCGGGAACACCGCCACGTTGTCCACATAGCATTCCCCGCACACCGCGTGCATTCCCGCGTAGCCCAAAACCTTCCGGCAGGAGCCTTCCCCCTCCTCTCCATTTTCTCCCGCCTCTGCTACACGGAATACCGCTGTGGGGTTTTCCAGCTCCGCTTCCAGGCCCTCCCGGGTCCAGGGTTCTGAAAAACAAATGGCTTCCAGCCGGGCCAGCTCCGGGATATGCCGTTTTTCCATGGGTACGATCCCAACTGTCAAGGCTCCTCCGTCCTTTCATACACCAAAAAGTCAAACCCGATCTCTGTTTTCAGCTGGGAAGTCTGCCGCAGGCGCTCCCCGCCCTCCCGGGGGGTTTTCCAATAATAGGGCGTCATGGCGAACAGATCCTGAAGAGCGTTTCCGTCTCTCAATTCCAAAACGCCCTCCACCTGCCGCCGGAAAAGGAACCGGAACCCGGGATATTCCGTATCCTTCCGCTGGTTTTCGTAGGGCTCCGTATACAAGATCTCCTTCAGCCCGTATAAATGCCTGGGGGAAGGGACCGCCAGGATCAGCCTTCCTCCGGCGCCGGTGACCCGGCGCAGCTCTCCCGGCTCAATGGGAGCAAACACATTCACTGTGCACCGGGAGATCCCGTCTTCCGCCGGGATGCGGAAGGCGCTGGCCACAGCGAAATCCGCCTGCTTCCCGTATTTTTTCGCCGCCGCTTTTACGGCGAATTTGCTGATGTCAAACCCCAAAACCCCGGGCGCTTCTCCGGGAAAGGCCTGCTCCAAAGCCCGGGCCATCCGGCCGGTGTAATAGCCTTCCCCGCAACCTACGTCCAAAAGGCAGCCTTCTTTCCGGGCCTCCGCCTCTTCCTTCCGGGCAAAGGCCTCCTGCACCAGCGTTTCCAGCTCCCGGGCAAACAGATCGTAAGCCCCGGATTCCAAAAACCGTCTGCGGGCCGCCACCATTTCCCGGGTATCCCCGGGAATTTTGGAGTGCATGTATTGGGAGGGCAAAAGATGCACATAGCCCTCCGCCGCTTTGTCAAAGCAATGCCCGGCGGCGCACCGGCAGATCTTCTCTTCCTGTTCCAGAGCCTTTCCGCAGATGGGGCAGGCAAAATACGGCTTGTGCCGGTTTTCTTTTTCCATCTTTTCCATTTTTGCCTCTTTCTTTTCCAAGGGTCATCCCTTGGCGTCGTACCAGGTTTCTCCTATGCTGGCTTCCGCCACCATGGGCACCCGCAGCTCCACGGCGTTTTCCATTTCCTGCCGAAGAAGCTCCGCCACCTTCTCCGCCTCTTCCCGGGGCGCCTCCACGATCAGTTCATCGTGCACCTGAAGGATCAGCCGGGCCCGAAGACCTTCCGCCTTCAGCCGGTCCGCCACACGGATCATGGCGATTTTGATAATGTCCGCCGCCGCCCCCTGAATGGGCATATTCCGGGTCACTCGTTCCCCAAAGGCCCGGGTGTTGAAATTAGAGGAAGCCAGCTCCGGCAGATACCGCCTTCTTCCGAAGAGAGTCTCTGCGTATCCCAACGCCCGGGCGCTTTCCACAGACTGCTGCATATAGCTCTCCACGCCGCTGTAGTGAGAGAAATAATCCCGGATATACTGCTCCGCTTCCTTTCGGGTGACCCCAATATCCTTGCTTAAAGAAAAGGCTCCGATGCCGTAAACAATGCCGAAATTCACGGCTTTTGCCCGGCTGCGCATCAAAGGCGTCACCAGTTCTTCCGGAACATGGAACACCTGGGCCGCCGTCCGGCGGTGAATATCGTCGTTTTCCAGGAACGCCCGGATCATTTCCTCATCCCCGGAAACATGGGCCAGCACCCGCAGCTCGATCTGGGAATAGTCCGCGTCCACCAATACCCAGCCGGGGCGGGCGGTAAAGAACCGCCGCAATTCCCTTCCCAGCTCCGTGCGCACAGGGATATTCTGGAGATTGGGCTCTGTGGAGCTGATCCGCCCGGTGCGGGTCTCCGTTTGGTTGAAGCTGGAATGGATCCTTCCATCCTCGCCCACCACTTTCAGAAGCCCGTCGCAATAGGTGGATTTCAGCTTGGCAAGGGTGCGGTAAGAAAGCACTTTCTCCACGGCGGGGTGCTCCCATTTCAGGCTTTCCAGCACTTCCGCGTTGGTGGAATAGCCGGTTTTGGTCTTTTTCCCGTGGGGCAGCCCTAATTTTACAAACAGCGCTTCCCCCAGCTGCTTGGGGGACTGAATGTTAAAGGAATATCCCACCAGCTGGTAGATCTCCTCCTGCATGGCCTGGATCTCCTTTTCCAGAGTCTCTCCGTATTCCCGGATACCCTGGGCGTCCACGCCAAAGCCTTCCAGCTCCATTTCCGCCAGCACCCGGGAAAGGGGGATCTCCATCCGCTCCAAAAGATCGGACTGCTGTTTTTCCCGGATCTTCTCCTCCAAAACCGGGAAGAGCCGGGTCAAAAGCTCCGCCTCTCCGGCCTTTTCCGGAAGCTCCGGAGAAGCCGGCCGCTGGGAGACGCCGTATTCCTGAGCCAGCCGGGGCGGGTCATACGCCGCGCCGGAAGGATTCAGCAAATACGCCGCCAGAAGGGTGTCCCACAAAGAAACGGCAGGCCGGATCCCCTGGGGAAGAAAGTGCCCGTAAAAAGCCTTGCTGCCGTGAAGCACCAGTCGCAGATCTTTCCGGGAAAGCAAAGCCTCCAGCTCTTCTCCGGAAGGGAGCAGCGCCGTCTCCCCCTGCCAGGCCACATAAAGTCCCTCCGGCGCCAAAGCGCAGAAAAGGGTCTCCTGGGATGCAAGGCTCTCCAGCAGCGCCCGGGGCTCCTTTTCCAGAAGCAAAACCGGGGCTTCTTCTTTTTCCTGCTTCTCTTCTCCGGAAGAAAAATCCGCCTTAACCCCCATTTTCTCCATCAGGCTGAACAGCTCCAGCCGGGCCATCAGCCGCCCGGCCTCCGGGGAGACCTCTCCGGGAATATAGGCGGACGGATCCTTTTCCACCGGGGCGTCCCGGCGGATGGTCCCCAACCAGAGGCTCATTTCCGCGCTTTCCCGGCCTTCTTCCAGCTTTTTCCGCATAGCCGGACGGATCTCCGGGGAAGAAAGATTTTCGTAAACGCCTTTCAGGGAGCCGAATTTTCTAATCAGCTCCCCGGCACCCTTGGCGCCGATCCCGGCCACACCGGGAATATTATCGGAAGAATCCCCCTGAATGGCTTTAATATCCACCAGCTGCTCCGGGGAGACCCCGTATTCCTCCCGGATCTTCTCCTGGTCGTAGAGGGTGGCCGTGGGCTGCCCCATTTTGGTGGCCGCCAAACGCACGGATACTCCCGGCTCCACCAGCTGCAGGCTGTCCCGGTCTCCGGTGGCGATCACGCACTCCCAACCTTTTTCCCGGCAGGAGGCCGCCATGGTCCCCAGAATGTCATCCGCTTCATAGCCCGGGCATTCCACCAGCTTATACCCCAGATCCGAAAGAAGTTCCTTTAAATAAGGAAGCTGCTGGGCCAGCTCTTCCGGCATTCCCTTCCGCTGGGCTTTGTAGCCGGCATAGGCTTTGTGCCGGAACGTGGGAGCCTTCTGATCGAAAGCAATGGCCACGGCGTCCGGGTTTGTTTCCCCCAGAAGCTTCTGCAGCATGGTCAGAAACCCATAGATTCCGTTGGTGAAAAGACCTTCTCCCGTGGTCAGCAGCCGGATGCCGTAAAAAGCCCGGTTCAAAATGCTGTTTCCGTCCAGCACAAGCAATTTCATATTGTTTCTCTCCTGTTGTTTTTTTAGAAAGGATTCCCAAAGGGGCGCCCATCCATTCCGCCCGGCTCTCCCGGCAGCGGTCCGGCTTTCCGGCGCCTTGAAAAAACCGGTTCCAGTATACCACGTTTTCCGGAAAAGATGAAGCCTTAAAGAAGAAGCCTTCCGGCGGATTTGCCCCGGTTTTCCGGAACCCGCCGCCCTTCCTCTTGCCGCCCTGTTCTTTCGCCTCTCTGTTTCCCTGTGGCTCCATGGTTCTGTATCTCTGCCGCCCTGCTTTTCTGCTCTTCTGCTTTTCTGCCGCGAAACAGGGAATCTTTCTTTCCCCTTTTCCTTTTTCCTTTTTTCCTCTTTCTACTCCCTTTTCTTGACAAGCCCCGGGAAACCTTTTACACTTAAAGCCGTAATTGTGTAATCCTGCGAAACAGCTGCAAACCACCGGCCACCGGCTACCGGTCGTGACTGAGCGGCCTCTCCGGGATGGTTTGATTTTCCCGGAACTGTATCCTTTTCCGAAAGGAGTCTTTCTATGTCTTTGGCGTTTTTCCGGTCTTCCTCCTGCGCATCTTCCCCCACCTCCCAGGAGCGCCCCTCCCGGATCCACCTGATGGACGAGCTGCGGGGCTTTGCCGTTTTCTGCATGGTGTTTTATCACGGGTTTTATACCATGGCCTATTTATTCGGGATCCCTCTGGGGGACGTGTTTTTCCGGTTCTTTACCCCGGCGGAGCCCTGGTTTGCCGGGCTTTTCATTTTGATCTCCGGCATATCTTCGGCTCTTTCCCGTTCCAATCTGCTAAGGGGACTGAAGCTTTTGGCGGTAGCCCTGGGAGTAACACTAGTGACGGCGCTGGCGGTGTCCCAGGAGATCATTTTGTTTGGCATTCTTCATTTTCTCTCCACCTGCATGATCGTATTCGGGCTGTTTCAGCTTCTGGAGAAAAAGCGGGGCGCGGCTCCCCGGGAATTCCGCTTCTGGCCGCTGCTGGTCTGCGCGCTGCTGTTCCTGCTGACCATGAAGCTCAAGCAGCACGTGCTCTTTATTCCCTTTGGCCCGGAAATCCCTATCCCCCAAGAGTTGTACACCTGGGGCGTGCTGACGCCTTTGGGCTTCCCCGGCCCGGGGTTCTCTTCCTCGGATTATTTTCCCCTGCTGCCCTGGTGCTTCGTGTTTTTCGCCGGAACGGTTGTGGGCCGTCTGGCCAAAGAGGGGAAATTTCCCGCCTTCTCCTATAAAAGCTGCATTCCCTTTTTCTCCTTTTTAGGCCGCCACGCCCTTCTGATCTATGTGCTGCATCAGCCGGTGATTTACGCCTTGTGCTGGGCGGGCACTTCCCTGGCCGCTCTTTTCTCCTGAGCCTTGCCCAAGGCAACGGCGTCTGCAAAGGAGCGTTCCCCGGATTTCCGGATTCCTGGTTTCTCGGTTTCCCGGATTTTCAGACTTTCCGAATTTCAAACCCATTTCCTTTCCTCCCGGGGGGCACCCTCCCGGGATTTGCTTTTTTTACGGCTTTCCGATATACTGAATACCGGTTATACCGGTTTTGCGGGAATTTTCAGGCGAATTTTCGGCGCGGACTTTAAGCCGGATTTTCCCGGCATTTTCGTGTTTTATATTTCCGGCGTTCCCGGCATTCCCGGTGTTTTCAGCGCATCTGATCCTTTGATTCTCGGATTCTTCGGCATTCCGGTTTTTCGGAAGGCAGCTCCCACAGAATCACCGCCTGCATTCTGCAGTTTATGTAAAAATCAAAAGCGTTTTCTTCGCCTCGATCAGCAGGAAACGGCGCTTTTTACCAATGAAAACGGATGAAAACGGAGGCATACCCTATGGATGTGATTGGGCAACTGACACAGCAATTTTCTTTGAAACCGGCACAGGTGGAAGCCGTGGTGCAGCTTTTGGACGAAGGCAACACCGTGCCCTTTATCGCCCGCTACCGGAAAGAAGCCCACGGCGGCCTGGACGACCAGGTGATCCGTGAGCTTTCCCAGCGTTTGGAATACCTGCGGGGTCTGGAAACCCGCCGGCAGGAGATCACCCAGCTGATCCAGGCCGCCGGCGCCTTGACCCCGGAGCTTTCCCTTGCTTTGGATAAGGCTTCCACTCTTACGGAGCTGGAAGATCTTTACCGTCCTTACCGGCCCAAGCGGCGCACCCGGGCCACCATTGCCCGGGAAAAAGGTCTGGAGCCTTTGGCGGAACAGATCTGGAGCCAGCAGGAAGGGGATCCCCTGGCTCTGGCCGCCTTGTACGTGGACCCGGAAAAGGAGCTTGCTTCCCCGGAAGACGCTCTGGCCGGCGCGTTGGATATTCTGGCGGAGCGCATTTCCGACGACGCCTCTTTGCGGAAACGCCTGCGGGTGGTAGCCGCCGCCCAGGGCGAGCTGATCTGCAAAGCCGCAGACCCGGAAAAACCTTCCGTATACGCCCAATATTATGATTTCCGCCAGCCGGTGCGCTCCCTTCCGGGGCACCGGGTGCTGGCCATGAACCGGGGCGAAAAGGAAGAATTTTTGAAAGTTTCTCTTTCTCTGGACCGGGAAAAGGCCCTTTCCATTGTATACTCCGCCTCCGTCTCCGGGCAGAACCCCTGCAGCCGGGCTGTGGAAGAAGCTGCCCGGGATAGTTATGACCGGCTGATCTTCCCCTCCCTGGAACGGCAGATCCGCAGCGATCTTACGGAAAAGGCCAGCGAAGCCGCCATGGGCGTTTTCAGTGCCAACCTGCGCCAGCTTCTGCTGCAGCCCCCGGTGAAAGGAAAGGTCACCATCGGCCTGGATCCGGGATACCGCACCGGCTGCAAGGTGGCTGTGGTGGACGGCACCGGCCGTGTGCTGGATACCGGCGTGATCTACCCCACCCATTCCGCCGCCAAGGTGGAGGAAGCCAAGGCCGTTTTGAAAGGCCTGATCCGCCGCTACAAGGCGGAGATTCTAGCCATCGGAAACGGCACCGCCTCCCGGGAGACCCAGGCCTTTGCCGCGGAGGTGATCGCCTCCCTGGAAAAGGAGGGGATTTCCCCTGTGCCGGCGTATGCCATGGTCAACGAAGCCGGCGCCTCGGTATACAGCGCCAGCCCTCTGGCGGCGGCGGAATTCCCCCAGTTTGACCTGACCCTGCGCAGCGCGGTATCCATTGCCCGCCGCCTGCAGGATCCTTTGGCGGAGCTGGTGAAAATCGACCCCAAGGCCATCGGCGTAGGGCAGTATCAGCACGATATGCCTGCCGGGCGTTTGAGCCAGGCGTTGGAGGGCGTGGTGGAAGACTGCGTAAACTCCGTAGGCGTGGATGTGAACACCGCCTCTCCCAGTTTGCTGGAAAAGGTCTCCGGCCTTTCTTCCGCCGTTTCCAAAAACATTGTGGCTTACCGGGAAGAAAACGGCCCCTTCCAGAACCGGGAGCAGCTGAAGAAGGTCCCCAAGCTGGGGCCCAAAGCCTTTCAGCAGTGTGCCGGATTTTTGCGGGTGCCGGAAAGCCGGGATATTCTGGACCACACCGCCGTGCACCCGGAATCCTACAAAGCGGCCAAAACCCTGCTGGAGCTCACCGGCTATAGTCCAAAGGGCAAGGCGGATTTTTCCGGGCTGCGGGAAAAAGTGGAAGCTCTGGGCTTTTCCGCCGCGGCGGAAAAAGTGGGCGTGGGCGAACCCACCCTGCGGGACATTGTTTCCGAGCTTCTGCGCCCCGGCCGTGACCCCCGGGAGGAGCTGCCTCCGGTGCTTCTGCGGAAGGATGTGCTTTCCGCTGAGGACCTGAAACCGGGTATGGAGCTTTCCGGCACCGTCCGCAATGTTACGGATTTCGGCGCTTTTGTGGACATCGGCGTGCACCAGGACGGGCTGGTGCATATTTCCCAGATCTCCAAATCCTATATTCGCCACCCCGGCGAAGTGCTCCATGTAGGAGACATTGTCAACGTCCGGGTGCTTTCCGTGGAAAATCAGGGCAAGCGCATCGGCCTGACCATGCGGGATGTTCCCCAAAGCTGATTTTCCGGAGCTTTGCTTTTCGGATGCTCATTCTATCATTCTAAATAAAAGGAAGGATGGTTCCCATGCGTCTTTTATTTATTCGCCACGCCGATCCGGACTACACCAAGGATTCCCTTACGGAAACCGGCTGGGAAGAAGCCCGGCTTCTGGCTCAGCGGCTTTCCCGGGAGGAGATCTCCGCCTTTTACTGCTCCCCTCTGGGAAGGGCCCGGGATACCGCAGGGGTCACCCTGAACGCCATGGGCCGCCAGGCCCAGGTAAAGGATTTTCTCCAGGAATTTCTTTACCCGGTGCAGGATCCTCTCACCGGGGAAATTCTGGACTACCCCTGGGATCTTCTTCCCGCCCGCTGGACGGAAGAAGCGGAAAACTTCCAAAAGGACCAGTGGCTGCAAACGCCTTTGATGCGCTCCGGCAAGATTGAGGAAAAATTCAGCCAAGTGGCCCAAGGGCTGGATGCCATCCTGGCGGAGCACGGGTATATCCGGGAAAACAACCGGTATATCACTTCCCAGGGCAATACGGAAACGCTGGCCTTTTTCTGCCATTTTGGAGTGACAGCCGTGCTTCTTTCCCATCTGCTGGGGATCCCCGCCCCGGTTCTGTGGCACGGTTTCTGCGCCGCTCCCTCCTCCGTTACCACGCTGATCAGCGAGGAGCGGGAAAAGGGGCAGGTATTTTTCCGGTGCCAGTCTTTTGGGGACGTTTCCCATCTGCTTTCCGCCGGGCGGGAGCCTTCCTTTGCCGCCCGCTTCTGCGAAACCTTTGAAAATTGGGAGCAGCGCCATTGATGCGCCATTGATTTTATCCGAAAAATCCTTTATACTTTTAGAGCTTACGTGTTCCGTGGATCGTGGATCTTATTTTATCCCGCTGCGGCTCAGCTCCGGAGCGGAAGATACCCAAGATCTCCAAGACCCCCAAGCTTTCCAAGCTTTGGAATCTTCGGAACCCCAGCCAAACCCTGTTTTGCAAGAATTTTCCATAGAAAGGCCTGATCCATTATGAAATTAGGTATCGTAGGGCTCCCCAACGTGGGAAAAAGCACCCTTTTCAACGCCATCACCAACGCAGGCGCTCAGTCCGCCAACTATCCCTTCTGCACCATCGAGCCCAACGTGGGAGTGGTCACCGTTCCGGATAAACGGCTGGACAAGCTGGCGGAAATGTATGAGCCGGAAAAATTCACCCCGGCCACCATTGAATTTGTGGACATTGCCGGCCTGGTAAAAGGCGCCTCCAAAGGCGAAGGCCTGGGAAATAAGTTCCTTTCCAATATCCGGGAAGTGGACGCCATTGTCCATGTGGTGCGCTGCTTTGAAAACGACGACATCATCCATGTGGAAGGCAGCATCGACCCTGCCCGGGATATTGAAACCATCAACCTGGAATTGGTGCTTTCCGACATGGAAATTCTGGACCGCCGCATTGACAAAACCCGGAAAATGCTGAAAGCCGATAAGAAATACCAGGAAGAGCTGGATTTTTTCCTGCGGGTGCGGGAAACGCTGGACGGGGGCAAGTCCGCCCGTTCCGTGGAATGCACGCCGGAAGAAAAGGAGCTGCTCTCCACCGTTTCCCTGCTGACCAACAAGCCTATTATTTACGCCGCCAATATGAGCGAAGAGGACTTTAAAAACGGCGTGGAAAACAATCCCGGGTATCAGGCCGTAAAAGAAATCGCAAAGGAAGAACACGCCGCTGTGCTCCCCATCTGCGCGGAGATCGAGGCGGAGATCTCCGGCATGGATCTGGAAGAAAAGAAGCTTTTCCTTTCGGACATGGGCCTGGAGGAATCCGGCCTGGACCGGCTGATCAACGCCTGCTACAGCCTTTTGGGGCTGATCTCCTACCTGACCGCCGGGAAACCGGAAGTACGGGCCTGGACCATTACCAAGGGCACCAAGGCTCCCCAGGCCGCTGGAAAGATCCATTCGGATTTTGAGCGGGGCTTTATCCGGGCGGAAGTGATCTCCTTTGAGGATCTGATGGCCTGCGGCTCCATGGCCGCTGCCAAGGAAAAAGGGCTTGTACGCTCCGAAGGCAAGGACTACGTAATGCAGGATGGGGACATTGTTCTTTTCCGGTTCAACGTATAATGTCTGCCACCGCCCACCGTCCACCGTATATCGTATACCGCGTACCATACGCCGCGTCGGTTGATTTTTAAAATTTTTCATTTTAAGCGTTTGCCGCGCCTGGAGGATTTTGAAGAATCCTCCAGGCGTTTTTTCTTGCCTTTCTGTATTTCCGCCTTTCCGTATCTCTGCCTTTGAAAAATCTTTTTTTGGAAAGCCGAAAGCCGAAGGCCGGCGTCCGGCGGCATATGGCATATAGCAGATGATAGATGGTATATAGTAAAAGCAAACCGTAAACAGTAAACAGCAAACAGCAGACGTCCGACTGCCCATTTTCTTTCAACGCTCTTTTTACCCTTCTTTTTTCCAAAAATTTTTTTCGGCGGCATATTTTTTGGAATTCAGGGCCAAACTACCATTGGAGGTGCAGTTGAACGTATGAAACATTTTAAACAAAGCAAACCCGGAAAAAGCAGCAAAGGTTTTTATGTAGCTCTGGGACTCTGCCTCATGGCCGTAGGCGTGGCGTCCTGGGTAACTTTCGATAGTATGCGTCCCTTTACCGAAGATGATTCCTCCTCCCAGTGGATGCAAACGGAAAAGGTGGTCAGCGGGGTGAAAGTTCCTTCCTCCTCCGCTTCTTCCTCTTCCTCCGTTTCTTCCGCTTTGGAATCCTCTTCTCTGCCGGAGTCCTCCCAGGAGGCTCCCTCGTCTTCCTCCTCCCAGCCTGTTTCCTCCCAAAGCGAGCCTCCCGCCGTTTCCACGGGGACCTCTCCGGAGTCTTCCGCCGTGCCTACGCCGGACGCTCTGCAATATCCCTTGGGAAATTCCATTTCTAAGGGTTTCAGCGGGGAAGAGCTTCTGTTTTCGGAAACCATGAAAGACTGGCGGGCCCATACCGGAGCGGATCTTCCCGGTGAAGTGGGAGATTCCGTAAAAGCGTCGGCCGCCGGTATTGTAAAATCGGTTTCCTCGGAAAGCATTTACGGCGTCACCGTTGTGGTGGATCACGGGGATCTGACCGTTTCCTACTGCGGATTGGGCACCACTTCCGTGGAAGCAGGACAGTTTGTAGGCCTGGGTGATGTGCTGGGCACTTTGGGAGATGTCCCCTGCGAAACGGCGGACGGCCCCCATCTGCATCTGGAAGTGAGCCGGGAAGGCACACTTTTGGATCCCGCTTCTCTGCTGCAATAAAGATCCTGCCCCCGGCTTCTTCGCTTAGGGGCAAATCAAAAGCCCGGAAAGAATTTCTTTCCGGGCTTTTGCCTTTTTTCTTCTGTAACGCTTTTAGATGGTTCCCTGCACCGTAACGGATACCGTCCCCGGCGTGACCATTTGCACCCCTGTTCCCGGGTCCGCCGTAAATGTAGCGGCAGGAATGGTGATGGAATAAGAAGAACCCGGAGAGGGCAGGGTGAGGCTGCCGCCGGTGTACTGGAAGTCCCCGGGAGAAACCGGTTCCTGATCCACCCATACGGAAAGCATGGAAGGCGCCGGATCGAACAGATCCGTCAGCACCACATTTTCCGCCGGGATATTGCCGTGATTATACAGCGTGAACTGATAGGTCAGCCGGCCGCCGGAAGAAACCGGATTGGGGGTCATGGCCTTTATGATGCTGACCTTTGCCTCATCCGCCGCCGGGATCACATGGAACGCCGTCACCGGCTGGGCCAGGGAATCGGCTGTCCAAACCGCGGTATTGGTGATGGTGGAACCGGAAGCCAGGGGGGCTTTCTCGTTGACCTTCACGGTATACACCAAAAGGGCGTTGCTGCCCGAAGCCAAAGCGGGCAAAGGAAAGGAAACCGAACCCACAGCGGTTTCTCCGGGAATTTCGGAAAGGAATTGCCCATTTTCGTAGAGCCTGGCAGGCCCTGTATAGGTCAGGGGGGTTATGGGGCTGCCCTGAAGCAGATACGTTCCCAAATTATCCGTGACCCGAAGGCCGGTAAGGGGCGCAGCGCCGGTATTCCGCATGGTCAAAAGATAGGTTAGTTCTTTTTCTTGTGTATACTCCGGCTGCAAAGCGGTTTTTTCCGCTGAAAGGGGACCTTGTAATGTGGTGGTGGCAATATTGGACGCCGCCGAACCGCTCTGCCCGTTGGATACAAAGGTCAGCAGAGCCTGGTTGCTGATTTGTGTTGCCATACTGTGTTCCTCCTATAGCAAACCGCCCTGTCAGGCGGCTTATAAATCTTTTTCTTCCCTACATCTTATGCAGGAAGCCCCGGGAAGGACTCTGAAACCGAAAAATTATGCAGCACAAAATCAAATGAAAAGAGGCCGGACAACCGTCCGGCCTCTTTTCATTAGCTTGAGGGTATATTGAGGAGGGTAGAACATGAATCAAAGATCGGTGCGGCTCCGATCCCTGATTACAAGTGTATTATATCCAGTTTTTCCGTGGCAGTTGTTAAGATGCTATGAATATTCTTTAAATACTTTGGGCAATTTCCCCGGAAAGATTTGCAAACAAACGTTTGCTTTTTCGGCAGAATTATGGTATACTACCCATAGTATAAATTTGTATTTATCCCCTTTCCCTGGTGTTTATGCCAAAAGATGGAATTCCCCACAAGAATTTTAGGATCCGGAAATATAAAGGCGCAAAAGCATGAAAACACCGGAACATAGGGAGCACAGGAACACAGAAACACAGAACTCCAAATATATAAACATACAGTCAATAACAGTCAATAATTGTACAGAAAGGTTGCGTGTATATGCTGACACAAAGCCAGAAAAAAGTATACGATTACCTGAAAAACCGGGTGCAGAACGGCCTCCCCCCCACTGTGCGGGAGATCTGCCAGGCCACGGGTTTGAAATCCACCTCCAGCGTCCATGCCCATTTGAAAACACTGGAGCGGGAAGGATATATCAGCCGGGATACGGGGCTGAACCGGGCCATCCACATTGTAGGAGAGCAGCACACCGTGCAGGTGCCCATTGTGGGCCGAGTGGCCGCCGGTCAGCCTATTTTGGCGGAGCAGCAGATCGAAGGCTACATTCCCTTCTCTCCCCCTGCCGGCAGCTATGAATACTTTGCCTTGAATGTCCGAGGCGAAAGTATGCGCATGGCCGGCATCCTGAACGGGGATATTGTCATTGCCCAGCAGACGCCTGTAGCCCGGGACGGGGAAATCGTGGTGGCGCTGATCGAGGACGAAGCCACGGTAAAAACCTTTTACCGGGAAAAGGACCGGATCCGTCTCCAACCGGAGAACCCGGAATATGCCCCCATTTACGCCACGGATGTGCGGATTTTGGGAAAAGTCGTGGCGGTGTTCCGGTATTATTGACCGAAACCGTTTTCGGCAAGCAATACGGGCGTGAAACAGGAAAGCAGAATAGCAGGAACAGAAAGCATTGGGGCACCATCCTTACGGATGGTGCCCCAATGCTTTATCTGTGTGACCTATATCTTTTCTTGCCTGCCGACCTTGGCGTTCGGGTGGATCTTTATCTGCTCGCTGTACTGTACCAAATCAATCTCGCAATCCTCGCCTATGGTCACAATCCTGCCTGTTACGCTTTTGGCTTTTACGCCCTCAACCGCTACGGTATCGCCCTCGATAGAGTTTTTGATAACGGCCGTGCCACCCGATGAGCCGATCATTGCCGACAGCAGCGGAAGACGCGATATTACACTTTTTCTTTTATAAAAATTTTGGTTTATGGAGATGCTGTTGCCCCCGATACTCTCAATATCCACCCTTGATTGAGGGTCTGTTTCTATGTTGATTTTTTCTGCATTCATAAGGTCGCCGCAGCACACGCTGCCGGATATTTCAATCTCCTCAGCCTCTATGCCTTTTGTTACATCAATACTGCCCGATACGCATAGATTTCCACACTTTACCATCCCTCCAATCCGGGTGGAGCCTGAACATTTAAGCTTGTTTTTCACCTTGCAGTCGCCGCCGACAGACGCAGAACCGCTGGTTGCCATTTCATCCGCCGTCAAGCTACCGTCAAGCCTCATACTGCCAGCTGTCCTGACATCTCCGCGGCACTGCAGCTCGCAGCCGTGAACCGAGCCTGCGGTGTGCAGGCTGTCGCAGCGCACAAGCCCCTCCATTTTTCCGCTGCCCGAAATTCTCACTTTTTCATAATCGCCTGCGGTGATAACGCCGCTGCCCGAAAGCTCCATATCCATAATTATTCCCCTTTCAAAAAATTTTTAATGTGCTCTGTAATGTCGCGAATCTCTCCGCTGTTGTCAGTGAGCATAATTTTTTCAATATCCCGAAAATAAAAATTTTTTTTGCCGAAAACAGTCCAAAGCTCAAGCGTGGAGTTGTCCTCATTTTCACCGCTGAGCTGTTTTGCCAAATCGTCAAGGGAGACATCCTCCTTCATACTTTGAATCCGTGCGATTCGCTCACAGATTAACTGTTTCGGAAAGAATGTCTCCTGCCCTGTGGAAACGGTCTTTTTTATGAACCATTCCTCGGGGATAAGACCTTTTCGTTTCCAGCGGTAAAGCGAGCCGTATGAGATGGAGTAAATAGCCAACAAATCCTTTTTTGAAATCAGCTCTTCATTTTTGTCTATTGTTCTCATCCTTTTCATATTTTTCGTAACAATGTTACGACATCATTATAGTATAACATTGTTACGCCGTCAACAGCTTTTAAAAAGTTTTTAAAAATATAAAAAAGGCGGAGCAATTTTGCCCCGCCTACGGTACTGTCAATTGCCTACATGTTTAACGAGCATCGGATTTTGACACAAAAATCCGCCCTCTGCATTTTGGGATAATAGTTGAATTGTAAAAAGCTATTATTTATAATTTAACATATTACGGTACGATTATATATAGGCTTTGGTAGGGTTGATATGAAATATACAATCGTTGATTATTTCGGGTATAATTTGTCTTCGCAAGGAAGAATGAAAAGTATAAAGCAAGCGGGTTTTGACGGCGTAATTTTATTATGGGCGGATTATTTTGATGAAGATTATAAAGATTTCCCCAAATACGCTGAAAAAGAAGGCTTGTATGTTGAAAATGCTCATGCCCCATATGTGCAGGCAAACTCCATATGGGAAGATACAATAGCCGGAATCGATTACCACAGATCATATGATTCGCTGTATAAAAGACTGTTCTGTATATAATATACCTACTCTTGTTATGCATCCGATAAATGGAATGACCCCTTTGCCTAAGAATAACATTGGTATCGATCGTTTTAAACAGATTATTGAAACAGCTGAAAAGTTTAATGTTAATATCGCTATTGAAAATCAAGGGAATCCAGAGTATATTGATTTAGTATTTCAAAATATTCAATCTGATAGGTTGTTTTTCTGTTTCGATAGCGGTCACGAAAATTTTTATTCTCCACATCTTGATTTATTGGATTTGTATGGGGATAAACTGATTGCCTTGCATCTGCACGATAACAACGGAACAGATGATACCCATGCATTACCTTTTGCAGGTACTGTTGATTGGAACAGAATAGCTAGCGAACTGGAAAAAATAAATTATACAGGCGCTATTGCGTTAGAAACTTTAAATAAAGGATTTGAACACATAGAAAAGCCTGTGGAGTTTTTGCAAATTGCACTAGAAAAAGCGAAAAAAATTTTATAAAAGAAAGCAGGACAAATCGCCCTGCTTTCTTCCTTATAAGGTGCTCCCCTTCCAGGGAGCCTTTTTTACGACATCGGACCGTATTTACTTTCTGCAATATGTGTTCAGAAGGTAGTCAATATAATCGCCCTTGCTAAATAATCTCTGGCTTTTACAGTCGCCTTGTGATACCACAATATTGCAAAGAGGCACCGTCAGCCGCGTGTGCTGGGCAGCGCTTTTGCTTTCCGTATAATTTTCCAGTATCGTTTCTATTTTGTCCGTTCTCAAATTACCTAAAAGCCAGGATGGTGCAGGGGAAGTGACATTTGGATAAACATTAAACTCCTGATCCACATAGAAAACAGGATCCTTACTGACATAACTTGCGGTGGAATGATCCTTTATCAATTCCTCATAAAGTGTTTGTTCCGTTTTTCCGAACACCTCTTCTATGCTGGCTTTCTGAAAATATTTCAGCGTATACTGGATTAGTGTTGGGGGAATTTTACTTAAATCCTCAGGGGTTACTCGAATATCATACAGTTTTTCATTTTCCCCATCACAAGACCCCGAATGCAAAAACATAGAAAATTCTCCGCCAAACGCTTTACAACGATTTTCCAGGTTTAAGCGCTGGATGAGGTTTTCAATAAGCGGAAGTTCATCCACAGTATCTTTGTTGACAAAAACTTGTATGCGAGGAGAGATCTTGTTTTCCACCAAGATCTCCATCGCTTCTACTATTTCGTTATATGCGTTTTTTCTGCCGGTATAATAATCGGTCTTTTCCTGTCCGCCAAACAAAGTAATCTGCGCTTTTTTCAGCTCCAGGGAAGAAAGCCATTTTACATACTTTTCGTCTCGAACTATACGCCAAAAGCTGATAAGCTCAAAATGCTCCCGGTGAGTATCCGACAGAGAATTGCATAAATCCCAAAGTTCTTCGTAGTTATCTTTATAATCCGGTTCACGATACCAATCGTAAACCGTCAGGCAATTTGTAAACGGACGAAATTTCTCTGCAACAAATTTCAAATCATCGCTTGTTAAATTACCATTTGGAGAATGCCCAATCCAGCAATGCTTACAGCGATTGGGGCATCCAAACATATCCAGACATACCGTTATGCTTGTAAACATCTAATCCATCCTTCCATCTCTGTTTTTTACGAGAGGATAGCATTCTCCTTCCCAGCCTGCCCGAAAGGGGCTTTTACTCCAGGCTGGGAGGCATTTGTCCGGGAAGCTCCTGGGAGTCCCGGTTTTGCCGTCCATCCCGATCTTTTTGCTTTTTCTCCCGGGAAAAAAGCCCTGCCAAACCGGAAGCGAAAATCAGCAGGATCCCCAGCCCCGGCAAAAGCAATGAACTGGGGCTCCATCCGGTGAGCATCCATTCTGCCCAGGCAATGGCTCCGAAAAAGAAGACGCAAAGCATGGGAAGCTGCAGCCATAGGGGGAATTTATCCTTGGCGGAAGCCGCCGCCCATAAAAACAACCCTAACGCGCCCAGGCAGAAACCGATTCCTTCTATCCAGAAAAACGCGGAAAGCCTGCGGATCCCCTCTGCGGAATAGATCATCAGCCGAACCAGATCCATATACCGCATATAGCCCAAACAGTGCAGGGAGAGAGCTCCCGCAAGCACTACCACGCCTCCGGGTACAGCCAAACGGAAAAAGCCCGCTTTCCTGGCCAAAAGGCAGATCGCCGTAAAAATAAACAACAAAGCCAACACCGACGGCCGGTAAATTCCTCCCATGGAGCCCACCGCCCAGAAACTTTTCACCACGGCGAAATCCGTAAGATTTTGGGAACTAACCTGGTTTACCATCATCTTCTGATCCAGCGTAGTGAGCAGCGCCAGAAAAATTCCCAAAAGCGCCCCGCCCAGTACGGTGGAGGACACGGCCCGGGGCAATTTCCCCAGGGAAAACCCCGTCCCTTTTTTGCGGCCTTTCCGCCGAAGCAGCAGCCCCGAAATCCCCACTGCCAGGCAAAATATACCTGTAGGCAGCAAAAACAAGTAGTGGTTGCCCAGATTGGCTCCCGGCTGCCAAAGCACGTCCGGCAGAATAACCAGGATCTCCTCCGAAGCGCCCAGCCATCTTCCCAGTATCTTCAGGCCGGGAGAAAGCAGGCTCATGGGTACCATCAGCAGCAGATACACTCCCGAAAGGATCTGGGCGATGCCGGAAAGCAGCACCCCCCTGGATCCTCCCTGCCCCCGAACCAGCAAGACCCCCGGCGCCGCCAGGGAAAGAACGGCCATAGGCAGCAAATACACACCATCCAGAAAACTAAAGGCGGAACGCAGACTGCTTAGAGCCGCCATCTCCACATCGGAAATTCCTCCCAGCCAGCTGTAATCCACAGGGAAAAGGAAAGAAAACAGCGTGGGCATCCCTACCAGCAAAATCGCTCCCAACAGGAAGAAGATCCCCAGAGTTTTTTCTTTCCGCGCCGCTTTTCGCCGCTGGATTTCCCCTTCCGGATCCTCGCTTCGGGTATCCGGGATTTTTCGGGTCTTCCCGGATCTTCCGGGCTTTTTGCCTTTTCCGGAAACGCTTTCTTCCCCCGTGTCTTCTTCCATGGAAGCGTCCTCCGTTAAAGGAATATCTTCTCCCTCTTCGTTTTCTTCCGGCAGGGGATCTTCCGGAAGGTCGGAAAGATACCGCTGCTCCCGGATCCTTTCCTCAGGGGAAACCGGGGAAAACGCCGCCGCTTCCGCCTGAAACACCGGGGGATCCGCCTCTTTTGTTTTCTCCGGCAATTCTTCCGGCTGAATGGGAGCAGAGGAAGAGAGCTCTTCCGGGGCCCGGGAAAAGTTCTTGCCGCAATAAGGGCAAAAACGCAGTGTTTCCGGGCTCTCTTTTCCGCATTGGGTACAAATCATATCCATGTTCCTTTCTTTCCTGCCTTCCCCATCCCTGGGGCTTCCTGTTTTTGGTCCGACCCGGGAAATCCGGATCCGTTATTAAAAGCCGGAATTCTCCTCCAGCCACCGGGCGACCCCGTCCTCATCGTTGGAGCCGATCTGCCCGTGCGCTATTTTAACCAGCTCCGGCACAGCGTTTCCCACGGCGTATCCTTCATCCGCCGCCTGCAGCAGCGGAATATCGTTTTTGGTGTCTCCAAAAGCCACCACCCGGCTGCACCCCAGAAGCTCTTTCAGCCGCTGGACCCCCTGAGCCTTGGTGGCTTCTTTGGGCATGATCTCCAGCCAGTATTCCGGCGCGTACGGCTCCTTCTGAAACACAAAGGTGGTAAAGGGATAGTCTTCCCGCCGGTGGTAAAGGGGCTCCAGCTCCTGAAAATCCCCCATGGCGGTGAAATAAAACACGTCCCCGTCCTTCAGCTGCTGAAAATCGGAAACCGGCCGAAGCCTGGGGTCTCCCCGGCGGCTTTCCAGGTAATGGCGAACGGCTTCGTTTTCCCGTCCTACCTGCCAGCTGACCCGTTCCCTTCCGTCCAATAGGCTGTAAGTCTGAGGGGACAGCCCATGCTCCTGAAACAGCTGAAACAGCAGCTCCTGCTCCCGGGGCGTAAACCCCTGGGCGATCAGATTTTTCCCCGTCTGGGAAGAACACACAAATGTCCCGTTATACACCACCGCCGGAAACTCCACCGGAAGCTCCTTCATCACCGCGTAAGCCGAGGTAAAGGAACGGGCAGTGGCGTAGGTAAACTGCATTCCCCGGCGGATCAGCCGGGTGAGGGTCTCCCGGGTATAGGAAGAAAGCTCTCCCCGGGAATTCAAAAGGGTTCCGTCCAGATCGGAAACATACAGTGTTTTTTCCCTATTCTCCAATTTGCTCTTCCTTTCCCGGGTCTTCCCCATTGTTCCGGATTTCCCCGGAAGAAGCAGCCTCCTTTTGGGGGTTCCGCAGGGAGATCTCCAGCCGGGAAAAGGTTTTCGATCCAAAGGCATGCCGGTATAAGCCGGTATATTCTTCAAAAGTCAGGGAACAATGGTCCGTCATGCTGTCCAATGCCGCCCCGGCCACAACTGCCTGCAGCCCGGCATCCTGAAACCCGTGGCGCAGATAAAATTCTTTCCGCCGCACCCGCTGCCGGCTGTTTTCCGCCTGAGGGTCCGGGGGTTCAATTTCCAGAAAGAACCGTTTTCCCTGATAGCGCTGCCGCAAAAGCTCCAGGGCTTCTCCGCCCATTCCCCGACCCCGAAGCGTCGGATCCATGGCGAAATAATCCAGAAGCACCAAATCCCCGAAAAAGGCGCTGATGGCCAAGCCCACCGGGCGGGACTCCTGCAGGGAGAAAATGGAAAGGATCTCCACTCGTTTTAAGCGCTGCCGTTTCACCAAAAGAGAGAACGGCTTGCGTTCCACCGCGGGAAACGCTTCCTTATATAATTGGCGAATAAAGGAAAGTTCCTCTTTTCCGGCTTTTTCCAGCCTAAGGGACCCCATTGTATCCAGCTCCTTTTCTGATTCTGCTTGTGATCTTGCTGATCTTGCTTTCTTGTTTCCTTGTTTCCTTGCCTTTCTTTCCGGCGCCCTGAAAAGCGTGTTGAAGAGAGCATGGGCAAACAGCTTCCCGCTCAAGCGCCCGATTCTTACAATTTTCAGATTTCTTTACAGAAGTTTCTGAAATTTTGCAAAGTATATGGGTGCAGTATAGCATATTTTCGCCGGATTTTCCAGCGTTTCCCCATCCTGGCCTTTCTGATTTTGGGAACCTCCCAGCCGGACGCCAAAGTTTTGCCCCACCAGTCGATGAGATCACCCATACATCGCCATACCAGCACGCCGCATCCCCATAGCATCGCAGCAGGCTTTTTCAGCAGGCCCCTAAGCACGCCCCCCTGAACGCGCCCCCTGCCGGAATATTTGAATGCCCCGCAATACTCCCGGCGTCCCAACTCCCAACGCCCCGGCAGCGTCAGCCAAAAACACAGGAAGGCAGCGGCCGATTGCCGCTGCCTTCCCAAACCATGGAAGAAAAAATAAGCCATTCGCCCGGCCGATTGCCGAGCGTTTTGCTTGTACGCTTATAAAAAGATCTCTCGGCTAAGCCCGCTCCACCCGGGCAAAAAGAGACTTCAGCAAGCCTCTTTTTCCTTGGGCCAAAGCTGCCGCATTTTCTGCAAATCCTCCCGGGGGCAGGAAGAAAAAGCTTCCAGGCTTACCCGATGCCGGTATTCCCAGGTTTCCAGGGCTTTTAAAAATTCCAGGCCTTTGCCGTCTTTTTCCGGAAAACCCCGGCGGATCCCCTCTGCCATATGAACGTGAGCCACCTGCTCCATCCGATCCTCAACGTGTTCCCAGGGCTCCTGCTCCATTTCCAGATGGTAATAATCCACCAAAAGACGAATATGGGGGCAGCCCGCGGCACGGCGAAGTTCTTCTGCCTGCTGAAGGGTTTGAATAATGTTGCCTTCCTGCCGGTTGATGGGCTCCAGGGCCACCAGGATCTCATAGGGCTCCACCCAGCGTTCCACGTCCTCCAAAAGCTGTTTCAGCTGATCCATAGCCTTTTCCATAGGAAACCCCGGGGGAACATTTTTAGCGCCGCTGCTGCCCAGAACGATCACCTTTGCTCCGGCTTCCGCCGCCAGTTCTACGGCCTTCCTGCCGTATTCCCCGATTTTTTCCCGGGAAATATCCGTCCCTGTAAGCCGAAGGCTTCCCGGGAAAAAGTTGTTGCAGGCCTCACAGGGAACCCCCTCCTGCTTCAAAGCCCGGAAAATTTGTTTATGCTCTTCCCCGGTAAGCTCCATCATCTGTGCCAGAGGCAGCTCCGCGTATTCATACCCTATCTCTGCCAGCGCGGAGAGAAAGTGCATTCCCAAAGGATCCTCCCGGCTGCCGAACATATTCAGGCAGCATCCCAGCTTCATGGCGTTTTGCCTCCTTTGATCTCCACCTGCTCCCGCTCTTCGTAATACTGCACCAGGGCGCTGTGATCCAGCTTTCCTTTGCCTTCCGCCTGCAGCCGCTTCATCATGTCCAGAGCCATATGGGTCAGGGGAAGATCCATCTCCGCCGCTTTTCCCGCCTGGACGGCGTTGTTTAAGTCCTTCACATGCAGATCGATCCGGAAGCCGGGGTCAAACCGTCTTTCCATCATCATAGGCGCCTTGGCGTCCATGACTGTGCTTCCGGCCAGTCCGCCCCGGATGGCCTTATACACCTTTTCCGGGTCCACCCCGGATTTGGCCGCCAGAACCAATGCCTCGGAAACCGCGGCGATATTCAGCGCCACCACGATCTGGTTGGCCAGCTTGGTCATATTGCCGCTGCCCACTTCTCCCACAAGAGTCACGGAGGCGCCCATAGTCTCCAGAATGGGGCGGACTTTCTCAAACACTTCCGGTTCCCCTCCGCACATAAAGGAAAGGGTGCCGTCTATGGCCTTGGGTTCTCCCCCGCTTACCGGCGCATCCACCAAAAAGCCCCCGGCTTCCGCCACCTTTTTTCCCAGCTCCACGGAAACGTTGGGGTCAATGGAGCTCATGTCCACCACGATGCTCCCCGGCCGCATTCCCTGAAGCACACCGTTTTCCCCTAAAAGCACTTCCTTTACCTCCGGGGAATTGGGCAGCATGGTCAGGACTCTCTCCGCCTTGGAGGCCGCTTCCTTAGGAGAAGCGCAGGGGATCCCGCCCATTTTCTCCACGGCTTCCACCGCCTGGGGCAAAATATCGTAAATATACAGCGTATATCCGGCTTTCAAAAGATTTCCCGCCATGGGCTTTCCCATGATCCCCAGGCCGATAAACGCGATTGCTTCTCTTGTTGCCTGCTTTTCCATTTCCATTCATCCTTTCCAAAGCTTCCAAAGTTTCTCCTGCATAGCCCGGCTGTCCAGACCATAGGCCTGCAGCAATTCTTCGTGGGAAGAAGCGGACTGGCCGAACCGGTCCTCCACCGCCAAAACCTCTTTGGGCACCCAAAGGTTCCGCAGAAGGTAACACAGCAGCATTCCCAGTCCTCCCCGAAGGGAATGCTCCTCACAAATCAGGATCCCCTTTTTTCCCCGGGCCAAAGGAAGCACCGCTTCCTCTTCCAAAGGTTTCAGGGTGGGGATATGCACCACCTGCACCTGCACCCCCTGCTTTTCCATCTCATTGGCCGCCTGCAAAGCCTGGGAAGCCAGGATCCCCGTGGTAAACACCGCCAGATCCGTTCCTTCCCGCAGCACCACCGGCTTCCCCGGCGTATACTTTTCCTCCGGCGGGAACACATTCTCCACATCGTTTCGGCTAAGCCGCAGATACACCGGCCCCTGGATCCTAGCCGCTTCCCGGACAGCCAGAACCGTTTCCGGCCCGTCGCAGGGGGAAAGCACCGTCATCCCGGGAATAGCGCTCATCAGCGCCAGATCTTCCAGGGACTGGTGGGTGGCGCCGTCTCCAAAATCGGAGAATCCGGCGCTGGAGCCTACGATCTTTACGTTCAGCCCCGCGGTTCCGATGCTTTGCCGGATCTGGTCATAGGCCCGCCCGGCGGCAAACACCGCGAAGGTATTCACAAAGGGGATCTTCCCCGCCAGGGCCAGCCCCCCGGCAAACCCCAGCATATTCTGCTCGGCGATCCCCATTTCAAAGTACCGCTCGGGGAACGCCTTCTCAAACAGGCAGCTTTGGGTGGACTTTCCCAAATCCGCTTCCAAAACCACGATTCGAGGATCTTCCCGACCCAGCTCCACCAACGTTTTTCCGTATTCCATCCGCTGGTTATGCGTCCTATGGGTCACAGCGCCTCACCTGCCTTTTCTTCCAGCTCCCGCAAAGCGGTTTCATACTGCTCCCGGGTCATGGCGCCGTTATGGAAGGAAGGCTGGTTTTCCGCAAAGGAAATGCCTTTTCCCTTTACTGTTTGGGCCACAATGGCCACGGGCTTTCCCCGGACTTCCTCCGCCTTTTGCAAAGCTTCCAAAATTTCCCTTACGTTATGCCCGTCCACGGTGAAAACCGCAAACCCGAACGCCCGGAATTTTTCCTCCAAATGGGGAATGGGAAATCGCTCTTTTGTGGGGCCCGTAGCCTGCAAGCCGTTTTGATCCACCACCACCCGCAGGTTATCCAGCCGGTAAACCGCCGCGGAAAGCAGCGCTTCCCAGATCTGCCCTTCCGCCAGCTCCCCGTCTCCGGTGATGGCGTACACCCGAGGGGGTCTCTCCGGAAAATCCAGCTTCAGCCCCGCCGCCACCCCTGCCGCCAGGGAGACCCCCTGGCCCAGGGAACCGGTGTTGGCTTCGATCCCGGGCACCTTGTTTTTATCCGGATGCCCCTGCAAGGGGCTTCCCAGCTGCTTCAGCCCGCGGCACCACTGCTGGGGAAAATACCCGCATTCCGCCAAAGCCGCATATTGAAGAATGCCCGCGTGCCCTTTGCTGAGGATCAGCCGGTTCCGCTGAGGCCACTGGGGATTTTCCGGATCATGGCGCATAAAGCCAAAGTATAAAACAGAAAGGATCTCCGCCAGGGAACAGGCGCCTCCCAAATGCCCGGTTTTTTCCGGGCCGATCATTTTTACCACCAGAGCCCGAAGCCGGTTGGCTTTTTGCTCCAGCCTTTGTATGGTTTGTTCCTCCAAGGGCTCACCTTCTTTCTCCTGCCGCTGTTTCAGAGATTTGTTTCAGATTATAAAGCTTCCAGCATTTCCCGGACTCTTTGGAAGCCAGTCTCTCCGCTGTTATATACCGGCACCCGGGTGTTTTTTAAATACGGCGCTAAAGCGGACATGGAAAGCTGCGCCATAACGATGCAGTCCACTTCCCCGGAAAGATCCTCCACCGCCTGGGTCAGGATTCGGTTATGCTCCTCCACATTTCCCTTGGAGTATTCCTCAAACGCCTTGCTGCAAAGGACAGTTTTGCAGGTGATTTCTTTTCCCGCTTCCCGGGCGGCGATCTCCAACAGCCGCTGGGAGGAGGGAATGGTGGTCTCCAGGGTGGCCAAAAGGCCGATCCGGCGGCCGTTCTGCACAGCTTTCTCCATCATAGGCCGGTCGATCTGCGCAATGGGCACCTGAATCATAGGCCTTGCCAGCTCCGCCGCATAGTTGAAGGTGGAGCAGGCCAGCAGAATCAGATCCGCTCCGGCTTCCTCCAGATTGTGGGCATACTGGGCAAATTTAAAGTAATTGACTTTGGGGATCACTCCCGCCCCGGCTTTGATATTGTCCCTTTGAATGGTGTCGTCACAAAGGTGCATCACCTCCACCCCCTCCGGCAGATACCGGCGAAGATAGGGCTCCATAGCGCTGATGGTGATGTGGGAGGCATGGATAATTCCCAGTGTTTTTTCCATATGGCCGCATCCTTTCCCGCTGTTTTGCGTTTTCTTGTTTGGGAAGAGCCTTCCTTATGGGGGAAAGCTCTTCTTTACCTTAACTGCCTAATCTCTTAATCTCTTAACTATTTAACTGCTTAACTGCTTAATCGCTTAACCGCATGTTTCGCCGCTGTTTTCTGCTTCCGCCTTTTATTCCCGGGGCTCCACGGGCTGATAGCAGACCGTGACAGTCTCTTCCCTTTCCTCCGGCAAAAAGCGCAGGGTGATCTGCCGGCTCTTACCGGGGAACATGGAAGATTTTCCTGTAACAATGGCTTTCCCCTGGGCCTGATCCCAGCGGACCTGCGTCAGGCTGCACATTCCTTTCTGGTACTCCAGGCTGATGCCGTCGTCTTCATACAGCTCATATTCCCCGTCCTTTCCGGTGTAGATTTCCAGCACCAAAGGCTGGAATTCCGTTTCCGGCTGGGTTCCCACATACTGCCGATGGGGGCCTTTGGCCAGGATTCCTCCTGCAGGCACAAACAGGGGGATAACATCTACCGGCGCCTCCACCGTGACGGTTTTTCCGCCGGAATACGGAATCCTATTCCAGTAGCTGTACCAGGTGCCTTCCGGCAGGTATACATCCCAGGAGTCAGCGGATTTGGCCGTCACCGGCGCCACCAAAAGGCTGGGGCCGAAGAAATATTCCGACGCCGTGGCCACGGCCGTTTCGTCCTGGGGATAATAGCACCAAAGAGGCCGCATCATGGGGACACCCTGCCCGGCTTCATAGGAAAGAGTATAGATATACGGCAGCAGCTCATAGCGAAGATCCAGGTATTTCTTGCATACTGGCTCCACCCGGGGATCCGGCAGAATATTGTCCGCCGGCGGGGCGTCATGGGTCATGCCCGGACAAAGCTCCAGAGGGATCTCCTCCAAAGAGCGGAACATGGTCCAGCCCCAGGGATTATGCAGGAAGGAAGGTCTTCCGTGCCCCCGGACAAAGGGAGTGAACACCGAATATTCCATCCAGCGCATAAACAGTTCGCCGTCCAGCTCCCGGGTGCAGTAGAAGCCGCCGGTATCCGTTCCCCAATAGGGAGAGCAGCTCAGCGCCACGTTCAGCCCTACAGGAATCTGGTTTTTCAAAGTTTCCCACTCCGAAAGCACGTCTCCGGACCAGATGACCCCGCCCCATTTGTTGGCGCCGGGGAAGGTATTTCTCTGCATCTGGAAGGGACGGATGTTGGGATTCAGCTCCAGGGATCCCTGGTAATACATTTTATGCCGGCAAAGGCGCTGTTCCATGTCCACTCCGTCCGCGTCATCCGGCCACCAGGCCAGGTTTTTGGCGGTGTTATACAGCCGCCGGTGCCGCTCCCAGTAGGTTTTGGCGTGGTCATATTCCAGAGGGCTGACGTTTTCATCGTCAATGGAGCCGTGCAGGCCGGTATAGCACCGGGTCACATGGAGATTCACCACGTATCCCATTTCCCGCAGCTCCTCCATGGTCTTTTCCGGCTGGGGGAATACGTCCGGCTGCCACTCAAACTCGCCGTTGCGGGTGTTCCAGCCGTAATCGCAATAGCCCGTTCCCAGATAGATCAGCATATCGCAGGGAATTTCGTGCTCCCGCATATACTTGGCCGTTTTCATTACGTAATTCACGCCGTTGTGCATCAGCGTCCGGTAGCTTTGCTGGTAGCCGAAGGCGTATTTGGGAGGCATGGGCGGAAGGCCGGTAAAACGGTAGTACTCCCTGGGGGCGTCCAGCGGCGTTTCGCAATCCACCACAAACACGTCGCAGTAGGCTTCAGGATAACTTTTAAAGGAGCCGAAGCCGGTATCTCCCGTAAGATCGATCTCTCCCTTCCAGGGCTGGTGGAAATACAAAGCCCATCCCTGGGTGCTGATTACGTAAGGAGAAGGCGAAGTGGCGCTGTAATTTTCCATAATGCCCCGGATCAGACCGTTCATCCGCAAATCATAGCGTCCGCCCCGGCGGTTCATCTGCTGGGTGTAGCCATGGCCCAGGCCGAACAAAGCCCCTTCTCCCAAAGGGAAGCACACCGTGCCGGTTTCTTCTTCCACCGTAAGCGTCTGCACAGGTTTTCCGTTTCTGGAAACCCGGATGCAGAACGGGGAAGGTTCCACGGTAACGGCAAACTCCCCGGCGTGAGCGGTCTGTACTCCCTCGCTGCCGTCCAAATACAGGGAAGGCTCCGGCCAATCCCTTTCCGCCAGATCCAATGTGGAAAACACCTGCCGCACCGATTCCTCTTTGGGCAGGATGGAAAGCCGCAGAGTTTTGGGGCTGATAAGGCTGATCCCCAGTTTTACCTCCCGGCCGAAAATGCCATAGACTTTGGATTCCATGCTTGCTTCATCCTTTCCGGCATATGCCTCTCCTTTGTGGGTTTATGGGTCTTATCCCTATATGTTTTCCGGGCCTTTCCCGGAACCTTTGCCAAAAATCTATTCTGCCGGTTTTGCCGGTTCTGCCGACTGTTCCGATTCTTCCGGCTTTTCCGGTTGTTCCGGCTGAAAATATCCCCGGGCCGTGGCTTCCAGATGCCGGCGCATCCATTCCCGGGCCTCCTGAGCGTCCCCTTTTTTCAGAGCTTCCAGGATCTGCCCGTGGTAATAGGAGCCTTTTTCCACACCGATCTTCTCCACCACCCGGTTAAAATACTCCCGCAGGCACTGCAAGATCATGGAATAGCAGCGGATCAGAATGGTATTTCCCGTCATACCGGCCACAGCGGCGTGAAAAGCGAAATCATAATCCGCAAAACGCTCGATGTCCGCCCGGGAATCCAGCATTTCCCTGTAATTTTCTTCCAGCTTTCCAATGTCCTCCGGTGTGGCCCGCTGGGCGGCCAGATACACGCTTTCCAGCTCGATGATCCTGCGGAACTCCAGCATATCCTGAATGGTGCAGGTGTCCGCCTTAGTCATGTGCACCGCCAAAGCCCGGCTTTCAAACAGGTCCGCTTCCTCAAATTTCCGAAGAAATCTGCCTTTTCCCTGGCAGGTCTCAATAATACCGCAGCTTTCCAGCCGCTTCAGGGCTTCCCGAACGGACACCCGGCTCACCTGAAACCGGGCCTGCAGCTCATTTTCCGAAGGAATCTTATCCCCGGGCTGCCAGTCTCCCTGGGCCAGCATGATTTGCAGCCGCTCAAACAGCTGATCGCTGATTTTCGTTTTTTGGATTCTCTCTTCTGCCTGTGTCAAACGGATTCTTTCCTTTCCGGAGCAACCGCACAACTGTATAACAGCACAACAACTTGTCAGTTGTCCTACAAGTGATTCTGCCTGTATTATAAGCCTTTCCTTTCAAAGTGCAATGGCATTTTGTCCTGTTTTTTTAAAGTAAAGAAAGATTTTTTACCACCTTTGCCCATCCTTCCGGAAGTTGTCCTGTCTTTTCTCCATTCTTTTATAAAAGAATTTCCCTTTACCGTTTTGGCTTCCAGCTATCCTTCTCCCGTCTGCCTGTTTCCTTTCCCGGCCAAAAAACCCATCCCAAAAGGAATTTACCCTTTTCCCGCAAAAAAATCCCGGCAGCCTTCGCTGCCGGGATCCGGTTTCCTTTTTACGTTTCAAGAAAACGTTTTATACTATTTGGAATTATTCGCCTAAAAAATACCTTCCGTAGGCATCCGCCGCCAAAATAGCGCCGGCTACCTTTTCCGGGGTCACTTCAAAAGGCATATTGTGCAGGGTGTCGTTTTCGGCGCAGGCCGCCTGAGCCACTGCCATGACCTTTTCCGGCGTTACCGTTTCCACTCCCAGCTCCTTCAGCGTCACCGGGAGGCCCAGGTCGATGCAGAAGCGATACACGTCTTCCAGTTCCTCCCCGGAAACATTCTCCAGAACCAGCTGGGTCAGGGTGCCGAAAGCCACCTTTTCCCCGTGATACATGCTGTGGCATTCTTCCAGAACTGTCAGGCCGTTGTGAATGGCATGGGCTCCTGCCAGACCGCCGCTTTCAAAGCCGATACCAGAAAGCAGGGTGTTGGCCTCGATGATCCGCTCCACGGATTCCGTGCAGGCGCCGGCCTCCAAAGCCAGCTTGGCTTTCATGCCCTCTTCCCGGAGGGTATCGTAGCAAAGTTTGGCCAAAGCCATGGCCGCCTCTGTGGATTTGCCTCCGGCACAGGAACCGGCATCCTTTCTCCGGCAGGCCCGGGCTTCAAAGTACGTAGCCAGGGCGTCTCCCATACCGGCCACCGTCAGCCGAACGGGAGAATCTTTGATGATGTCCGTATCCATCAGCACCAAATTGGGGTTGGAAGGCAGGAAAAGATATTCCTCGAACACCCCTTCCTCCGTATACAGCACGGACAATGCGCTGCAGGGCGCGTCCGTAGAAGCAATGGTGGGGCAGATCAGCACCGGGGTGTGCCGGTAAAACGCCACCGCCTTGGCCGTATCAAAAATTTTTCCGCCGCCAATGCCAATCACCAGGTCGCAGCCTTGCTCCTCCATCCGCTGGGTGAGACGCTGAATTTCCTGCTTGCTGCATTCGCCGTTAAAAAAGTCAAATACCGTGCCGCAGCGCTTTTCCCGGAAGCTTTCCTCCACCAAAGCGCCGATGCGCTTATAGCCGCCCCGGCTGATCAGGATCAGCGCTTTGGTTCCGTAGGCTTCCCCATACGTTCCCAGATGTTTCATTTCTCCCGGGCCCTGGATATATTTCCCCGGGCTGATCAAAATTTTTGCCATACCTGACATTCCTCCTTTTGACTTTTCACTTTTTCGGTATCCTTGATCCGTGGATCTGTGTATCTGTTCACCTGTGGATCCATAAATCTCAGTTCGGCAGCTCGGCAGCTCAGCAATCCATCAATCTGCCAGCCTTTCGGCTTGTTGACTATGGATCTATCCACCATTTTCTCCGGAGAAATCCCGGGCTCTTCCGGTTTTGCCGGATCTTTCCCCGGTAAAATTTCTGCAGCCTTGTGGCGCTGCGGTGTTGAGGCGCTGCAGCTTTGTATTTCTATGATGGCGGGACTCTGCGGCTGTGTGGTTATACGGTTGTACGGTTGTATGATTGTATGCTCCTCTTGAAAAAGGGAAATCAAAATCCGCCTGCGACACAAAAAACATCTGTTCTCTTTTGCTTAGTGTACCACGATTTTCGGGAAAATTTCAACCGAAACGCGGTTTTTTCTTCGCTCTCTTTTTTACCGATGCTGTCCTGGTTTCTTTCAATTGGAAGCCTCTTCCCTAAATGAATGAGCAAAATAAAGATTGACACCCCTTCTCCCGACACATACAATTTAAGTACAAAGGAGTGATGGTTACGAAACTCACAGATCAAATGCGGCGTATTTTGGAATCTCCTCCTTCTTCGGAAAAAGAAGAAGGGAGTTTTCGGTTTCGGTTCCCGGTGTTCCGCCGGGAATATTCTTCCTACACAGAAGAAAAAACACCTTTTCCCCTTTCGGAAAATCAAAATCTTTTCGCCCTGCTTTGGGACTTACAGGATCCTTCCCAGCTTTTGGCCGCCACTCTTCCCCGAAGCACTCCCTTTCTTTACCGGGGCGAGGTAACGCCCTTTACCCGCACCCAGCCTCATTCTCACGGATATATGGAGCTGTTTTACGTGGCTTCCGGGGAGTCCCGCCAAACCATCTCGGGAACAGAGCTGACCGTTCGACAGGGAGAGTTTTGCCTGATGAACCGAAACTGCCTGCACCAGGAAATCTATGGGGATTCCCCCTGTTCCGTTTTATTTCTGGGCATCCGGGATTCCCTGTTTCAAGGCAGCATAAAACCCTGCCTTTCTCCGGAGAAAACGGCAGGGTTTTTGGAAGACGCGGAAGAGGACGCCCAGGCAGGGCAGCCGTACCTTTTGTTCCGCCCCCGGGGAAATACTCAGGAAGAAACAGAGCGGACCCTTTCCTTCCTTTTGCAGGAGCTTCAGCACCCGGACGCAGACTCCCCCCTGATTTGCCGGGGGCTTCTGCTGCGGCTGTTCCGCCGCCTGAACACGGACTACGATTGCTCCTTCTCCCGGGAAAGCCGCCAGGAAATGAGCGGGCTTTTGTTCCGCCAGCTGACGGAGTTTATGAAAAGCAACCTTCGGGATATGTCTTCCCGGCTTCTTTCGGAAACCTTCCACTTTCAGGAGGACTATTTCAACCGCCTGATCAAAAAGCACGCCGGCATGACCTATACGGACTATCTGCAGTCTCTTCGCCTGGAAAAGGCGGAGTTCCTGCTGCACACCACCGATCATCGGATCGACCGGATCGCCTGGGAAGTGGGGTATCACAACAAAGGATATTTCTATAAACTATTTACGGAACGGCACCGGCTGACGCCGGCACAGTTCCGTAAACAATTCAGGCATTAAATTTCAGAAGAAACTTATTTCTCCAGAGTGTGCCATTTCCAATCCCGGATCTCGGGCATATCAATGCCATACTCGTGGATATACTGCTTGTGCTCCACCAGCTTGTCGTTCATCTTCTGCACCAGGTAAGCGCCGCGGTTGCCCAGCTGAGGCAGGAACTTGATGGCGTTCTTTACCAGATGGAAGCGGTCGATCTCATTCTGCACACGCATATCGAAGGGCGTGGTGATGGTGCCTTCTTCTTTGTAACCGTACACATGGATGTTCCGGTTCTCACGTCTGTAGGTGAGCTCGTGGATCAGCGTATGATAGCCGTGGAACGCAAAGATAATGGGCTTATCCTTGGTGAACAGCATATTGTACTCGGCGTCCGTCAAGCCGTGGGGATGCTTGGTGCTGGGCTCCAGCTTCATCAGATCCACCACGTTGATTACGCGGATCTTCAGCTCCGGAATAGCCTCACGCAGGATGGTCACAGCGGCCAAGGTCTCCAGAGTAGGAGTATCGCCGCAGCAAGCCATAACTACATCCGGCTCCTGGCCCTGATCGTTGCTGGCCCACTCCCAGATGCCGATGCCCTGGGTGCAGTGCTTTACAGCCTGCTCCATGGTGAGCCACTGCTGACGGGGATGCTTGGAGGTTACCAGAACGTTTACATAGTCTCTGCTGCGGATGCAGTGATCGAAGCAGGAGAGCAGGCAGTTAGCATCCGGGGGCAGATACAGCCGCACCACGTCTGCCTTCTTATTGGCAATATGATCCAGGAAGCCCGGATCCTGCTGGGTAAATCCGTTGTGATCCTGCTGCCATACGTTGGAGGAGAGGATCAGGTTCAGGGAAGCAATGGACTGTCTCCAGGGCAGCTCGCTGCAAACCTTCAGCCACTTGGCGTGCTGTGCGCACATGGAGTCTACCACGCGGATAAACGCCTCATAGCTGGCGAAGAAGCCATGACGACCGGTGAGCAGGTAGCCTTCCAGCCAGCCTTCGCACATATGCTCGCTGAGCATGGAGTCCATAACCCGTCCGTCCGCAGCCAGGAACTCATCCGTATCGTACGTGCCGTTGTTCCAGTCACGGTTGGTGACTTCAAACACCTTGCCCAAACGGTTGGACATGGTCTCGTCCGGCCCAAAGATGCGGAAGTTATGAGCATCCTCGTTCAGGGAGAAGATATCCCGAACAAAGCCGCCCAGCTCCACCATGTCCTGCGCTTCTACAGCACCGGGCTGGGGAACATTCACCGCGTACTTGCGGAAATCAGGCAGCCGCAGATCCTTCAGCAGCTTGCCGCCGTTGGCATGGGGGTTGGAGCCGATTCTTCTGTCTCCCTTGGGAGCCAGTTCCTTCAGCTCGGGGATCAGTTTGCCGTTTTCATCAAACAGCTCTTCCGGATGATAGCTCAAGAGCCAATCCTTCAGCATCTGCAGATGCTCGGGCTTGTCCATCATAATGGGCACCTGGTGCGCGCGGAAAGAGTCCTCGATCTGGTTTCCGTCCACCACCTTGGGGCCGGTCCAGCCTTTGGGGGTGCGCAGAACCACCATGGGCCACTTGGGCCGGGTGAGATCGCCGTTTTCTCTGGCGTTCTTCTGGATGGCCTTGATGTCGTCCATAGCCTTGTCCAGAGCTTCCGCCATCTTCCGGTGCATAACCATGGGCTCGCTGCCCTCTACGAAATAGGGCTTCCAGCCGCAGCCGTCGAAGAAATGCTCCAGCTCTTCATGGGAGATACGAGCCAGAACCGTGGGGTTGCTGATTTTATAGCCGTTCAAATGGAGGATGGGCAGAACGGCGCCGTCCGTCTGGGGATTGAGGAATTTATTGCACTGCCAGGACGTGGCCAGAGGGCCGGTTTCGGCTTCGCCGTCGCCTACGATGCAGGCCGCCACCAGATCGGGGTTATCAAACACAGCGCCGAAAGAGTGGGCCAGAGAATAGCCCAGCTCGCCGCCTTCGTTGATGGAGCCGGGAGTTTCCGGAGCTACGTGGCTGGAGATGCCGCCGGGGAAGGAGAACTGCTTGCACAGCTTCTTCAGGCCGTCCATATCCTCGCCGATGTTGGGATATACTTCGCTGTAGGTTCCCTCCAGATAGGTGTTGGAAACAAAGAAGTTTCCTCCGTGGCCCGGGCCGGAGATCAGGATCATATCCTGGTCATATTTCTTGATGACCCGATTCAGGTGCACATAGATAAAGTTCTGCCCCGGCACGGTTCCCCAGTGTCCTACGATCTTCTTCTTCACATGCTCCATGGTCAGGGGCTGGCGAAGAAGCGGGTTGTCCAGCAAATACAGCTGTGCGGCGCCCAGATAGTTGGTAGCACGCCAGTACGCATCCATCTTTGCCAGATATTCATCCGTCAAAGGCTGCTGCTCGACCACATTTACATCCTTTACGTCTGCCATTCTGTCTGTCCTCCTTAAAATCTCAAAACAAAAAATTCGTTTTACTTCGTTATATTCTAAACAAGCGGATTTCCTATTTCAATTTCCCCATTCTGCCACTTTCAAAAAAAAGTTACCTGATACGACTGTTTTCCTATTTTTCGCCTTCCTTTATTGCTTTTCGGCAAAAATTCCCCTGGAGAGTTTTTCTCTCTTTCCTTCTTTAGCACGGTAAAAAGCCCCATGTTTCCCGGAAAAACGCCCTTTCCCGTTTTCTTTCCCCTATCTGTGTTCTCCGGAAAGAGGTTTTCAACAAAAGGCACAGAAACTTTGTGATACGTAACTTTTTTTCTATCAGTTTCCCCTATAAAAATCGTTTCATTCCTTCCGCAAAGAAAAAATTTATTTCCTATTCTCAAATTTTGCCGTGTCTATTCTTCCTGCCCGTTCATCTTCGCCACAAAGGACGCGCTTTTCACGGTCATCTCCACCCAAGACGGCCGAAACCCGCTTTTCAAAGCATTGCGCACCGAAGGGAGGTTGGACCAGGCGGCGCAGTAAAAGGGAATCTTCCCCCGTTTCAGGATCTCCAGCGCCAGCCGGCTGGTAAGGGTCCAGGCCACGCCCCGGCGGCGATAATCGGGAAGCACATCCACCCCGATCTGCCACATGGTCTCGCAATCCGCGGAGGCGCCCGCCAGGCCGATCAGCTTCTCCCCTTCATAGGCGCCCACCGCCAGCACATCCAGCTGTTTCCGCTTTTCGCACAGGGCATTGGAAAACCACGGCGTGTACAGCTCCGGCTGCCCCTGCAGCTGCGGCTGTTCCAGAATTTTAAGAGGATAAAAGCAATCCGGCGCCCGGAGCCGCTCCATATCCGGAAGAAAATATTCCGCCATAAAACAGACCCGCCGGCCCTTTTCCTCCATGGCGTCGTTCAAAACATGGAGATTGGGCGTTTCAAAGCAGTGTTCCATAGGAAACCGGCCCAGGTAGGCTTCCACCGCTTCCCGATATTCCGGCCGCACGGAAGCCACTACGTTCTGCCCGTAGGAGATCAGGTTGCAGTCCAAGGGAAGATCCAGATATTTCCTGGCCTGGGGGTTGGCTTTGGAAAGCACCACCACGTTTTCCCGGCGCAAAAAATCCTCTCTCCGGCACCCGGCGTCCTGGGCGGATTGCTCCATGGCGATCCGCAGCACGTCTTCATTGGTAAACCCCATACGATTCCCCTCCTGTATGTCTCATTTCTAAACCTTATCTTCCGGAAGTTTTTCAAGAATTTCCAAGGCATTCCAAAGTGTCCTAAAGCATCCAAAAGCATCCGAAAGTATCTGAAAGCATTTTAAAGTATTCCAAAATATCCTAAAACATTCTAAAGTTTTCCAAAACATTACTGAAAGCGTTTTTTATTTCTCCCGGCGGGAAACCTGCCGCTGGTATTCCCCGGGCGTGCAGCCGCAGATCTGGCGGAAATAGCGGGTAAAATGGCAGATGCTCTTAAACCCGCACAAAGCCGCCGCCTGCTGCACCTGCATGGCTTCATTGGTCAAAAGGTTCCGGGCTCTGTCCATACGGGCCGCCAAAAGCTCGTCCCGGGGAGAAGCCTGAAAAAACTGCCGGTAATACCGGTAAAACTGGCTTTTCCCCATATTGACCAGCCCGCACATCCGGTAAATGTCCCATTCCTCCTCGCACTGGGAAAGAATGGCCAGCCGGGCTTTCTGAAACTGGGAAAGCAGAGAATCCGGGTCCCCGGCCCCCTGCTCCAGGCTCCGGGCCGTGCTGATCAGCAGCCGCCGCAGCAAAAGATCTCCCATTTCCTTCCAGTGCTGCCCCCGGTTCAGGTATTCTTCCTGCATCACCCGGATCTGCCGGTTCAAGGCATCCGGAGACGCCGGGTAAAGGATCCGGTTCCAGGGGATTCCGTAGCGGCGGATTTCCTCCTCCGGGGCGGAGAAATGCACATAGCTGTTGCGGAATACCTCCACCCCCCGGTATTTCTGGTACGCCCCGGGAGAATACAAAAGACAGGAGCCTGCAGGGGCTACCGCCGTTTCCGTTTCAAAGCTTACGCTCATAGGCGCCAAAAACAAAAGAAACAGCCAATCCCCGCTGCCATAAGGGCGGAAGATCACGTCGTGGTCGTCATTCTTCCTGGAAAACTCACAGTAGTGGATCTGGAACATAAAAAACCTCCCGCCTTCCAAGGATTCTCCTGCCTGCCGCCGGCGGACAGGCCGAATATATTCTCAAAATTTCAAAACAGAAAAAGCCCCGGCAAAGAAAGACTCCCGAAACCATTCCGTTTTTTATAGGGTACTGAAAATCGGACAAAAAGTCAATAGAATCGGATGATGCGCTATTGGAAAACCCGTTTCCATCCCGTATGATAAAAAACGAAAGACAACAGACAACAGACAACAGGCCCTTGGCCTGTAAAAAGGAGGATGTTATCCGTGAAAAAAGCCAGTATCGTAATTGATAAGGATTTTATTGTGGATCGGGTGGACCCCCGGATCTACGGTTCGTTTATTGAGCATTTGGGCCGTGCCGTTTATGAAGGCATCTATCAGCCAGGAAGCCCCTTTGCCGATGAGCAGGGTCTCCGGAAGGACACCATCGACCTGGTGCGGGAATTGAACGTGCCCATCGTGCGGTATCCCGGCGGAAACTTTGTTTCCGGTTTCCATTGGGAAGACAGCGTAGGCCCCAAGGAAGAGCGCCCCTCCCGGGTGGATCTGGCCTGGAACGTGATCGAAACCAACCAGTTCGGTCTCAATGAATTTTCCGACTGGGCCAAGAAAGCCAACACGGACGTGATGATGGCGGTGAACCTGGGCACCCGCGGCCCCGAGGACGCCAAGAACCTGCTGGAATACTGCAACTTCAACAAGGGCTCCTATTACAGCGATCTGCGCCGGAAACACGGCTATGCAGATCCTCACAACATCAAGCTCTGGTGCCTGGGCAACGAAATGGACGGCCCCTGGCAGATGGGCCATAAGACCGCCTACGAATACGGCCGCACCGCAGCGGAAGCCGGCCGTCTGATGAAGATGATGGATCCCTCCATCGAATTGGTGGCCTGCGGAAGCTCCTTCCTGGATATGCCCACCTTCGCCCAGTGGGAAGCCACTGTGCTGGAAGAGTGCTACAACCAGGTGGATTACCTCTCCCTGCATCAGTATTACGGCAACCAGGAAAACGACACCCCCAACTTCCTGGCCAGCAGCGTAGGAATGGATCGTTTCATCTCCTCCGTAGTTTCCATCTGCGACTATGTCCAGGCTAAAAAGCGGGGCAAGAAAAAGATCAACCTTTCCTTCGACGAATGGAACGTTTGGTATCACTCCAACGAAGCGGACCAGAAGCTGGAAAAATGGGTGCAGGCGCCCCATCAGCTGGAAGACGTATACAATTTCGAGGATGCGCTGCTCATCGGCAGCTTGCTGATCACCCTGCTGCGTCATGCGGACCGTGTAAAGATCGCCTGCCTGGCTCAGCTGGTAAACGTGATCGCACCCATTATGACTTCCGACACGGGAGCCTGGCGCCAGACCATCTTCTATCCTTTCTTCCACGCCAGCAACTATGCCCGTGGCACCGTGCTGAACACGCTGGTGAAATCCCCTGTATACGACAGCCGCTTCGGCGACGCTCCGTATCTGGATTCCGTGCTGGTGATGAACGAAGAGGAAGAAAGCCTCACCGTTCTGGCGGTGAACAAATCCCTGGATGAGGATATGGAGATCACCTGCGATCTTCGCCAGTTCGCCGGCTATCAGGTGGTAGAGCACATCACCATGAGCCATGACGACATGAAAGCGGTAAACACCCAGGAAGACCCGGATCAGGTAAAGCCCGTATCCGGCGGCGTTTCCAAGGTGGAAAGCGGCGTTCTCTCCGCTGTTCTGGGCAAACACAGCTGGAACGTGATCCGCCTGAAGAAAGCCTGAGAAAACCGGATTCTGCCGTAAAGGCACTTGTTTTCTCCAGCCTGCGGCGCTATACGACGCAAGGCCATTGAAACTGTAAACCATGGAATAAAAACGTCCCGGCACGGTTCCAAAAGGAGCCGGCCGGGACGTTTGGCGTTTTGCTTAAAATATGCCCGTTTTGAAAACGTAGAGAAGGAGGATCCCGGAAATTCCGCTAAGACGCTTTTTCTTCTTTTCCTTTACCTGTCATCTTTCGTCCTCTAAAACCTTTTGCCCATGCACAAATGAAAGTTCGGATATTCTCAGAATCTGCAGAAAAAGGACAGCAAAGAAGGGATGTGAAGAAACGCCTCGTCCAAGCGGTAAGAGCACACACTCTCTTCCTCTTTCATAGACAAAGGCAATTTTTCCAATGCTGTTTCCGCTTCCTCAACTTTGAGATGCACCGCATCTGCAATCTCCTGTACCGTGACATAGCCTTTCGGATCCGCAAGAGTCCGCTCACAAAGCAAGCACAATACTTTCAGCACATTCAAATCGGAAAGCGCCTCCAGTGTGGTTTTGATTTCCCCCAGCTGGGCGCCCTTGGGCGAAACATATCCTTTCCCCAAAGAAAAGAAAATGCTGTTGTGCTTTCTCCCGGTACTGCCTTCCGCTTGGGAACAAATTGAAAGCCCCCAAGAGGAAACATCCTCCCTTGCGTAGTCTTTCTCTTGCCAATAGGCCCTGTTTTTATATCCGTCCGTTGCCGCTGCCTCGTGCAGCAAAGCCGCCATGCGGTAGGCGCTTTCGAAAGCGCCTTTTTCCGGTAAGGCCATAAAATAGTCTTTGATTTTCAGACAAATATCCCCTAATCCTTCCGTGGGTTTATACCCTAAAAGCGCGTCTACCGAAACGTCAAAAATCCCAGCCATACGGGGAAGGAGCTGAATATCCGGGCAGCACTGGGCTGCTTCCCATTTGGACACCGCTTGGTTGGTAACGCCCAGAGCCTTTGCTAGATCCTCTTGTGTAAATCCCTTTTGTTTTCTTAAAAAAGCGATTTGTTCGTGGATTTTAAGTGTCTCCATGTTCTCACCTCGTTTTTGATTTCTGCAGCTGCAAGTCTATTTTATCAATACACGCCGGAAAAACAATGACGCATTTGTTGGATCAACCCCCGCTGCATCCAACTTCCGGTTGGACGTTCTGTTTAAAAAAATGCCGCCTATGAAAAACAGGCGGCATTTACACGTATCAGCACTTTATAATGGGGAGCCACAGCTCAATGTAGCGGGAGTGGTTGACCGCAGGATCTCCCAGCTTGTAAAACCAGTGGTGCACCGATATTTCAGGGGCGGACGCCAGCTCATATCCAGAAGACGGAAGCCATTCACAAACAGCCTTTTTCCGAAGCTCCTGAAACAACTCCGTGGGATACTGCGTTCTTTCGGTTTCACAAATAAGGTACATCCCCTCGGGAACCACTATTTTTTCAAATCGCTTTGCATCTTCCGTGCCTAATTCCTTATCCAAATTATTGGTGGTCCATTCACTTAATTGGGAGGCAATGTAAAAGTCATAGCCATCCTCACCATATCCCCACAAGATATTGTATCCGGTATCGCAGTCATGGGACAAACCTTTGAGAATATACTGATTTGTCCGGGTCGACACATAGAAATCACATTCTTGTTCCATGCGTTCTGCCAAAGTTCCTGTAAACCGCCTTTTGTATCCCGTAAAGATCATTTGCGGTTTCTTCTCCACCCTGTACTTCATAACAGCACCGCCTTCCAATGAAAAATTCAGTACAAGGCGAGAAAAGGATTTTAAGCTGCTGCCATTGTTTCGAGCCTGGGACGGCAGTATTCCGTGAAATTTCTGAAAAGCTTTCGCAAAGCTGTCCGGACTTTCATAGCCATACTTCAACGCCACATCAATAATTTTGCCATTACCTGCTGCAAGTTCTTTCCCGGCAAGAGACAGCCTTCGGCTGCGTATATACTCGCCCACAGTAAAACCGCAAAGAATGCTGAATACCCGCTGGAAGTGATAGCTGGATGAAAAGCTTTGCGCCGCAACCACATCGTAATCCATATTCTCCAACAAATGATTTTCCATGTAGTCGATGGACTTTTGCAATCCGTTGATCCACTCCATCTTCTTCCCTCCTTGTCTGCTTGTCTGCCTGTCTGCTTGTATTCTACAAAAAAGCCAAGGGATTTTCCCGATGTTTTATGCTGTACAGAATCGGGTTTAATGAAGTGGCGGTGCAGCGCTTTCTGGGGCAATCCGCTTTCGTTTGCTTTTGCAGCATCAACGGGTTTTTTCTGCTTTTTGCTGCTGATTCAGCATCCGGTTCATCTTATTTACCTTCAGCTTAATGGGAATAAAAATGCTGAACCAAATCACTGCAAACCCTGCCACGAAAATTCCTGTGAAAATCCAGATTCCGCTTCCGGAAACCCAGCCGTTCAGCAAATAAAAGCCCAAATAATCCGCATACAGCACTGCCATCTGGATCAATCCGGCAAACGCTTTCGGCAGATTTTCGATCTGATACACAATGGAGATCCCCGCTGCAATGAAAGCCATTACCGTTGTGCTGACAATCCCCAGCACCACCTGATCCACCGTAAGACTTGTCAATACACCTGCCCCCTGCAGCGCCCCATATACCATCGCCAGGATCACCGGTCCGCCCCACGCAAACATAGCTCCCCGTATGCAAAAATCTTTTCCGTATTTTCTCATAACCCATACCTCCTTTTAAGCTCGGTAAAGCATCTTCTGGAAATACATTCGGCATACCCGCACTGGAACACCGCATCCACCGCTCCGGAAAGCTGTACTTTAAATTTTGTGATCTTCTTCCAATTGGCAATGGCCGATTTGCTGATCCGCTCAAATCCATCCGGGAGAAGATCTTCCAGGGCATACAGCCGTTTTCGGACGGCATATTTTTTCCCGTCTGCATAAACGGCAAACGTCTTTTCATTTTCCACAACGAAGCACTGGATCTCATTCATTTCCAACAGGGTGATCTCGTCGTCCAAGTAACCGGGCAGCTGATCGATCCGGTTCTCCTGAAGGACCAACCGCTCGATTTCATCAATAAGGGGCGTCCGCTGATGGACTTTGGCCATTACTTCCTCCCGGCAGGTTTTGTCGATCCATACTGTAAAGAGCATTTTCTGTCACCTCCCATGGTCTATGGCTTTATCATACAGGAAAAAAACAGGTTTGTCTTTAAAAAACGGCATCCGGCAGGATTCGGAAGGCAAACGGTTAAAAAACTCCGGGAAGCAGAAGGCAGGGAAGTCCCCGACGCGGTTGCCAATGAAATTTTACGGCTTCAGAAGCTGAAAACAGCAAAGCGTCATGGGCACTTCCTCCCGTAACGGGCAGATTCGCCGTATCAATGAGCTGCAGGATTTCATCCGTCAGCAGCCCACCCGTCTGACCGAGTTTGATGAGTTGTTGGTACAACGCTGGCTCAAACAAATCACTGTCTACGATGACCATTTCATAGTGGAACTGAAGCCGGGTGTCAGCATCGATGTTGATGCATAACCCCATAGATGCACGAAACCCTCCTGACCATAATGGCCGGGAGGGAGGCGTGCTACCATTATTTGAAAAATTCACACTATTCAACAGCTAGATATAGTAAAATTTTTTGAGATTTATTAATACCAGTCAATATTTGCTCTCATTTCAGCTCTATACTCTGCTTTCAATTCAGCTTCTTGTTCGGCAATTTCACTGAGCATAAAATCACAGCAATCAAAAAAATTAACCAAAGATTTAAAATATTCATATACATTTTTCAAATCAACAGTTATATTATCAAACCGATATTCTAATCCATATGATGTTGGGTAACGGAATTTATCTCCATTCTTATCTAATATGCATATATCATTTATTAATTGCTCTACGATATCTATTGTCTCTGTATCATTTGTATTGTTAGAATAGTTTACGATAACCGGTTTGACATTTTTCCATAAATCTTTCTTGATTAAATGGCTTCTTCGTTTAGAATAAAAAACTTTTAATGGAATTCCATCTTCTACACGACTATAGAACAAACGCTTTAAACAAAGCTCTATTGTGTTTCTAAACATAAACATTAAAGGATAAAATTTTGTTTCTTTAGAGATTTTATTGTTATTGTACACAAAATCTATTACCGAAACATATCCAGTAACTTTAACATGAAACCCTTCGTCAGACAGACTTTGCCATAAATAGCAGTTCCCCATTCCATGTGGTGCAAATACAAAAAATTCAGGCCTAAGCTTATTATCAAATATATCTTCTTTTGCAACAATGCCTTTCTCCAGGCATTTTTTCACAAGGCAGAAAGCTTGTAAAAGATTATTTGCTACATGCACATTGTTTAAAAATTTATCTCTGTATTTAGAAAGGAAATCATCCTCAAAAGGGAATCTGAACATGTCCGATTTTCCATCAACTTCTTCCAAAGATAAAAAATATTTATTCAGCCAGGTATTTTCTTCTTCAGATAAATAGTTTTCTTTTCCTAAACTGTTATAGTGTTGAAAGAGCTTTAATACATCGTGACAATAAGTTTCAAAAGAATTCTGAATATCTTTATTTTTTTCGGAAACTCTGCAAATAAGTGCTTTTAATCCAAGTTCAATACTTTGTCTTAACAGAAATATCGCTGTTAAAAACCATGTATCTGACTTAATATTATCATGACCACTACTGATTATGTCGACAAAAGTTTCATAACCACATTCATAAAATTGATATGACAATAGTTTATAATCATCAAAAAATTTATGGCTCCATTTTACCGTTAGTTTATCAGCATCACTGTTAATTCGCCAAAAATCCATATCTTTAGAAGGCCATAACAAATTTGAATTATTCATCAAGCTCACTTCCTATCTTTAATATCTATCCCACTGCCCAGTTATCCCTCTGATCCTCGAATGGTCTGAACTGCTATCAGGGCAAAACATCCAATCCCCACACAAGCAGATCGTGGCTAGAATTTAGATAACAGAAATTCCCCTTTGACATGTTCCCACAAACAGGAACAATCAAGTAAGGGGAATCGCTGTCAGTTCTGTAATATGCGGGAAATGCCATAAACAATCCCTTTCCCCGCGCTTTATTTTTCCTCTTTTGCCAACCACGCCACCGTCTCCACATGCCTTGAGTGGGCAAAAAAGATGTCGCACCCCACTGGTATCCCCTTGGCGGAAGCCCATATTTCTGAAACAGTCGCCTGGATAGGCTATTTTTCATTGATTTGGTGCCTGCTTTTGCGTTACA
>CALWUW010000020.1 GCA_944384815.1 uncultured Clostridia bacterium
TTTATTACAGCTTTGTCGGCAAGATTGACTTGCCAGAATAACCGCCCGACCTATCCGACACAATGGCCAAGTGCCGGATAGGAACGGCAAAATTTTTTACACTTCTATTACTTCTTTATCGCACATCAATAAAATCACCCGGAATATCCGAGAGAAACTGATCGCCGGCGTGGAAAAACGGCTGGATGCGGATGCCCCGCTGGGATTTTTGCTTTCCGGCGGTTTGGATTCCAGTTTGGTATGCTCCATTGCGGCTAAAAAAATGAAGAAGCCCATTCGCACCTTTGCTATTGGAATGAGTGAGGACGCCATTGACCTGAAATATGCTCGCAAAGTAGCGGAATATTTGAAAGCGGAGCATACGGAAGTAATTATTGATAAGAAAACCGTTGTGGATTCTTTGGAAACCGTGGTAGCCGCTTTAGGCACTTGGGATATTACCACCATCCGGGCCTCTATAGGGATGTATTTGGTTTGCCAGGCCATCCATCGGGATACGGACATCCGAGTTCTTTTAACGGGGGAAATTTCCGATGAACTGTTTGGATATAAGTACACGGATTTTGCCCCCAGTGCATATGCATTTCAAACGGAATCCCAAAAGCGGGTGCGGGAGCTTTATATGTATGACGTGCTTCGGGCAGACCGCTGCATCGGGGATAACAGTCTGGAAGCCCGGGTGCCCTTTGGTGATCTGGACTTTGTGCAGTATGTGATGGGGATCAATCCGGAGAAGAAGCTGAACACGTACGGAAAAGGTAAATATCTGCTGCGAAAGGCGTTTGAAGGGGATTGGCTGCCGGAAGTTATTTTGTGGCGGGAAAAGGCCGCTTTCAGCGATGCGGTGGGGCATTCTATGGTGGATTACCTGAAGGAATATGCTGATACGCTGTATTCCGATGAAGAATTTAAGGAAAAGGCGAAGCAGTATGCGTATATGCCTCCCTTTACCAAAGAGAGCCTGCTGTATCGGGAATTGTTTGAAAAATACTATCCCGGCCAGGGAAAAATGATCGCGGACTACTGGATGCCCAATAAAGCCTGGGAAGGCTGCTGTGTAGACGATCCCAGTGCCCGGGTTTTGAAAAACTACGGAGCCAGCGGGAAGTAATGAACAAGTAAAAGCAGAATAAGGCATATATTAAAAGCGGCGGTGTGGAAACACACCGCCGCTTTTCATTTTTCTTTGTGATAGAAATTATAATCGCTCTTTGGAAGGCTGATCTTGCAGGCTGAAAGCAGAAAGAGAAAGCCGTTTTCTGTATTCCCTGGGGCTTACAGAATAGTATTTTTTAAACGCGGCGGAAAAATGTTCCATGGAGGAGTATCCCACATCTTCCGCAATGGAGGAAATGCTCCGGGAAAAATCGGAACACAGTAAAGCAGCAGCAGACATTCGCGCCTGCATTTTTTTCTCCAGGAAAGTTTGCCCGTATTGTTCCTGCAGCAGCCGTTGGGTTTGCCGGGAACTTAGCCCTAGGCGGGAAGATAAGTCCGGAAGAGTCACCGTGCGGTATTCATAGAGAAATACCCGCTCGATCATAAGGGACATGCTGTCTGCAGCCCGAAGAGGAAGGAATTTCTTATTTTCACCGGCAAGGGCAGAAGATGGAAAATAGTTTCGCACCATATGTACCAGAAGATGCTCCAAAAGCGTTTCTATCTTTACGGTAAATCCGGCTTTTCTTTCCTGCATTTCCTGGAAAATATCCGAAAAATAGCCGGAAATATTTTCACGATCCTCTCCAAACCAAAAGCAGGTTTCCGCAAAAGCGGAAAGAGGTGTTTCGGAGAAATTTTGCGGACGAATTTTGGATTTTTCCAGCCGGATATATAAACAATATTCCAGCATAGGGTTTTCTGAAAGGGGAATTTGCGCGTGTTCGATATGAGGACCGGTTACATACAAAGTGTTTGGAGCAATGGAATAAAATTCCCCCTGGATCTGGGCCCGCCCGTATCCGGAAGGAATATAGTGGATTTCATAGCATCCGCTGCCATGGCTGTGGGCAGGGATTGCATGTGTTACCGGAGCGAAAGAGATTTGGTCCGCATGCACGCACCAATTGCCCTCAGTGAATTGCAGATCCAGTCCATAGGATCCGGATAACATGGAATTCCTCCTTTACGCAGGTATGAAGAGAGGTAAAAAGTAATTCTAGTATAACGCCCAATGCAAAAAAATGTCAATAAATCTTCGAGAAGGCGACATGAAAAAAGGAATCTTGGCAGGTTTCTCTCTAAAAAAAGAAGAAAAAGAGACTATAATTAAAAGGAATCATTCTTATCGGCAGAAAGGTGCAATCACAACGATGGAGCAATACGATATTCTCTGGAATACACACAGCAATCACTCGAAAGACAGCATGCCTTTAGGCGGGCACGACACAGGCTGCAATGTCTGGGTGGAAAATAACCAGCTTTGCCTTTATTTCAGCCAGAGCGGGGCCTTTGACGAAAACGGGACCATGCTGAAAGGGGGAAGGATCCGTCTGCAGCTGGATTTGCCTGCGCTGCTGGAAAAAAATTTTTGCCAGCATTTTCACTTGTACGACGGCTATATTTCCGTAGATGCAGGGCCTGCGGATGATCCGGTTTCTTTTCTCCTTTGGGCAGATCCCTTTTCCTCCAAAGTCCACGTGGAATATAAAAGCAGCCGTCCCCATTCGGTAAACGTATGGTATGATTGTTGGCGGTATAGAGACCGGGCGGTTTCTTCCGGATTTGAGCGGCATCAGTGCAGGGATTACGACTATCAGTATCCGGGAGATGTGATCACCTATAAGGATACAGTGATTCCGCAAAAGAATGGGGTTTTGTTTTATCATCGAAATCAGCAGGAGCATTCGGTGGTGGAAAAGGCTATTGAGCAGCAGGGGCTGGAAGAAATTCGGCAAACCATCCCCGATTACCAGAAAAATCGAATCATCGGGGGAATCTTGGAGTCCCAGGATCTGCTTTTTGCCGGTGAAAGAACGGGCGAGTGGCACGGTGTGGATCAGCAGGAGTTTCAGCTAAGCTCCCAACCCCTTTGCCAAATGGAACTGACCTTATCGCTGCATATCGGCCAATATCCGGAAGTTTCCCAGTGGGAAGAGCAGCTGCGCCGTGAAAAAGAAAAAGGGGCTTCTTTTGCAGAGGCAAAAGAGTGGTGGAACCGGTATTTTGATACCAGTTTTATTCGATTGGATGAAGAGAAACGGCAGGACAATTTTTTTGCCATCGGAAGAAATTATCAACTGTTTCGTTATATGTTGGGCTGCAATTTTTACGGGGAGTTTCCCACGAAATTTAACGGCGGCCTGTTTACCTTTGACGATCGCTTCACACCGGATTTCAGAGCATGGTCCGGAACCATTTTCACCTCTCAAAACCAGCGGCTGGTGTATTGGCCTCTTTTAAAATCCGGAGATTTTCAGGCAATGAAACCCCAAATGGAATATTTCAGGCGGATAACCGATGTGGGTAAAGCCAGAACCAAACATTACTGGAATCATAACGGCGCTTGTTTTTATGAGCAGGGAAGCATCACTGGATTGTGCTCCTGCTCCGAATACAGCTGGCATCGCCGGGACGGGATCGATCCCGGGCTGGAGGATAACGCCTATGTAAAAATGCATTTCTCTTCGGCACTGGAATTTGCCAGTATGATGCTGGAATATGCCCGGTATACAGATGAGAATATCGATGCGTACCTGGATTATATTGTAAGCGTTGTGGAGTTCTATTTCGAACATTATCCCAAGGATAAACAAGGGAAACTGGTGGTTTTTCCCTCCACTGCGTTGGAAACATACAAAGGAAAGGATCCCCAAAGCGTTTCCGAGGAAGAATACGGCTGCACCAATCCTATGGATGTGGTAGCGGGGCTGCAGTGTGTTCTGCGTCAGCTTTTGGAGTATCTTCCTGAGGGAGAACAGCGTCGGCAATGCCAGGATTGGTATGAAAAATGCCCGGATTTGCCTATAGGCACGGAAGAGGGGAAGACGGTGTTCCTTCCTGCGGAAAAATTTGAATCCATTCAGAATTGTGAGCTTCCGCAGCTTTACCGGGTATACCCATACAGTCCGGAAGGATTGAGCCCGGAAGAAAAGGAAGTGGGAAGAAATACCTATGGCCTGAAACGGCAGATTCCGGATCAGGATTTGGGATACAGCTGGCACCAAAACGGTATTTTTGCGGCAAGACTTTCTCTGACGGAAGAAGCCTTCCGCTACCTCCACGAAAAATTTGACGACGCGCCCAAACGTTTTCCTGCTTTTTGGGGGCCGGGGCATGACTATACGCCGGACCATAATCATGGCGGATCGGGAATGATCGGATTGCAGGAAATGCTGCTGCAGTGCCAGGGGGAGGAAATTCATTTGTTTCCTGCGTGGGATCCCAAAGTGGATGTCCATTTTAAATTGTGGGCTCCTCATCAGACCACAGTGGAATGTACGCTGCGGCAGGGAAGCATAACGCAGCTGGAAGTATTCCCTGAAAGCCGGGAAAAGGACATACGCATTGACCTTTCCTGACGATTTCCCTGATTTCCTGTTGTCCCGGGGGAATTTTGGCAGAGTTTATGCAAAACAAAAGCGGGAAGAGCCTGGGGGTAAAAGAGCAAGGAAACTCTCCGGTAAGACTTGCCGGAGAATATAGATATAGATCTGAAAGGAGAATAACAAAATGTATGACATGAAGCCCTATCTGGAGAAAATTGACAAAGTCATTGCGGAAGGAAAGTACAAGGATACTTGGGAATCCCTGCAGCAGTATCGCGTCCCGGAATGGTACAGAGCTGCGAAATTCGGTATTTTCATTCATTGGGGGATCTATTCCGTTCCGGCTTTCGGCAGCGAATGGTATTCCCGCAATATGTATGTTCAGGGCAGTGAAGAGTTTGAGCATCATGTGAAGACCTATGGCCCCCAAAAGGAATTTGGGTACAAAGATTTTATTCCCATGTTCAAGGCGGAAAAATTTTCCGCTAAAGCGTGGGCGGAGCTGTTTAAGGAAGCCGGAGCCCAGTACGTGGTGCCGGTAGCGGAGCATCACGATGGATTCCAAATGTATAAAAGTGAGATTTCCCACTGGAACGCATACGAAATGGGACCCTGCCGGGATGTGCTGGGCGAATTGAATCAGCAGTTCCACGACCAGGGAATTGTAAACGGTGCATCTTCCCATCGTGTGGAACACTGGTTCTTTATGGGGCACGGCAAACAGTTTGACAGCGACATCCATGAGCCTATGCAGCGCGGAGATTTTTACTGGCCGGCCATGGAAGAGAAAGGACACCAGGATATTTTCAGCGAACCGACGCCTACTCAGGAATATCTGGAGGATTGGCTGGTGCGCACCTGTGAGCTGATCGACCAGTATCGGCCCAAAATTTTGTATTTTGATTGGTGGATCCATCATAGTTCCGTGAAACCGTATTTGAAAAAGTTGGCTGCGTATTATTACAACCGCGCGGAAGAATGGGGCGAAGGCGTGGTTATCAACTATAAACACGACGCCTTTATGTTCGGGACCGCCGTAGTCGATATTGAAAGAGGTCAGTTTGCGGATGTAAAGCCCTATATCTGGCAGACGGATACGGCTGTGGCCTTGAATTCCTGGGGCTATACGGAAAACAATGAGTATCGCCCTGCTTGCGACATTCTCTGCGACTTAGTGGATATCGTAAGCAAAAACGGACGGCTGCTTTTGAACGTAGGCCCCAGAGCGGATGGAACCATTCCGGAGGAAGACGCTTCCATTCTTCGGGAAATCGGCCAGTGGCTGGCTGTAAACGGAGAAGCCATTTACGGCTGCAAAGTCTGGCGGCAGTTTGGAGAAGGCCCCACAAAGATCATTGAGGGGCAGTTCTCGGACGGTGTAAAGAAGAACTTTACATCCAGGGATGTGAGGTATACCGTAAACGGAAGCAATTTGTATGCCACCGTGCTGAAGTGCGACGAAAACGGCCAATACGAGTTTGAGGCCCTGGGTGAAAAGGAATCCGCCGTAAAGCCCAATTTCCACGGAATTATTCGGAATGTGGAAGTGCTTGGATTCGACGCCAAGCCCCAGTGGGAACGGGATGAAACTTCCCTGAAGGTGAAAGTTTCCGGAGTAAAGACGGAAAACCCTGTGGTGTTTAAAATCCAGATTGACTAAAAAATAGAACCTATTTTTAAATTTACATGGTGAAACGGAGCGCCCTTCCTCAGGAATAGCCTGAGAAAGGGCGCTCTTTGAATGCTTTTTTATTCCAATATGTTTTGATAAAGAGGAGTCGGGTATTTGCCGCTGAAGCAAGAGAAGCAGAAAGAGGACCCGCCGTAGGCCTCTTCCATTTCCTGAATGGATAAAAAGGAAAGAGAATCAGCATGAAGATAAGCGCAAAGATCGTCCCGGCTCATTTGGGTGGAGATCAGTTCCTTTCTGGAAGAAATATCCACGCCGTAAAAACAGGGGTACAAAATAGCGGGAGAAGCAATGCGTACATGAACCTCTTTTGCCCCGGCTTCTTTCAGCAGCAAGACGATTCGTTTGGAAGTGGTGCCTCGGACCAGGGAATCGTCCAGCAAAACGATCCGTTTATTTTGGATCACGGAAGCGTTGGCGGAAAGCTTCATTTTTACTCCCATATCCCGCTGGGCTTGGGTAGGCTCAATAAAGGTTCGCCCCACATAACGGTTTTTCACCAGCCCCATTTCGTAGGGAAGTCCGCTTTCTTCGCTGTATCCCATGGCAGCGGAAAGGGAAGAATCCGGAACGCCGATGACAATATCGGCCTGCAGCCCTTGCAGACGATCTTTTTTAGCCAAAATTCGCCCGGTGGAGCGGCGCATGGTATGTACATTGCGTCCGCAGATATTGCTATCCGGTCTGGCGAAATAAATATACTCCATAGCGCAGATCCGTTCCTGGACGCAGGAAGTGTAGGAGAAGGACTGCATCCCCTTGGAAGAAAATTTCACGATCTCTCCCGGCTGGACATCCCGGATATAGTCGGCTCCAATCAGATCAAAGGCACAGGTTTCGCTGCTAACGGCGAAGCCGTTTCCTTTTCGCGCAATGGAAAGCGGACGCAGCCCGTTTTTATCCCGAATAGCGTACAGGTTTTTTTCTGTCAGGATCAAAAAAGCAAAAGCGCCGTCCAGAAGATTGCAGGCTTGCTGAATTTTCTCCAGCAAAGAGCCTTTTCCACGCTGAATCAGGTGAAGAATAATTTCGCTGTCGCTGCTTCCTCGGAAAATGCTGCCCTTCTCTTCCAGGGAACACCGAAGGTCCTGGGCATTGATGATTTGCCCGTTGTGGGCCACAGCTAAACTTCCCATGTGCGCTTTGGCCAGAATAGGCTGGACGTTTTCGATTTCATCGCCGCCCTCTGTGGAATATCGCACGTGGCCGATGCTGTTTGCCCCGGTGAGCTGAGAAAGAGCGTCTTTTTCAAAGACGTCCGTCACCAGACCTTTTCCTTTCACGCAAAGGATCTGGGTTCCGTCTCCACAGGCAATGCCTGCGGCTTCCTGCCCCCGGTGCTGCAGGGCGTGGAGGCCGAAGAAGGTTAGAAAAGAAGCGTCCGGCTGCTGGTAAACGCCGAATACACCGCATTCTTCATGTAGTTTTTGGGATGGGAAATTATTCATTTGATTCACGGGAGACCTCCTTTTTCTGCGAAACGGTTATAAGGGATTTATCTGGGTGTTTTGCAGTTTCAGGAGGTTACCGCGTGTAAACTGCACGGAACCGTTCCATGGCTTCCTGTGTAGCCTGAGGGGTTCCGAAGGAAGTGAGCCGGAAAAAGCCTTCGCCGTTTACGCCGAATCCACTGCCTGGTGTTCCTACAACATGGGCCCGTTCCAGCAGATCGTCAAAGAATTCCCAGGATTTCATGGAATGAGGACATTCCATCCAGATATAGGGAGAGTGGATGCCCCCGGTATAATAGATTCCCAGCTCAGAAAGAGTGTTTGCGATCTGCAGAGCATTTTTTTGGTAAACTTGCAAATGGGCTTTGCATTCCTGCATTCCTTCCGGGGTGAAAACGGCTTCCGCCGCCCGCTGCACCGGATAGGAAACGCCGTTGAATTTCGTGGTCTGCCGGCGCAGCCACATTTTCCGCAAAGAAAATCCGTTTCGTTTCAAAGCTTCCGGAACCACTGTATATCCGCAGCGGGTTCCGGTGAAACCGGCTGTTTTGGAGAGAGAACAAAACTCAATGGCACATTCTTTCGCGCCGGGGATCTGAAAAATACTTCTGGGAAGCTCCGGGGAAGAAACAAACGCTTCATATGCGGCGTCAAATAAAATCACGGCATCCTGCTCCAAAGCGTAGCGTACCCATTCCTTCAGCTGCGTCTGTGTATAAACGGCGCCGGTGGGGTTATTGGGGGAGCAAAGGTAAATCAGGTCTGCATGTTGGGTGAAATCCGGCATGGGAAGAAAATCATTTTCTTTTGTGGCGTTTAAATAAACGATTTTGCGGCCGGCCATCTGATTGGTGTCCCGATAAACAGGATAAACCGGGTCCGGGATCCACACGGTGTTATCTTCATCAAAAAGATCCAGGATGTTGCCGATGTCGCTTTTTGCTCCGTCGCTGACGAAAATCTCGTCCGGAGAAAGGGTCACGCCAAAGGACGCATAGTAATTTTGGATGGCTTCCCGTAAAAATCCATAGCCTTGCTCCGGGCCGTACCCGCGGAAAGTATCCGCTTTTCCTTGCTCCAAAGCAGCCAGGGAGAAGGCTCGGACCGCGGTTTCGCACAGCGGGAGAGTTACGTCTCCGATCCCTAAACGGATCACGGAGGCAGAGGAATGTGCCGCCTGAAAGGCTTCCACTTTTTTGTTGATGGTGGAAAACAAATAGCTTTCTTCCAAAGACCCATAGTTTGCATTTATTTTCATTTTTGGAAAGCCTCCTTTTTGGCTAAAGCCGCTTCAATAAAGCTGCGGAATAAAGGATGCGCCTTATTGGGGCGGCTCTTAAACTCCGGATGATACTGAACGCCTACATAAAAATCTTCTTTGGGCAATTCCATGGCTTCCACCAGACGTTTATCCGGAGAAAGGCCGGAGAAACAGGCGCCCTGTTGCTCAAACGCTTCCCGATAGGTGTTGTTGAACTCATAGCGATGGCGATGGCGTTCCTGAATGGAGGAAGCCCCGTACGCTTTTTCCAAATGGCTTCCCGGCTGAATGCAGCAGGGGTACGAACCCAGCCGCATGGTGCCGCCTTTGGGAAGGTTTCCTTCCTGATCCGGCATAAGGTCGATCACCGGGTGCAGGCTGTTGGGTGAAAATTCTCTGGAATGTGCATCGGAAAAGCCCAGAACATCCCTGGCAAAGGAGATGGCGGCGATTTGCATGCCCAGGCAGATCCCCAGATAGGGAATGTGGTGCGTCCTGGCGTAGGAAGCGGCTAGGATCATACCTTCCACGCCCCGATCTCCAAATCCGCCGGGAACCAAGATACCATCCACATCTTTCAGGTACGAATCCAGGGTCTCTTCTGTGAGGAATTCACTGTCTACCCAGCGGATCTCTGCCTGCGCCTGGTTTTCCCAGCCTCCGTGGCTTAAAGCCTCCGCAACGGAGAGATAAGAGTCATGAAGTTTTACGTATTTTCCCACCAAGGCAATGCGAACCTGTTTTTGACAGGAACGAATGCGTTCCAGCATGTCCGACCATTCCTGCAGATCACAGGGCTGCGGTTCTTCTAGGCCCAGTTCCCGAAGAACGATACGAGGCAGACCGTTGTTTTCCAGCATCAAAGGAACCTCATAAAGAACCGGCAGATTGGTATTGGGGATCACGCAGTCTTCCTTTACATTGCAGAACAAAGCGATTTTTCGCAGAACTTCTTTTTCTACGGCGCCGTGGGAGCGGGCGATAATAATATCCGGCATAATTCCGAAGGATTGAAGCTCTTTTACGGAGTGCTGCGTGGGCTTTGACTTATACTCTCCGGAGGATTGCAAATAGGGGATCAAAGTAACATGGATGAACAGGCAGTTTTGCCGTCCAATCTCGTGAGAAATCTGGCGGATGGCTTCCAGGAACGGTTGGGATTCGATGTCGCCTGTTGTGCCGCCGATTTCCGTGATCACAATATCCGCATCGGTCTTTTTCTGTACCCGATAGATAAAGGATTTGATCTCATTGGTGATATGAGGGATAACCTGCACGGTTTCTCCCAAATATTCGCCTCTGCGCTCCTTGTTCAGAACATTCCAGTACACCTTTCCCGTAGTCAGGTTGGAAAATTGATTAAGATCTTCGTCGATAAACCGTTCGTAATGCCCCAGATCCAAATCTGTTTCGGCACCGTCCTCGGTTACAAAGACTTCTCCGTGCTGGTAGGGGCTCATGGTGCCCGGATCAATATTGATGTATGGATCCAGTTTTTGTGCCGCCACCTTAAAACCGCGAGCTTTTAAAAGACGCCCCAGAGACGCCGCGGTGATTCCTTTGCCCAGTCCGGAAACAACACCTCCGGTAACAAAGATATAATTTGCCATTTTGCAGGACCTCCTCAAATCTTTACTTTATACAATCAATCATATTTTCACTCCAGATCAAAGCCCTGAAGGATTTCTGTGGCTATATCTTTGCGAGTGACTCTTCGATCCATAGCCAACTTTTCTATATAGCGGTGTGCTTCCGGTTCTGTCATTCGGGAATACTGAATCAGCATACATTTTGCCCGGTCGATCAAACGAATATCCTGCAGCTTTTGCTGTAGTTTCTGTTCTTTGGCAGGGGCAGTCTGCAATCTTCGGTGAACGGACAGCAAAAGACGGATGGATCTCCGGAAAAAGGATTTCCCTTCGGAAAGGGAAAAAAGAAGGACTCCTTCTTTTTCCCACGCAGAAAGTTGCGGCGTGTCAGCAGGCGATTTAGTCACCAGCATAACGCCGCTGGTGGTTCCCAAAGCCCGGTGAATCAATTCGCTGCTGGGCGTCTCCTGCAAGGGAAAGTGAAGAAGGATAATGGAGTATGTTTCCCCTTTCAGAAGCCGCAGAGCTTCTTGTTCCGTACAGGCTCTTTGTATCTCTGCCGGAAATTCCTGAAGAATTAAGGATGCAAAGGTTTCGCTGCCTTTTGAACTGGAAGAAGCGATCAGAACTTTATCCATAACATTCACCCGACTTTTCGTAAATTAAATACGGGGGAGATAGGTGTCGATCTCATAGGAAAAGGAACCATTCCTCGCCTGCAGGGCAGCGATTTCCGCTTCCTTTCCTTCTCTATACTGTGTCCAAAGCGCCGGACCTAATACTTTTTTTACAAGCGAGCTCTGTTCCGCCGATTGCAAGGCACATTCCAGAGATTCCGGCAAAGAAACGATGTTGTGGCTGCGGATATATTCATCCGCATGATAAAGGTTTTCGTTGCAGGGAGGGCAGAGAACCTGTTTTTCCCGAATACCGTCCAGCCCGGCATGGAGGAGGAGAGCAAATGCCAGATAAGGGTTGCAGGAAGGATCCGGGGAACGCAGCTCCATCCGGTTGTACTCACCACGGGAAGCCGGAATTCGAATCAGCTGGGAACGGTTTTGATGGGACCATGTGAGATATTTCGGCGCTTCAAACTGCCCGAATCGGCGGTAAGAATTGGTGAGCGGGTTCAAAAAGGCGGTGATCCCCGGGATTTCTTTTAAAATTCCCGCAATAAAGCTTTCTGCTACAGCGGAGTGCTGCTCGCCGGTACGGAACAGGTTGGCCCCATGCTGGGAAAGGGAAAGATTGATATGCATTCCGTTTCCGCTGTGCTGCAGAAAAGGTTTGGGAAGGAAAGAGGCGAATAGATCTTCCGAAGCCACAATGGATTTTACCAGCCATTTAAAGCTCATAAAATTATCCGCTGCCGTTAAAGCGTCGGAATAGCGGAAGTCGATTTCGTTTTGTCCCGGCCCCTGTTCATGGTGGGAGCTTTCCGGCTGAATGCCCATGGCTTCCAGCGCCAGGCAAATGCGGCGGCGAATGTTTTCGCCTTTATCCAGGGGAGAAACATCTCCGTAGCTGCCGTGGTCCATAGGGGTCAAAGTGGGCTGCTGGGATTCACCTGTCCGAAGCAGGTAAAATTCACATTCCGTTCCCACCCGGCAAAGGAAGCCCTCTTCCGCGGCTCTTTGCACCGCCTTTTTCAGAATGGTTCGGCTGTCCCAGAGAAAATCCGTTCCATCCGGATTTTTTACGGTGCAATACATCCGCATCACCCGGTCATGCTCCGGGCGCCAGGGCAGGATGCTGGCGGTGGAGCTGTCCGGTACTAAAAACAGATCGGAACGTTCCACAGTTCCGTAACCAGCCACGGCGGAGCCGTCAAAGGCAATGCCGTATTGAAAGGCTTTGGGAAGTTCTTCCGCCATAATGGCAATGTTTTTTTGAACACCGAAAAGATCACAAAATGCCAAACGAATAAATTTGACATCGTTTTCCCTTACAAATTCCAGAATTTCCTGCATCGTATCGTTGATGGCGTTCATGATGCGAGCCTCCCGATTGTAAATATAAGGTGAAATCAACATTAAAAGCAAAAAAAGCGTCCGCGTGAAATGCCTGCCTTTTCCTCCCTTGCATGAAGAAAAGCAAACCTCCCCGCGGACGTCGTCGTCCATGTTACGTAGTATACCATTTTGCAGGATTTGTGTCAATGCGATTCATATATTTTACGTTTTTAATGAATTCTTACTTTTAAAGAGAAATAAAATCGGGAAAATGAGAAAACTCTCTGCAAACTTGCAAACAGTTCTTGACAGACCGGCTAAAAAGCGATACAATAGCCGCAGAAACAGCGAAGGCGCTACGGGGCTACCCGTGGCGCCTTTTTGTGCTGTCCGGCAGCTTTTAGGATCAGCGCAGAAATGTTTCAAGTAAATTGCCTTTGGTGGTATTGAAAGGAGCCGTTTTCATGGAAGAAATCAGAAAATCTTCTCCGGAATGCCCATCTGTTCCTCAGCTTTTTGCCAGCATGGTTTTTAATGAGCAAGTGATGAGAGAACGACTTCCCAAGGAGACCTACAAAACTTTGCGCAGGACCATGGAGTTAGGAAAGCATTTGGATCCCAGTGTGGCTAATGTAGTTGCCAACGCCATGAAGGATTGGGCCGTGGAAAAAGGGGCAACCCACTTTACCCACTGGTTTCAGCCGATGACCGGTGTGACGGCAGAAAAGCATGACAGCTTTATTTCTCCCCAGGGCGATACATCTGTGATCATGGAATTCAGCGGAAAAGAGCTGGTAAAGGGCGAGCCGGATGCTTCCAGTTTTCCTTCCGGAGGATTGCGGGCTACCTTTGAGGCGAGAGGATATACCGCATGGGATCCCTCTTCCTACGCATTTATTAAAGACGGCACGCTTTGCATTCCTACGGTGTTTTATTCCTATGGCGGAGAAGCGCTTGATAAGAAAACGCCCTTGCTTCGCTCTATGGAAGTGATCAACAAGCAGGCACTGCGGATCTTGAAGCTGTTTGGACATACGGAAGTGTCCCGGGTAAATACGACCGTGGGGCCGGAACAGGAATATTTTCTTATCGACCGGAGCCTGTATGAAAAGAGAGAAGACCTGAAGCTGTGCGGACGTACGCTTTTGGGTTGTAAACCTCCCAAGGGTCAGGAGCTGGAAGATCATTATTTCGGTGTGATTAAACCCCGGGTCAAAGCTTTTATGAAGGACTTGGATCAGGAACTTTGGAAGCTGGGCATCTTTGTTAAAACAGAGCATAACGAAGTAGCGCCGTGCCAGTTTGAGTTGGCGCCTGTTTATGCCGATACAAACCGTGCCACCGATCACAACCAGCTGACCATGGAAATTCTTCGTAAGGTAGCCGAACGGCATGGAATGGCCTGCCTCTTGCATGAAAAGCCTTTTGATGGTGTAAACGGAAGCGGCAAACATAACAACTGGTCTATTTCCACCAATACGGGAGTCAACCTTTTGGAGCCCGGAGAATCCCCCCAGGAAAACGCTCAGTTCCTGCTGTTTCTGGTGGCAGTGATCAAAGCGGTGGATGAATACCAGGATCTTCTGCGGATCTCTGTGGCCAGTGCCGGCAACGACCACCGTTTGGGCGCCAATGAAGCTCCTCCTGCCATTGTTTCCATGTTTTTAGGGGAAGAGCTTACGGAAATCCTCAAATCCATTGAAAATGGGTCTGTGTACAACAAAAAGGATGCTGTGGAAATGAAGGTAGGCGTGCATATCCTTCCGCGTTTCCCGAAGGATACCACCGACCGAAACAGAACGTCCCCCTTCGCTTTTACAGGAAATAAGTTTGAATTCCGTATGCTGGGGTCCGACAGCTCCATTGCCGGTCCCAATATGGTGCTGAATACCATCGTGGCGGAAGAGCTTTCTCAGTTTGCGGATATTTTGGAAAAGGCGGATAATTTTAACGAGGCGCTGCATGATTTGATCCAGAAAACCATTTCGCAGCATAAGCGGATCATCTTCAACGGGAACAACTATTCTCCGGAATGGGTGAAAGAAGCAGAGGAGAGAGGACTGCTGAATCTGCAGACCACCGCGGATGCCTTGCCGTATTTTGTCGCTTCCAAGAACGTGGAACTTTTCACCAAGCATAAAATCTTTACCTTAAGTGAGATGGAATCCCGGTATGAAATTTTGATGGAAGTCTATTGCAAAAAGCTTCATATAGAGGCTCTCACGTTGATGAATATGACCAGAAAACAGGTTTTGCCTGCACTGGCTCGTTTTGTACGGGAAATGACCAGTCTGGCTTTGGAAAAGAAGAGCCTTTCCGGAACCTTTGAAAGCGAATATGAGCTTCGGTCCATCCGGAAGCTTTCCATTCGGGCAGACTCCATCAATCGGAAGATCTCGGAATTGGAATGTCATTTGGAAGTTGCTGAAAAAACAGAAGGAACCACCGAAAAAGCACAGTATTATAAAAATGTCATTCTGGAAGATATGGCTGTGATCCGCAAAAACGCAGATGCTGCGGAAATGTGGACTGCAAAAGATGTTTGGCCGTTCCCCTCCTATACGGATCTGTTATATAGCCTCTGATTCTTTTATAATAGTAAGCACAACACACAAAGCACAACGCACAACGCCCCGTTCTATTTCAGGACGGGGCGTTGTGCTGCATAAATTTATTTTTAAACCTGTGCAGTTCCTTCAGCGGATCAGGGGCGGCTTTCAAAGCGCTTACGAAGCTGCTGCAAAGCCTTTTTTTCAATTCTTGATACATAGGAGCGTGAAATCTGCATTTTGGAGGCGACTTCCCGCTGGGTTTGTGGCGCTTGCCCGTCCAACCCGTATCGCATAGCCAGAATCCGGATTTCTCTTGGCGTAAGGCACTCCTGAATGTATTTTCGCAGTTGTTCGGTTTTCATACGTTGGTCTAAATCGTCGCAAATGCTGTCTTCTGTAGACATCACATCCATAAGAGTCAACACATTTCCGTCTTTATCGGTATCGATAGGCTCGTTGATGGAAAGATCCTGAGCGCTTTTTTTGGATGACCGGAAAAACATCAGGATTTCATTTTCAATACACCGGGCAGCATAGCTGGAAAAACGGATCCCTTTCTCCGTGTTGAATGTATTGGCAGCTTTTATAAGCCCGATTGTGCCAATGGAAATTAAATCTTCCGGATCGCTGGACGCGGCGTAATACTTTTTTACAATATGGGCCACAAGACGAAGATTATGGGCCACCAGTTTTCGTTTGGCTTCTTCATCTCCCTTTTGCATTTTTTCCAGGCAAGCCTGTTCCTCTGCAGAGGAAAGTGGTCTGGGAAAAGATCCCGCGGAAGAAACCCGGAGAACGAAAAAGAGAGTCCCGGAAAACAAACACGCCAGTAGTGCAGATAACAGCAAGAGATCATCCCCTTTTATGTAGTTACTTTACTTGTATGCATAAAACAGGAGTTCCTTGCCAGTCCTTACATAACGAAAGGGGAAATCGCCCCCCAGCGGAAAAGAGAGGAAGCGCCTCTTTGGCAGCAAGCATAAAAAGCTTTGCATTTATGCTGGAAAATCCGGGAGAAAAATTTTCGCCGGAATTATTTTTCGGATTCGCCGTATTCTCCATATTCCCCGTATTCACAGCCTACGCTTTCGGCATGGACGTCGTCAAGAAGCACCCATTCTTTTCCTTTCCGTCCATACAAGCGCACCGTGCCGAAGCCGTTCCCGCAATTCCAAAGCCGAGTATGGCGTTTATAACCGTCGGGAGATTCATAGTTGATTTTCAGCATTTCATCTTTATTGCAGGCGATCTCTACTTCCATTTTGGCTTTACGTGTGGTTTGAACCACGTTCCAAAGGACCTGCGTGTCGGTTTCCCGGCAGGTGAAGAAAGTGCGGCTGCCTGTCCAGAATTTGCTGAAATTAAATTCGTAGTCCTTCCCCTCATAATAAAACTGCCCCAGCAGTTTGCGGTTCAGGGAGATCCCAAACACTTTCGGTCTTCCGCCGCCTACCTCAAATACGCTGTTTTTCAGCCGTTTCCCTGTAAGGTTGCTGACAAGATCATTGGAAGAAAGCCATACCCAAGGGGATGTAAAATCGCCGCCCCAGTTTTTATCCGCATAGCCGTAGCAGGTGTCGGGTTTTACCAGATAGGTTTGACCGTTCAGACGCAGCCAGCCACCAAAGGCTGTATTCATCCCTTCCGCGTGCCAGAACATCTCAAAAGCATTGATGGTACGGAAAAATTTAGAAGCTCCATATCCTACATGATAAGCCACTTGTTTCTGAACTTTAAGATCCCATTCCATGGTTCCAGCATCGCTCATCCATTCCGGGTGTGCGGAAGCTTGGGAAGGGGAAACCGTAACGCTGCCGGTAATATGATCTTCGCTGCAGGTGCAGTCCTGGGCTTTCAGCTGCAAAGGTGCGTTCATGGGGACGGAAACCTGGCTCCAGGGAAAAAAGCGATGCAGCTGCCCTTTTTCCTTGCCCCAGAAACCTACATTTATCATGCAGTAGGAGGGGCGATTTCCTGCTTTTCTGCCTTCCGGATCATTCCAGACCAACACCGGTTCTTTCTGCGCTAAAGCAGGGTTGCAGAGAAAATATTCAATATAGAAGGATTTTCGTTCACCGGTTTCAGCGTGTTGGGCTGTAAAGGAATGCCACCACCAATCGTAGCCTTTTTTGGCCAAACGGCCTTTCAGCATGCAATAATCCCGTGTGCGATCACTTTTATTCATAAGGGCTTCCGGTAAAATCTCCGCCGTTTTTCATGGAAAACAGCAGGGTATTTTTATTAAAACTTTTAGGGGAATACGGCTTCTGTGAGATCAGTATAAAACTTTTTTTCAAAAACTACAAGATTTCCTTGCGGCCGCAAAAGGAATTTCGAAAACGGGAAGAAAATGAAAAAATCCGGCACATTCCTGAAAGGAGTGTGCCGGAGTGAAGAGGAAAAAAGTATACTTTTGGAAAAATCAAACGTTTCGGGTGTTGATTTCCCGGATCTTTTCCGGGTCTGCCTTGAAGTTTCGATCCATATCCATCAGGCCGTTGATTTCCTGCTGCACATCGCTGACCTGCGTGTAGCAATAACCGCAGACAAAAGGCAGCTTTTTGATGGCAGTGGTGATACTGTCGAACCGGCGGAGGAAGTCGGCTTCATCGTTTACTTTGTCGCCATATCCCCATCCGGCTTCACCGTTATTGAAGGCAATGCCGCCAAATTCACTGATGATCACAGGCTGCCCTTTATAGGAGTATCCGTTGGCCATAGTGGATTTATAATTGGCCGGGTAAACCGTAGAAGCAAGGATCTCATTTTTGTATCGGGTATAGCGATCAAAGAAGACGTCTCCCGAAGCTTCATAATCGTGGAGGGTGAGAATGTCCGAGATGGTATGCTCCCAGCCATCGTTGGTGATAACCGGACGCTGGGCATCAAAGCTTTTGGTCAGGTGGTAGATGGCTTCTGTGAAATGCTGCTGGGAACGATTGACTTCTACGTCCGAAATTCCCCAGGATTCATTGAAGGGGGTCCAGGTGATAATGGAAGGATGGTTGTAATTCTGGCGGACAATCTCCATCCACTGCCGGGTAAAGGCTTCTACGGCATCGTCGTGGAACCGGTAGGCAGCAGCCATTTCACTCCATACCAGAACGCCTTTTACATCACACCAAAGCAGGAAACGCTCATCCTCGATCTTCTGATGCTTTCTTACGCCGTTATATCCCAAGGCCAGGATTTTGTCCAGATCTTCGATCAAAGCTTCCTCGCTGGGCGGGGTCAAATGAGAATCCTTCCAATAGCCTTGGTCCAAAATCAGCCGCTGGTAAAGGGGATACCCGTTCAGCAGGATGTTCCCGTCTTCGATGCGGATTTCTCGCATGCCGAAGTAAGAGGAGACGATGTCTACCGGTGTTCCTCCGTGCACCAGGCGGAAAGAAACATCATACAAATTAGGCTGCTCGGGAGTCCATTCATAAATCCCCCAAACATTTACAGCGGTGTTCTGCACGTCCAACTGGGTGCAGACTTTTTTCTGCAAAACGGGGACTATATTTTTGTTAATCAGTTTATCGACGAAGGTAACGGTGGTCTCAATGTACAGATCTTCGAAGGCTTGAGCGGTCACATCAAACTCCAAAGAGAGAGTACGGCTATGAATATCCGGTGTCATTTTAACGGATTCGATCCGCTGGGCAGGAACGGTCTCCATCCATACGGTTTTCCAGATGCCTGTGGTCTGCACATACCAGCAGGCAAAGTTTTTGCCGCACCAGCGCTGTTTTCCTCTGGGCTGGCCTTCATCCAGGGAATCTTCCGCTTTGATCACCAGGTTGTTTTCGCCGTCCCGGATGGCTTCCGTTAAATCAAAGGTAAAACGGGCATATCCGCCTTCGTGGGAACCCAGGTAAACGCCGTTGAGCCAAACCTTTGTGATATAATCCGATCCTTCCAGATGCAGAAGCACGCGCTGGGATCCGATTTCCTTCTTGGAGAAGGAGATCTTTTTCTGATACCAAACCTGATTATGAACCGATTCGTCGCCGATACCGCTGGCTTTGGTTTCGTAAGTAAAGGGCACCAGGATCGTTTGTTCTGCCGGGATTTCCGCTCCCCATCCGGATGCTTCTCCAATGTTGCCGTCGTCAAAAGCAAAATCCCATTCTCCGTTGAGATTTTCCCATTGTTCCCGCACAAACTGAGGGCGGGGGTAATCTTTTTTATAGGATTTAACCATTCATATTCCCCACTTTCGTAAATTCTTGCTTTGAAAGGAAAACAAATTTATTTTTTTGTGTATCAAATCATAAAATAAAAAGTCTGCAATGTCAATATTAAAATAGATTTATTCTAGGGAAAATTTTGTGCTATACTTTTATTCGGTATAAAAAATGAAACTGTAGGTTGCTATTTGCACATAACTTTGCTATACTAAAGCAGAAGTATATGCCTGAAAAGAAATTATCGGAAATATCAACAAGGCAATGAAAGGAAGACCGATATGCTGCAGCTGTCTATACAGGATCCTCATGCCGTCGCCAAAATCTGCCATGCGCTGTCTACGGAACTTCGGCTGAATATTTTGCGGCTTTTAGAGCATGGAACCATGAGCTGTTTGGATCTTTCCAAAAAGCTTAACTATCCTTTCTCTACCATATCCGCCAATGTGAAGATCCTGGAAGAAGCCGGTTTGATTGTAACGGAGCTTCAGCCGGCGAAAAATGGATCCAAAAAATTGTGCTCTCTGGTGTATCTGGAAATGGCCATCCAGCTGGCAGGGGGAACCCCTCCTCCTGCGGATGACCGGCGGTATGACATACAGATCCCCATTGGCAACTATATGGATTTTCAGGTTTCCCCCTCATGTGGATTCGTGGGAGAAGAAGTGCGGCAGATCCGAATGGATGATCCTAATTCCTTTCTCCATCCGGATCGCTTAAAAGCGCAGCTGCTTTGGTTTCGAAAGGGCTATGTGGAATACCGTATTCCTTTGGAAAATCCCGAATTGTTTCAGGGGAAGATCCAGCAGGTATCGTTTTCCATGGAAATTTGCTCGGAAGCCCCTGGATATAACCAGAAATGGAAATCCGATATTACGGTTTGGGTCAATGGTGTTGAAGTGGGAACCTGGATGTCCCCTGCGGATTTTGGAGACCGAAAAGGAACCTATACCCCGGAATTTTGGGGTATGGGCAGCACGCAGTACGGGATCCTGACCTGTTGGCGTACGGATGATTCCGGAACCTATCTGAATGATGGAAAGATTTCCAACATAACGCTGAAACAGCTGAAACTGGAAGAAAAACCGGTGGTGACCTTCCGGATCGGCGTGAAAGATACCAGCAGCCATATCGGAGGAATCAATATTTTCGGGGAAGGGTTCGGCGATTATAATCAGGGGATCCGAATGACGATCATATATGAGTAACGCAGATCCCGGATGAAAGGGCGGCTGCAAAATCCATTGCCGCACATGGTTCTGATAGAGAAACAACATATGAATCTATAGCAAAAGTGCGCCCTGGGATATGGGCGCACTTTTTGTTCAAAAGAAAGAAATTAAAAAAGGAAAAGGGTAGTTAAATTTCTGACTTTCCTGAAAAAAAGAGTATAGAAACAAAACACAGAAAGGTTCAGTGTTCCGTAGAATAAGCAAATATGGAGGCCTACGAAAAAAGAAAATTTTTTTCCAAATCAAGTAAATCGAAAAAAGTGTGAAAAAAGCATGTAAAATTATACGGAAATCACAAGAAAAATGATTGAATATAAAAATATTTTATTTTGTTGCTGCGATTTATATAAAAAATACACAAAATCTGTTGCATTGTCCTTCCGAATATAGTACAATGAAATCGTTTCCGGCTGCGGAGCATGGGAAAGGGATCGAGTAAAGAGGAGTTTGTATGGAAGATAAAAAGAAAAGTTTAGGAAGTATGTGGGGAATGTTCCGGTTCCTGAAAGGAATTCGGTACTTGTTTGTTTTATCTTTGCTGTTTGCTATGCTGCAAACAGCTTTAAATGCCATGACACCCCAGATCATTCGCTTTACGGTGGATACGATCATCGGGGGAAATAAGGAGGAGGCTCCCCAGTGGCTGTTGGAGCTGATTCCGCAGCAGGCGGACCTGTGGATGCTGCTGTTGGGCGCAGCCGGCTTGGTGCTGCTGGTGGCGCTTTTATCCGGAACGTCTGCGTATTTCAGCCGGATGTCCTTAGCCAAGGGAAACGAGAGTTTTGTGAAAGCTTTGCGGGACCGGTTGTTTGAACATATTCAAAAATTGCCTTTTTCCTGGCATGTGAAGCACCAAACAGGTGAAATTATTCAGCGCTGCACCTCGGATGTGGAGGTGATCCGCAGCTTTATCACCCAGCAGCTGATGGAAGTTTTTCGAATTATATTTTTGATCACTCTTTCTCTGTGCTTTATGTTTTCCATGAATGTGAAAATCTCTCTGGTGGCTTTGGTTTTTATCCCCATTGTAACGGGATACTCGGGCTTCTTCTATTCCAAGATCGCAGACCGCTTTTTAGAGGCGGATGAGGCGGAAGGGGCTCTGTCCTCTACTGTGCAGGAAAACCTGACCGGCGTTCGGGTGGTACGCGCATTCGGAAGAGAGAAATTTGAAATTGAACGTTTTGATAAGAAAAACAATACCTTTTCCAATCTGTGGATCCGCCTGGGAAATGTGATGAGCATTTACTGGGGGCTGGGAGATTTTATCACTGGTATGCAGATTTTGGTGGTTATTGTAGTGGGAACCTTTGAGGCAGTGGACGGAAATATTACCCTAGGGGACTTTTTGGCGTTTATTTCCTATAACACAACCATGATCTGGCCGGTAAGAAGCTTGGGCAGAATTTTGTCGGAAATGAGCAAGGCGGGGGTTTCCGCCAGCCGTGTGGCCTATATTCTGGACGCTCCCGAGGAAGAGGACGCGCCGGATGCCCAGCGCCCGCCTTTGACCGGGGATATTTGCTTTGAACATATCAATTTCGCTTATGACGGCATATATCCGGTTTTACGGGATGTGGATTTCAAAATCAAAGCAGGCACCACATTTGCCATTTTGGGCGGAACCGGTTCCGGAAAGTCTACTTTGATGCACCTTTTGGATCGTCTCTATGATATTCCGGAAGGATGCGGCCGAATTACCATTGGGGGCGTAGATATAGCCTCCATGAGCCGGGAGTGGGTTCGGCAGAATATCGGCCTGGTTCTTCAGGAACCCTTCCTGTTTTCCAGGACTATTCAGGAAAATATCAGCGCTTTCCGTCCCGGAGCGCCGTTGGAAGAGATTCGGGAAGCGGCCCGGACCGCCTGCGTGGATGATGCGATTTCCTCCTTCTCCGAGGGGTATCAGACCATTGTAGGCGAACGAGGGGTCACTTTATCCGGCGGCCAGAAGCAGCGTGTGGCTATTTCCCGTATGCTGATGCAGAAGGCGCCTATTATGGTGTTTGATGATTCTTTGTCCGCGGTGGATTCGGAAACGGACGCCCGGATCCGTGCTGCCTTAAAGCAGGCGTTGGGGCATTCCACTGTTATTTTGATCTCTCATCGAATCACAACACTGATGCAGGCTGATCAGATCATGGTTCTGGAAGAAGGAAAGGTTGCGGAAATCGGAACCCATGAAGAATTGTTGGCCAAAGATGGTATTTATAAGAAAATTTATGACATCCAGATGAGCAGCGATGATCGTGCTTTTCTGGAAAGTGAGGAGGGAAAATAATGCCTGCTATTGATGAACAGGAGTATACAAAATCCTTCCAGCTGAGTATTTGGAAAAGCTTGTTTCCGTTTCTAAAGCCTTACAGAAAGACATTGCTGGCCATTGTGATTTTAAACTTGCTTTCTGTGGGAATCGATGTATCCCTCCCTCTGTTTCAGAGTTATGCCATTAACAACTATATTGGCTTCCAGACAACGGAGGGGATCGTGTGGTTTATCTTGCTCTACGTAGGCGCGGTTCTGCTGCAGACGCTGTTTGTGGTAATGTTTGCCCGGCGGTGTATGCGGGTTGAGATGCGCCTGGGGCGGGATATGAAGCGTACTTGTTTTGTCCATCTCCAGAATTTGGGATTTTCGTATTATAATGTTACCCCGGTGGGGTATATTTTAGCCCGGGTGATGAGCGATACCAACCGCATTGCGGGAATGCTGGCCTGGGGTCTCATTGACATGATGTGGTCGCTGATGTATGTTTTGGGCGTATTTGTGGCCATGCTGTTTCTCAATCCGGGATTGGCTGTCATCATTATTATGATCGTTCCGGCTATTGTACTGCTGACGATTTATTTCCAAAAGCGGATCCTGCACTGGAACCGGAAAGTACGAAAGATCAATTCGAAAATCACCGGTGCCTACAACGAAGGGATCACCGGCGCGAAGACATCCAAAACCTTGAATATTGAGGAAAATAATTTCAAAGAGTTTTCCAGCATTACCGCGGAAATGAAGCACGCGGGAATTCGGGCGGCTCGCCTTTCCGCCATTTACGTTCCCTTGGTCTTGTTGCTGAGTTCGGCCGCCACTGCCATTGTTTTGGCAAGAGGCGGACAGATGGTTGCGGAGCATGTGATGCTTCTGGGAACCTTGTCGGCATTTACTTCCTACGCCGTGGGTATTTTTGAGCCTATTCAGCAGATCGCCAGAACCTTTGCGGAGATCATTTCCATGCAAGCCAATATCGAACGAGTGGACGGGCTTTTACAGCAAAAGCCATCCATTCAGGATTCTCCGGCTGTGGTGGAAAAGTATGGCGATTATTTCCACCCCAAGAAGGAAAACTGGGAACCGCTGGAAGGAGAAATTGAGTTCCGGGATGTTTCTTTCCGTTATCCTGACGGAACGGAAAATGTGCTGAGTCATTTTAATCTGAAAGTTCCCAAAGGAACCACAGTGGCCATTGTAGGCGAAACCGGAGCGGGAAAAAGTACGCTGGTCAATTTGGCCTGTCGTTTCTTTGAGCCTACGGAAGGGCAGATCCTGATTGACGGTGTGGATTATCGGGAACGTTCTCAATATTGGCTGCATGGCAATATCGGATATGTGCTGCAGAATCCCCATCTGTTTTCCGGCACCGTAATGGAAAATATCCGCTACGGGCGGTTGGATGCGACGGATGAAGAAGTGTATGCCGCTGCCAAAGCGGTTTCCGCAGATACCGTGGTGGAAAAACTGGAGCATGGCTATAACAGCGACGTAGGAGAAGGAGGAGACCGCCTCTCCACCGGTGAAAAGCAGCTGATTTCCTTTGCCCGGGCTGTTTTGGCGGATCCTCGGATCTTTGTGTTGGATGAAGCCACTTCCTCTATTGATACCCAAACGGAAAAGCTGATTCAGGATGCCATTTCGCACCTGCTGAAAGATCGTACATCTTTCCTGATCGCGCACCGGCTTTCCACCATTCGCCAGGCCGACCTAATCCTGGTAGTACGGGATGGCCGAATCGTAGAACAGGGGACCCATAAGGAATTGCTGGGGCAGAAAGGCTATTACCACGATTTGTACAGCAAACAGTTCGAGGAAGAGTCCGCTATGCGGATTTTAGAGGCGTAAGCGGGGAAGAAAGAAGAGGAATTTTCCTTTCTTGCGAAAGAATTTTCGGAATGGCGAAAAAGAAAATCTGTAAATATGAAAAATTTCCTTGCTTTTTACGGATTCCTGTGGTAGAATTCAAATGTTAAGTTGCAGTCCAGCTGAAAGAGGTGACAATGATGAAGGAAAAGATCCACCCTCAGTATGAGGAGACCACGATTACTTGTGCGTGCGGTAACGTTATCCCGACGAAGTCCACGAAGAAGGACATCCACGTTGAAATATGCTCCAAGTGCCACCCGTTCTTTACCGGTAAGCAGAAGCTTGTTGATACAAGCGGACGTGTAGATATGTTTAAAAAGCGTTACGGCATGGGAAGCAAGTAATGTTTTTCTCTTAAACAGTTGGAATGGCGGCGCGGAGGCGCCGCCATTCTTTTTTTGTGGGGGAAGAAGATGGAATATAAGACGATTAAAAGTGCCGGGTCCGCGGAATTTGTGGAGCGGAAATCCCGGTTTATCGGCTATTCTTGCCCGGTAACAACGGAAGAGGAAGCCGTTCGGTTTATAAATGAAATCAAATCCAAGCATTGGGATGCCACCCATAACGTGTATGCCTACTGTTTGCGGGAAGGGCAGATCAAACGCTATTCCGATGATGGAGAGCCTCAGGGAACCGCCGGGATCCCCGTTTTGGATGTGCTTTTAAAATCCGGCGTAACGGATGTGGTGCTGGTAGTGACCCGGTACTTCGGAGGAATTTTGCTGGGCGGGGGCGGCTTGGTGCGCGCTTATTCCCATGGCGCCTCTATAGGGCTGGAAGCCGGGGGCGTGGTTTCCATGGAACTGTGTGTGGTGGGAGAGATTTCCTGCACATACGGGCAATACGGAAGAGTGGCCGCGCTGATCCCTGAAATGGAAGGCATTACGGAAACGGCGGATTTCGGTGAAAACGTCAAAATTCGTTTTCACATACGGAAAGAGAAGCTGGAAGCGCTGCAGGCGGCTTTAACGGATGCCTCCAGAGGAGAATGCTTTATTACCCCTCTGGAAGAAAATTTTTTCCAAAGCGCGGGATAAAAGCGATAAAGAAACGCAGAAAGGTCCTTCTTTTTGGCGAAATTTTGAAATTACAGGCAAAATTTTAAAAAAATAGGAAACTAAAAAAGGAAAAAGCGTTTTTCCGACGTATACTATTATAGGTGTGTTTTTAGGGAAACTCACTGAAATAGAATACGCAGGAGGTGACGGTATGACGGTTTGTCAGCGTACGCAGCAAATCGAAAAACAGATTCTTGCTTCATGGGCAACTTTTTCCTGTGAAACGAAGGGAAGGGTTTATCCAGAAGAAGAAAGCGAACTTCGCACGCCCTTTCAGCGGGATAGAGACCGAATCATCCATAGTAAGGCTTTCCGCCGGCTAAAGCACAAAACCCAGGTTTTTCTTTCTCCGGAAGGGGATCATTACCGCACACGCTTGACCCATACACTGGAAGTAGCCCAGATTGCCAGAACCATTGCCCGGGCTCTGCGTTTGAACGAAGATCTCACAGAAGCAGTGGCGCTGGGACATGATTTGGGGCATACCCCTTTCGGCCATGCCGGGGAGAGGGCTTTGGACAGCTTGTATCCTGGAGGCTTCCGGCACTTTGAGCAAAGCGTCCGGGTGGTGGAAAAACTGGAGAAATCCGGAAAAGGATTAAATCTTACGGATGAAGTCCGAAACGGGATCCGCTGCCATACCCGGGGAGAAGAAGCGTACACGCCGGAAGGACGCATTGTTCGGCTGGCGGATAAAATCGCCTATATTAACCATGATATTGACGATGCGGTACGGGCAGGCGTTCTTGACGAAAACTCCATTCCCAGGGAAATCACGGAGATTGTGGGAACCACCCGCTCCGGTAGGATCAACGCCATGGTGCTTTCCGCTGTGGAAAACAGCTGGGAAGGCGTGATCCGTCTTTCTCCGGAGATGTGGGAGGCGGTGGAAGAGCTGAATCGGTTTTTGTTTTCCTCCGTGTATCTGAATCCGGTGGCGAAAGAAGAAGAGAAAAAGGTTCCGGGTTTGATGGAAACCTTGTATGAGTATCTGCGCAAGCCGGAGCATTGCCCTAAAGATCTTCTGTTTATTGCGGAGGAGGAAGGGTTTGAGCGGGCAGCCTGCGATTATATAGCGGGAATGACAGATCATTATGCTATCCAGTTGTTTGAAAGTTTGTTTGTCCCCAAAGCGTGGAAGTATACATAAGTAATTGTGAAAGGAAGGTGCTTTTGTGCCGTTGCCGGAAGCTTTTTTGCAGGAATTGAAAAGCCGGAGTGATTTGGCGGATATTGCTTCTTCCTATGTGCATCTGCGGCGTTCCGGCCGCCATTTGGTGGGGCTTTGCCCTTTTCATGGGGAAAAGACGCCGTCCTTTCATGTGTATGGGGAAAACGGCTCCTTTTATTGTTTTGGCTGCGGAGCCGGCGGAGATGTGATCACCTTCGTGCGAAAAATTGAAAATCTGGATTACATGGAAGCCATTCGCTGGTTGGCGGACCGGGCGGGAATGCAGGTGCCAGAAAACCAAGTGGAAGACGGCTTGGGGAAATTGAAAACCAGGCTTCTGGAAATCAACCGGGAGGCAGCCAGATTTTATCATGCCGTCCTTATGTCTCCGGAAGGGCGTCCGGGGCTTCAATATCTGGAAAAGCGGGGTCTTTCCTTAAAAACCATTCGCAGCTTCGGTTTGGGGTTTTCTCCGGAGAGCCGATTTTCCTTGGTGAATCATTTGCGAAAAAAAGGATTTACGGATGAGGAGATGGTTCAGGCCAACGTAGCGTTTCGGGGACGGAACGGCGGCGTGGCGGATCGATTTTTTGGCCGGGTGATGTATCCGATCATTGACCTTCGGGGCAATGTGATTGCTTTCGGAGGGCGGATCCTGACCGATCAAAAACCCAAGTATCTGAATACCTCGGATACGCTGGTGTTTCATAAAAGTCAGTCCCTTTTCGCGCTGAACTTTGCCAAAAACGTTTCCTCCCAGCAGATGATTTTGGCGGAGGGCTATATGGATGTAATCGCCCTGCATCAGGCCGGTTTCCCTACCGCTATAGCCACTTTGGGAACAGCGCTTACAGCCCAGCAGGCCAACCTTTTGGCAAAATACGCCAGAGAGATCGTGATTTGCTACGATGCGGATGAGGCCGGGCAAAAGGCAACGGCCCGGGCGATCCCTCTTTTAAGAAATGCCGGGCTGCAGGTCAAGGTATTGACGATTCCTCAAGGAAAGGACCCGGATGAATACATCCGCTCCTGGGGAGAACAGGGCTATGCCCGATTCAAGCAGCTTTTGGATTCTACGGGAAACGATGTGGAATACCGCCTGGAAAAAATCCGGCGCAGCTGCGCATTGGATACCGCGGAAGGCAGGGTCGCCTATTTAACGGGGGCGGCGGAGCTTTTGTCCACACTGGAAAATAAAATTGAACAAGAAGTGTATGCCGCAAAGCTGGCTTCGGAAATCGGTGTGGATAAATACGCCATTCAGCAGCAGATCTCCAAATATGCTTCCCGCCAAAGAAAGCAAAGAGAGCAGAAGGAGTTTCAAAGTTTTCAGCAGCAAAGAGCAGGCTTGCGGGACCGGGTAAACCCCGAAAAAGCCGCCCATTTAAGAGCCGCTACAGCGGAGGAAGCGTTGATCGGCGCTTTATGCCGCTATCCGGAATATCAGGATCTGGCAGCGAAAGAATTGCCGGCGGAAAAAATGCTTACAGGATTTAACCGGAAGGTGTATTCCGTGATTCTGGACTGTGGAAAAGAAGGAAAGAATTTTAGTCTTACCGATATTGCGGATCGCTTCCAGGAAGAAGAGTTAGCAGCCATCGCGGGAATGATGGCCCGAACACAGGATCTTACCATCCGAAAACAGGATGTGGAAGAATATATACGCATTATTCAGTGGGAAAATGAAAAACTTCAGGCAGAACGGGCTACGGCCGGGGAAGTCGGAGATATACAAGCCTATCTGGAAAATCTAAAATCCATGAAAAAATAAATAGGGGGATATGGAATGGGAATGCCCGATAAAAAATCAGTTGTAAGAGATCTTTTGGAACAGGGAAAAGCCAAAGGACAGTTGACTACCAAGGAAATTCTGGATGCTTTTGAGGGTCTGGATCTTTCCCCGGAGCAGATCGAGAAATTTTACGATAGTCTGGAGTCTCTGGGAATCGAAGTAGCGGAGGATTTTGTAGACGTTTCTCTGAATGATCTGGAGTTTATTGCCCAGGAAGAGGGCGAAGAAGATCTGGAAAACGCCTTGAATACGGACGGAATCGCTATCGATGACCCGGTGAAGGTATATTTAAAAGAGATTGGCCGGGTGCCGCTTTTGTCTCCCGATGAAGAAGTGTCGCTGGCTGTGCGAATCGCCAGCGGCGATGAAGCGGCCAAGAAGCGTCTTTCGGAAGCCAACCTGCGGTTGGTAGTCAGCATCGCCAAGCGGTATCTGGGAAGAGGAATGCAGTTTTTGGATCTGATCCAGGAGGGAAATCTGGGCCTGATCAAAGCTGTGGAAAAGTTTGATTACACCAAAGGCTTTAAATTTTCCACCTATGCCACATGGTGGATCCGGCAGGCCATTACCCGCGCCATTGCGGATCAGGCCAGAACCATTCGGATCCCTGTGCATATGGTGGAGACCATCAACAAAGTAAAGAAGGTGTCCAGCCAGCTTTTGCATACCAACGGCCATGAACCTACAGCGGAAGAGATTTCCATGGAATTGGACATGCCTGTGGATAAGGTTCGGGAGATCATGCGTGTGGCTCAGGAGCCGGTGTCTCTGGAAACGCCTATCGGTGAGGAAGAAGACAGCCATTTAGGGGATTTCATTCCCGATGACGACGCTCCCGCTCCCCAGGACGCGGCGTCCCACACCTTGCTGAAAGAGCAGCTGGCGGATGTTTTGGATACTTTGACTCCCAGGGAAGAAAAGGTGCTGCGCCTCCGTTTTGGCCTGGAGGACGGCCGTTCCCGTACTTTGGAGGAAGTAGGCAAGGAATTTAACGTTACCCGTGAACGGATCCGGCAGATCGAAGCCAAAGCGCTGCGCAAACTTCGCCATCCCAGCCGCAGCAAAAAGCTGAAAGATTTTCTGGACTAACGTGATATTTTGCGGCGTTTACGCGTGGAAAGGAGAAGGGCATGCATTTAACATGGGAGGCAGACTATGCTGTGAGGATCGTGGAGTATTTGTCTCGCTCTTGGCAAAAAAGAGACGCCCGGACGATTTCTCAGGATACGGATGTTCCCCAGCGGTTTGCCTTGAAGATTCTTCGGAAATTGCTGCAGGAGGGGATTGTGGTATCCTATAAAGGCGCCCATGGAGGCTACGCTTTGTCCCGGGCTCCCGGAGAGATAACCCTTCGTCAGGTAATAGAAGCGGTGGAAGGACCTTATGCCATCAGCCGCTGCCAATTGGAGGACTGCCGGTGCGTGCATCCTCAGTGCCGCTTTCACGCGATTTATGAGGAAATTTCCCAAATGGTTCGGCAGCGCCTGGATGCGTATACCTTTGAAGGAGACGAAACAGCGCAAAAAGAGGAATCTTAGCTTTTCAAAGTTTTGAGTAAAGTTTTATCCCAATACATAAAGTGCATAAAGACAAATAGAAATGCCCTCTGCTTTTCAGCGGAGGGCGTTTCTGTTTTAAAACTCATACAAAATATTCATACCATAAAAACAAGGTGAAAAATTATGCCCGTGTGGTGCGAGCGCGGTGTTTTTTAGAAAGTAAAGGCTTATCGCTGGAAGCCAGCCATGCCCCCAGGATCATCAGGCCCAGGGCGAAGAAGTATTGCCCCCGGGGCATTTCCCAGAAAAGAAGCAGAGAAAGAGCGGAACCGATAAAAGGAGAAATGGCATAATAGGCGCTTGTTCTGGCGGCTCCCAGGATCCTTTGCGCGTATACATAAAAGAAGATGCTAAGGCCGTAGGCCACAAGACTCAGCCCCAAAGTCAAAAGAATGCTCCACCAGTTGGCAGCCCGTTCCCCGGCCGCAAGGCCGATGACTAAAGAGCCTGTCCCGGAAAAAATTCCTTTGAGCAGTACGATCTGCAGAGGGTCTTTGGAAGAGATTTTCCGGGTGCAGTTGTTTTCGATGCCCCAGCAGATACAGGCCAAAAGAATAAACAAAGAACCAAAGGAAAACTGAAATCCGGAGGCGTCTTCCACAGAAAGGACCACGCAGGAACAGGTTACAAATCCAATGCCCAGCCATAGCCGAAAACTGATTTTTTCCCGAAAGACGGATAAGGCGATCAAAGCCGTAGCCACAATTTCGAAATTGTTCAGTAAAGAGGCGTTGGCAGCGGTTGTGTATTGCAAGCCTACCAAAAGGCAGATGGGAGCGGCGATGTCCAGCAAAATCATCGCCAGGGCAAACGGCAATTCCTTTGCGGTGAGTTTGCTTTCGCCGGAAGGCTTCTGCTTTATTTTCCGCACGCCTGCAATAAACAGCATCCCTAATCCGGCGCCCAAATATAGAAAACCAGCCATCAGGGTGGAAGGAATGTAGTGCAGCAGCATCTTGGAAAAAGGCGCGTTGATGGCATAAAGAGCGGCGGCCAATATGGCCAGAAAAATTCCAAAATTTTTTGAATCTAGTTTCATACGATTTTATCAATGGCGGACAAAAGAGAAGCCAGCGAATCTTCTTCTTTTTCCTGCACGGCAGATACGATACAGTGTTCCAGATGATCTTTTAAGATCACCTTGCTTACGTTATTGATTTCAGCTTTTACGGCAGAAAGCTGGATCAGGACTTCGCTGCAGTCCCGCCCGTCTTCCACCATTTTTTTCACGGCGTTTAAATGCCCCACCGCTCTGGACAAACGGTTGATTACCGCTTTGGTGTGTTCATGAGGATGCATGAGAACCTCCTTTCTAAATATCCCCCCCAGGGGGATAACGATATGCAGTATAGCATATTGAAACCGGAAAAGCAAATTTTTTTGAAACGGCGGAGAAAAAATAATTTGTTCCTGTAAATGATCAAACGGTTGTCTAACATCGAAACGGCTATACATCTGGCGTCTAGCGTCTAGCGCAAAGAAAACTTTTTGGTGCGGATTTTTTTGATTACCGCTTAGCAGAAAAATCCGAAAAGCCGGGAAATTAAAATTTGCGAAAAAAAGGAGGTGAAATCAGAAAATCCCCTGTTTTTTGGCTGCCGGTGTGTGGACTGTGGCAGGCAGCTATAATGACCTGATTTTGAATTTTTTGCGGGAATCTTTTTGCTGCGCAAAATAGGGAAACGCAAAATAAAATGTTCTTTGGATTTTGGGGGATCCCTGCTATAATAAATGTAACCTTTAAGAGGGGGGAGACATATGCCGGAAACCACAAGCAAATTGTTCCACAGGCTGCGCGATCGTGAGAGCGGAGAAGCCTTTTTAAGCCAGGAGCGAACGGCGCCTACCTGCGCTCGGGTTTTGCGGGAAATCCTGGGGCGATCGGGAATGTCAGCTTCGGAGTGGATTGCCGGCGCAGACATCAGCAAATCCTACGGGTACCAGGTCTTAAGGGGAGAACGGATGCCCGGGCGGGACATCCTGCTGCGTACGGCGCTTGCACTGCAGCTCCCCCTGAAAGAGACCCAGCGGCTGCTGGCGGTAGGGGGCTGCGGGGCTCTTTACCCGAAAGTGCGCCGGGATGCGGCTGTGATCTTCGCTCTTAATCAGAAAATGACTCTCCTGGAAGCAGAAGATCTGCTTTCTTCCCTGCCGGAACGGAGCCTTTTTGGCAAGGAGCTGTGATATGAAAGAGAGAGAAGAGTTTTTGCGGGAGTATCAGGCGCAGGTGCTGGATTCTCTTTTGCTGCCTCCTTGTCTGCATGCCCAATACAGCGTTCAGTCCTGCTTGAAGGACGGAGAACGGCAGGTGTATCTCATTCAGGATCAGGCAGGATGGCCTGCGGTGCTGAAGATTCAGCCTGCAGGGCGGGAAGACGCCCTGCGGCAGGAATACGATTTGCTGCAAGGTCTGCGGCATCCGCAGATTCCCCGCCCGATTTCCTATGTGGAATGGGAAGGGAAGGAGTACCTGGTTCGGGAGTATGTGGAAGGCATCAGTCTTTATGAACAAGTGATGGCTCAGGGCCCCCTCTCTTCGGACAAAGTGAGAGCCGTGGCATTGTCTTTGTGTAAGGTGCTGCGTTATCTTCACAGCCAAAATCCGCCGGTGATATGCCGGGATGTAAAGCCCCAAAACGTGGTTTTGGATTCTTCCGGCTGTTGTCATCTCATAGATTTGGGCGCCGCTCGCCGCCATCAACCAGAGAAGCAGGGGGATACGGTATTTTTGGGAACCCAGGCAACGGCTCCACCGGAGCAATTCGGTTATCAGCAAACGGATCAGCGTTCCGATATTTATAGTCTGGGAATGCTTATGCGCTTTTTATGTACAGGCAGTTTTGACGCTTCGCTTTCAGGTGTAAAGTCCGGTTCTCTGCGCCGTTTGATCCAGCACTGTACAGCTTTTGACCCTAAAAATCGCTATTCCTCTGTCCGGTCGGTGTGCCGAAAGCTGAAATGCCGTTGGCGGCATGGAGCTGCCGCTGCTGCCAGTGCGGCTTGTTTGCTTTGTATAGCTTGTGTAGCTTGTATGATGATTTCTTTTGGCTTTTTGCGGGGCTCCTCCGGGACAGTAGAGCCCCAGTCCTCTCTGCTGGAGGATGCGCTTCGCCAGGAACTGCAGCTGGGAGAGGGAGAACCCATTCCTGCGGAACGGCTGGGAGAAGTGGAGCAGCTTTTGGTGTGCGGGCAAAACCTGGTGGACACCCTTCGGGAGCATGAGGAATTGGCCGGTTCTGCTCATGACCACTATGCAGGAGAAACCGCCCATGGGGATATTGGCGACGATGATCTGGAGCTTTTGGCCCAGTGTACCCATTTGCGGGTGCTGGTTCTGGACTATCAGAAAATCACCGATCTTTCTCCTTTGGCGAATCTGCCGCTGGAGTATCTCAGCCTTACAGGCAACCAGATTTCGGATTTGAGCCCGCTATCCGGCTTGGCAGGGCTGCAGGTGCTGGATTTGGGAGAAAATCCCGTGCGCACGGCGGAGGTGTTGGCTCAGCTGACGGCCCTCCAGGAAGTGACGTTGGAGGCTACCGGTATCACCTCGGTGGAGATGTTGGAAGGGAGCGGTATTCAGTCTCTTAACATGCGCAGCACCTGGATTACGGATTTATCCCCGCTGGAATCTTGCCCCAACCTTTCCCGACTGATCGTGGGGGAATTGCTCGGCGGGTCGGTGGAAACCCTGGCGGGGCTTACCAATCTGGTGGAACTGCGGCTGTATTCCACGCCGGGAGTGGATCTGTCCTGCTTTGTGGGGCTTCAAAAACTCCGGGATCTGGATTTGTACGGCAGCACTATCTCTCACCCTGAGGCGCTTGCGCAGCTGCCGAATCTGCGCTTTGTAAATCTCGGCGAGACGGGAGTGAGCGATTTGTCCTTTCTGCCTCAACTCCCTGTAATGACGGATGTGGACCTGCGGGAAAATCCTCTTACGGATCTTACGCCTCTGCTGGATTGCCCCTGGCTCACACTTCTTACTTTAAGCAAACAGCACCAGGCTCTGGCGCAGGAACAATTGTCTCAGGCCTCGTTCCGGATCCAGTATCAGTAAAAACACAGTGCGCTTTCTGCGCACCATTTGGTCTTCTAAATGTGGTATGCTGAAAGAAATATCAGAGAAAACTGACCATAGGGAGGATGTAACATGAAACGAAACAAATGGATTGCTTTTTGCCTTGCGGGGTGCCTGCTGCTGGCGCTTTGCGCCTGTGATACAAAGGGTTCCGTGCAGTCGGAGGCTTCCAGTGCTGACAGCAGCGCGGCGCAAACCGATGTGCAGTATGATTATCAGCTGAAAGCCGGCGAAGGAACCGAAGTTTATGATGTGGTTTTTGATAAAATGGTCACAGTTACGGTAGATCCGGCCAGCACTCGGGATGGAGCCATTGATTTGCGCAGCGAGATCTTTTTTGATAATTGCACTTTTAACGGCGGCCTTACCATCGTAGGCGATTACCATGCTATGGTCAGCTTGGGCAGCGACTGTTCTTTCGGTGAAGGATCCGTTGTTACCTGTAAAGAGGTCACTTCCGGCGCCGCAAAGGAAACAACGCTGGAAGATAACCTTATCAAAGTATTCGTAGCCTGTGAAGGAGTTTCTGTGAAAACGGAATCCGCTGTTGGCGTACTGACCGACGGCCCGGATGTGGTTTTTAACGGCACAACCTACAGCAAAACGGAACTGGCTCCGGATACCGATTTTCTGGGTGTGTACGGCCTTTATGAAGGAGATACTTTTACATATGTAAAGCTGGCCGTCGGTGAAGATGACAGTGTAGAGTTTTTAGACTGATTCTTTGAGAATGAAACAGGCCCTTTGCCTTGGATGACGGCAGAGGGCCTGTTTGTTTTGTAAAGCAGTCAAAAAGTAGTCAATTTTGTACCTACAAAAAGAAAACCGCATGGTCAAGCCTGAAAAAACGGCTATCTCATGCGGTTTGTTTTGGTCCGAGTGGCGAGACTTGAACTCACGGCCTCTTGACCCCCAGTCAAGCGCGCTACCAACTGCGCCACACCCGGTCGACAACGTTGATTATTTTAGCACAAAGTTTTGGAAATTGCAACCCCTAAATTCAAATTTTTTGATTTTTGCATGAGAGAACCAAAACGCTCCATACTAAAGAGCAGGAGGGATACTTATGCAGAAAAAAATAGCAGCTGTTTTTACAGGAAAAGGAATGCTCTGTGTTTTGTTCGCAGGCGCTTGCGTAGGCATAAGCGGACTTTTTTTATGGGCTATGGGAGACAGTAACCCTTTAACAGGAGTTTTTCATGAAGTTTTTGGTGAGGAGCAAGGTCAAGAAAGCTCCTTGTCTTCCCAGCCGGAAGAATCGTTGGAAAGCGAACCGGAGGAAATGATTTTAGGCCCCATTAAAAAAGAGTCTTTTTGTTGGGATGAATGGCAATGGATGCTGGTGGATGAAAAACATCCGCTGGACATGCCCATGGAGCAGATTTTACTGGAGTACCAGGAAATTTTGGTGGATTCCCGGGCGTTTTACCCTTTGGAAAAGCTTATGCAGGAAGCTTCCGAAGCTGGGTATGATCTGCGCTGCACAGCAGGATACCGTTCCCGGGAAGAACAGGAGAAACAGTTCCAGGAGGAAGTGGAAGCTTGGGAAGGGAAAGGATGGAGCGGGCAGAAGGCAAGAGAAAAGGCGAAAGAGACTGTGGAGCCCGGAGGCTGCAGTGAGCACCAGACAGGCCTGGCTGTGGATATCTGCCCAGCGCAGGAATCCCAGGCGGCGGAAGCGTCTTCGTGGCTGCAGCAGCATGCTTGGGAATACGGATTTATCTTGCGTTATCCTCAGGGAAAGGAAGAAATTACAGGGGTTCCGTTTTCTTCGGTTCATTACCGGTATGTGGGGGCGGAACTGGCGGAATTTTTGTTTCAGGAAGAGATTTGTCTGGAAGAGTATGTTCGGGAAAAGGAAGAAGCGGAAGAATCGGGGAAAAGTGAAGGAAACGGTTGAATTTACGGCACTTTTTTCGTATAATGAGAGAATCATATTGAATTAGATCGAGGGATATTATGGAAAAGAAAATGGTTCGCACAAGATTTGCCCCCAGTCCCACCGGATTTATGCACGTGGGAAATTTGCGGACGGCTTTATATGAATATCTGATCGCCAGGTCCCAAGGCGGTTCTTTCGTGCTCCGTATTGAAGATACGGACCAGGAGAGACTGGTGAAAGGCGCTGTGGACGTGATTTATAATACGCTGAAGCTGGTAGGCCTCAAGCATGACGAAGGCCCCGACGTAGGCGGTGAGTTTGGGCCGTATGTGCAAAGCCAGCGGAAAGACCTGTATCTGCCTTACGCGGAGCAGCTGGTCAAAGAAGGGAAAGCATATTATTGCTTCTGCACCAAGGAGAGATTGGAGTCTCTCCATGACAAAGAAAGCGGTTTGGGAGGATATGACCGGCATTGCCGGGATCTTTCTCCGGAAACCGTAAAAGAGCTTTTGGATAAGGGAACCCCCTATGTTATCCGGCAAAAGATGCCGGTGGAAGGTTCCACCACGTTCCATGACGCGGTTTACGGGGATATCACCATCGAAAACACAGAGCTGGAAGACCAGATCCTTATTAAATCCGATGGATACCCTACCTATAATTTTGCCAATGTGATCGACGATCATCTGATGCAGATTACCCACGTGGTGCGCGGCTGCGAGTATTTGACGTCCACGCCTAAATATAACCTTTTGTACCAGGCTTTCGGCTGGGAGATCCCCACATATGTGCATCTGCCTTTGATTATGGGAAAGGATGACCAGGGCAACGTGTCCAAGCTTTCCAAACGGCATGGATCCACCGGTTTTGCCGATTTGATGGAAGAGGGATATTTGCCGGAAACCATTGTCAATTACATTGCTTTGCTGGGCTGGTGCCCCAAGGATAACCAGGAGCTGTTTACTCTGGAAGAATTGGAAAAGCATTTTTCCATTGACGGAATCTCCAAAGCGCCTTCGGTGTTTGACTACGATAAACTGAACTGGTTTAACGGAGAGTACATTCGGGCCATGAGCCAGGAGACCTTTATCCAGAAGGCCATGCCGTTCTTCCGGGAAGTGTTTCCGGAGGGAGAAAAGGACTGGGATGTGCTGGCAGGAATTTTGCAGCCCAGAATCACCAAGTTCTTGCAGATCCCTCAGCTGCTGGACTTTTTCCGGGAGCTTCCGGAATACAGCACGGAGCTTTTTGTAAATAAGAAAAGCAAAACCAATTTGGAAAATTCCCTGCAGATGCTGGAAGCGGCTATTCCTGTTTTGGAGCAGCTTCCGGAATGGAAACTGCAGCCGATCCATGATAGCTTGATGGAATTGGCGCAAACGTTAGGCGTGAAAAACGGGACTTTGCTTTGGCCTGTCCGTATTGCTGCCGCAGGCGTGCAGGTGACCCCCGGCGGCGCTATGGAAATCCTGACGCTTTTGGGCAGGGAGGAAGCCCTTCGCCGGCTGCGCTTGGGCCAGGAGAAACTGAGAAGCGCAGAAGCCTGAGCAGGCTTCCGGAAAAAAAGAATCAAACATAGAGACAGAAAATAAGGAGGCTTGCGAATTTATGAGCGAAGAAATTTTGCGCACCTCCTCGGAAGAAGAGGAAGGCTCCAGCAATTTTATTCATGAGTTTGTAAAAGAAGATATCAGTAAAGGCGGGCGCTGCGAAGGAATGCAGGTGCACACCCGTTTCCCCCCCGAACCTAACGGATATTTGCATATCGGGCATTGCAAAGCCTTGGTGATCAATTTTAGCACGGCGGAGAAATTTGGAGGCATTTGCAATCTGCGTATGGACGACACCAACCCCGCAAAAGAAGACACAGAGTATGTGGATGCCATCCAGGAAGATATTCACTGGTTGGGATTTGATTGGGGAGACCGTTTTTTTTATGGCTCCGATTATTGGGAGCAGACTTATGCCTACGCCGAGGAGCTGATCCAGAAGGGGCTGGCTTACGTTTGCGAATTGACGCCGGAGCAGTTCCGGGAATACCGGGGCGATTTGACGCATCCTGCCGTGTCTCCTTACCGGGACCGTCCCATAGAAGAAAGCCTGGACCTGTTCCGCCGTATGCGGGCAGGAGAGTTCCCGGAAGGGCGCTATACCCTTCGGGCGAAAATCGACCTGGCTTCCGGTAATTTCAATATGCGGGATCCGGTGCTCTATCGGATCCGGTACATTGAACACCATCGCCAGGGAACGAAATGGTGTATTTTCCCCATGTATGATTTTGCCCATCCCATTCAGGATGCTTTGGAAGGAATCACCCATTCTCTGTGCTCTTTGGAATACGAAGATCATCGCCCGCTTTATAATTGGGTGGTGGAAAATGTTTCGGTGCCCTTCCGTCCCCGGCAGATCGAGTTTGCCCGTTTAGGAATCAACTATACGGTGATGTCCAAGCGGAAGCTGCGTCAGTTGGTGGAAGAAGGCTGGGTGGACGGATGGGATGATCCCCGTATGCCTACGCTTTGCGGACTGCGCCGGCGGGGATATACGCCGCGGTCCATTCGGAATTTCTGCGAACGGATCGGTGTTTCCAAAGTAGCGTCCACAGTGGAGTATGATTTTCTGGAGCATTGCCTCCGGGAGGACCTGAATGAAGTGGCAACCCGGGCTATGGCGGTATTGCATCCTGTGCGTTTAACGGTGGTTAATTATCCGGAAGGAAAATCCGAAGAATTTGAAGTGGAAAATAATCCGTTGGATCCCGCTTCCGGCAGCCGTACCATTACTTTTTCCCGGAATCTTTGGATCGAGGAAGAAGATTTTATGGAGGAAAAGGTTGGAAAATTCTTCCGCCTGTTCCCGGGGAATGAAGTGCGCCTGAAGGGCACCTATGTGGTGAAATGCACAGGCTTTGTGAAGGATGAATTCGGAAAAGTAACGGAGGTCCTTTGTGAATACGATCCTCAGTCCCGTGGAGGAAACCCTGCGGACGGGAGAAAGATCAAGTCCACCATTCATTGGGTGGATGCCAACCACTGCTTTGAGGGACAGGTGCAGCTTTACAGCAATTTGTTCTCCGACGCGGAACCGGATGCAGCAGGGAAGAATTTCCTGGATTGTATTGACCCTAATTCCCTGCAGGTTCTGGAGGGATGCAAATTGGAATCCGGTTTGCAGGAAGCGGCTCCCGGAAGTTCCTATCAGTTTATGCGCCAGGGATATTTTTGCGTGGATTCCAAGTATAGTACGCCTGGCCATCCTGTGTTCAATCGGGCCGTTTCTTTAAAGGACAGCTTCCGTAAAAAGGAAGGATAAAATCTTTTGAAGCGCATGACACCTAAAATCTGGTTCAATGAATGAACCCGGATCGTTAAAACAGACAGCAGATAAAAATCCCTCTGATGTAAAAATACATCAGAGGGATTTTTGCAGGATCGGAATTTTTCATGCCAAACGTTTGGCAATGATTCGCGATTATACAGCTGATGGATTGGTAGAAGCTTCTGCCGGGATATTTTTCAAAGGTAAGGTTAGTAGACCAAAGAAAGCAAAAGATCCTGGGGGAAATCTCCAAATTCTTTTCCGAAAAGAACAAATCCCCCCACGTATTCGGCGTCCGGTTGGTTTCCGATACGCACTTTGATGGACTCATCCTGCTGGGAAAAAAGATCCTCAATTTTTGTTTCACTGATCGGTTGGCCATTGAGAAAGGTTCCATCCTTTGAGATCTCAAAGGTCACCAGCAAACCATATTGGCTGTAGCCGTCCGGCATGGAAAGGGGAGTAAGTTTGCCCCGTCTTGCGCCAAAGTCTCCCGGAGAACGGTAAATACCGCAGAAAGAGTCGTTGATTTGAAGAGAAATATCTGATTTCCATTGAGGATTATATCCAGGAGCTTCCGAGCAAATTTCAAAGGAAAGAATCAGTTTTTTCACTTGTTTCTTTGGAGGAAGAAGATTTGGGAAACGGTATTCTACATAGCCGCTGGAAGACCAAAGCATACCGGCGGTAGTCCTGTGAGGTAAATAAAAATTAGCAGGCATATCGTTGATGCCGATAAACCCCTGCTCGTTTGCTAAGCCGCAAGTAGGGGTGACGCTGCATTTGGTAAAATGCCCTACCGGCATCTCCGTTGTTACAATGTGGTCGATATTTTCGTTGGGCTTTAAAAAACTTACCCGCAAGCCCTCGGCATTTTTGCGGCACAATTTCATGGACCCGTGGGAACCTGGACGAGACTCCAAAACCAAAAGCCCGGCTCGTTCCAAAATTTTTACATGAAGTGCCGTGCTGGAAGCGGGAAGATCCAACGCTTGGGCGATTTGCCCGATATTCAGCGAATTATAATTCAAAAGATCCAGAATTTCCAGACGGATAGGGGAAGAAAGTGCTTTTCCAATGGAACAGAGCTGTTCCTTATCCGAAAGGTTTATGTCTAAAAGAAGAGCCATGTCTGTGTTTCTCCTTTGTGCTGAGCTGCAGATGGTTTTTTACAAAGTATATAACGAAACACATAGAATTTCAATTGTTTCTCTAGTGCCAATAAAATGTGATTTAAAAAAGCTACGCATTTAAAACATTAAGTATGTTTTAAATGCGTAATATTTTGCTATTTTTAAGACTTATTTATCTTATTTTAAAAAACAACAAAAAAATACTAAAAACCTCCTTGAAAAGAAACATAAATCATGGTAGTATCTTTTTGCAAGATATTCAATTTTTATTTTTAATTAGAAAAAATTTACGGTAGAATCGTTTTTTCCGGATGGGTAAGCCGGGAATCTAAAAGGAGGACTTTTATGACATCCAGAGAACGGGTTCGCGCAGTGCTGGAGCATTGTTTGCCAGACCGTATCCCCAATGCTTGGGGTGGCTGTGAAACAGCAGGATTGCATGTTTTGGCTTATGATAAATTGCAGAAGGTGTTGGGGCTTCCGTCCACTCCTCCTCGGATCGATACATTTATGACCAATGCCGTTTTTGAAGAAGACGTACTGCAGGCCATGCAGGGAGACATTATGCTGTTGGCTTCCCCGGGAATGTGTAAGGCGCCTTTGCGTGGAGATGGTTGGGAAAAACAGTGGAAAGAGCAAAAGCTTTGGGGCAAGACTTTCCGTATCCCGGTGAAGGACTCTTTCCTTGAAAGGGAAGACGGCAGCGTGGTTTGGGAGACTTGCTGGAATTCGGTATGCCCTAAAGGAGCGTTTTTCTTTGACAGCCCCTCCGCTACGGATTTGCTGGCAGACTTTGATGTTCCGGATCCGGATTCGTATCATCCTCCCATGGATCTTCCGGAAGATAAGCTGCGGGAATGGGAAGAGACCGCCAAAAAGTTGTATGAGGAAACGGACTATGCCTTGTGCATGGGCGAAACGATTACGGATCTTCAGATCCAGCCCGGCGGAATGATCGGCAGTATGATCCTGATGAAGGAAGAACCGGAGATCATGAAGGAGTTTTTGGAGAAGTCCGTGGAATCTGCTTTGTCCCAGTTGCGGCAGCTGGATCAGGCCATTGGAAAGTATGTGGATATTTTGTCCATCGCTCATGATTTCGGGGATAACCGGTGTGTTACCATTGGAGACGGTTTGTGGAGAGAAATCTATAAACCCTATTATAAGAAACTGTTTCAGGGCTGGAAGAACACCACATCCATGAAAATCAATCTGCATTCCTGCGGTGCAATACGAAATATTTTGGGAGACCTGATCAAATGTGGTTTGGAAATTTACAATCCCGTTCAGATTTCAGGGCAGGGGATGGATCCTGCAGGGCTGAAAGAGGCCTTCGGAAAAGATCTGATTTTCTGGGGCGGCGGTTATGACGCGCAAATGTTCCGTCCGGAATCTACCTATGAGGAGGTTTATGCCAAAACGGTTGAGATTTTGAACATCTTTAAATCCGGCGGCGGTTACTTCTTCTCCGGTGTTCACAATTTGCCGGCGGATGTTCCGGAACATCACCTGAAAGCAATTTTGGATGCGTTCCGCTCCGTTCGGGAATACGTTTAATGTTGTCTGTTATCCTTATCATCCTGATATTCTCTGATAAAGGAAGGGGCTTGCCTGAAAAGGCAGGCTCTTTCCTTTTTAGTAAAGGACTGTTTTTTATCATTTTCCTTCTCTTGACTTTCCCGGGAAAAATTTGTAAGATGAAAGAGGTTCAGCAGGTGATTTTGTGGGAAAGCGCCTGCTGTTTTTGCTGGTACGTATAGAATCCCGCTCAAAAGGATATACCTTTTTTGGGGAAAGGATCTTTCTGGTTCAATGCGGACAGAGAAGATTATTTATATCTTAATTTTATTTAAGTAAACTACGCAGCAAGGAGGAATCACAATGGAAATACAGAAAAAAGATCTCCGTTATACGTGGAATCTGGAGGATATTTATCCCGATGTTTCCGCTTGGCAGCAAGAACTGGAGAAATTGAAGGAGATTGGAGAGCAGCTGGCGAAAAAACGAGGAAAAGTGTGTGAAAACGCGTCCCAGTTGGAGGAAACGCTGTCTTTGCAGAGCTGCTTTTCACAACTGTTGAGCCGGCTTTTCGTTTATGCCCATTGCCGCTATGACGCCCATATGTCTCAGCCGGAAGGGAAAAAGCTGTATGAAACGATTTCAGGAGTATACAGCGCGTTGGGAGAAAAACTGGCGTTTCTTACGCCGGAACTGATGAAACTGACCATGGAGCGATTTGCTGCATATTGTGAGGAGCTTCCGGCTTTGAAGGTATATGAACAGTATATGGAAGATCTGCTGAGCCGAAAGCCGCATATTCTGCCGCCGGAAATGGAAGAACTGATGGTTCGTATGGAGGATATGCAGTCCGCTTACAATAAGATCTATAATGATCTGATCGTAAATGATACGCCTGCCCAGGAACTGACCAATTCCCAGGGGGAGAAAATCCCGGTCAAAGATGCTTATTATGCGTCGGCCATGTCGGATCCGGACCGTTCCTTCCGAAAAGACTTTTTTGAAAAGCTGCTGGGAGGCGTGTACGGGGGATATATCCACACACTGGCCTCCAACTACTATGCGCAGGTAAAAGCGGACGTGTATTTGGCCAAAAGCCGGAACTATTCTTCCGCCCGGGCCAAGGCAATGGAGGAAGATTTCATCCCGCAGAATGTATACGATGCGCTGCTGGAAAATGTGCGGGCCAATGTGAAGCCCTTGCAGGACTATATCGGGCTTCGCAATCGTCTTCTGGGGATTTCCCAAAGCCATATGTATGATCTGTTTGTCCCCATTGTGCCGGACGTGGATCGGAAATATTCGTATGAGGAAGCCTGCAAGCTGATGCTGGAATCCACAGCGATTTTAGGGGAAGATTACACGGAAGTGGTGAAGCAGGCGATCCAGGAACGTTGGAGCGATGTGTACCCGGATAAGGACAAGGTAAGCGGCGCCTATTCCACAGGAGTATACGGCGTGCATCCGTATATGTTGCTGAACCATGGAGACGCTCTGGATGATGTGTTTACCTTGGTGCATGAAATGGGGCATTCCATGCACACCTGGTATTCCCAGAAGCATCAGCCATATATTTATTCGGATTATTCCCTGTTTTGCGCGGAAGTGGCTTCCACTACCAACGAAATGCTGCTGTATCGGTATATGTTGGAGCATGCCCAAAGCAAAGAGGAACGGATCCTGCTTCTCTCCAAGCATCTGGATGATATTCGTTCCACATTCTACCGGCAGACCATGTTTGCGGATTTTGAAGATCGAACCCACCGTTTGGTGGAGCAGGGAGAGCCCTTGCTTCCGGACACGCTTTGCCAGATCCATCGGGAGATCAATGAGCAGTACTATGGCCCGGGCTTCCAGGCGGATACGAACATCTCCTATGAATGGGCCAGAATCCCGCATTTCTACCGGGCGTTTTATGTGTATCAGTATGCTACCGGTATTTCGGCTGCGGTGGCTATTTCCCGGCGTATACAAAAAGAAGGAAAACCGGCTGTGGAGGGCTATAAAGCCTTTTTGTCGGCGGGATCCAGCAAACATCCCATTGAGCTGCTGAAATTGGCGGGAGTGGATATGGCTTCCCCGGAACCGGTAAAAGATACGGCTGTGGAATTCGCGGAAACGCTGGCACAGCTGGAAGCGCTTCTGTGATTTTCTTTCATAGGATTTTTATTGTTTTCTTAAGGAATACGGTTTCCTGCAATTCAAGGCGTTTTTGTCCATAGCGCCTGATAAAAGCAGAGTATAATTTTCAGGTGCGGAGGATGAAAATGGATTTTTTTGCGGTGTTTTTTCAAATGCTTACCCTTTTTGTGCTGCTTCTGGTGGGCTGGCTGGCCAATCGTCTAAAAATTATGAATGGAGAAATGAACCGGCTTTTGTCCCGCTTGGTGGTGAATATTACCATGCCGGCTATGATCCTGGCGTCTGTTTTGGACGCCGAGTCCGTGCCGGAAGCCGGAAAAATTCTGGAGATCATGGCGGCGGCTGTAGCGGGATATGCGGTGTTATTGGCGGCGGCCGTTCTGTTTCCTCGATGGATTCCAGGCACCGTCGGAGAGAAAGGCGTCTATCAGTTTGCGCTGGCTTTCGGCAATGTAGCGTTTATCGGTTTCCCAGTGGTGACGTCCATCTTTGGGCAGGGGGCACTGTTTTACGCCTCGGTCTTTACATTTCCCTTTAATATTTTAGCGTTTACTTTAGGGATTTTGTTTGTAGCCCGGGGGCAGGAAGGGGTTCGTTTGGAATGGAAAAGGCTGATTTCTCCTGCGCTGGTGTCGGCGATTTTAGCGGTGATTTTGGCGCTGCTTCAAATTCCTTCGCCTCCGGTGCTGGGAGAGGCTTGCAGCCTTTTAGGGCAGATCACAACGCCTGCGGCGCTTCTGATTATTGGCTCGTCTTTGGCGGAAATTCCTTTCAGTAAAATGTTTCGCCGGCCGGGCGTCTATATTGTTACGCTGCTGCGGTTGGGGGCTTTGCCGGTTTTAGTGTGGCTGCTGTTTAAAGGATGGCTGACGGATCCTCTCCTTTTGGGCATTTCCGTTGTGTTGGCAGGAATGCCGGTGGCTACCAACGGCACCATGCTTTGCATGGAATACGGCGGAGACGCAGAAAGCATGACGGAAGTTACCTTTTTAACAACGGTATGCTCGGTTTTTACCATTCCGCTTTTGGCTATGTTGGTAAAAATATAAACGATACAAAGGAAAAACAGGAGGTTCTGTATGAGAATTTGCGCATACGAGGTTCGGGAAGACGAAAAAAGGGATTTTGCGTATTTTAACACTTTGCCCGGAGTAGAGCTGATTTTGCACAGCGAAGTCCCCACTTTGGAAAACGCGGATTGGGCAGAAGGGTGCGAAGGCGTTACCACTTTGGGGCAGGGATCCCTGAATCCGGAGCTTTTGGACCGCTATAAGGCGCTGGGCGTCAAATTTATTTCCACACGCACTATAGGATATAATCATATCGACCTGGAGCATGCCGGAAAAATCGGGCTGAAAGTATGCAATGCGTTGTACGCTCCCAACGGTGTGGCGGATTTTACCGTAATGATGATGCTGATGTGCCTGCGGCATTACAAACAGGCGTTGTGGCGGGGGCAGGTAAACGACTTTTCTCTCCATGGCCTGCAGGGTCGGGAAATGAAAGATCTGACAGTGGGCATTATGGGAACCGGACGAATCGGATGCCAGGTGCTGAAAAATCTTTCCGGATTTGGATGCCGTCTGCTGGCCTATGACGTTCGGGAAAATCCGGAAGCCCGGGAGTTGGCGGAATATACGGATTTGGAAACGCTGTACCGCACCTGCGATATTATTAGCCTGCATATGCCTTTGCTTCCCTCCACATGGCATATTATTGATAAGGAAAGCATTGCAAAAATGAAGGACGGCGTAATTTTAATCAACTGCGCCCGGGGAGAACTGGTGGACATTGAAGCGCTGGTGGAAGGCGTGGAGTCGGAGAAGATCGGCGCCTTGGGAATGGACACAGTGGAAGGCGATGAGGGGATCATCCACGAGGATCACCGGGTAGACATTCTCTCCAACCGAAACTGGTTTTATCTGCACCAGTTCCGAAACGTGATCATGACGCAGCACATGGCGTTTTATACGGATGCGGCGGTTTCCAGTATGGTTCGCTGCGGTGTGCAGGGCATTCTGGATATGGCGTCCAAGGGAACTTGCGAAACAGAGCTGACCCGCTGAAAGGTTTTGCGAGAAAGGCTTTAGCGGCAGACAAAGCGCCCAGCGCTTCCGGAGATTCTGGGGCGCTGGGCGCTTTAATTTTTCCGGCTGTGGGTCAAGAGACGGTGTCCGAAGCTGTTTTCAGTCGCTTCAGTATATCACTGGCATAATTGGCACCCCGGCTGGCAAAAATCCCTGTCAAAACAGAGCCTACAAACGGCGCCTGGAAAGTGACGCCCAGTGCGGCATAGATGTCGGCTCCGGCCAGCAGGCAAAGCACCACCGAAACCAGAAGGGCGCTTGCCTGAATAACCGTGGTTTTCCAGTCTTTGCTTATAAAAGTTTTTACGTATTCCACCAGTCCTTCTACACTGACAGCCAAACTAAAAAATAAAAGAATTGCGTCCATAGTACATTCCTTTCTTATCTACTCAATTATGTTTCAAGGAAAGAACTGCGTATTGAATCCGTTGTAAGAGGGATGTTCTTTCCCTGCATCAATTAAAGCCTTCAGGATTCTCCCACACGTTTTTCCAGATCGTCCAGCCGATGATGGGCGGATTTTGTAGATTGCTCCACCGCCACCATCCGTTCGATCAAGCCATTATGTTTGTTGACTTTCTCTTCCAGTTTCCCGATTCGATAAGTAGTCAGGCGGCTGGAGGCGAGAATTCCCGCAAGGCTTCCCAAAGCCGTTCCCAGCAGGGATAAAGCGGCAACAATGTTTTCTACCGGCATATGCAGTCCCTCATACTTTCTGCAGATCTTTCACATTTACCGCCGCCGTGACAATATCTCCCACGCCGATCACTGCCCGATCCCCGGACACCTGGATCACATCATAGGAGCTGTAATATACGGTAAACTCCCCGCCGTCGTACAGCCGGTTTTTCAGAACTTTTACTTTGTCCCCGGCCTTTAAGGCGGGTGCAGCGGGAACGCCCGATACTTTTGCCAGATTCTTTTCATTTACCGCTGCCGTGATGATGCTGCCGATACCGATCACCACACGGTCCCCGCTTACCTGGATCACATC
>CALWUW010000021.1 GCA_944384815.1 uncultured Clostridia bacterium
TGTATGGGTTAATATTTCTTTCTACAATTCCCTTATTCACCATTCCATTTATTACAACAGATACAGTATTTTTTGCAAGAGAGGTTTTTTCACTTATTTCGCTAATCGTGAGCTTGTCTGTTTTCCATAGAATAAATAAAATTCGTCCCTGCCCACCACTTATTTCAATGCCATTTTCAAGTAGTAACCGTTCAAAAATCCTGTCTTGACGTTGTTTAATTTGTGTAATATAAAAGCCACCTTTGGTTTCCAAATTTGTCACCTCTATTCCTATTAGAACATTTCTATATTGAACTATTTTACCAGATAAAATATGAGAAGTCAATCTGTATTTAAATGCTTACAAATATTTTACCTCTATTCTTTCCGTTTCCAGAGAATAAACAGCACTCCCCAAAAAGAAAAGCGACAGAGCTTTTACCTTCTGTCGCTGTGTTGCCTATACAAAAATGATTTCACTTCCTACAATCTCCCATGCACAAGCCCTTATATTATTCATTCTTCCTGTCCATTCTAAGGCATTTTCTGCTTTTAGTTGCTCCGTAATACCCTGCGACCGTTTCATATCCTCTACAAGCCTTTCAAAGCGTTCCTTCGCCCGCTCGTCAATATCAGCAAGGTAACTGTTTAGTTTACCGCTTGTGAGCAGACTGGCATAAAACGCTCTCTTGTGTTCCTGTAAATAGCGTTTGTGACGCTGCCCCCATAAGCCGATAGGCTTGCTTTCTTCGGTGGGTAAAGCAAGCATCGGAAAATAGTAATCGCTGTTTCGCTCGTACCAAAGACCATTGTTTTCATCGTACATATACTTGTCCATTTTGAAATCCTCCCGTATAATATATTCGCACATACATCACAGTTCTCCGATTGCCACATATTGTTATATCTTATTATCAGTTTTTTCTGCCCTTGATTTTGCCCTTATAAGCAATTAAAGCAAGGGTAACATTGTGTGAAATCATATAAAGGAATAAGGCGGACACATTGCGATAAATCCTTTGTTTTCAAGGCTTTTGGAGGATTTTGTTAAAGCACTGTAACCTCTGTTGAAAGGTCATAATTTACTGATATTCAAATTGGGATTTGTCAGGCGAATAAAATAAGTGCAACACCTGCGATCAGCAGAACTATACCAGCAACAAACTCTACCATTCCCACGCTCTTTGCGTATTCTTCCTTTTTCCGACCAGCTTTAAAGTCTGCCTCAAAACCGTTAATGAGATTATATTTCTTTTTGAAATAAATGAAGTATCCAAACAGAAGGAACGCCAGCCCCAGCACTACGGCCAATATCTTTAGGACTATCATGTAAACATCTCCGTAAATTCTAATTGATTATAATGAAATTATAGCATATGTGGGCATTGGTTTCAATCTTTGTGCCAAGAGGCGCACTTACTTACCACCTGCGAAGCAGGCGATGGTATGACTTGCAGCCATCGTGCACTTTCCGAGGGGAAAACAAGTGGAGCAGCTTCAGAGCCGGTGCTGTTAGGTGATCAAGAGGGGCTGACATCTCTGCTTTTCACTTTATTGAAAAGCTGTTACGATATGCAAAAAGACCTCTTGACAAATCGAATACGGTTTATCCTTGTCGTGATTCCGTTTCCTGAATTGAAAATGGTCAGCAATCCACCGCAGATATAAAAATGGATGCTATGCCAAAGACTTGAAAGCTTTTCCTTGATTACCTGTTCATTACCTGTTGGGCGGGAAAGAAGCTGTTATTTAAGGAAGTACGGAAACGCAAAGATCCTAAGACCATTGGGGGAAGGAAAAGGAGCTTCTGCCTTTTCAGTCCGTCGGTGTGGAAGTTCTGTTCCGTTTTCTTCGGTTTCTCCGTATTCCACAAAGAGGTTCCCTTTTTCGGGTTGTTTCCGAAAAGGCTTTTGTGATACAATGGCAAAGAGAGGGTCTTTGGATCACAGCGAAACTTTTGCTGCGGCACGGTTTGCATAAACGGATCCTCTAAAATGCAGCAGAGAAAAGAGGAAAATCAATGGAATACAGGGATGAGCTGGAAATCTTCCGGCCGTATATCGGCAGCGATGAATATGTTTTATGGCGGGGAAAGCCGGGAAAGGGCAATATGTTTGCCGGGCAGGATGTGTTTATGGTTTTGTTTGGCTTGGTGTGGCTTTCTTTTTCTTTATTCTGGGAAGCAACCGTTATTGCCGGCGGCGCTCCTATTTTCTTTCTCCTTTGGGGGCTGCCGTTTATCGCCATAGGCGTATATTTGCTCTTCGGAACTTTTATCCGCAGGGCGCGTTTGCGGGGCAAAACCGCCTATGTGATCACCAATAAAAAGATCATGATTTATTCGGGGAAAAATATGGAGATGTACGAGGCGGAAGACCTTCCTCCCATGCATATTAAATTTCACAGAAACGGAAACGGTAGTATCCGCTTCTATGAACAGGTTTATACCCGAAGAGGAAGAATGCAATCTGTATTCTGTGCATTGGAAAATTTAGAAGACGTGGCCCAGGCGCAAAACGCCATTCACCGGATGGAAGAGGAAAGCCGCAGCTCCGATTGAGCAAAACGAATCTGCTGTTTGTGATTTTGCCTTTTATACCAGATCCCGTTTTTGGCGGCATTCTGAAAGCAGAGGGAGATCCGGGATGAAAACGTTTGAAAAAGGTGTGAGCTGGGGTGCATTATTTTAAAATTCGAGATTGCGTCCGGATAGGGGTTCACGGCTTTTTCTGGGCAGCCTTGGCGGCAGAGGCGGCGCTGTGCGGCTGGGGAGCGCCTCAGCAGACCTTTCCGGCTTTGCTTATTACCGGAATAGGGTATCTGATCTATGGGCTGTTTTCCTGGCGGGGAAGATTGTATTACCTGGAAGCGGCGGGAGTTCCCTATATTCTGAGCCGCTATGATTTGCTCAGCGAAAGCTTGAAAGAAAAAAGCCGCAAGGCGGTGCAGGACGCAGCCCGATGGGACGATGCCGGAATAAACATACTAAACGGGATAGAGTTGTTCTTCCTTTTGGAAGGGATCCAAGACAGCCTGAAACGATTTAAACGGAAGCGTTCCTTATACGACGGCTATATCCTGAGAGAACTGAGAGTTTTGAAGAACGTCGGAAAGATCTTTGTATATGAAGCTACCTTGAAAAGCGGACGGAAAAAACGGATGGTAAGCTGGGGCGAGATACCGGGGAAATCCATCAAGACGATATAAGACGGAATTCAATATTGTATTGATGGAAAGATAAAAAAGAAGCCATGGAGAGCATCTCCATGGCTTCCTTTTTTTGCAGCCGGCGTGACAGCCGGCGATAGAATAGAACCGTAAAGATTTTTTAGGAAAACGTTTTCTGCTGCACTTGTGAAGGGGCGTGACCAAAAATCTTTTTGTAGGTTCGGTAAAAGGTGGAATAATCCGTAAAACCGGAGGCCAGCGCCGCGTCGGAGGCAGGCACGCCGTCCAGAAGAAGTTGCTGGGCCAGCGCTGCGCGTTTATAGCAAAGGTAGCTGCCAATGGTGGTTCCGGTAGCTTCTTTGAACAGATGGTTCAAATAGTTTTTGCTGAGGAAAAAGTGTGAGGAAACACTTTCCAGCGTCAAAGGCTCTTGCAAATGAGTGTTTAAATATCGAAGAACATTTTGAACAGACTGTTTTTCTTCGGATTTCCGGGAGGAATCCGGCGTTTGAATGCACTGAATGTGAGTGAGAAGGGCCTCCAGGCGGCAGCGGATAGCGGTTTCTTTCAGATGAGGGGGAAGCTTACTGCACTCCAGAAGGGAATCACAGTATTGCAAAAAAACTTCCGGTTCTTTTACCCGGAAAAAGGTGCCCCCGGTTTGAAAAGGCTTCAGCAGCAGGGAACGATCCTGGGGAGTAAGAAGTTCCGGAAGAAAGTGGAACGCGTATCGCTCATATACTTCCGTGGATTCCACCATTACACCGTGAAAGGCTTTGGCGGGGATCAGTAGAATGTGATAAGGCTCCGGGCGGTAGGCCTGGCCTTCCACGCGGTACTGCACCTGCCCGCTGATAATGTAGTAGATCTCATAATAGGAATGACAGTGTAGATCAAAAGAATCTCGGGTATAGGTGGAAACGGAATGCTGGCAGCTGATGGAGTCCGTTTCCATAAGTTGTACCATGCTCATAAAAGTCCCTCTCCTAAACGAGCCCTATAACCCCCTGAAAAGCAGGGGAAAACAAGCTGGATTTTCATCTTTTTTATTCTACTGTAAAAAAGTGATTTTTGCAATGTCTTTCATTCGCTCTGCAATGGAAGATTTTTGGAATTATGTTATACTTTCCTCAGAGCTTATGGGAAAGCTTTGTATGATTTTCTGAAAAGGGAGGAAAAGAAATGAAACTGGGTGCGCAATTGTTTACCCTTCGGGAGTACACGCAAAATGAGAAGGATTTAGCTTTTTCACTGCAAAAGGTAGCGGAAATGGGGTATACGCAGGTGCAGATTTCCGCCGTGGGGCCCATTGCCCCGGAGGTAATCGCTTCCCTGTGCCGGGGAAATGGCCTGGAAATTGTTCTGACCCATACCAACGTGGAACGGATCCGCACGGAGACGGAAGCTGTTATTCAGGAGCATGAGAAAATGCAGTGCCCGTATATTGGAATCGGCTATATGCCGGATCGTTATCATCATCCGGAGTGGCTGGAACATTTTGTTTGGGATTTTCAGGAAGCCGCCAAAAAAATCAGACAGGCCGGAATGCTGCTGATGTATCATAACCACGATTTTGAATTCCGGAAAGTGGGCGGGAAAAGGATCCTGGAGTATTTGGCAGAGAGCTTTTCCCCGGAGGAAATGGGCTTTACCTTGGATACCTATTGGGTGCAGGCGGCAGGCGGAGACGTTTGCCAGTGGATCGAATATTTGAAAGGGCGTATTCCCTGCGTCCATTTGAAAGATATGGATATGGGGGAAACCGGGCAGATCATGGCGCCGGTTCTGGAAGGAAATATGAATTTTCCCACCATTTTGGACGCCCTTCAAAAAGCGGGTGCTCAGCATCTTTTGGTAGAACAGGACGTATGCCGGGAAAGCCCCTTTGTATGCCTGAAAAAAAGCTATGATAATCTGGCGGCTTTGGGGTATCGCTGAAAATTTCAGTTAGGTCAATGGATGCCGGAAGGCAAAAAAGTTTAGAAATAAAGGGAGAAATCAGTATGGAACAGGTACGAATGGGCGTTATCGGAATCGGAAATATGGGCAGCATTCATGCTTCCCGGCTGGGCGCCGGAGAGATTCCGGAAATAAAGCTGACGGCTGTGGCGGACCGCCGGGAAAGCCGCCGGGAATGGGCCGGCAAGGAGCTGCCGGAATCTGTGGTGATCTTTGAGGAAGGAGCGGATTTGATCGACAGCGGTCTTTGCGACGCCGTGCTGATTGCCGTTCCCCATTATCAGCACCCGGAACTGGCTATGCGGGCCTTTTCCAAAAAGCTGCATGTGCTGTGTGAAAAACCTGCCGGTGTATACACCAAGCAGGTAAGAGAAATGAACGCTGCGGCAGAAGAAGCCAAAAAGGACGGCGTGGTCTTTGCCATGATGTTCAACCAGCGTACATACTGCCTGTATAAGAAAATGAAGGAAATGATCTCCAGCGGGAGCCTGGGGGCCATCAAGCGTGTGAACTGGATCATTACCGACTGGTATCGCACCCAGAGCTATTATGATTCCGGCGATTGGAGAGCCACCTGGGATGGGGAAGGCGGCGGTGTTCTACTGAACCAGTGCCCCCATCAGCTGGATCTTCTCCAGTGGATCTGCGGAATGCCCAGCAAGGTGCAGGCGTTCTGCCACGAGGGAAAATGGCATGATATTGAGGTAGAAGACGATGTGACTGCTTATCTGGAATACCCCAACGGCGCCACCGGCGTGTTTGTTACCACTACAGGCGACGCCCCCGGTACCAATCGCTTTGAAGTGGATCTGGAATGGGGCAAATTGGTTTGTGAGGATCGGAAATTGGTTTTGTACCTTTTGGCGCAAAACGAAAGAGAATTCTGCAAAACCGCCAAGGGTGGCTTTGATGAGCCGGAATGCACCCGGCAGGAAATCGAAACCGATGGAGCCAATCCTCAGCACATGGGTGTTTTGCGGGCTTTTGCCGGCAACATTCTCCACGGCACGCCTCTGGTGGCTTCCGGAGAAGAAGGCATCTACGGGCTGATGCTGTCCAACGCCATGCATCTCTCCAGCTGGCTGGGCAAGCCGGTGGAAATTCCGGTGGATGAGGACCTTTATCTCCAGGAATTGAATAAGAAGCGCGCCGCTTCCCGGAAGAAAACCCAGGTGCGGGAAGCTACCTTCAATACGGAAGGAAGCTATTGAGAGAAGCCATGAAAAGGAGCGAAAAGTGATGATACAGAACCAAGGCGCATGGGAGCCGGGATACATCCGGCTCAGCGGGTTTTCCGATGAAGCAGCCGATTCCTTTAAAGAGCAGCTGGACTGCATGGAGGAGCTGGGCCTTCGGTATATTGAACTGCGCAACGCAGATGGGGTGAGCTGCGGGGATTTTACCCCCCAGCAAAGAAAAAACATCCGGGAAATGCTGCAGGAGAGAGGAATTCAGGTCTCTTCCATTGGATCTCCCATCGGGAAGATCGAAGTGGGGGAGCCTTTGGAGCCGCATTTTGAATGCTTCCGCCGGGTGGTGGAACTGGCCCAGGAACTTCAAACTCCCTATATCCGTATGTTCAGTTTCTTTATCCCCAGAGAGAAGGACCCGGAGGATTACAGAAATTTTGTGCTGGAAAATCTGTTCCGAATGAAGGAATATGCGGAGAAGGAAAATGTGATCCTTCTCCATGAAAACGAAAAAGACATTTACGGAGATACTTCCGACCGCTGCCGATTCCTGATGGAAAAGCTTTACGGGCCCCATTTCCAGGCGGTGTTTGATTTTGCCAATTTCATTCAGTGCAAGCAGGACACGTGGGAAGCCTATGAAAAAATGAAGCCCTATATTGCCTATGTGCATATTAAGGACGCCCTTATGGAAAACGGCAAGGTGGTTCCCCCCGGAGCCGGGGACGGGCAGCTTCGGAAGATCCTGGGCGCCTTGAAAGAAGAAGGATACAGCGGATTTTTCTCCATGGAGCCCCATTTAAGCAATTTCAGCGCCCTGCAGTATCTGGAAAAGAATGCCCAAAAGCGCGTGACAGAAATGAATGAAAAAGAAGCCTGGGAATTGGCCCTGGGCTGCTTCCGGGATATTCTGAAAGAGCTTTCCTGGGAGGTACAGCCGTGAGCCGGGAGTGGGTTCCCCAAGAAAAAGAATGGGGGAAGGAAAAACCTCTGCGGGCGGCAGTGGTGGGCTGCGGCAGCATTGCCCGGGTCCATGGAGAAAGCCTGAAACGGCTTTCCGGAGTGACCCCCGTAGGGTTTGCGGACATTCGTCCGGAACGGGCGCAGGAGCTGGCAATGCTTTACGGCGGCCGGGCCTATTCCTCCCTGGAAGAAATGCTGGATGGGGAGCAGCCGGATGTTCTGCATATCTGCACGCCTCATGTGCTGCACACGCCTATGGCCCGGCAGGCTGTGGAACAGGGGATCGCCGTCTTTACGGAAAAACCTCCGGTTATCTCCCGGGAACAGTGGGAAGCCTTTTCCGCTTTGGAAGAGACCGGTGTGCCCATAGGAGTATGTTTTCAGAACCGATATAATCCCAGCGTGGAGTATATCCGGCAGCTTTTGGAAACGAAAAAATGGGGCAAGATCCTGGGGTGCCGGGCATTTGTCACGTGGAGACGGGACAGCGCCTATTACACGGAAAGCGGCTGGCGGGGGCAGCTGGAAACAGAAGGCGGCGGGGTTTTGATCAACCAGTCCATCCATACGCTGGACTTGATCCTGCAATTTCTGGGCCGGCCCTCCTGGGTGGAAGCCTCTTTGTCCAATCATCATCTGAAGCAGGTGATCCAGGTGGAAGATACCATGGAAGCCTATTTGGATTTTCAGGGAGTTCCCGCTTGCTTTTACGCCACCACCTCTTTCTGCACCGATTCGCCGGTGTGGCTGGAGTTGGTTTGCCAAAAGGGAACTCTGCGGATGGAAGAGACCCGGGTTACGCTTCTTCCGGCGGAAGGGGAACGTCAGGAACTGGAATTTCCCCATAAGGCGGTTTTGGGAAAACCCTATTGGGGCAGCGGCCATGAGCTGTGTATTGCCGATTTTTACGCATCCTTGCGGGAGGGCCGGAAATTTCGCAACGCCCCTTGTAAGGTGAAAGATACTGTGGAAACCATGCTGGCGCTATACGCTTCCGCCCGGGAAGGCGGGGTTCGCCGGCTGAATGAAGAAAAAGCTTTGTAACAAGGAGGAAACAGATCCATGAAACTTTCCTTTCGGTGGTACGGGGAGCAGGACCCGGTGACGCTGGAAAAAATCCGCCAGATCCCCCAGATGCACACCATTGTCAGCGCGGTATACGATGTGCCGGTGGGGCAGGTATGGAGCCGGGAACGGATCCGGAAGCTTCGGGAGACCATTGAAAGCGCCGGGCTTCATTTTGAAGTGGTGGAAAGCGTCCCCGTTCACGAAGATATCAAGCGGGGGCTTCCCAGCCGGGATGGGTATATCCAGGCCTATTGCGAGACTTTGCGAAACCTGGCGGCGGAAGGCGTGCGCTGCGTATGCTATAATTTTATGCCTGTGTTTGACTGGACCCGTACCCAGCTGGATCATCAGCTGGAAGACGGCTCCCGGGCGCTGGTGTTCTATAAGGATCAGCTGGAGCAGATGGATCCCCTTTCCGGAGATCTGCGCCTGCCCGGATGGGATGAATCCTACCGGAAAGAGGAGCTGGCGGAGCTGGTGAAATGGTACCGGCAGATGCCGGAGGAAGCCCTTTGGGAAAATCTGGAGTACTTTCTTAAAGCCGTGATCCCCGTGGCTGAAGAGTGCGGCATTGCCATGGCCATTCACCCGGACGATCCGCCCTATCCCATTTTCGGCATTCCCCGGATCATTACCTGTGAGGAAAATCTGGATCGGTTCCTGAAATTGGTGGATTCTCCCGCCAACGGGCTTACTTTCTGCACCGGCTCTTTGGGCTGTGCCTCTTTCAACCGGATCCCGGAATTGGTGGAAAAATACGCGGCCATGGGGCGAATTCCTTTCCTGCATTTAAGAAACGTGAAGCTTCTGGAAGACGGGGGCTTTGAGGAATCGGCCCATTGCTCCGCCTGCGGATCTCTGGATATGGTGGAGATCCTTCGCCGTCTGCATCGGCAGGGCTTTTCCGGGTATATCCGGCCCGATCACGGAAGAATGATCTGGGGCGAGACCGGGCGGCCCGGGTATGGCCTTTATGACCGCGCTTTGGGAGCCTCGTATATTACGGGAATTTGGGAAACGCTGGAGCGTTTGGAAGGAGGAAACGAACATGCAGCTTCGTTGTAATGATCTTCTTTCCTCCAGGCAGTGGGAAGAAGCAGGCGTTCATATCCCTTCTTTTTCCCGGGAAGATATGAAAAAGAAAACCGCGGAGGCGCCGGTGTGGGTGCATTTTGGAGCGGGAAACCTGTTTCGGGCGTTTCCGGCGGCCTTGCAGCAAAAGCTTCTGGAAACCGGCAAAGCTTCCTGCGGAATTGTGGCAGCCGATACCTTTGACCGGGAACTGGTGCAGGATGTTCTGCGCCGCCAGGATGGCCTGAGCCTTCTGGTGACCATGAAAAAGGACGGTTCCCTGGAAAAAACCGTGATTGCCAGCGTGGCGGAGACCCTTTGGGCAGGGGACGATACGGACGAGGACTGGCAGGAGCTTTTGCGGATTTTCCAGCAGCCTTCCCTGCAGATGGTTACCAGCACGGTGACGGAAAAGGGATACGCGTTTTCCGGACCGGGGAGCCTGGCGGACCGGGTGGCCCGTTTGCTGCGGGAGAGATATTTACATGGAGCGGCTCCTTTGGCTCTTTTAAGCCTGGATAATTGCTCCCACAACGGCGAAAAATTCCAGAAAGCCGTATGGGAAGCGGCTCAAAGGCTGCAGCAGGAAGGCTTGGCAGAGCCGGAATTTCTGGAATATCTGCAGGATCCTTCCCGGATCTCCTTCCCCTGGAGCATGATCGACAAAATCACCCCCCATCCTGACGCTTCCGTGCAGAAGGCACTTTTGGATCTGGGCCTGAATGAAGAAAGCTGCCGAATTTTCCGCACGGAAAAAGGCACCTGCACAGCGGCGTTTGTCAACGCGGAGGAAGCCCAATATCTGGTGGTGGAAGATAATTTCCCCGGGGGACGTCCTGCTTTGGAACAGGCCGGCGTTTTGTTTACGGACCGGGCCACTGTAGAAAAAACAGAGCGGATGAAGGTCTGCATTTGCCTGAATCCTTTGCATACGGCGCTGGCAGTCTTCGGCTGCCTTTTGGGATACACCCGGATCAGCCAGGAAATGCAGGATCCGCTTTTGGTAAAGCTGGTGGAACGGCTGGGGTTTGTGGAGGGAATGCCGGTGGTTACGGATCCCGGCGTGCTGCATCCGGAGGCGTTTTTGCGGGATGTGCTGTATACCCGCCTTCCCAATCCGTATCTGCCGGATACTCCCCAGCGTATTGCTGCCGATACCTCGCAGAAACTGCCCATTCGTTTTGGAGAGACCCTGAAAGCCTATCTGGCTGCGGGAAAGGAAGATCTTTCCTTCCTAAAAGGGATCCCCTTGGTGTTTGCCGGGTGGTGCCGGTATTTGCTGGGAGTGGACGATAAAGGAAACGATTTCGCCCCCAGTCCGGACCTGCGGCTGGAAGAAATGCAGCAGCGGTTGCAGGGGATCCGGATAGGAGAGGCCGTGGATCTTTCCCGTATGCATTGGATTTTTTCCGACGCTTCTTTGTTTGGCGTGGATCTTTATAAAGTAGGTTTGGGAGAACCAGCGGAAAAAATATTTGTCCGGATGGCGGAAGGCCCCGGCGCCGTGAGAAAAGTCCTGGAAGAAAGCTTAAAGCAGGACTGATCCGGCATTTGAAACAGAGTACGAGCCCTCCTTGTGTCTCAGGGAACAGGAAAAATAAAGGGATCACCCCCGGTAAGGCCTCAAGCACCTTGCCGGGGGTGATCCCTTTTTATGGGGCTTCAGAAAAGCCCCTCCATTTCAAAGCATTTTAACAGACGCATAAAGGTCAGCCGGTTGCGGACATAAGGGGAGATCCGCAGGGTAGGCACCAGAACGGAATCCGGAAGGCCAATGTCTTCAAGGCTCTTGACGCCGCCGACCAGCGTGATCCGGCGAACCAGCTCCTCCGAAGAGGGAATCTGCTCCAGGATCTCCACAATGGAAGGCACAGCGGCCTGCAAAGCTTCCGGAGAGACCGCGTCCAAAGGATTGGGGGTGTTTTCCTCCAAAAGCTCCCGAAGGATTTCCGGATCTTTTACCGTCTGCCGCAAAAGCTCCGTTTCCACATCCACATGGGGACGAATGGAATAGGCGCCTTCCCGGAGCTTCTGGGCCGCCCGGTGATATACCTGAGAGGCAAGGACCAGCCCCACGGAAACTTTTTCGCCGTGGTAATATTCCACATGCCCGTTTAAAATCTCCATTTCCCAGGTATGGGACATATGATGTTCCGCCCCCGAAGCCGGCCGGGAATTTCCCACCATCTGCATGGCGATGCCGGAAAGAAGCAAGGCATACATCAGCTCTTCGCAGGCGTCGGGGTCCCCTTGGGGGATCCGGGGCAGGCAGGCGCATACCCGTTCCAGGGCTTCTTCTTCCAGCCGGCAGACTCTCTCACAAATGTATTCTCCGGTAACGGCATGGCTGATCTTCCAATCCGCCAAAGCGGTGTATTTTCCCAGAAGGTCGGATACGCCGGAAGCGTTCAGCCGAACAGGGGCCTTAGCAAAGATATCGCTGTCCGCCACTACAAACAACGGCGCCACAGCGGGAAATGTTTTCTTGCAGCCGTGCCAGGTCATGGCGGCCACAGTGGAGACAAATCCGTCCACGCTGGCGGCTGTGGGTACGGAAATAAACGGGATCCCCTGCTTATGGGCGATAAAGCGGGTGATGTCGTGAACTGTGCCGGAGCCTACCGCCAGCAGAACGTCCGCCAGCTGCGTTTCCTGCAGGCGTTTTTCCACGGTGTCCACCGCTTGTTCGTTGGCGTGGAGGTTTTCCGGATCCAGCACCACCAGCTCGCTTTCCGGCAGAAGCTCCAGAACGGCTTCCCCGGCAGCGGCATAGGTGTTTTCATCACAGATCACCGTGGGGTTTTTAAAGCCCTTCCGGTGCATCAGCCCCGGAAGGCGGCGAATGGCCCCTGCCTCCAAAAGAATCTCTTCCACAGCAATGGGATGGGGGCGGCCGCAGGAGCAGGCCCCCGCAAATTCCTGAAGATCCATTTTCATAACCATACCCTTAGGGTACCCGGCAGGCACAGCTGGCCTTTTCCGCCTTGCTCATTTCCTCCCAAGGAAGATCCTGCCTGAATTTTGCAGGAGAAAAATGGCCTGTGCGCCTTTTGGGGTAACGTTCCTTTCTTTCAAATATCGGTTCCGCTTTTTCGGGTTTCGTTGGATAACTGTGCAGCCGTACGATCCCGCAGCACTGTATAATAAGCGGCAAACCCGGCAAAACCGGCATACTCAGTACACCCAGTATAGCAGATCATTCCGATTCTGTATAGTTTCCAATAAAGGAAAAGCGGGGCAGTTCTTCGGAAAGTCCGCAAAGAAGACGCAGGGTCTTTTCCTCCCGAACATTTCCGGTAAAATCCAGGTAAAAATCATATTCGAAGCGGCTCCCGGGAATGGGGCGGCTTTCGATTTTGGTCAGGTTCAGTCCGGCCTGGGCAAACCGGGAAAGGACCCCGTTTAAAGAGCCGGTGGTGTGCGGAAGGGAAAAGGAGAGGCTGATCTTGGAAGCGTTCTGCGGGATGTGCAGCGTCCGGGAAATGCGGACAAAGCGGGTGCAATTGTTGGAATTGTTCTGGATATCCTCCCAAAGGACCGGCAGCCCCGCCTCTTCCGCGGCGTCCCGGGAGCAGACGGCGGCTTCCTCCAGCTCTTTTGCCATACGGGCGCCGGCCGCGGTGCTGGAGCAGGGAACCGGCTCCAACCCCATTTTTAGCAGAAAATCGGAGCATTGTGCCAGAGCTTGGGGGTGGGAAAAGGCCTTGGAGAACGTCTTTCCCGGTACGCCGGCCAGGCAGTGGTGAATGTAAAGGGTTTCCGCCCCGATAATATAAAACCGGTGCTTCAGCAAAAGGTCATATACTTCTCCTACGGACCCGGCAGAGGAGTTTTCCACGGGAAGAATGCCGCAATCCACTGATTCTTCCGCAATGGCTTGAAAGATTTCCGGAAAGCTCCCATAAGAGCAGGGAGTGCAGCCAGGGAGCAGATGCCGGGCGGCGGCATAGGAAAAGGAGCCGGGGGTCCCCAAAACAGCTACCTTATGGGCGGATCGGGGAGGCTCCTGGGCGTTTTCCAGCAGCTCGCGAAGTGCTTCTCCGCTTTCTAACAGCTGGTGCTGCAAATTCCGGCTGATGGCCATGATTTGGGCGTACAGCGCCCGGGCTTCCGATTTATACCGGCAGGCCTTTTCTTCCATACGGTCCAGAATAGCTTCTTCCCGCTGGGGATTCAAAACGGGAATTCCGTTTTCTTTTTTTACAGCCGCTACCTTTTGGGAGCAGTCCATGCGGGCTTCAAATAAGGGAAGCAGCTGGTTATCAATGGCGTCGATCTCCGTTCGGATGGTGTCCAGATCCAAAGGGCACAAAGGGGATCCCTCCTTTATGGTTCAAGGTTTTGGCAAGGAAAAGCGTGTTCGGTTCCTGATTCCTGTTTCCTGCTGTTTGCTTTCTCATCTCTGTTTCCTGTTTCCGGTTTTCTCTTTTTCTGCTTTCCGCTTTCTCTGCTTTGGAACAATGGCTTCCTTCAAAACGGAAATTTGGAGCTGACAGATGATTGCATCGATTGCATCGGTTGAATGGGTTTTATCGGTTTCGTCGGCTTTACCGGTTTTACCGGTTTTATCGTTTTTCCGAAGAAGAAGGGGGCAAAGAGGAAGCGGAAAGCAAAAGATCCAGCATGCACAGCGCCGCCATGCTTTCCACCACAGGCACCGCCCGAGGAACCACGCAGGGATCATGCCGCCCCCGAACTTCCAGAGGGACGTTTTCTTTGGTGAGAAGATCCACGCTTTCCTGAGGAAGGGAGATAGAGGGGGTGGGCTTAAAGGCGGCCCGGAAAAGGATGGGCATAGCGTCGGTGATTCCCCCTAAGATGCCTCCTGCGTGATTGGTGGAAGAAACCACCTGCCCGGAAGAAGTGCAGCGGAAGGGGTCATTGTTTTGGCTTCCCCGCATACGGGAAACGGAAAAACCGGCTCCAAACTCCACACCCTTTACGGCGGGAATGGCAAACAGGGCGGCGGAAAGAAGGGACTCTACGCCGCCGAACAGCGGCCCGCCCAGCCCCGCGGGCATTCCCGTAACAGCGCATTCCACGACGCCGCCGATGCTGTCCCCCGCTGTCCGGGCTTTCTGAATGGCTTCTTCCATGGCCGTTTTGGCGGAAGGCTGGAGAGTGGGAAAATACAGCGACGCCAGGCGTTCCATTTCTTCCGGAGAAATCTGGGTTTCCGGGAAACAAGCGTCCTGCCGGTCTCCTATGGAAAGCACGTGCCCGGCAATGCGGACCCCTCTGCGCAGCAGCACCTGGCGGCAAAGAGCTCCGGCAGCGCAGATGCCCGCTGTGATCCGGGCGGAGAAATGGCCGCCGCCCCGAATGTCGTTAAAGCCGCCGTATTTGACAAAAGCCGGATAATCCGAATGCCCCGGCCGGGGGACGCGCTTTAAATTGCTGTAATCCCCGGAATGAGTGTTGGTGTTTTCAATAAGAATGCAGATAGGGGCGCCGGTGGTGAAGCCGTCCTGTATTCCGCTGAGAAACTGAGGAAGGTCCGCTTCCTTTCGGGGGGTAGCGGTTTTATCCTGCCCGGGAGCCCGGCGGCGCATTTGCAGGTGCAAAGCGTCCATATCCACCGTTTCTCCCCAGGGGAAGCCGTCCAAAACCACGCCCACAGCCGGGCCGTGACTTTCCCCAAAAACAGAAAGCCTCAGATTATTCCCCCAAACCGACGATGCCGCGCACATGTGCTATCCCTCCTAAACGGATATAGTGTTCCCAAAAGTCCGGATAGCTTTTTTTAACGCTTTCCGGATGGGTGATGCAGGTTTCTCCCCGGGCGTTCAGCCCGGCTATAGCCAGGGACATAACCACCCGGTGGTCGTTGCAGCCTTGGGCGTGCCCTCCTGAAAGGGGTGCGCCCCCCTGGATCCAAAGGCCGTCTTCTTCTTCCCGGACATTTCCTCCCAAAGCGGACAAACCTTCCCGCATAGCGGCTAAGCGGTCGCTTTCCTTGATTCGCAGCCTTTGGGCATGGTGGATGTGGGTGGTTCCCTGAGCAAAGCAAGCCAGCGCGGAAAGAATGGGCACAAGATCCGGGATCTGGGAGGCGTCAATGGAGATGCCATGTAGAGAATCCTGCAGAGAGCCGTGTAGAGAGCTGTGAAGAGGGCCGGGCAGAGCCTGGTAGGTCCAGGTGCCGTCCGGCTGGGGCTCCTTACGGATCACGGCGCCCATTTCCTCTAAAAGAGACAGAATGCGTTTGTCTCCCTGAAGAGAGTCTTCCAAAAGGCCGGAAACGGTGACAGAACTCCCCAGAGCCCCCGCTGCCAGGAAAAAGGCCGCCTGGGACCAATCCCCTTCTACAACGCACCTTTCCGCCCGGTAGGTCTGCTTTCCGGGGACTTCCCAGCCTGCGCCCTGAGGAAGAGGATAAGCCGTCACCCCAAACTGCTTCAGGGTCTGCAGGGTCATTTCCACGTAAGCGGCGCTTTCCAGAGGCGTGGTTAAAAGGATACGGCTGTCCCCCTCCAAAAGGGGAAGGGCCAGCAGAAGCCCGGTGATAAACTGGGAGCTGCTGTTTCCCGGCAACGTATATGTTCCCGGCTGCAGGCGCCCGAAAATGGAAAAGGGAAGCCCTCCCTGGGTTTCGCAGAGGACGCCGTGAAGGGGAAGAAGATCTCGGTATACATCCATAGGGCGCTGGGGCAGACGTCCGGAGCCTGTAAACCGGGCAGGAATACCCAGAGCCGCAAAAATAGGAATCACAAACCGAAGGGTAGAGCCGCTTTCTCCGCAGTGGATCTCCCGAATCTCCCCATTGGGAAAAAGACTGGCATCTTCAGAAGGCGGCGCCAAAAGAAGGCCGTCTTCTTTTCGGGAAAGCTGCACGCCCAAAGCCCGGATGGCGCCGGCTGTGGCTTTCATATCCTCCGAGTCTGCAATCGGGCGCACCAGGCAGGAGCGTTTTCCGGAAACCACCGAAAGCGCTGCGGCCAGAAGGGCTCTGTGAGCGGCGCTTTTGGAGGGCGGCGCTGCCACGGTCCCCTTTAAAACCGAGGGGGAAATGGTTACAGAAGAATCCACGGGAAATCCTCCTTTTAACGTTTTAGGGTTTACGTTTTACGTCTTATGTTTTACGTCCTACATCCTACGCTTTACGCTTTACGGAAGTTTACAGGTCGGCGCCGAAGTATCGGGCAGAGAAGATGGTTTTATCCCGGCGCAGAAACGGCGAAATTCTTCCCGGGGCATGGGGGTGAAGAAACTTTCGCCGATACGGCGAAGGAGCACCGGGCGGATCTGGGAACCGGCGCTTTTCTTATCAGAAGCCGTGGCGTCCAGAAGGTCTTCCAGATCCGCAGGGTCGTCTATCGGCAGGCTATAGCGCTGCAGCAAAGCGGCGATGCGCTTTGCGGTGCCGGGTTCGGTGATCCCGGCGGCTTCTCCGGCCTGGGCGATTTTCACCATGCCGATGCCTACGGCGGCTCCGTGAGAAAGCGCAGAGAAGCCGTGAAGCTTTTCCAGAGCGTGCCCCAAAGTGTGGCCGAAATTCAGCAGCATCCGTTCTCCTGTATCCAGTTCGTCCCGCTCCACAATGTCCCGTTTGATCTCTACGCAGGCGCGGATCACATCCTCCATTTGCTCCCGGATATTCCCGGTTTCCAGGCGGGAGAAAAGCTCCGGGCTTCGGATGCAGCCGTATTTGATCACTTCCCCCATTCCGTCAGCAAAAAAAGCGGGGGGCAGGGTGTCCAATGTATCCGGGTCGATCAGCACCAGAGCGGGCTGGTGAAAAGCGCCTACCAGATTTTTTCCCTGGGGCAGGTCCACTCCGGTTTTTCCTCCCACGGAGGAATCCACCTGTGCCAGAAGCGAGGTGGGAATCTGCACAAAGGGAATTCCCCGCAAGTAACAGGCGGCGGCAAACCCTGCCATATCTCCGGTGACACCGCCTCCCAGGGCGATCAGAAAATCCGTCCGTGTCAGCTTTTCTTCCGCCAGAAACAGAAGAATCTTCTCAACGGTGGAAAGGGTTTTGCTGGCTTCTCCGGCATGGAAGCAGAAGGAAACAGGAGAAAATCCGCTGGCTTTCAGAGAGGAAAGCAAGCTTTCTCCGTAAAGAGGGAATACATGGCTGTCGCTGATCACAGCCACCCGGTTTCCTTTCGGAAACCGCTCCCGGCAGGCTTCTCCTGCCTGCTTCAAAATTCCCCGCTGGATCCGGATGGTGTAAGGGCAGCGGGTGCGTACAGCTATTTCCATATTGATTCCGCCTTTCTGTTTTGCAGGGTTACCCCGGACGTGAAACATTTACTCTCCCAGGCTTTCCTTGATTTCCCGGCCTTTTTGCAGCAGGGAACGCAGCGTGTCCCCATCCCCTGCGGCGATGGCGTTTCGCAGGGAGGTCAGGTTTTCCAGCAGAAGATCCAGCTCCGCCGTCAAGGGCTGGGCGTTATCCAGAAACAATTCGGACCAAAGCACTTCGTTGATCCGGGCCACCCGGGAGACATCCCGGTAGCTGCCTGCGGAAAAGCCTTTGTGGTTTGGGCATTGGGGGCTTAAAACGTAGGCGCAGGCCAGCACATGGGGGAGCTGACTGGTGAAAGCGATCATGCGGTCGTGCTCCTGGGGAGTAGTCAGCACAGTTTGGCCGAATCCCAGACGCAGCAGAAGGTTCTTCAGCGATTCCACAGCGGCCTTTGGAGCGCCGCAGGGGGTGAGAATGCAGCTGGCGCCCTGAAACAAATAGGCTTCACTGGCTGCGTACCCGCTGCGCTCTTTTCCGGCCATAGGGTGAAACCCGATAAAGGTAAAACCGAATTTCTGCGCCAAAGGAGGCATCTGCCGGCAGATCTCTTCTTTAATACCGCAGGTGTCCGCCACAATGCAGGAAGAAGGGATCTTCTCCCCGTGACGGCGGATAAAGTCCACCGCCGCTTGAGGGTAAAGGCAGAGAAACACGTAGTCTGCCCGGCATAGAGATTCCGGTGTTCCCGCCTGGGAAATGGCGCCGTCCTCCAAGGCTTTTTTAAGGACGGTTGGGTCCGTATCCATGGCGGTTACAGAGCAGTCGGTAAAATCGGAAAACGCCTTTGCCAGGGAGCCTCCGATCAGCCCTAAACCTACGATCACCACATGGCTGCCCATGCTTTTTCCTCCTTCATATATAAAGAATCACTGAATCACTGGATCATTGAATCGTTGAACCGCTGAATCCGGCGCCGGTTCAAAGGCATTTATACCGGTTCCCGCAGAAGCTTAGCAGCGGAAAATACCTTTCCTGCAATGTGTTTGAACTGCTGGGGCGTCAGGGACTGGGCGCCGTCGGAAAGGGCCTTGGAGGGGTTGTTGTGCACCTCGATCATCAATCCGTCCGCTCCCGCGGCCACTGCCGCCATAGCTAGGGGCTCCACCAGCCAGGCGATTCCGGAAGCATGGCTGGGATCCACGATCACCGGCAGATGGGAAAGCTTTTTGAAAATAGGAACGGCGGAGATGTCCAGGGTGTTTCGGGTATAGGTCTCATAGGTGCGGATTCCCCGTTCGCAGAGGATCACCTGCTCGTTGCCTCCCGCCATAATATATTCCGCGCTCATCAGGGTTTCTTCAATGGTGTTGGCCAGGCCACGTTTCAGCAGGATGGGCTTGCGGATCTTTCCCAGTTCTTTCAGCAGCTCAAAATTCTGCATATTTCTGGCGCCCACCTGGATCACATCCACGTTTTCAAACAAAGGCAGGTGCTCGATGCTCATGATCTCGGTGACAATGGGAAGCCCGGTGCGCTCTTTGGCTTTTTGAAGAAGCTCCAGCCCCTGGGCGTGAAGGCCCTGGAAGGAATAGGGGGAAGTGCGGGGCTTAAAGGCGCCGCCCCGAAGGAACTGAGCTCCCGCCGCCTTTACCTCCTCTGCAATGTAGCAGATCTGCTCTTCTGTTTCTACAGAGCAAGGGCCGGCCATAATAGTGAGCCCGCCTCCGCCGATGGTTTGCCCCCCTGGGAGAGTGATCACGGTGTCGTCCGGATGAAATTTCCGGTTGGCTTTCTTGTAGGGTTCCTGGACCCGTTTTACGCTTTCCACAATGTCCTGAGCGGAAACATACTCAATGTCGATGGCGGAAGTATCGCCGATCAACCCCAAAACAGTGCTGTGGGTTCCCACCCAGGTGTTTACCTTGACGCTGTAGTCCTGGGAAAGGGTATGGGTGAAATTTTGGATCTGTTCTTCCGTGCAGTTGGGTTTCAGTACGATGATCATAAGCTATTCCTCCTGAAATGGTTTGCAAGGGAGCCGGCAGACGTTTTTCGACGTTTTCCATGAAAAAGCACGAAAAAAGCGGAGCTGCTGCCAGCTCCGCTTTGCAATCGATACAATGGCTTTTTTCCGAAAAAGGTTCCGAAAATGACGGGTTTATACCCCGAAGCCTGCCGACTGGAAAAGGAGTCTCCGCAGCGATTTGACAACGCCAAAAAAGCCCGCGCCGAAAAAGTAACGGCGGGGATACAGCCAGCTGGTAAATCGTGTGCTGTAAATGGTTGTCAGCATATAGTAAACTCCTGTCTCCGATGTCTCCGGCGAATGAAAGCGCCGGGGTTCCGATTTATCATACGGGATTTTGAAAGATTTGTCAAGATTCTTGCAGAATTCCCGAAAAATTTTTCCTTTTAAAACTTTTAATCCTGGCAGAATAACGGTGAAAAGAAGAAATTCTGCAGTTTCCTTATGGCATTTCTGCGTTTAGAAACTCCAGGATCCGTTGGGCGACAACGGCGCAGGGAGCTCCCGCGGGAACCACTTGATCCGCTGCTTTCCGGTAAAGGGGCATTCGCTCCAGAAACAGCCGCTGCATAGCCTCTTCCCGGTCCGGCCGCTGAAGCAGGGGGCGGGTGGTGTCGTTTTTCAGCCGTTCTTTTAGGGCAGGGAAGGGAACATCCAGGAGAAACAGGATTCCGCTTTCCCGGAGGATCCGGCAATTTTCTTCCCGGAGGACCGTGCCCCCGCCCAAAGCCAGAATCAGGCCGCTTTTTTGTGCAAGTTCCCGGACAGCCTGGGTTTCCATCTTTCGGAAAGCTTCCTCTCCGGATTCTGCAAAAATAGCGGCGATGGTTTTTCCCTGCTGCTTTTCAATGTAGCGGTCCATATCCACAAAGGGCCGTCCGGTAAGCTTTGAAAGCTTCTTTCCTACCGTGGATTTTCCGCAGCCCATAAACCCGCAAAGAAGAATGTTGCGCCGGAGAGGGTCCGCTGCTTGCTCCGGGGTCCCCAGGTTTTCCTTTTCCAGAATTTCCATTTCACACGCCTCCGAAAATTCGTTTCATTTCCTCCTCCGCTTCCAGGCAGAGCTGCTGCAAAACTTGCGTGGAGTACTGGGCCCCATCCCAGATTTTATGAGCCGCGGCAGCCTGCCCTACCAGCATGGGCATTCCCCCTGCGGTTTTGGCGCCGCCGCTTTTGGCCAGCTGAAGGAAAAGGGTCTCCCCGGGATTGTACACAGCGTCAAATACGGCGGCGCAGCGGGAAATCGCCTCTTTTCCCAGGGGGGAGGCGTCGGGGTGGGGGTGCATCCCCACAGGCGTGCCGTTTACCGCCAGGTCAAAGGAAAAAGAACGGGGCGCCTTTTCCAGGATTTCCAGGGAAAGGACCGTTATCTCTTCGGAAGACGCAGGAAGCTGGCTGGCCAGGCTTTGGGCCTTCTCTGAATTTCTGGCGGCAATGGTCAGGCGGCAGCCTGCCTCCAAAGCTTCCAGGGCCATGACTCTGGAGACCCCTCCGGCTCCCAGGATCAACACATTTCCTTTCAAAGGGATGCCGGCGTTTTCCAAAGCAAAGCGAAAACCTGCGCCGTCTGTGGTGTATCCTATAAGACGGCCATTTACCTGCTTTACGGTATTGACGCTTTGAATGTTCCGGGCGGAAGGATCCAGCTCATCCAGGAAAGGAATAATGGCCTGCTTGTGGGGAATGGTAACGTTAAACCCCTGCAGGGACCGGAAAAATCCCAAAGAATCCGGAAGGGATTCCGGAGCGATATCCCGGGATGTATACTGGGCGGGAAGCCCGGAAAGAGAAAAAAGGCGGGCGTTGAGGAAAGGGGACATGGTGTGCCCGATAGGGTGCCCGATGACGGCAAATTTTCTGTCCATAAAAAGCCTCCTGAACATTCCTTGCCAAGGAAGAAAAAAGAAAATCCTTTTTTTCTGATTTTCTTCCGGGCATAAAGAATATGAAAAAAGTGAAAAACCGTATTGACAAAGTAAAGGTTTACTAATAATATGTGGATAGGCAAATTGCGGGGGACGGCTGTTGCGCCGGAATGTCCTTAAAAACGCTGGTTTATTTTAGCATAAGCAAGGTGCTTTGTCCACTGCGGGTTGCCGCAGCGGAAAATTAAAAATCCAAGGGGGACCGATTCATGGTACTGGAAAAGCTGAAATCCATTTTGAGTGAGCAGTTTGATGTGGAAGAGGATACCATCACTTCCGAGACTTCGATTGCTGGCGACTTGGGCGCTGATTCCCTGGATGTTGTGGATTTGCTCATGTCCATCGAAGATGAATTTGAGATTGAAATTCCGGATGAAGAAATCGACAACATTAAGACGGTTGGAGAGCTGGTTAAGTACATCGAGGAAAACGTGTAATTTTCCGGTTTCAAGCTGCCTGAAAAAGTCCGCCGATAAAGGCGGGCTTTTTTTGTGCTCTGCAAAAGCGTTAGGGGCTGTTTTTACGGCTTTCCCAAAGTTTTTTAGCTTGAAAACAGCCTATAAAACAGCAGACAGCGCATGATAAGGCTTTTCGAAGCAGCAGAAGCGGCAAGGAAAATGAGGACCTCCCGGCGAAAACAAATCGAAAGACGCCAAGTTTTCCTTTTCACCCGGAAGCGTTTTTCGAGGAAACCGGAGGCGGAAAAAAGGCGGCGCAGGGATTTTTCAGCTAAAAGGCTGCCGGGCAGAAAAATCCCAAAGGATTTCCTGTTTTTTCTTGAAAAGGGAAGAGTTATCCTTTATAATAATGAGTGCTTTCGATGCTTTTTACGAAGAGCTTTCCGGGAGCCGCGCGCCGATCGCCACCTGGGCGCCATGCAAAAAGTAGGTCTCAAACGTTTTAAAAATCTGCACACAGGGCGGCGAAAAAAAGAAAAGGAGCGTAAAACAAGTGAGCGAATTTCAATTTTTGGTGGATGGCGCATCCTATGTAGCCAGTAACCCCAAAACCGTAGTGATGTGGCTGATTGGAGGTCTTCTGATCTGGCTGGCTATCAAGAAGGATTTTGAGCCGGCTCTGCTTCTTCCTATGGGTTTTGGCGCTATTTTGGTAAACCTTCCCCTTCCCGGCGTTTTGGGAACGGAAGGAAGCACGGGAATCGTAACATGGCTTTATAATGTGGGTATCGCATCTTCAGAAGCTATGCCGCTGCTTTTGTTTGTGGGCATTGGCGCCATGATCGATTTTGGTCCGCTGCTTTCCAATCCCCGCATGCTTTTGTTCGGCGGCGCTGCCCAGTTTGGTATTTTCCTTACAGTGGTGCTGGCGGTTTTGCTTGGTTTCCCGCTGAAGGAAGCCATGAGCGCCGGTGTTATCGGCGCGGCGGACGGCCCCACCTCCATTATGGTGGCTCAGAAGATGGGAAGCGAATATTTCGGAGCTATCACTGTGGCGGCTTATTCCTACATGGCGCTGGTGCCGATTATCCAGCCCATGGCCATCCGTCTGGTGACCACCCAGAAGGAACGGCGAATCCGGATGCCTTATTCTCCGGCGTCTGTCAGCAAGACTACCCGCATTTTGTTCCCCATTATCGTTACCATTATCGCCGGCCTGGTGGCTCCGGATTCCGTAGCCTTGGTAGGGTTCTTGATGTTCGGTAACCTGATCCGGGAAAGCGGATGCCTGGATAACCTGAGCCAGACGGCCCAGGGCCCGCTGGCCAATTTGATCACCATTTTCCTGGGAATTACCATTTCCTTCCAGATGCAGGCGGAAAAGTTCCTTTCCGTGGGCACGCTGATGATTATGGCTCTGGGTTTGGTAGCGTTTACGTTCGATACCATTGGCGGTGTGTTGTTTGCCAAGGTTTTGAACCTGTTCCTGCCTCATGACAAGAAGATCAATCCCATGGTAGGCGGTGCCGGAATTTCCGCGTTCCCCATGTCTGCCCGCGTGATCCAGAAAATGGCTCTGAAAGAAGACAATCAGAACCATTTGCTGATGCATGCCGTAGGCGCCAACGTGGCCGGACAGATCGGTTCCGTAGTGGCGGGAGGCATTATCCTCTCTCTGGCTCGTATGTGGGGCCTGATGATCGCGTAATGAGACGAAAGGAAAGGACGGTAGATTTGCTGTGAATCTGAGCTGGATGTTTTTAACGGCGTTTACCAGCGTGATGGGAGAGGTCAAAACCGAAGATATTTCCCATTCCCTGGAACTGATGGGAAAAGGCATGCTGGGTATTTTTGTAGTTATGGTTCTGATTTTCCTGGTGATTGTAATTTTAAATAAAATGGGATCCGGGAAGAAAAAAGAAAAATAAAGATGAGGAAGGTTTGCCCGGCGGAGTGTATCGCTTTTGCGGATCAGCCGGGCGGCCTGCATATTTAACAAGAAACAGAGGGATGAAAATGGCAGAACAGAAGAAAATGGTGGAAGCGATCACCCCCATGGAGGAGGATTTCGCTCAGTGGTATACGGACATTGTAAAGAAAGCGGAACTGATGGATTATTCCAGCGTTCGCGGCTGCATGGTCATTGAGCCATACGGGTATGCCATTTGGGAGAATATCACCCATCTTCTGGATGCCCGCTTTAAGGAGCTGGGGCATGAGAACGTTTCCATGCCTTTGCTGATCCCGGAAAGCCTTCTGCAGAAGGAGAAAGACCATGTGGAAGGATTCGCGCCGGAAGTAGCTTGGGTGACCATGGGCGGCGAGGAAAAGCTGGAAGAGCGGCTTTGCGTACGCCCCACGTCTGAAACGCTGTTCTGCGATCATTATGCACGGGTGATCCATTCCTGGAGGGATCTTCCCAAGCTTTATAACCAGTGGTGCAGTGTGGTCCGCTGGGAAAAGACCACCCGCCCCTTCCTGCGCAGCGTGGAATTCCATTGGCAGGAAGGTCATACCATGCACGAAACCGCGGAAGAGGCCAAGGCGGAAACCGAGCAGATGCTCCATGTATACGCGGATTTCTGCGAGCAACAGTTGGCCATCCCGGTGATCCGCGGCCAGAAGACGGACAAGGAAAAATTTGCCGGTGCGGAAGCCACGTATACCATTGAAGCAATGATGCACGACGGTAAGGCCCTCCAAAGCGGAACCAGCCATTATTTCGGAGACGGCTTCGCCCGGGCGTTCAATATTACCTTTCAGGGCAGAGATAACACCCTGCAGTATCCCCATCAAACTTCCTGGGGCATGAGTACCCGCATGATCGGCGGCATTATCATGACCCACGGAGACGACAACGGCCTGGTTCTTCCGCCGGCTGTGGCACCCATCCAGGTGATCGTGCTGCCCATCGCCCAGCATAAGCCCGGTGTTTTGGATAAGGCCTATGAGCTGCGGGATCGTCTGAAGAAAGCGGGCATCCGGGTTCGCGTGGATGATAGCGACCAAAGCCCCGGATGGAAATTTGCCCAATATGAAATGAAGGGCGTGCCTCTGCGTCTGGAGATCGGCCCCAAGGATATGGAAAAAGATCAGTGCGTTTTAGTGCGCCGGACGGATCGGGAAAAGATCTTCACCTCTCTGGAGGAGCTGGAGCAGGCGGTGGCCAGAGAATTGGAGTGCGTTCGGGAGCAGATGTACCAGAAGGCTCTGGAGCGTCGGGAAAGCATGACCTATACCGCCAAAACGCTGGAAGAGCTGAAAACCATTGCAGCGGAAAAGCCCGGCTTTATCAAGGCCATGTGGTGCGGAGACGCGGCTTGCGAAGAACGGCTCAAGGAAGAAGCCGGCGTTTCTTCCCGGTGTATGCCCTTCCAGCAGGAGCAGGTGGGAGACACTTGCGTCTGCTGCGGAAAACCGGCAAAAACCATGATGTATTGGGGCAAAGCGTATTAAGAAAAAGCGAAGGCGTTCCCGAAAGGGTTACGTCTTCGCTTTTATGTTTTTCCCTGGGGTCCGGCCAACGGAGGACCCAGGGCAGGACACGAAGAAAAGGAGGAGTCAGAATGCGGTATGAGATTACAGGAGGCAATCTTCCGGTGGTGATCTGCCATTTGGAAGCGGGGGAAACCATGATCACAGAGCGGGGATCCATGTCCTGGATGAGCCCCAATATGCGCATGGAAACCAGCGGAGGCGGGCTCGGCAAGGCTTTGGGGCGAATGTTCGCCGGAGAAGCCATTTTCCAGAACCGGTATACGGCTCAGGGCGGCCCGGGAATGATCGCTTTTGCTTCCAGTTTCCCTGGAACTATCCGTCCGCTGGATATTCGTCCCGGAGAAGGGATGATCTGCCAGAAAAGCGCTTTTTTGGCCAGTGAAGTGGGCGTGGAGCTTTCCGTGCATTTCCGGAAAAAGCTGGGAAGCGGATTTTTTGGAGGAGAAGGCTTTATTATGCAAAAGCTTTCCGGAAACGGAACGGCTTTCCTGGAAATCGACGGGTCGGCGGTGGAATATGATCTGCAGCCCGGCCAAAGCCTGGTAGTGGATACCGGTTATTTGGCGGCTATGTCCGAAACCTGCTCTATGGATATCCAAACGGTGCCCGGGGTGAAGAATGCGCTGTTTGGTGGGGAAGGGCTGTTCAATACAGTGATCACCGGCCCCGGCAGGGTGATTTTGCAGAGTATGCCTCTGAATACGGTGGCAGCTGTACTTCGCCCCTTCTTCCCTACAGGGAATAACTGATCCACTTACGTTTTCTGCTGATTGTCTGCCGGTTTTCTCCGGAAAAACACCGGAAAAAGCCGGCAGAAATGTATTGGCATTTTTCACAAAAAAATCTTATAAACTTCTTGCAAAAAGAGAAAAAAAGAGTTGCATTTCCATTGGGCATATGGTATTATAATGGAGCGTGACTGCGACAGATATGCGTTGAAGCGGGAGGTTGCGGCTGAAACAGGCCGGTTTTTCCGTGGAGTATGTCCGATTTTAAACCGGGCGACAGATATTTTGAACGAGAAAGGCACTGGGGTTGCGTGCGCTTTCGTTCAGACGTTTTTTGTGCCTACACCCGGATTTAGCTTGCGTAAAGTCAAATCCGGTTTTTCAATGTCCGGATGCGAAACACCCGGATGCGTGTACGGAAATGAAAAGCGTCGCCCGCCAACTACAATAAGGAGGCGATTCAAGTGGCAGTCAAAGAAAAAATCCGGATAAGAATCAAGGGGTACGACCATCAGCTGGTGGATCAGTCCGCCGAAAAGATCGTGGCAACGGCGAAGCGCACAGGCGCTCGTGTCAGCGGCCCGGTTCCGCTGCCCACAGAGAAGCAGGTTGTTACCATCCTGCGCGCTGTTCATAAGTATAAGGACAGCCGTGAGCAGTTCGAGATGAGAACTCACAAGAGACTTATCGACATCCTCAGACCTTCCAACAAAACCGTTAAGGCTTTGATGGATCTTGAACTCCCCGCCGGTGTTGAGATCGAGATCAAGCTCTGATCTGAACCGACCAGCGGCCGAGGTCATGTTGGCGAAAGCCAACCAATAACCTGTACAGGAGGTAAAAAACATGCAAAAAGGTATCATCGGCAAGAAGATCGGCATGACCCAGATCTTCGATGAGAAGGGCAATGTAGTTCCCGTAACCGTTCTGGAAGCCGGCCCCTGCATGATCGCGCAGAAGAAAACCGTTGAAAACGACGGATACGCTGCCGTTCAGATGGGCTATGGCGACATGAAGGCCCATCGGGTAACCAAGCCCATGAAGGGTCACTTCAGCAAGGCGGACATCGCCCCCAAGAAGACACTGCGTGAATTCCGTCTGGAAAACATCGACGCTTACAACGTAGGCGACCTGGTGAAGGCAGACGTTTTCGCAGCCGGGGAAAAGGTGGATGTTACGGCTGTCAGCAAAGGTAAAGGATATGCCGGCGTTATCAAGCGCTGGAATCATCATCGCCTGAAGGAAACTCACGGCACCGGCCCTGTGGCCCGTCATGCAGGTTCCAATGGCGCCAACTCCGATCCTTCCAGAGTGTTCAAGGGCAAGAAGCTGCCCGGCCATCTGGGAGCTGAGCAGGTCACTGTGCAGAACCTGACAGTTGTCAAAGTGGACGCTGAAAACAATCTGATCGCCGTGAAGGGCGCCGTACCCGGCCCCAAGGGCGGAATCGTTGTGATCCGCGACAGCGTCAAGGCGTAAGGGAAGGAGGAAATAGAATGCCTAAGGTAGCAGTACTTGATATGGCTGGCAAGGAAGTAGAGCAGCTGGAACTGAACGAGTCCGTTTTCGGAATCGAGCCCAACACCGCTGTAATGCTTCACATGGTTAAGAATTATCTGGCAAACCAGCGTCAGGGCACCCAGTCCGCGCTGACCCGCGCCGAAGTTTCCGGCGGCGGAAGAAAGCCCTGGAGACAGAAGGGAACCGGCCACGCAAGGCAGGGCTCCACTCGGGCTCCCCAGTGGACACACGGCGGCATCGTGTTTGCCCCCAAGCCCAGAGATTACAGCTATACCGTAAACAAGAAGGTCAGACGTCTGGCCATGAAATCCGCTCTTTCCAGCAAGGTTCTGGAGAATGATATGATCGTTCTCAATTCCCTTTCTCTGGAAGAGTACAAGACCAAGACCGTAGCTTCCATGCTGAAGGCTTTGGGTTCTGAGAAGAAAGCCCTGATCGTTCTCCCGGAAGTGGACGAGAAGATCATTGCTTCCGCTAAGAACATCCCCGGCGTGAAGACAACTCTGGTCAACACCTTAAACGTCTATGACATCCTCAACGCAGACAAGTTCATCGTTGTGAAGGATGCCGTGGCGCAGATTGAGGAGGTGTATGCATAATGGCAGCACAGGATATCATCATCCGCCCCATTATCACCGAAAAGAGCATGGCTGGTATTGCCGATAAGAAATACACCTTTGAGGTAGCCAAGTCCGCTACGAAAATTGATATTGCCAGAGCGGTGGAAGAGCTGTTCGGCGTTAAAGTCAAGAAGGTAAACACACTGCATGTGCGTGGTCATCTGCGCCGGCAGGGCCGCACCCAGGGCTATACGGCTTCCTGGAAAAAGGCTGTGGTTGCTTTGACAGCTGATAGCAAGGCCATCGAATTCTTCGAAGGCATGATGTAATTCAGGCATTGCCTGAACGAAAGCCGAAATCCGGTTTTCGGTTCGTTTGGCGGCAAACCGCCAAAGCAAGGATGGGGAGTTGGCAGCTCCCCGCAAAGCCATCATGAGGAGTGTGAAACCGTATGCCGATCATCAATTATAAACCTACCACGGCTTCCAGACGTAACATGTCCGTTACGGATTACTCCGGTCTCTCCAAAGTTGCTCCCGAGAAGAGCCTTCTGGCTCCTTTGGGCAACAAGTCCGGACGGAACAGCTATGGCAGGATCACCGTTCGCCATCGTGGCGGCGGAAACCGTAAAAAGTATCGCATCATCGACTTTAAGCGTCAGAAGATGGATACCCCCGCAACCGTGCTCACCATTGAGTACGATCCCAACCGTTCCGCTTTCATCGCCCTGGTTCAGTACGAGGACGGCGAAAAGAGATACATCATCGCTCCCAACGGCCTGAAAGTTGGAGACGTGGTTGTATCCGGTGCGGCGGCGGATATCAAGCCCGGCAACGCTCTGCCGCTGGCCAATATCCCCGTAGGTACTTTCATTCACAACGTAGAGCTGTATCCCGGCAAGGGCGCGCAGCTGGCTAGAGCTGCCGGCAACATGGCGCAGCTGATGGCTAAGGAAAACGGCATGGCTCTTCTGAGACTGCCTTCCGGCGAGCTCCGCAACGTAAGCGCTTCCTGCATGGCCACCATCGGCCAGGTAAGCAATATCGATCACGAAAACGTAAAGATCGGTAAAGCCGGACGTAAGCGCCACATGGGCTGGAGACCCACCGTTCGCGGTTCTGTTATGAACCCCAACGATCACCCCCACGGCGGTGGTGAAGGTAAATCCCCCATCGGACATCCCGGCCCTGTAACTCCCTGGGGCAAACCCGCTCTGGGATACAAGACCCGTGCCCATCATAATCGTTCTGACAAGTTCATCGTCAGACGGAGAAATGGCAAATAAGGTGTACAGAAAGGAGCTTATAGAATATGAGCAGAAGCGTTAAAAAGGGTCCTTATGTACAGCCTGTGCTGCTGAAAAGGATTCAGGAAATGAATGCAGCCGGCGAGAAGAAGATCGTCAAGACCTGGAGCAGAGCTTCCGTGATCTTCCCGGATTTCGTTGGCCATACAATCGCCGTTCATGACGGCCGCAAACATGTTCCGGTATATGTTACGGAGGACATGGTAGGACACAAACTCGGTGAGTTTGCTCCCACCAGAACCTTCAAAGGACACGCTGGTTCCAAGACCAGCGGATCCAGGTAATGGCCGAAAGGAGTGTATAGCATGGAAGCAAGGGCAGAACTGAAATACGCCCGTATTTCTCCCCGCAAGGTATCAATTGTATTGGACCTGATCCGCAATAAGCCTGTGGATCTGGCAATGGCTATCCTGAAGCACACGCCCAAGGCCGCTTGTGAGTCTCTTGAGAAGCTCTTGAAATCGGCTGTGGCAAATGCTGAAAACAATCACAACATGGATGTTACCAAGCTGTATGTGGCAGAGTGCCACGTTGGACCTGGCCCCATCCTGAAGCGTATCCGTCCCAGAGCACAGGGACGTGCGTTCCGTATTGACAAGAGAACGTCTCACATCACCTTGGTGCTCAAAGAAAAAGAGTAAGCTGAAGGAGGTAAATTATGGGCCAGAAAGTTAATCCGCACGGTCTCCGTGTTGGTGTCATCAAAGATTGGGATTCCCGCTGGTTCGCAAAGAAGGCTGCCTTCGGCGACACCCTGGTTGAGGATTATAACCTCCGCAAGGTGCTCAAGAAGCAGCTGGCCGCCGCAGGCGTTCCGAAGATCGAAATCGAGCGCGACGCTTCTCGCGTACGCATTCACATCCACTGCGCTAAGCCGGGCATGGTAATCGGCCAGAAGGGCGCCGAGATCGAAAAGCTCCGCCTGCAGTGTGAAAAAATGCTGAAGAAACCCGTTGCCATCAACATCGTGGAGATCAAATCTCCCGATCTGAATGCGCAGCTGGTAGCGGAAAACATTGCTCAGCAGCTGGAAAAGAGAATCTCTTTCCGCCGGGCAATGAAGAAGAGCATCGGCCAGGCTATGAAGCTGGGCGCCAAGGGAATCAAGACCCAGGTTTCCGGCCGTTTGGGCGGTGCTGAAATCGCCAGAACCGAGCAGTATCACGACGGAACCATTCCGCTGCAGACGCTTCGGGCTGACATTGATTATGGATTTGCTGAGGCTGCCACCACTTATGGCCGCATCGGCGTGAAAGTCTGGATTTACAGGGGCGAGGTTCTTCATCAGGCCGCCAGCAAGCCCCGCAAGGAAGGAGGCAGTAAATAATGCTGTTGCCTAAGCGCGTTAAATACCGCCGTGTACACCGCGGCCGTCTCACCGGCAAAGCGTATCGCGGCAGCACCGTGACTTACGGTGATTTCGGCCTCCAGGCATTGGAGCCTGCATGGATCACTTCCAACCAGATCGAGGCAGCTCGTGTGGCCATGACCCGTTACTGCAAGAGATTCGGTAAGGTTTGGATCAAGATTTTCCCGGATAAGCCCATCACCGAGAAGCCCGCTGAAACCCGAATGGGTTCCGGTAAAGGTTCTCCGGAATACTGGGTGGCCGTGGTAAAGCCCGGCAGAGTGATGTTTGAGATCGGCGGCGTAGCGGAAGAAACCGCTCGCGAGGCTCTTCGTCTGGCTGCCAATAAGCTGCCTATCAAGTGTAAGTTTGTAACGAAAAAGGAAACGGGGGTTGAGCAGTAATGAAGGCCTCAGAAGTCAGAGAGATGACCACCGCAGAGCTTGAAAGCAAGCTTAAGGACCTCAAGGCCGAGCTTTTCAATCTGCGTTTTCAGCTTGCAATCAATCAGCTCGATAACCCGATGCGCATCTCCGCTGTTAAGAAGGACATTGCCCGTGTGAAGACCATTCTCCGGGAAAATGAGATCAAAGACAGCGCCAAGGCGTAACGGAAGGGAGGATTAAGCTGTGAGCGAAAGAAACATGAGAAAAACCGCGGTAGGCAAGGTTGTCAGCGACAAAATGGAGAAGACAATCGTTGTAGCTATCGAGGACAGCGTTAAGCACCCGCTGTACAAGAAGATCATTAAACGTACCGTTAAGCTGAAGGCACATGACGAAAACAACGAGTGTAAGATCGGTGACCGCGTGCGTGTGATGGAGACCCGTCCTCTGTCCAAGGATAAGAGATGGCGTCTTGTTGAGATTATTGAGAAGGCGAAATAAGTTCTGTTTATTTCGTAATTCAGCTAGATAGGAGGAACGACTGTGATTCAACAGCAGACCTACCTGAAAGTTGCCGACAACACCGGCGCGAAAGAGCTTATGTGCATCCGCGTTCTGGGCGGTACCGGCAGAAGGTATGCCAATATTGGCGACGTGGTGGTTGCTT
>CALWUW010000022.1 GCA_944384815.1 uncultured Clostridia bacterium
AAAGTAGTCAATTTTGGATCTGTAAAAAATAAACCACATGGTCAAGCCTGAAAAACGGCTATCGCATGCGGTTTATTTTGGTGAACCATCGGGGATTCGAACCCCGGACACCTTGATTAAAAGTCAAGTGCTCTGCCAACTGAGCTAATGGTTCATATATTTACAGCAGTATGCACTGCCTATTCGGCAAAAAACCACCCGGAGCGGGCGGTTTCATTGGCTGGGCTGGCGGGATTCGAACCCACGGAATGACGGAGTCAAAGTCCGTTGCCTTACCCCTTGGCTACAGCCCATCGATTCCAGCCGGCAACTGCTTGTGTAAAAAGATGGGGTGGAAGATGGGACTCGAACCCACGATCTCCAGAGCCACAATCTGGCGCTTTAACCAACTAAGCTACATCCACCATATATGGCGCGCCAAAAGGGACTCGAACCCCTGGCCTACTGCTTAGAAGGCAGTTGCTCTATCCAGCTGAGCTATTGGCGCAAATGCCATGGAGCGAGTGATGGGAATCGAACCCACACAACCAGCTTGGAAGGCTGGTGTTCTACCATTGAACTACACTCGCATTTCAGCGACGACTGTTATTATAACAAAGCCGCCGCAGTTTGTCAACCGTTTCTTTGCAGGATTTAAAAAAATTTAGAGAGTTTCCACCTGAAGATGATCTCCGGAAACCGAAATCCCCAATCCGGTGATGGCGGTGTCCCAATGTTCCACCATTCCCTGGGCGATTCGGTTCTCCACTTCCCGGCGGATCAGATTCCGCAGATCCCGAGCGCCGCTTTTTCCGCCCCATGCATGCTGGGCCAGCCAGGCGGTCACATCCTGGCTCCAACAAAGGTGAATGCCTCTCTCCTGGAGAGAACCCACGTATTCTTCCAGCATCAGCTGAGCGATCTTCTGAAAGTCTTCCTGGGAAAGGCTCTTAAACTGGATCACCTCATCCACACGGGCCAAAAATTCCGGCCGTAGGAATTCGGAAAGAGCCTTCATGATCTTTTCTCTTCCGGCATCCTCTCCGGAACGGCCAAATCCCAAGGCGCCTTCCTTTCGTTCACTGCCGGCATTGCTGGTCATTACTAAAACGGTATTTTCAAAATTCACCGTACGTCCGTGAGCGTCCGTGATCCTGCCCTCATCCAGAATTTGCAGGAGAATGTTCATTACATCCGGATGGGCCTTTTCGATCTCGTCAAACAGCAGAACGGAATAGGGGCGCCGGCGCACCTTTTCCGTCACCTGTCCGGCTTCGTCATATCCCACATAGCCCGGAGGAGAACCGATAATTCTGGAAACCGAATGCTTCTCCATAAATTCGGACATATCCAGCCGGATCAAGGTCTCCGGCGTATCAAACAGCTCCTGGCTGAGAACCTTCACCAATTCCGTCTTTCCCACTCCGGTGGGGCCCACGAAAATGAAGGAGGCCGGCCGTCTTCTAGGGCTGATCTGCACCCGGCTGCGGCGGATGGCCGCCGCCAGCGCTGCCACTGCTTCTTCCTGCCCGATCACCTTCCGGTTCAGGGTTTCTTCCAGGCCGCTGAGCTTCTTCAGTTCGCTTTCCTGGATCCGGGAAGCGGGGATCCCCGTCCAAAGCTCGATGACTTTGGCAACGTCCCCTTCCTCCACTTGGGCGCCTAATGCCTGGGGAGCCAGCTCCTGCAGCTTGTTTTCATGTTGCACGATCTCCGTGCGAAGCTGCGCCAGCTTCTCATAGTCCGGCTCGGCTTCTTCCCCCGTCAAGGCTTCTTCCTGGGATTTGAGATTTTCCAGCTCGAAAGCCGCCGTATCGTATTCCGCCATGGGAACATTCCGCAGGGCGGCGCAGGCGCAGCTTTCGTCTAATAGGTCGATGGCTTTATCCGGCAGATACCGGTCGTTGATATAGCGTTCTGAAAGGGATGCGATCCTTCTGATCATGGCATCCGGCACCTGCACCCGATGGTACTGCTCATAATAAGAGCGGATTCCCATCAGCATCTCCACCGTCTCCGCCAAAGAAGGCTCCGCCACCGTCACCGGCTGAAAACGCCGCTCCAACGCCGCATCCTTCTCAATGTATTTTCGGTATTCCACAAAAGTGGTGGCTCCAATCACCTGGATTTCCCCACGGGAAAGAGCCGGCTTCAAAATATTGGCAGCATTCATGGAGCCTTCGGCATCTCCAGTTCCCACCAGATTATGCACTTCATCAATAAACAGGATCACATTTCCCGCTTGCTTGACTTCCTCCACCAGCCCCTTAATCCGGCTTTCAAACTGCCCTCGGAACTGGGTCCCCGCCACCAAAGCAGTCAAATCCAGAAGGTGGATCTCTTTCCGCTTCAGCTTGGCCGGAACATTCCCTGCCGCGATTCGCAGAGCCAATCCTTCCGCAATGGCGGTTTTGCCCACGCCTGGTTCTCCGATCAGGCAGGGGTTGTTCTTTGTCCGGCGGCTGAGAATCTGCACCACCCGGGAGATCTCCTTCTCCCGGCCGATAATGGCATCCAATTCCCCAGCAGCGGCTTTGGCGGTGAGATTGGTACAATACGTATCCAAATGCCGATATTTCTTCTTTTTCTTTTCCCGGCCTTCTCCGGTATTCTTTCCGGGATCTCCCCCTTTGGCCTTTTCAGGCTCCTGCGCCGGTTTTCCCATGCCGGGGAAAATGCTCTGGAGAAAATTGGGGAAAGTAGCAGCACCTCCCGGCTCAAAATCCTCTTCCTGCCCTTCTCCGTCTTCCGCCGCGGGAAAACCCAGCATTCCAAATTCCGAAGCCATGGCGTCCAGCTGATCCTCGGAAATTCCCATTTTATCCAGAAGATCCGTTACGGGTTTGATCCCCAACTCCTTGGCGCAAACCAGGCAAAGCCCCTGGCTTTCTCCGGAAGTTGTGGGAGAAATGAAAACCACCGCAGGGCGTTTATGGCATCTTGAGCAAAGCATATCCAAAAGGCAACCTTCTTTCCATAGACTTACAAACCGCAGACCCTGTGTCTGCGAAAGCGTATAACGGGGGAATATCCCGGCTGAAAACACAGCCGGTTTCTTATCCTTCCCTTATTTTTCGGGATTATGTTCCTGTGCAGACACGCCCCGGAGATCCGCCTTCAAATCGATGGTATCCTTGGGATCCTGGGAACGAAGCGTCTGCTGGAACAACTGAAAATATCCATACAAAGCATACAGCATCAGCGCCGCCGTCACCGAAAGCAAGGCCACCGTCAGCGGGAAGCTTTCGATCTGCCAGATTCCTTTCAAAGCCACCAGCAGAGTAACGGAAAAATAGAACACCGCCGTGGCCAGCTTTCCGTACCATTTGGAAGCACTGGGGCGTTTTTTCACTTTCAGCACCATATAAGCGCCGGCGATCAGCATCAAAAGTTCTTTTACAATAAAAATGGACAGAAGCGGGATCAACACCGGCACTCGAACCGCCAGACAAACCACAATGGCTCCCTGGGTCAGCTTATCCGCCACAGGATCCAGCATTTTCCCCAGCTCCGTAAACTGATTGAACCGCCGGGCGATCATGCCATCAAACATATCCGAAAGCCCGGAGAGAATCAGGCAGATCATCGCTTCCAGGATTTTATCTTGGAGAAAAAACACCACCAAAGGTACGATCAGCACGATTCGCAGCACAGTCAGCCCGTTGGGGACATTGATATTTCTATTCCACGTCTTCATGGTTCATTCCCTTCCTTTTCCCGAATTAGCCAAAACACCGGGGTCCATTACCCCAAAAGCGTTTCTACCAGCGTCGGGACATACCCTGCATAGAAATTGGAATATACAACGGAAGACGGCAGCGCTTCGGAAAGAAGCTCCCCGTTTACTTCCATGGAGGAACCGGCAATCTCCAGCACACCGCAAAGCAGAAGAACCACCACGATTCCCTTCAAAAGCCCAAACACCGCTCCCAGGATCTGGTTGGCTAAATGCAGACCCGGCAGATGGAACACCATGTCCACAGCCTTGGCCGCCATGCGCACCAAAAGCTGCAGAAGCACAAAAAGGATCAGCGCGGATAAAGCCTGCACCACCGCTTTAGTGGTTTCATCCTGCATACTCTCTTTCAGGATCACCGACAAAAAGGCAGAAAAACGGCCTGCCAAAAAAATCGTGGCCACAAAAGCCAGAATACCGCCTACAAATTCCACAAAGGACCGAACGATCCCCTGACGATACCCTAAAACCACCAACCCCACAGCCAGACCTACAAATAGAATGTCCAGTACTACTCCCATACGGCTCCTCCTTGCTTGTAAGAAAACCGGGAAGAAAATCAAAAAATCAGTGATCTTCCCGCTCCCGGTGATTTCTTTTCTTAAAACACCCATTACTATACCATAAATCCCAAATACACACAAGCCTCCACGCTCTGGCATGGAGGCTTGTTTTTTCTTTTATTCTTCCAAATAAGTTAAATTCACCTGGGAGATTCCCAAAACATAGGCAGAGCTTTCATCCCGCAAAGTGATGGCAAAGCTATCCTTTCCCACAGCCGCCGTTCCTCTGGACGTACCGTCCGCGGCGGAATAGGCACGAATCATTCCCTCTTCCAACACAGCCACGGTGTTTCCCTGAAGGCTTACGTCCTTGATTCCCTTTTCCAAAGGAATGGTCAAAAGAGTTTTTCCGGAAGAATCCAGCAGGATCAATTCGCCGTGTTCCGCGTTTTCGTAGGGAAACAGGCAAAGAGCCGTTCTTCCCTGAGAAATACTGTAGGCCGCCAGATGCCTTCCTCCGTAATCGAAGGACACCGGCGCTCCGTCCTTGGGAATCACTACCGTCTGGGTGTCCCCGATCAGAGAGGCGGAAGAATCCGGATGCATCACAGCGTCAAAGAAAAACGTATCCGTATAGGTGCCCACCGGCGCCACAGCCTCGCTGCTGTTCATATCCAGCACATACACCATGGAAACCAGCGCTCCGGCTTCCGCATTGATCCCTGTGACCACGGCCCGGTTGGAACCCGGGTCCACCGCTGCCGCCACCGGATAACAGGAGGAAAACCGATACCGGAACCGCTGCTCATTTTCCGGCGTATACACCGTCAGCATTCCCAGGTATCCCTCCGCTTCCGTCAGAAGCCCATACGTGCCATCGGAGCATATGGTGCCGGAAAAGATCATCTCTTCCAGGGTATTTTTCTTCAGGGTCTTGCTATAGGTTTCCACCTGATACCCTTTTCCGCCCTGGCTGTACACCAGCATCCGGGTTCCTGCCGTTTTCAGAACCGGAGAAGAAAAGCTGTGCTGCCGGCTGATCAATTCCTTGGCTGTGGAATTCAGGACGGTGAGATGGGTATCGCTGACCATGATCAAATCCCCGTTTTCCGAGGAAAAATTGCCTTTTTCCACCACGCTTCCCACAAAGGAAGCAGGGTATCCGTCTCCCACGCCCATACCTACGATCTTTTCCTGGAGCCAATCCATCACCGTTTCCGGATGAAGGTTGTCCCGATTCATCCAAAGCACCAGGGCCAGAAAAGCCGCCAGCAGGATCAGGACGGTTTTAACCAGCCTGCGCCGCAAAGGCGACGGTTTTTTCTCTCTTTTTTTCCGGGGCACACCGGCAGTTTCCTGCTCCGGACGATTTTGCTCCACTTGTTCCAGTTCTTCAAAATGCTTGGCCATCCGGGAGGATATACGGTTTTTCCTGCTGTCTTTCATTCTTCCAGATCCTCATAAAACACTTGATTCAAATACAGCCCCTGAGGCGGCGCCGTGGGGCCTGCCAAAGTTCGATCCCCGGATGTTAAAAGCCGGGGCATATCCTGGGGCTGCAGCTTTCCTTGGGAAACATACAGCATGGTGCCTACCAATATCCGCACCATGTTATATAAAAAGCCATCCCCAGCCACGGTGTACAGCACCATCTGCCCTTCCCGCCGCCACTGGGATTTGGTCAAGGTCCGCACCATGTTTTCCCGTTCTCTGGAATCCGACGTGCAAAACCCGGAAAAATCATGGCTGCCTACAAAGAAAGCCGCCGCTTGGTTCATCCGCTCCAGATCCAAAGGATAATAGTAATGATACGCCCGCTGGCGAAGGAAGGGATCCCGCACCCGGGCATTCCAGATACGGTATTCATATTCCTTTCCTTTGCAGGAATACCGGGCGTGAAAGGACTCCGGCACTTCCCGGCAGGACTGCACCGCAATATCCGCAGGAAGAAAATGGTTCAAAGCGTCCACCAGCCTAAGGCAGGGGATGGTATGCTCTGTTTTCATGCTGATACAAAACATCCGGGCATGAACGCCTGTGTCCGTTCGGCTGCAGCCTTTCAGATCCGGGCAGCTTCCCAAAACTCTGGCCGCCGCTTCCTGAAACACCTGCTGCACCGTCAGGGCGTTGTTCTGCACCTGCCAGCCGTGATAGGCCGAACCGTCGTAAGAAATTGTCAGCAGCAGATTCCGCATGCCGTTCCTCCTTTGTTTTCTCCCTTTTTCCGTATCGCCCCGGGCAGATCCTATCTGAAATCTTCTTTCCTGTCTTTACCGTCAGCGCACAGTGCCCGGCAGGAAAATATTCAGAAGAATCACCCCTGCGCACAGCAAAAGGGCGCCGATCACAGCCACGGCATCGCTTTTTTTCGCTTTCAAAACCTTCATCCGCGTCCGGCCTTCTCCGCCGTGATAGCAGCGGCATTCCATGGCCATGGCAAGGTCATAGGCCCGGCGGAAGGCGGAAACAAACAGAGGGATCAGAATGGGGATCAGCGCCTTTACCCGCTGCATCAGGCCGCCGCTTTCCAAATCGGCGCCCCTGGCCTTCTGGGCGCTCATGATCTTGTCCGTCTCCTCCAACAAGGTGGGAACAAACCGCAGGGCAATGGTCATCATCATGGCGATTTCATGAACCTTCACGTGAAAAATCTTCAGCGGCTTCAAAAGGCGCTCAATGGCATCCGTCAGCTCGGTGGGAGAGGTGGTAAAGGTCAGCGCCGCGCTTAAAAGCATCAGGCAGACGATTCGCAGGGCGATAAACACAGCCCGGTTTACGCCGCCTTCCGTGATCTGCATCACTCCCCACTGCACCAACACCTGGCCGGAACCATAAAACAGGTTCAGCACGGAGGTGAAAATCACCACGAAAAGAACCGCCTTCAGGCTTTTGAAATACTGGCGCAGGGGAATGCCCGTAGCCAGAAGGATCCCGGCTACCAGAACGGTCATCACACCCATACTGGCGTAATTGGAGCCTACAAACAGAAAGATAATAAATAAAAAGGTCAGTGAAATTTTTACCCGGGGATCCATCCGGTGAATTCCGGACTTTCCGGGAATATACTGCCCTAAAGCCACATCACGAATCACCCGGAACACCCCCTTTCCCCAGAAGAGGCATCAGCTGGCGCAAAGCCTCTTCCATGGTCAGCGCCGTATCCACCGGCCAGCCTTTTTCCTTAAGGGAGGCCATGATCTTAGTGATCTCCGGCACCCGAAGCCCCATGGCTTCCAACTGCGTATCCCTGGAAAAGACGGTTTTGGTGTCTTCAAACATTACGGCTTTGGAATCGTTCATCACCAAAATCCGGTCCGCCGTGCGGGCAATATCCTCCATACTATGGGAAACCAGTAAAATGGTATTCTCTCTCACTTTATGATACCCGGAGATCTGAGCCAGCAAAACATCCCGACCCTGGGGATCCAGGCCCGCCGTGGGTTCATCCAGAATCAGCACATCCGGGTCCATGGCGATCACGCCGGCAATAGCCACACGCCGCTTCTGCCCGCCGGAAAGATCAAAGGGGCTTTTTTCCAGCAGCTCCGGGGCAAGGCCTACAAATTCCGCCGCCTTTCGGGCTCTTTGTTCCGCTTCCTCATCGGAAAGCCCCATATTTTTCGGCCCGAAGCAAATATCCTTCAAAACGGTTTCTTCAAACAACTGGTATTCCGGATATTGAAACACCATTCCCACCCGAAACCGTACAGAACGAATCTTTTTGGGATCTTCCCAAATATCCCGCCCGTCCAGCAGGATCTGGCCGGAAGTGGGACGAAGCAGCCCGTTGAGTGTTTGGATCAGGGTGGACTTTCCGGAACCGGTATGCCCGATCACGCCGATAAATTCCCCTTTCTCGATCTTCAGGCTGACGGAATCCACCGCCACTTTTCGGAAAGGAGTCCCTTCTCCATATATATAGGTAAGGTCCTTGGTCTCAATCAGTGCCATGATCCCCACCTCCTTTCCGGGTGCTCTCTGCCTGTTTCCCGGAGAAATCCGGACGGATCCGCTCCAGCGCCTGCACACACTCTTCCACCGAAAGCACGCAGTCCGGCAGATCTGCTCCGGCTCCCCGCAAACGGTAAATCAGCTCCGTGGACTGAGGGACATCCAGCTGGTGCTGCTTCAAAAGCTCCACCTGGGAAAACACCTGCTCCGGGGAACCTTCCGTTAAGATTTTCCCGTCGTCCATTACCAGGATCCGATCCGCGCCGATGGCTTCGTCCATATAATGGGTAATCAGCACAATGGTGATCCCTTTTTCCCGATTCAGCCGGTGGATGGTCCGCAGCACTTCCGTTCTTCCCCGGGGATCCAGCATAGCGGTGGGCTCGTCCAGCACAATGCAGTCCGGCTCCATGGCAATGATCCCCGCAATGGCGATCCGCTGCTTCTGGCCGCCGGAAAGCTTATGGGGGGCAAATTCCCGGAATTCATACATTTCCACCGCTTTCAGGGCGTTATCCACCCGGCGGCGAATCTCCTCCGTGGGCACACCCAGATTCTCCGGGCCAAACGCCACGTCTTCCTCAACCACGCTGGCCACCAGCTGGTTATCCGGATTCTGCAGCACCAACCCCACCCGACGGCGGATCTCATATAAAAGCGCTTCATCCTTGGTATCCATTCCTCCGGCATAAACCGTTCCCCCGGAAGGCAGCAACATGGCGTTATACATTTTCGCCATGGTGGATTTTCCGGAGCCGTTATGCCCCAGAAGCGCTACAAATTCTCCTTTTTTCACCTGCATGGTGATACCTTTCAGCACGTCATCCGGCACGGTCTCCCCATAGGAAAAGGTAACGGATTCCGTTTGGATGAATGCTTCTTCGTTTTGAATCGAATCCATGGTCATTCCCCCGTTTCTGCAATCTTCTGGCTGCGTTGTAAAGGGGTACCGGCTTTGAAAGCGGCTGGGCTTTTTCCGGCTCGGCTCCCTGGGCAGCTTAATCCATATCCATATCCTTGCATTCCCAAATCGCTGTGCTCCCGCAGGGGAGAACCAGCCCGCTGGAAGTCACCGGCAGCCCGATTTCCTGGGAAGAAACCTTTCCTCCCAGTTTTTTCTGCAGCTGCACTCCCAGCAAATATTCCATAACCGCCGGGGAAAGCCCGGTGGTATAGGAGTTCAGTATAAAAAACAGCGCATCCGGCTCCAAAATAGGCAGGCACAGCTCCAAAAGCCGAAACAGCTGTTCTTCCAGTTTCCACACTTCGCCGTTGGGGCCTCTCCCGTAAGAGGGAGGATCCATAATAATGCCGTGATACCGGTTCCCCCGGCGCTGCTCCCGCTGCACAAATTTCAGGCAGTCATCCACCAGCCAGCGGATGGGGCGATCCTCCAACCCGGAAGCCGCGGCATTTTCCCTCGCCCAGCTCACCATACCCTTGCTGGCGTCCACATGGCAAACCTTGGCTCCCGCGGCGGCACAAGCCAACGTGGCCGCTCCCGTATACCCAAAAAGGTTCAGCACCCGGATTTCCCGGCCGGACTGCACCGCCCGGCGGATCTTCTGCCCGGCGAAATCCCAGTTCACCGCCTGTTCCGGGAAAATCCCCGTATGCTTGAATCCCATGGTTTTCAGCCGGAAGGTAAGCCCTTTATAGCCAATCTTCCATACGGAAGGCACTTTTTTCCATTCTTCCCAGGCGCCGCCCCCGGTATTGGAGCGACGATACCGGGCATGGGCGGTTTTCCAGCCCGGGTGTAGCTTGGGCGTATCCCAGAGGATCTGCGGATCCGGCCGGATCAGCAGCACATCGCCCCAGCGTTCCAGACGTTCCCCTCCGGACGTATCCAACAATTCATAATCTTCCCATTGCGCGATTCTCAATGCTTACACCTCTTCATGGTTCCGTCCGGAAACTCCGGAATTCTTAGTAAAATACCGCCAGCAGCAGAAGCCACATTCCTCCCACAGCCAGCGCGCCCCGAAGCACACCCTGCACCACACAGAAAAATTCGCAGGGCACCGGCCGTTTCCAATTCACCAGATTCACCATGGCAAAATACGATACGGAGAACCAAAGATCCGCCGCCAAAAAGGCCAGCAAAACCACTCCTGCCAGGAAAAATCCCCAACGGCCCCGCAAATGCAGATTTCCTCTGGCAATGGATACCAGCTGCCGTGGGCTGTGCTCATACCGTTCATCCTTCTGCCGGGCCACCGGCTGGTCATATACTTTTCCGTTGGAATCCAGCAGCGTTTCCTCCACCAGCGTTCCCCGGCAGATCTCCTTCTTTTTGGTATCCAGGATCACGGCAGATACTGTTCCGTTTTTTTGCTCCGTCTGCACAGTGTAGGACGCGGCCTCTCCGTCCGGCAAAGAGCACAGGATCTGCGCCGATCCGTCCTTCTCAGCCTTCACCGCCACGGAAGCGCCCAGCAGCAGCTCCTGGTATACAACATTTCCCCCATGGGAAGATTCTTCCTGTTTCTCCAGAAATGCGTCTCCAAAATCCACGCCGATGGAAAAGAATAAGCGGGCATACCCGGCGGCAAAAAATCCCGCCAGCAAAAGCAGCAATCCGTTAAAAATCCATTTCTTGCGTTTTTTCTCTTTTCTGCAATAAAAGCCCCATTCGATGCCTAAAGTATTCCCCACAGGCATATACCACTTGGTTTTTTGTTTCAAACGTTGGGGAAGTATCCGCTTCATTCTGGCACCTTCTCTCCGGTTGTTGTATTCTCTTCTTTTTCTTTCTAATATCAGCTGTCGTCTGATTGGCTTATCAGTTTATCAGCTCACCAGTTGGCCAACTGGCCGATGATCGGAAGCCTGCTTGGCCGGCAAATCGTTTGATAGTTTGATGATTTAATAGTTCGACAGTTTGACAGTTTGACCGTTCGCCCCTTGATTCACAGGGAATTAAATCCATAAAACCCGTAAAACGGCTTTTCGCCGGGCAGCAAAGCCTCTTGCCTCTTACCTCTTAAAATAAGCTTTGCTGTTCCACCGCTTTTTCTTCCCGGCTCCCCGGGGGCGTCAGCCCCAAATGAAGGTAAGCCGCCGGCGTAACGCAGCGCCCCCGAGGGGTGCGGCTGAGAAAACCGATCTGCATCAGATAGGGCTCATACACATCTTCCAGCGTCACCGCTTCTTCTCCAATGGCTGCCGCCAAAGTTTCCAGCCCTACAGGGCCTCCGTTATAAAACTGGATCATAGTGGAAAGCATCCGCCGATCGTTAGCGTCCAGGCCGATCTCGTCCACTTCCATCCGATCCAGGGCCAACCGGGCGCTTTCCAAAGTAATCACGCCGTTATGAACCACCTGGGCAAAATCCCGGACCCGGCGCAGCATCCGGTTGGCGATTCGAGGCGTCCCCCGGCTGCGGGAGGCAATTTCCAAAGCTCCCTGGGGCTCTATGGAGATTCCCAGGATCCGGGCGCTGCGGGTGACAATGGAGGAAAGCTCCTCCGGCGTATACAGTTCCAATCGAAGCACCACGCCGAAACGATCCCGCAGAGGAGCGGAAAGCTGCCCGGCTCGGGTGGTGGCTCCCACCAAAGTAAAGGGCGGCAGCGGCAAGTGATAGGACGCCGCCATCTGCCCTTTTCCGGTGATAATATCCAGGGCAAAATCCTCCATGGCCGGATACAAAATTTCTTCCACGCTCCGGGAAAGACGGTGCACCTCGTCGATAAACAGCACATCCCCGGGGTTCAAGTTGGTTAAAAGAGCGGCCAAATCTCCCGGTTTTTCAATGGCCGGCCCGGAAGTGATCCGCAGATTCACATGGAGCTCGTTGGCAATAATCCCCGCTAAAGTGGTTTTTCCCAATCCGGGAGGGCCATACAAAAGCACATGGTCCAGGCTTTCCTTCCTCTGTTTGGCCGCCTCAATAAAAACGGAGAGATTTTCCTTTACCTTCTCCTGCCCGATGTATTCCGTCAGGGATTTAGGACGAAGGGGGTTTTCCGTATCACTGTCCTCCGGAACGTATTCCGGCGTTACCATTCGGTTTTCAAAATCGTATTCATTCTCGTATTCCAGCATATTTACCCCTCCCGTTCCTATTTATTTCTTTTTTTACAAGCGGCTGGCCATGGCTTTCAAAGAAAGCCGGATCAGCTCTTCCGTAGGCAGAGAGCTGTCAAACCCGGCCACCACCGCCGCGGCATCCGTGGGAGCATAGCCCAGCACCGCCAGAGCCTGCACCGCGTTGGCTGCGTTGGAAGCGGCGGAGATCACTCCGGCGCCGGAAGGCATTCCTCCCTGGGAACCCTCCATTTTCTTTACCTTGTCTTTCAGCTCCAAAGCGATCCTCTGGGCCAGCTTGGGGCCCACGCCGCTGGCCCGGGAAAGGGTCTTGCTGTCCCCGGAAGCCACCGCCATGGCCACCTGCTCCGGCGTAAGCTCGCTGAGAATTGCCAGCCCCACCTTGGGCCCTACGCCGGAAACACCGGTAAGCATTTTAAAGCAGTTCATTTCCGACCGGGTGGCGAAGCCAAACAGATCCAACGCGTCTTCCCGCACATTCAGCTGAGTAAACAAAAACACGGATTCTTCCAAAGCCGGCAGCGCTTTCTGGGTATTCATGGAAATAAAGCACTTAAAGCCCACGCCGCCGCATTCCACTACCGCCAGCCCGGGTTCCACATGGGCCAGCGTTCCTTTTACACTATACAGCATCCCTTAACTCCTTTTTATCTCCCTGCCATACTCCCCACACACCCGTTCTTCCGAAGAAATTCCCGGCGCAGGGCGCTGCCGCAGGCCTGCCCATGGCACACCGCCATGGCCAGAGCGTCCGCCGTATCGTCCGGCTTGGGCACCTGGCGCAGGCAAAGCAGCTTTCGGGTCATTTCCATTACCTGGCGCTTCTGGGCCTTTCCGTAACCCGTCACAGCCTGCTTGATCTGCAGGGGCGTATATTCGAAAACCGGCACACCGCACTGCTGAGCCGCCAAAAGGATCACCCCTCTGGCTTCCGCCACACCGATGGCCGTGGTTTTATTGTTCTGAAAATAAAGCTTTTCCAGGCTCATAGCCTGCGGCCCCCATTTTCGGAGCACCGTAAGCATATCCTGATAAATAGTTTCCAATCTCTGCCCAAACTCCATACCGGCAGGCGTGGTGATGGCGCCGTGCTCCAAAGGCAGAAACCGCCCGTCCTGCGCCTGGATCACACCATATCCCACGATTGCATACCCGGGATCCACTCCCAGAATCACCATGGTTTTCCCATCGCTCCTCCCAGCATAGTTTCATATTATTATAGCATAAAGAATCCCTTTGGGGAAGGGGATTCCCCACAAAGCAACCGAAAAAAACGGCCTGTCCTTTCGGACAGGCTCCTGGGTTTGTTTGGTTCCGAAACGGCATACCGATTATGTAAGCTGACGGCGGCGACGAAATCCTCCCATGATCCGGAACAGGATCAGAACAATGCCCACCGGCATGGTCAGCCCGATCACCACGGCAGCCAACACATCGCTGGGATAATGCACAAACAGGTACATTCTGGAAAAAGCGATCAAAACCGCCATCACCAGCCCAAAAATGCCGATCATCGGATGCGTCCATAAAAGAATGGGCACGGAGATAAAGGCCGCCAACGTGTGGCAGGACGGGAAAGAATAATCCTTGGGCCGATTGACCAGAAGCGGCCAATCCGGATACCGGTGGCACGGACGAAGCCTGGCTACATACGGCTTGATGGCCACATTTCCCACCAGCACGCCCAACGTAAGCATACTCAAAAGCAGGATCCCGTTAAAGCGATATGTGGGTGTGATCAAAAAGATCAGCCCGGAAAGGACCCAAATCCCTCCAAAATTTCCCAAAGCCGAAATTATAGGCATCAGCGCATCCAAAAAGGCGCAGTGCATATTCCGCTGGATAAAGGCCAAAACCCGTTCATCCCATTTTTGTATACGTCCCATTGGACCCACCTCCTATCTATCCGTAAGCACAGTATACCAAAAAAAATTTTTTTACGCAAGTTAAAACGCCATTAAAACCGCAAAAATCGCCATTTCTGTCCATTTCTACAAAAAACAGAGTAGCTTGCGTCCGTTTTTACCCCGCATTGCGGGCCGCTCTGGAAAAAATTCGGAATACGGAAGAAACCAAAAGCACCCCCAACGCCAAAACGCCGGCAATTCCCATGGTCTGAAGCCCGGTTTCCAAAAACATTTCCGTATTTCCGGAAATACAGTATTCCATGGTATAGTAGATCCCGCCTCCCGGGACCAAGGGAAACAGCGCCACCAAAAGATAGCCTGTGGCTGGTTTGTGCCGGATCCGGGCCATCACCTCGGAATACACGGAAAGGGCAATGGTTCCCATAAAGTTTTGGAACATAATATTTCCCGTAGGCGCCACCAAAAGATAGGCCAGCCAGCCTACGGCACCTCCCAGCGGCATCAAAAACAGTTCCTTGCTTCGCACATTAAAATACAAGCAGCAGCCCAGGCAGGCAAAAAACGCGTAGATGCACTGCACATACTCCATATTGTTTCCCTCTCTCTTCCTTATACGCCCCATACCAGCCGGGGAGCCATAAGCACCAATCCTACCCCTACGGCAATGGCCGTAGCTACAAGAAGGCCCTCCGTCAGTCTTTGCAAGCCGGCCATCAGGTCCCCTGCCATAATGTCCCGCATAAAGGTGGTAATGGCGATACCGGGCACCAGAGACATCAGGGCCCCGATAATGATTTTATCATAGTTTACGGCCCATCCCAGAGAAACCGCCGTGGTGGCCACCAGCGCTACCGCGGCGCTGGCTACGATATTGGTGAAAAAGTCATAGGCTTTCAGTTTTCCACTGAGCTGAAGAATGCTTTTGATAAAAATGCCGCAAACCAGCCCCCAGCAGGCATCCAGCCATGTTCCTCCCCAAAAAAGGGTAAAGGAAAAGGACAGCAAGGCATACCCTGCAAATTCTGTAAGCAGGTTGTACGTAGGACGGGCCGTGATCGCTTTCACCTGCCGAACAGCAACGGACAATTCCGGCGTATCTCGGCAAAGGCGCCGGCAAAGATCGTTGGCTTGATCCACCCGGTCCAGATTATTAAATCGGCGAAGGATCCGCCGGAATTTGGTAATGCAATGGCCCTCCGGGGTGGTGATAGTCACATAAACGCAGTTGGGCACGGCAAACACATCGCTTTCCTTCACTCCATAGGCTTGAAGGATCCGGTTCATGGATTCCTCCACCCGGTAAATCTCCGCGCCGCTGCTCAGCAAAAGACAGCCCAAATCCAGGCTCATTTGCAACAAGCGGTCATATTCCATGGCTCCGCCTCCATACTAAATTACTAAATTGCCAAATTGCTAAATCGTTAAATCGCTGAGAAATCGCAAAGGGACTGGGATATTTTCCGCTTTGTCTCCCCCTACGCTTCCTGGGATTCCAGACAGGCAAAGATTTCCGGCAGCTTTTCCCGGGCGTCTTTCATTCCCAGCAAATAAATTTCCTTGAGATGTTCCGGGTTCTTTTCATAGCGGCTCACCGTCAGTGGACGGCTGGGACGAATCACCACCGCCTGCTCTTTTTCTTCCGCCTGCCGACACAATTCCAGCTCCCGGTTATACTCCTGCCCTCTTTCCAGCATACAGCGCACGAATTCCGGATAGTCCCCGTATTTTACCCGAAGAACGGCCCGGGGAAATTCCGGGCGGGACCGTTTCTTATAGGTGGCGTCCCGGGTGAGCACCACAATATTTTTTTCATACCCATCCTGCATCGCCTGCTCCAAAGGAATGGGCATGGCGCAGCCGCCGTCCAAAAGCTCATGCCCCATCCAGGAGACAATGGGCGATACAAACGGAAGAGAACTGGAAGCCCGCACCGGCACCAGGCTCTCATCCATTTCCTTTTTTCCGAAAAAGACGGCTTTTCCGGTGTTCAGGTCGGTAGCTCCTGCTTTCAGCTCCGTGGGAGACCCAAAAAATGCCTCGTAGTCAAAGGGAAGCAGCGTATGGGAGAGCTCCCCAAAAATAAAATCAAACCCAAACAAGGAACCGGTTTTATGCAGGCTGGCAATGCTCAGGTAGCGTTCATCCCGGATATACCGGTAAAAAATCTCAAAATTCCGGCCCTTTTGCCCGGAAATATAACTCAGAGCATTGCAGGCACCGGCAGAAATCCCATAGATACAGGGAAACACCAGCTTTTCTTCCAGAAATACATCCAGCACGCCGCTGGTATAGGCACCTCTGGTGCCTCCGCCTTCTAAAACCAATCCAACCGAACGGTTTTCCTTTCCGTCCACTTTTCGTCTCCCCTTCCCAAGCTTACCTGCTGCTTTTCCCGGGGAGAAACAATCCCCCTGGGGAAACTTCTTTTGCTTTAGTCTTTTTCTTTTGATTATAGAATACCCCTTTCCGTTTTGCAAGCTATGTTTTGCCCCTTTGCCCCTCTCTTCCCGCACTCTCTTCCCATGGATTCTTATAGATATTCCCTTTCTTTAGAAAAATAGAACTTTTTCAAAAACGACTAAAACGACTCAAAGAAATAAAATAGGGATTTTTTATTTTTCCCTTGCTTTTTTCAAAACTTTGCGATATAATAGTACAGCATTCTCGGTGGTTTGCTTTATTAGGACGATTAGCTCAGCTGGCTAGAGCATTCGCTTGACGTGCGAAGGGTCATAGGTTCGAGTCCTATATCGTCCACCATTTGTTGCCTGAACGCTTTGCGTTCAGGCTTTTTTTTGCGCCGCCGAGCGCAGGCCGGCGCTTTTTTCGGAAGACAAAAACCGGAGAGGAACAGGTGCAAAGGGCACAAAGGGCACAGCTGTCACAGAACCCCTAAGTTTGTTATTTTTGTATCAATCTTTCCCTTTCTTCCTCATTTGCTCTGCATATGAAATTTTGTTTTTTGTTTATTTCCATAAATTTAAAGGGGTTTTTACTGTTAAAACCGAAAAACACCATGAAATCTTATTCTTTACACTCATTTTCCTTGACAAAATCAGGCTTATGTTAAATAATTATCAATAGAAAGCTACGCTGTAACGCTTTAAAAGTTTCGGAAATTGGGAAAAATAAAAACGTTAGAAAAGCAAGCCGGTTCCTGCCCCGGCCTGCGGAAGGAGTATTGCCCCATGAGTATGAGAGGTATTTACACATCGGTTACGGACATTCGCCGGAAAGTCTTTACGGAAGTGGCTCGCCTGGCCTATGAGGGAGGGGATTATTCCCGTGTGGAATCGCTTCCCTATAAGATCCTGCCCGGAGAAGAAGCCAAGTACAGAGATTCTATTTTCCTGGAAAGAGCTATCGTAGGAGAACGGCTGCGGCTGGCTATGGGTCTTCCTCTTCGTCCCATGACGGAACACGCCCCTGTTTCCCAAGGCGTGAACGAAAGCGCCGTAGGTGAAAAATACTACGATCCGCCGCTGGTGAATATCATTAAATTCGCCTGCAACGCCTGCCCCACTAAGCAATATAGGGTCACAGACGGCTGCCAGGGATGCCTGGCGCATCCCTGCACGGAAGTTTGCCCCAAGCACGCCGTTTCCATCGTTCACGGCAAATCTGTGATCGACCCGGAAAAATGCATCAAATGCGGAAAATGCAAAGAAGTCTGCCCTTACGGCGCCATTCAGAAAATCGAACGTCCCTGCGCCGCAGCCTGCGGCATGGACGCCATCGGAAGCGACGAGCAGGGCCGGGCGGTTATTGATTACGATAAATGCGTTTCCTGCGGTATGTGCATTGTAAACTGCCCCTTTGGCGCCATCTCCGACAAAGGGCAGATCTTCCAGCTGATCCACGCCATGAAGGAGAACCAGAAGGTGATCGCCATTGTGGCGCCGGCATTTGTAGGGCAGTTTGGCCCTAAAATGACCCCGGAACACCTGACCGCCGCCATGAAGGAACTGGGCTTTTGGGGTATGGAAGAAGTGGCCGTAGGCGCGGATCTCTGCGCTATTGAGGAAGCCAAGGACTTTATGCGGGCCGTTCCCGCCGAGCAGCCGTTTATGGCCACATCCTGCTGCCCCTCCTGGTCTGTGATGGCCAAAAAGCTCTTCCCGGATCTGGCGCCGTATATCTCCATGGCTTTGACGCCCATGGTGCTTACCGCCCGCCTGCTGAAAAAGAAGCATCCGGACTGCAAGATCTGCTTTATCGGGCCCTGCTCCGCCAAAAAGCTGGAGGCCAGCCGCCGTTCCATTCGCAGCAATGTTGACTTTGTTCTCACCTTTGAGGAACTGATGGGTATGTTTGAGGCAAAGGGCGTGCAGCTGGATCAGATCACGGAAGAACGGCCTTTGGAAGAAGGCACCGCCGGCGGCCGCGGCTTCGCCATCAGCGGCGGAGTTGCCGCAGCGGTAACGGATGTAATCCGGAAACTGGATCCCGAGAGGGAAGTGAAAACTGTTTCCGCCCAGGGGCTGAAGGAATGCAAAAAGCTGCTGCTTCTGGCCAGAGCCGGAAAATACAACGGCTACCTGCTGGAAGGCATGGGCTGCCCCGGCGGCTGTGTGGCCGGTATGGGCACCCTGCAGCCGGTAAACAAGTCCACGGCGGCTGTACAAAAATACATGGCGGAAGCGCCGGTGAAAAACAGCGCGGATTCCAAGTATGAAATTGATTTGAGCCTTTTGGACTGATAAAACACAAAAAGCAGCCCCGGGAAGCGGACGATGCTCTTCCCGGGGCCTTTTGTTTTTTAATTTTTTCCGCCTGTTCCGAGGCCGAAGCCGGAATCGCTCTGAAAATCAGGAGACCCGGATGATTTGCCCCGGATAAATACGGTTAGGATCCTGAATCTGGGGATTCAACCGTAAAAGCGCATACAAAGTGGTGCCGAACCGGGCAGCGATACCGGAAAGGGTATCGCCGGAACGGACGGTGTAAACGGAAGAAGGCGTTTGAGCTTCCTCAATGCGGAGAACTTGCCCCGGATAAATCAGCGAAGGATCCTTGATTTGAGGGTTCCACCGCAAAAGGGTCTCCAGGCTTACTCCCACGGTTTTAGCGATGCCGGAAAGCGTATCTCCCGAACGGACAGTATACGTACCGGCGGGTTGCGGTTTTTCCGGCTGTTCCGGTGGTTGCGGTTGCTGCGGTTTTTCCGGTTCTGCCGGCTTTGACCACTGGGTCTCGTAAGCAGTATTCAAATCCACGGGTCCGGAAAAGCCCGGGATCTTCCCGGTGGAAGACGTTTGCTGCACGTCACATTCCCGGAACGGAGAGGACTGGTAATCCGCTAACCAGAGAGGCCAGGATTCCAACCGTTTGGTGTCCAGCCGATAGGTGAGATAATCCCGGTTGGTGTAATACCCGGTGGGATATTTCTTTTTGATCTCCTCCATAAACGCCAGAAGAATATCCGTTCGCTGGGCATTGGTGAACGTATAGCCTTTTTTCTTGGCATATGCTTCGGAAGCGTACTCAAAATCGTAAAAAACCGGAAAACGCAGTTTGGCGCCGTAAGGCTCCAACACTTTCAGGCAAACCTGCGCCTCCTGCCGGGCTTCCTTAGGATCCAGCGCGTAACTGAACCAATAAGCCCCCGTCTGCAATCCGGCTTTCAGGGCACCTTCCATATTGCTGTCAAACCGTTCGTCTTTCTGGCTGATTTCCTTTCCGTAGCCCGCTCGGATAATGGCAAATTCCATCCCCGCCTCCCGGGCTTTTTTCCAGTCGATGGAACCGTTGTGAACGGACACATCCACTCCTTTTATCATATAAATCCCTCCCGGCGGCGCAAAGGTCTATCCGGCAGGATCTTTCTCCCTGCCGTAAGGAATGCCGCAAAGAAGCGCCGCCTTTCCATTCTATGCGTCATAGACTTTCGGGGTCACTTCCTCCGCCGATTGACTTTTCATTTCTTGTTTTCTATAATACTTCTAAGCCCCGGGGATCCACTATCCCCGGATGTTTCGGCTCCCCATAAGGAGGAATTATTTTGGATTCTGCGGTTTCCGGCGGCCTTTCGTCCGCCGCCATGATCGAAGCCAGCATTGTAAAAAAGTACAGAAAAACCATTTGGAATCCGTTTATCGCCGCTTTAAAGGATTACCGGATGCTTCAGCCGGGAGACCATGTGGCGGTTTGCATTTCCGGCGGCAAGGATTCCATGCTTCTGGCAAAATGTATGCAGCACCTTCAAAAATACAGCTCCATGCCGTTTTCTCTTACGTATCTGGTGATGGATCCGGGCTATACGCCGGAAAATCGCCGCCGTATCGAAGAAAACGCCGCCCGTTTGGAGCTTCCCATTGTGATCCGGGAAAAGCGCATTTTTGAAATTACGGCGGAAACGGCAAAATCTCCCTGCTATCTATGCGCCCGGATGCGCCGGGGCTGCCTGTATGCCCTGGCCAAAGAGTACGGCTGCAACAAGATTGCCCTGGGCCATCATTTTGACGATGTGGTGGAAACCATTCTCATAAGTATGCTGTATGGAGCAGAGGCTAAGACCATGATGCCCAAGATCCACAGCGCCCATTACCCGGGAATGGAATTGATCCGCCCTTTGTATCTGGTGAAGGAAGCCGCCATCCTGTCTTTTCAGCAATATCACAAATTGGAATTTCTGCAGTGCGCCTGCCGGCTGACGGAAGGCACAGCCCGGGGCGTGCTGGAAAGCAAGCGGCAGGAAATGAAACGCCTTTTGGCCCAGCTGCGGCAAATGCACCCTTCCGCCGACCGCAACCTGTTTCTCAGTATGCAAAATGTGAATCTGGGCACTTTGATCGGATACCGAAGCGGTGAAAAAACCTTTTCCTTCCCTGAGGAATACGATCGTCCCGGCTCCCCGTATTACAGCCTGGAGCAGGCAGAAATGGAACAGGATCTGTGATCCTTTCCGGAAAGGAACCTTGCCTATGAACAGAACGGATCTTCATACCCATACCACCGCTTCTGACGGGACCCTCTCCCCCTCCCGGCTGGTGGCCCTTGCCAAAAAGGAAGGGCTTTCCTCCCTGGCGGTGACGGATCACGACACCTTGCAGGGGCTTCCGGAAGCTTTGGAGGCGGGAAAGCGGCTGGGGATCCCGGTGATCCCCGGCGTGGAGCTTTCCACGGCCATCAACGGAAAAACCGTGCATCTTCTGGGGCTTTTTGTGGATCCTGAAAGCCGTTTTCTCAACGGTTTGCTGGAAGAGATGCGTTCCCGGCGGCAAGATCGGAACCGCCGGATGCTGAAAGCGCTGCAGGACGCCGGGCTCCCGGTTTTTCCAGAGGATTTTCCTCCCTCCCTGCCTATGCTTACCAAAACCCACGTAGGCGCTGTGCTGGCCCAAAAAGGGTTTGCTTCCTCGCCTATGGAGGCGGTGCAGCGGTATTTGCTGCCGGGCGGTGTAGGCTATGTGCCCAAATCCCGGATCGCTCCGGAAGAATGCGCCGCCGCCATCCGCAAAGCCGGAGGCGCGGTGATCCTGGCCCATGTAAACCAGATCTCTTCCCAGCCGGAAGAAGCTCTGGCGGCGGCGGAAACCCTTCTTTCCCAAAAAACGGCGGACGGCCTGGAAACCCTTTACTGCCAGTACGATTCCTTCTGGGAACAGGAAACCCAAAAACTGGCTGAAAAATTCCGCTGTCTGCGCTCCGGAGGAAGCGATTTCCACGGCGATATGAAGCCGGGGCTCTCCTTGGGAAAAGGGTACGGAAATTTGCGGATCCCTGAGGAATTTGCCAGAGAGATCCAAGCCTTTTGCCGGAAAAACGCCGGCTGATACTACGAACTTAAAAAGCAGCAGAGCCCCTGATGGAAGGGAATCGGCTGCTTTTCTGTTTCCTGAGCTTACACTGTTACATTGTTACACGGTTGCACGGTTACACGGTTACACCGGCCGGAACACGGTAAAATCTCCCTCTTCCGGCGAAGAAACCTGCACCGGGCGCAGGCCAAAATTCCGTTCCGGCAAGCCGCTGGAGATAAAATCCCCGGCTGTCCCGGAAAAGACCATAGCGCCTTCCTGCATAACCCAAAATCTGTCCCCCAGCTGCACCGCGTCCTCCAAGCTGTGCAAAGTGGTGACGATAATTTTTCCTTCCTCCCGCATGGAGCGCAAAAATCCAAACACCCGCTGCCGGTATTCCGCGTCCAGATTGGCTGTCGGCTCATCCAGCAGTACTGCCGGCGTATCCTGGGCCAGGAGCATGGTGAAAAACGCCATCTGCCTTTCTCCTCCGGACAGATTGCAAACCAGATCCCCGGCATGGGGCAAAACCCCGGATCGCTCCATGGCCCGGCGCACCTTTTCCTTTTCCCCCTGGGAAAGGCGCCCGGTATAGCCAGTATAGGGCTGACGGCCAAAAGCCGTAAGCTCCTCCACGGTGACCGGGGGCTGGGGAAGCGTTTGGGGCATCACTGCCAGCATCCGGGCTCTTTCTGTGGGAGAAAGACCGGAAAGATTTTTCCCGTTCAGAAGGATCTCTCCCTGAAACCGGGAATAGGCCCCGGAAATACAGCGGAGAAGGGAGGTTTTTCCACTTCCGTTTTTTCCCAGAAGCACCGTGATCTCCCCCGGAGCCGCCTGAAAATCCACATCCCGCAGGATGGTTTTCTTCCCTTTGGATAAACCGATCTTTCGGCATTGGATCATACGGCCTCCCTCCTTTTCCGAAGCAGCAGATAGAGGAAAAACGGCGCTCCCATGGCGGCCATTAAAATGCCCGCCGGAAGCTCTGCCGGGGAAAAAAGCGTGCGGGCCGCCAAATCCGACAAAATCACCAGCACCCCTCCCGCCAAAGCGCAGAAGGGGACCAAAACCCGAAGATCCTGCCCCACAATTCTTCTGGCCATATGGGGAATGATCAGCCCCACAAACCCTAAAAGGCCGGCAAAGGAAACCACCGCGGCGCACAAAACACTGGAAAGCACCAAAGCAAAAAAGCGGATCCGGCGCACCTGTATTCCCAGGCTTTGAGCCAGTTCATCCCCCAGACAAAGCAAATTCAGCTTGGGAGAGAGGATCCAGGCGCACAAAATCCCCAGCAGGATCATGCTTCCCGGCACCGGCAGATCTTCCTTATACACGCCGGAAAACCCTCCGGCGGAAAAGGAGGCGTAGGAAGAAAGCACCTCGGGATACAGCTGGGAGAAAAAGGAAATTCCTGCGTTAAACAGCGCCGCCACGGCCACTCCCGCCAAAATCACCGTGGTTTTGGCAAAGATCCGCCGGCCGGTAAAGGAAATTCCCAGCACCGTCATGGTGGTCACCATAGCTCCCACAAACGCGGCCGCAGGCAAAAGGGGATACGCCATAGGAAACAGGCACAAAAGCAGCATTACGGCAAACCCGGCTCCGGCGTTTACGCCGATGACACTGGGGCTGCACAAATCGTTATCCGTGGCGCTCTGCAGCAAAAGCCCAGCCACCGCCAGCCCCCCTCCGGCCAGCAAAGCTCCTATCACCCGAGGCAGCCGAAGCTCAAACAGGATCAGTTCCACGGAAGGATCCCGGTTTTCACCGAATATCCCATTCCAAAGTTCCTCCACACCAAAGCGGGCGCTTCCCAAAAGAAACCCTGCCAGCATACTGGCAACCAACAGAAGAAAAAGCACAAAGAAAATCAACGGCAGCTTTTGCTTAGTCATTTTTTTCCTCCAATGGATACAAAAGCTCCGTCAGATACGTATACGCTTCATCCCAGCGGGCATTGGGCTTGTAATGGAAAAGATCCTTGGGCAGATACCAACAGCGCTGATTTTTCACTGCCTCCAGGTCTCGCCAGCCGCTTTGCTCCAGCACGCTGTTCATATACGCCTGCGCTGCCTGTTCGTCTCCCTGGGGAACGATCAGGATCACATCCGGCTGCTTCTGCACCACATGCTCCAGAGAAAGTCCCTGGGACAAAGCTCCCGCTTCATCGGCAATGTTCACCGCTCCCAGCTCCTGCAGCATGATCCCTACAAAATGATCCTTGGCGGTTTTGGCTTTGGTGGAGGAATCTCCCGAACCCGCCCGGATAAACAGCACGGACACCGGGTCTTCCATTTGCCCGGCTCTTTCCTCAGCTTCCTGCAGCGCTGCCTCCACCCGTTTCTGCAGCTCCACGCCGTAGGTCTCATAAGCTTCCGGATTTTCGGTGATATCCGTAAAAATCTTCAGGATGGAAAGGTAATCTTCCACCGTTTCTTCCGTAAAGGCCGCGCAGGGGATTCCCGCCTGGGAAAGCCTTTCGCAAACCTCTTTTTGGGCGGAAAGATCCGCGGAAGCGATAACAAAATCCGGCTGGCTGGCCACCAGCTGCTCCGTATCGATTTTCAGCCCTGCTCCGTCATCCACCAGCAAGGTTCCTTCTTCCGCAAAGCCCCGCTCTACCGAATCTCCCACCGTCACCTGCACAGTCCCTCCTGCCAGGCCCCACATTTCCGCGTAGGAGGAAAACAGCACGGCCACCTTCTGCGGCCGGGAAGAAAGGGTCACCTGCCGGCCGGTGGAATCGGTAAAGGTATAGGGAAAGACAGAAGAAGTCTGGGAGGACTCTTCTTCGGAAGAAACTTCCAAGGAAGGCCCCGCAGAAGGTACAGAGGAATTTCCGCCCTGGGCATTACATCCCCAAAGCAGCACAAACAAAAGTAAAAGAAAAAATGCACCGGATTTTCGAACCATAAAAACCTCCAAATGTACAGAAATAAAAGCGGTGCGCCATTTTATATGCGCCCCACAACATTCTGCTCAAAAGGATTCTTTTAAGGCCTTAAACCCGATGCAAGCGGTACGGCAGATCCGATTTCGCAATCAACATCCCGGAATCACAGAAAATCAGATCCTCCGGGCAAAAACAAAGACACAAAGGCAGGGAAATGCCCCATGCCCTGAAATTGAACGGAAACGGAAAGCCCTTCCGCTTCCAAAAGGGATTTGATCCCTTCTTTTTCCCCAACGGCTTCCCGGGCGTGGTGCCCGGCGCAAAACATAAGAAACGCCAGAGAAACTTTCTTATACCCCATAGCCGCCACCGATGCGGCAGCTTCTTTTGGGGTTTCTTTCCCGTGAAGCAGCAGAACACGCAGATCTTCCCGGCCCTGCTCCCAAAGCTTGTTTTGCAGAAGGGCATATTCCCCCCAGGATTCCCGGCTTCCGTGGCCTAAAAGCACCCAGCCTTCTTCCTTTCGCCGGGGAAACAAGCTGTCCAGCACCCGGGCGCATTCCTCCGCTCTGCCTGGCAGCAAAGGCGGCATACAGGTAAACCCGGGAAAGTGGCAGGAAGCCTGCCGGCAAATTGCCTGCAAGGCTTCCCACTCCTCACCGGAAGCAAAAAGCAGCGGCTGCACCAAAACGTTTCGGGCGCCGTTTGCCAGGAGGCTTTCCAGGGCCTCCTCCGGCGAAGGGAGGGAAAGCCCCTTCCCCGCCAGACGCCGCCGCAAAAAGCCGCTGCTTACAGCCAGCACACCTGTTTCCGCGCCGGTTCGCTCTCTGGCCAACTGGTGCGCCGGAAAAAATGCCTCCTTCATCTGAGCCGGATCCGCTGTGCCGAAACAAACAGTCAAAAGTCCGTCAAAAACCGGCATATCAGCAGGTGGCTCCGCCCACCACGGTCTTCTTCATAACGGCTTCCTTATCCAGCTTACCGTTTAACAGCTTATCTTCCACGTAATCAAATCCCAGGCGGTTGATGGTATCGGCAAACCGTTCGCCGGAAATGCCTTCATCCCGGAAGAACAGGATGGCCTTCTCCACAATTTCCAGAACTTCCTCTTCCGTAGTGAAGATCCGGGAGAGAGGCTTGCCTTCCGCCACTTTCTTGCCCCAGCGGCCGCCGATATAGATCTTATAGCCATAGGTGCTTTCGTTGACGGCGCCGAAGGGACATTTGGTCACGCAGCGTCCGCAATGGTTGCAGATCTCCGGATCCATAACCACTTTTCCGTCTTTTACGGATGCGGCCTTTACCGGACATACCTTCTCAACCTGGCAGACTTTGCAGCCGCGGCACTTGGAAAGATCCGGCTCCGGTAAGCGTTGGCCTACGATGCCCAGATCGTTCAGATTGGGCTTTACGCAGTTATTGGGGCATCCGCCCACAGCCAGCTTGAATTTATGGGGCAGGGAAACGTTGTGATACCCTACATAGAACAGGTCGTGCAGCTTCTGGCTGAGAGCAAAGGTATCGCACAAGCCATACTGACAGGTGGTGCCTTTGCAGGATACCACCGGCCGCACCTTGGAACCGGTTCCGCCGGTTTCCAGGCCTTTCTGGTTCACGAATTCCATCAAAGCGTCCAGATTGGAGTAGGGAACGCCCTGGATCTCCAACGTCAGACGTGTGGTCATGGTCACTTCTCCGGAGCCGAAGCGATCCGCCGCTTCCGCCACGGTTCTCTGCTCCTCACTGGTGAGTTTGCCGTTGCGGGTGATGATCCGGACATTGAAGCGATCCGGATACCGCTTATCCTGGAGACATCCCAGGCCCTTTACACGCTTGATCTCTTCCGGAGGAAGGGTTCCGGCAGCAAAATCCACCTTTACAGTATTGAAGGTGATGCCGCCTTCCAGCACCCGGGTGTTTTTATATCCGTAATGTTTCAGGCGATTCTGGAGGAAATATCCCCGCTTGCCTCTGGCGCAGACCAAAAGCAGCTTCTCTTCCGGATCCAGTCCGTCCACCGGGCCGGTGACCTTGGAAAGATCCACCCATTTGGCGCCGGGAATGGACGGCGTAGGCAGAACGTCGATAACACGGTAGCCCTTGGCGGCGCCGGAAGCATACTCCGCAGGAGTAAAGGTTTCCAGCTCACCGGAAAGCTTGTTTTCCAAAATATAGCAAGCCTGGGTAAAGGGATGAATGGCCGTAGAGAAAGGCGGCGCATAGGCAAAGTCCAAAGTATCAAACGCGTCCACCGTCAAACCGGTGGCAATACCGGTAACGGCAATATCCACCATTTTATCCACAGCGCCCGCGCCCAGCACCTGAATGCCCAGAAGCTTCCGGGAAGACTTGTCCGCGATCAGCTTTGTGGCAAAGAAGGAGCTGCCGGGATAATAATGGGCTTTGTCATCCGTAATGCACACCACGCTGATGGGGTCATATCCTTCCTGCCGGGCCTGGGCTTCCGTAAGGCCGGTGCGTCCGGCGTTCAGCTGAGGCAGAAGTTTGACCACGCCGGTGCCCAGACAACCCTGATAGGAGGCTTCTTCTCCCACCATGGCTTTTGCCATGGCCCGAGCGGCCAAATTGGCTGTAGAACCCATTGCGGACCATTGGGGTTTTCCCGTCTGGCGGTTCTGCACCAAAGCACAGTCTCCCACAGCGTAAACATCCGAAAGATTAGTGCGCATCTGGGGATCCACAACGATGGTCCCTTTCACCATTTCCAAACCGGTTTCCTGAAGGAACTGGGTAGCCGGGCGCACGCCGATGGCCAAAACCACCACATCCGCCGCTACGGCGCCGTTATCCGTTACGATCCCCGCCGCCCGGGATTCTCCGCTGACGGAAAGAATTCGGCTTCCGGTGATTACCCGCATTCCCGCTTCCTTCAGCCGGCGTTTTGCATACTCTGCCATTTCCGGATCAAAAGCATTGGGCATGATCTGAGACGCCGCGTCCACCACCGTTACGGAAAGGCCCTGCGCCATAAGATTTTCCGCCGCTTCCAGGCCGATAAAGCCTGCGCCTACCACAGCAGCCTGGCGGCATCCGTTGGTTTTCACATACTCCAGAAGGGAGATGGCGTCATCCGGCGTACGCAGACAGAAAACACCGGGCAGATCCTTCCCGGGCATGTCCGGCACAACGGGAACCGCGCCGGAAGCGATCACCAGTTTATCATAGCTCTCCGTAAAGCTTTCGCCATTTTTCACGGCTGTTACCGTCTTGGCGGAAGGATCCACCGCTGTCACTTCACACTCCGTTACCACCTGAGCGCCGGTAAGCCCCATATACTTTTGAGGCGTATTGACGATCAGCTCTTCTCGGGTTTCGATCAGGCCGCCCACATAGTAAGGCAAACCGCAGCCCGCATAAGAGATATCCGCGCTTTTGGTAAGAACTTTTACCTGAGCATCCCGGTTTTCCCGCAGCAGCTTGGCTGCCGCTTTGGTGCCGGCAGCTACGCCGCCCACAATTACAATTTTCATAATAGCCCTCCGTTTCTGTATCATGCTTTTAACCGGTTTCACTGCTTGTATTATAGCAGGAAATATCCTTCAAATAAAGTTTTTTCCTTACTTTCCCTTTTCTATTAAAAATATATCCTCCTGTTTCGGAAAAAATTTAAAAATCACAAAAAAGCCCGGAAAAACCTTTCCGGGCTTTTTTCCCTTTATTTAAAATAAGAATTTCTCCTGCATTCTGCGTTCTGACAAAGAATCTTCTTTCAAAACAGTGACCGTGTCGCAGCAGCGAAAATCCGTGTCGATGGCATGAGCGATCACCCGGGCTTTAAATTTTCTGGGGTTGCAGATGGCTTCAGGCAACCCTCCGGAAACATCCAGCTCCTCCGGCAGAACAAACTTGATACATTTTACCTGGATGTCCCGGCACCCGGACGCCTGGTGCGCGGGAATGACCATCGTTTTCAAGCCCCGGGAATGCTCCTGCCCGTCAAAACCCACTTCCGTAAGAAAAACGGCCAGCGCTACCCGCTTTCCGGGGCAAACATCTTTTATGGTCACATTCAGTTGAAGGATTCTTCCCAAGGATTCCAGATACGTGTCCCCCAAATCAAACACCAACGAATCCTGACATCCCTCCATGGTCAATTCCACAGGAACCGGGCATGGCTCCGGCTGCACTACATGGTCGCATTCCACCGTTACGGACGGATCCGGAAATACTACAACATTTCCCTCGTTATCCGAATAGCTAATCGACTGATTCACCAGCTTTTCGCCGGAAGAATTCCCTACATGCCGGATAAAAAATTCCAGGGAAGCGCCTTCATTGACCGAAACGCCCAACTCCTGGATCTTCCACTGCAGGGTATTGGAATCCACCATCATGGTTGTGCCTTTTGTAGGCGGCGCTACACTGGTAATGACAAAATCCGGTTGAATCACTTCATCAATGACAATATCCGTGGCGCCGGTTTTGGAAATATTCGCGGCCAGATCCCGAAACAACTCTTCCAGCTCCGAATCCTCCGGCGTCACCGCCACATGGGAGGCATCCGGATCCGTGGCCCAATCATTGAGAACGTTTACATCCACGCCGTTGGAACCCACCAGACCAATGCAGTAGATTATAATTCCGGAAGCTCTGGCGGCAGCTGCCACCGGTGCGGGGGGGAGGGCCCGCCGTAGTCTTTCCATCTGTGAACAAAACAATTACCTTGGCATTGGAAGACATAGGATCAAACAGCTGGATCGCTTTGGAAAAAGCGTCCGCATGGTTGGTGCTTCCATCCGCTATTAAGGCATCCACCGCGTTTTTCAGGTCATCCACAGATGTGGGTAAGCGGCGTGTCGGTTGTGGCCGTTGCTGCAAAGCTGACGATTCCCATTTGGCTGCCGGAACCGATGGTTCCATCCGGCAAAGGGTTGGTGGACTGCTGAATAATATCAATAAACGCCTTGGCGCCTTCCTTCATATTGGCTAGGGGACTTCCGGCCATACTGCCGGAACGATCCAGCACCAAAGCAATATCTGTAGGATTGGATGAAATATCCGGGGAAGCTGAGAGAGCCAAAGTCACCTTTAAGCTTCCGCCGCAATCTATACGATCCCGATCAATTTGTTTATTAGAACTTGTAACACCCATTGTATTTCCTCCTATTTGATCTGAAATAGACCCCTTCCTATACTGTATGCTTTCGCCTCATTTTCGTGTGCCATCCCATAAAACTTTGTTGAAACGGTTTTCTTCTTTCAAGCAAAAACAGCTCTGCCCAAAAGGCAAAGCTGTTTTTCATGTAAAAGTTATATTGGGAAAATTCAGAGTTTGCAAGGAAAGCTTCTGTCCTACATAAAGCGGAAGCTTTGCACTTTACATATCAGCAGCTGCTTTTCTCTTGCTGAAAAGCACCAAAGTCAGCGTGCCGAAAACCGCTGCCGCAGTTAAAAGCAGCAGGGAGGCTGTCGGACCTTCACCGGTGCCGGGAATCCGCAGAGCTTCCCAAGATACCGGAGCGGAGCTTTTAAAACCGGTTTCCGGTTTTATTTTTCATACTCCTTGTAGCTTACCACCTGGGACGGATCCGTCACATTGTAATTGTTGGGCATGGGAATATTCCAGGGTTCCGGAAGCCATCCGTCCGTAAAGATGGTTCCCATAAAATCATAGGCTTCCTTATCGTAGATTTTAAGCTCTTCCCGGGTATTGATGGGCCCTCTTACACCATCCCATCCAAAGCCTGCTTTTCCTTCCGCCATCACGCTGAACCAAATGGTGCAGAGAGTTGCCCAATACTCATCCGAATTGCTTCCCATATAGGAATTGGGATACAGCTTTTTCGTCTCCACCGACCGGGAGTAGATCTCCATAAATTCTTTTTCCTGCTTCTGGCTGAAGCCAAACAGCTTCATGGTATGGCCAAACTCATGGACCAGAATATTTTCATATACATACCGGGTACACCAATCCGGATAGTCTTCCTTTAAGTGCCGCAGCACGTTTACATCCGTAATGGAAGCAATCCTTCCGCCGAAGCCCTCTACATACAGACCGCTGGTGGAATAATACAAACGATGCTCCGGCACGTCATAGGCGATCTGCCCCTTTCCGTATACCGCCAGAAAGGAACCGTTTTTCTTAAGATTTTCGATAATATCCGGATCGGTGAGCATGGTGTCCAGAAATTCCACCGCTTTGTCCACCGCCTCCGGCATGGCGGCATAGGAGCCCTTCACCAGCACTCCGCTTTTGCTGGGCTTGATATAGGTATAAAAAGGCGCGTACTTCGTTACCGTCAAGGTAACCGCTTCCGCCGTTTTGCCGTCTTCACCGGAGATCACGCCTCCCTGAACGGAAACCTTGATCTCCGGCAGGTTTTCCGGATCCACTTCCCGATCCATGGACAGCGTGGTCATATGGCGATCCTGGTGGTCGTAATACACGATCCCTTTTTCTTCCTCTTCAGGGTCTTTCAGGCCCACTGGTTCACCGTTCACCGTCACGGAAAAATATGCTTCCACGTCCGCGTTCTGAACCGGCTGGTTCCAATGGATCTCAATAAACCTTTCATTGATCATCTGGATTTTGGAAATTTCCGGCCGCAAACCGGCTTCGTTCCCGGAAGATTGTTCCGGACAGTTGGTTTCCACAAAAGATGTTTCTTTTTCTGCTGCATTGGTTTTCAAAACAATTCCTCCCTGCTGATTCATTTGGATGATTTTTGCCGCGGACAAAGCCTGCCCGCTGTTTTTCTTTAGCCGACCCTATAGTGGATATTCCGCAAATTGGCCGACTCTTTTACAAGAAGTTTGGGAAAGAGAACCGCTTCCCGCGCTCTTCCGTGCCTTGAGGGCTCTGCATTTCATTGGTCCGGTATATTCCAACACCGAAAAGCAAAAGCAGCCGCAAAGGCAAAAGCAACAGCCTCTCTGCGAATGGTATAACTATATACCTTTTCCGGCCGTTTTTCAATGGCCGCATAAAGGATGCTTTTTACCCCGGAAAGCAGATATCAAAAAATTCATTTAAGCACCCGGAAATGCTCTCCCTGCCGTTTTATTCCCCATCTTCTGCCGGATTTTCCCTTTTATACGGACTTGATTTTCCGATACATCCGGGGAGAGCTTCCATACTTGCTTTTGAAACGCCGGGAGAAATAAAACGGATCCCCAAACCCCAATTGCTCGCTGATCTGCTGAACCGTAAATTCCGTGTGGGCCAGCCGCTTCTCCGCTTCCAGCAGCACCATATCATCTATGTACCGCCCCAAAGAGATCCCCATTTCAGCGCGAAACTGCTTGGTGAGCCTGCTTTCCGACACATAGCCGTGAGCCGCCACCTCCGAAACCCGAAGCCGTAAAGAAAGATGGGATTTCACATACGCGATGGCTTGCTGCACGCAGGGAGAAAATTGGACCACCCGGGGCCGAAGATCATATTTCTGAAACAAGGCCAAAACAGAAGCATAGATTTCCTGCCGAAGCAGAAGGCTGCTGTACAGCTCTTCGCTTTGGGAAATGCGGATCAGCTGCTGAATTTTTTCCATCCCGGGGGTATATTCCATCCATTCCTGGCAGCCCTGAAGCAAATCCGTATCTTCCCCAAACAGCAGCTTCACATGAAAATACAGCTGCTGAAGAGATGTTTTGCATCCATGGGAAAAGGAATAGCCGCTGGGAAACAAATAGCAATGTCCCTTTTCCAGGGGAATCTCCTTCCCGTCTTTGCAAATATAGCCGTCCCCGCCGGAGATATAATACAGCCTTCCGTAAGGCGGCGATACGATATTGCCCACCCATTCCTTTCCCATGCAGGCATAGCCGTAATTAAAGATCCGGATATGGATCTGATTCAGATATTCCTGTGTGATGTCATTGGTTTGTATCATTTCGTTTTCTCTCCACGCTTTTGCAAAAATGCTGAAAAATCCATGTTTTAAACCGAGATGCTACTTGTATATTTTCCGGCAGAATCTATACTTGTTCTTGAAAGTATGTGTATACACCGCCGTTTTCAGCTTTTATTCTATACCCTTTAGAAAAAGATTACAACAAATTTATGGGCGCTGCCCACGCAAGAAAAAGGAGGAAAACGCATGTCCAGTTATACCGTCCGCAAAACGCCGGGGGATCTTTCATGGTTTACCCATGACCGCTTTGGTATGTTTATCCACTGGGGGCTTTACGCCATGCCCGGCCGCCACGAATGGGTGAAAACCAATGAATGCATCCCGGAAGAAAAATACCAGAAATACTTTCAGTATTTCAATCCCGATCTGTTTGACGCCAAGGAATGGGCCAGGCAGGCAAAAGCGGCCGGCATGAAATACGCCGTGCTGACCACCAAGCATCATGAGGGATTTTGCTTGTTTGATTCCCAATATACGGATTATAAAAGCACCAACACGCCCATCGGCCGGGATCTTGTACGGGAATACGTGGATGCTTTCCGGGCAGAAGGGCTGCATATCGGGTTTTACTATTCCCTGATCGATTGGCACCACCCGGAATTCCCCATTGATCATCTCCATCCCCGCCGCAACGACCCGGACGCCTATGAGAAATCCAAAGATCGGGATATGCACAAATATGCTCAATATATGCGCAATCAGGTTACCGAATTGCTTTCCAATTACGGAAAAATCGACATCCTCTGGTTTGATTTTTCCTATGACAAAGATCCCCACTTCCCGGACTGGATGAAAGGAAAAGGCAAAGAGGAATGGGAAGCCCAGGAGCTCATCGACACCGCCCGGAAGCTACAGCCCCACATTATTATCGACAACCGCACCCAGATCGAGCAGGATCTTTGGACGCCGGAACAATACCAGCCCACAGAATGGATCCGCCATGAGGAAACAGGGGAGCTGGTTCCCTGGGAAGCCTGCCAGACCTTTTCCGGTTCCTGGGGATACTACCGGGATGAAATGACCTGGAAGTCCCCGGAGATGCTGATCCAAATGCTCATCAACACCGTTTCCCTGGGAGGAAACCTGCTGATGAACGTGGGCCCCACTTCCCGGGGGTATTTTGACAGCCGGGCGCAGGCAGCGCTGCAAACGTACGGAGACTGGATGCGCTACAACAGCCGTTCCATCTATGGCTGCACCATGGCAGAGCCGGAATTTCTGAACATCTGCCCCAACGGCTGCAAGCTGACCCAAAGTCAGGACGGCAAGCGCTTGTATGTCCATTTGTTTGAATATCCTTTCCAGACCCTGATTCTGAAAAACATGGCCGAAAAGGTAGATTACGTTCAGTTCCTTCATGACGGAAGCGAACTATTGACGGAGGAACGGACCCGCACTGACTCCAAAGGAGAAACGGAAAAGAATCTTCTTATCACCCTTCCTGTGGTCAAGCCTAACGTGATCGTTCCGGTGATTGAAATTTTCCTGAAATAAGCCGTTTTCCCATATTCACGCTGTTTTTCCAAGCAAAAAGCGCTTCCCCGCCCAAAGGCCGGGGAAGCGCTTTTATGTAAGATCCTATCCTTTCAAGGACCACATTCTATTTCAATAGGCAAATCAAAAAGCTCCAGGGAATCTGCCCCACAGCGTCTTTCGCTCCTGGAGCATCTTTTTCCCGTTACGCGTCTATATAAGCGCACAAGCCGTCCGCCATAGCTTTCACCAACGTCTCCCGATACTCCGCATCCAGCAGGGAGGAAAGCTCCTCCGGACAAGTCATGACGCCCATTTCCACCAAAACGGCTGTCATATTGGTCTCCCGAAGCACTTGGTAATTCCCCATCTGTACGCTTCGAACTTCAATGGAGGCGGCTTCCGCAGCGTCCATAATGTTTTGAGCCAAGGCGTTTCCTTCTTCTGACTTATAGTAGTAACACTCGAATCCGGAAACAGAAGGATCCTCTGCAAACGAATTGCAATGAAGGCTTACAAAAAGATCCCCCTGGGCCTGATTCGCGATCTCCGCCCGCCGGGACAGTTCTACATACTCATCCTTCTCCCGGGTGAGCACAACAGAAAACCCTCTGGCTTCCAGTTCTTTTTGAAGGAGGGCTACCAATTCCATGGAAATATTCTTCTCATAAACCTCTCCCACAACACAGCCGGGATCCTCGCCGCCATGTCCTGCGTCCAAAACGATCACACCGCTGTATTGAGGAACAACAGCAGAAACTTCCGAAACTTCCTCCCTGCTGCTGACTGGATTGGGCCTTGTATATTCAGACGACTGCCGGCTCTGCACATCGGCAGAAACGGAAGAAGTTTTCCCGCTGTTTCCCCATATCTGCATCCCCAAAACCAAACCCAAGACCGCAAAAATACAGACAGCGGCACAAACCAGCGCTATCCGGTTTTTTTCTTTTCGGTTTCTCCCAGAAGGGCTGAAATTTGTTCCGTATTCCATATGTTTCACCCTTTCCTTTTCCCTTTGAACTTCCTGTTTCCGTTTTTCAAAAAGTCTCTCAGCGACAATCATACTCCTTACAAGATTTCTTTGCAACACCATTTTGTAAATTTTCTTTTCCCTATAAAATTTAAAATTGAAGTTCACATAAATTACAGACAAAAAGATGTGCCCGATGCTAAGATCGGGCACATCCCTTACCAAAATCCAGTCAAGCTTTGTTTTACCATTTTAAAAGCGCCAGAAATTACTTCACTGCTTCTGCAACCGGCGGTTTACCGCATCCGGTGCAAATATCGTCGGCGGAAGCGCCGTTACAGCTAACAAACGCATCTCCAACCGTTGCTGTTGCGCCAAATTCTACCGGAACCGCCACGCAAATATCCTGAGCAATGGTGAAAACACAGGAACCGTTCCGTTCCCCCTCACAGGTAACTTTTCCGGGAATAACCACAGGGACTCCGCAGCATTTCGTAAAGGTGGCCCCTGTTTTCGCAAAAGGATTCACCGTTACAGGCACGCAAATAGACGCGGACTGGTATCCCACGGTGGGGCAAGTCTGGTCTTCTAATACAGTCATATCGTTCTGCATGATTATCATTCCTCCTTTCAGATAGGAATGATTCATTTTATTCTCCAGGAGACCGTTTGGTGCTTATAAAAAGATTTTTCTTTTATCTTCCTTTTCCCAAAACAAGGATGTTTCCCTCTTGCGTAACGGAACTATAACGGAACCTTTTTCTTCCAAAAGCGTTTTATTTTTGCCAATACAGAAACAAAACAGTTAGGAGTCTTTATGACACAGCTGTCCGTTTTTCCATGGCGGGAGAAGGAGCGAATGCAAAAAAGCGGCTTCATCCCGAAAAATCAAACTATGCTCCATTGAAACCGGATTTTCTGTTTGGATATCTGCGGCCAATCTGGCTTTGAATTTTGATTCAATATTTCATTACCACACAAGCACATAAAAAGAATCCAAACGCAGTCTGCGTTTGGATTCTAGATTGGCAAATCTACCGCTCGTGGATACAATGCACTACGATTTTGATGCATGGTGCATTTTTTGCGGCTGTCAATCGATGCCTATGGGACAATGAGGACAGAAAGGACAAAGGAGAGTATATATGCCGGTTTCGCCTAGAACAATTATTTTTCAAAATAATCCAAAATTTGACCATTTAGCTTCTTGCGGATTTCCCTCCAATTCGGCATAAACCGATCCATATGAGTCACAAAATTATCATTATGGTTCTTTTCCATCAGATGTGTCAGTTCATGCAAAATCACATAATCTAAGCATTCTGGCGTTTTCTTTGCCAGCTGAAGATTGAGCCATATTTTGCGGGTCTTCACATTACAGGTACCCCAACGGGTGGTCATATTTTTTGTTTGCCACCCATCGGGATGTAAGCCTGTTATTTCCTCCCACTTAGGGAGAACCCGCTCGATTTCGGCCTTTAAGATTTCACGATACCATTCGTTGACAAAACGTCCCCTCTGTTCGGCGGTACTTTCCTCTCGTACAGTCAGGATTGCCTTATCTCCGTCCAGTTCAAGAGAATTGCCTCTATTGCTGTAGTTTACCAGCAGATAATACTGTCGTCCCCATACATAGAGTGCTTCGCCGGAAACATATTCACGGGCTGTCTGTCTGGGCTGCTGTTCAAACTTTTCCTGCTGACGTTTGATCCAAC
>CALWUW010000023.1 GCA_944384815.1 uncultured Clostridia bacterium
CGGCGCTGCGGGTAATCGAAGAGTTTGAAAAAACCGGCGCCCAGGTGGAATTCTACGATCCCTTCATCCCTGTGTACAAATACAAAGGCCAGCAGCACAGCGGTATTTCCGGCATTGATCCGGAGACCATCGCTTCCTATGACCTGGTTGTGGTAACAGCTGCTCACACCAACGTGGATTATGATATGGTGGCGGCCAACGCCAAGGCTGTTTTCGATACGAAGAATGCCATGAAGGCGGTTGCTGATCGCTCTAAAATTGAGGTTCTGTAATTTGTAATCCGTAGTCCATAATCCATAATCGCATCTTTAAAACAAAATACCAAAATCTTCGATACGCCTTTGAAAACTCTTCAAAGGCGTATTCCGTTTTCCATACTTTTTCCAGGATTCTGCATTGCTTTCCTTAAATAGAACAAAAAAGCAAAGGCAACTTTATACACTGTATATTGGGAAAAGGAGTTTATTATGGTATATGACTGCATTGTAATCGGTGCCGGCCCTGCCGGATCTACTTTTGCTCGCCAAGCCGCCCGTAAAGAAAAAAGTATTTTAATGATCGACGGCCAAACAGAACTCCGAAAAAAGCCATGCGGCGGACTGTTGGCGCCGGATTCTCAGCGAGTATTAGCCCATTTTGATTTGGTTCTGCCCAAGAAAGTTTTGGCAGATCCGCAGATTTTCTCTGTGAAAACCATTGATCTGTGCCGGAAGTCCATTCGTTATTATCAGCGGTATTACCTGAATATGGATCGATATGCCTTTGATGAGTGGCTTCTTTCTCTGATTCCGGACACCGTAGACATTATTTCCGGAAGGTGTGTAAAAATTCTTCGGCAAGAGCAAGGATTTTCCGTCTGGGTGCGGACCCAGGAAAAATTGGAAGTGTTCCAGGGAAAACGGATTATCGGTGCAGACGGCGCCTCTTCCCTGGTCCGGAAAACTTTTTTCAATAAACCGATTTTTCAATATGTATCCATTCAGCAATGGTTTAAAAGAAAAGAGGAAAGTGTTCCCTTTTATTCCTGTATTTTCGACACAGAAACCAGCGACAGCTGCTCCTGGATGATTTACAAAGATGAATACATTCTTTATGGCGGCTGTTTCTCTCCCAAAGGATGCAAAAAAGCTTTTGAAAAGCAAAAAGAGCGTGTACAAGCCTTCTTGGGATATTCATTTGGCCAAGCTGAAAAAACAGAAGCTTGTCTGGTAGATCGACCTAAAAAATTCAGAGACTTTGTTACCGGGAAAGACGGAGTATATCTCATTGGTGAAGCCGCCGGGCTTATCAGCGCCAGCTCTTTTGAAGGAATCAGCAGCGCCATCCAAAGCGGCAGCGCATTGGCGAATGCCCTTCTTGAACAAAAATCAGAAAAAGGGATAGCTCGGCAGTATCGGAGGAAAACAAGGAAGCTTCGAATAAAATTATATCTGAAAACCAAAAAGCGTTGGTTTATGTATACGCCTCTTCTGCGGCACTGGATCATGAAAACCGGTTTCGGAAGTATTCGAATGGAGTCGGATATTGAAAAAGTTTAAAGGGTATAAAAGAAAAGCCTGCACAAATGTGCAGGCTTTTCTTTTGGATTTTTTACAGATCCAAGGGCTCTGTTCCATTTTGCGAAACTCTATCCAAAAATAACGGCGGCGGAAGAACCGGTGTCTCTTGGAAGGAAAGAGCAGACACCAAAATTTCCGCTCCCTTTTTGCACAGCTGGGTATTGGCCGCATATACTTCTCCAAGGCATTCTCCCCGGGAAACAAAATCTCCCGTTTTCTTCCGCAACAAAATCCCAGCGGAAAGATCTATTGTGTCCTCTTTGCGCTGCCGCCCGGCTCCCAATTCCACGCAGGCAATACCGCAAAGCTTGGTATCCATTGCGCTTAAATATCCCGTTTCTGGAGAGAGAACTTCCATTTTAGCGCCTGCCGCAGGGAATTTTTCCGGATGATACAGCACATCCGTGTCCCCACTCTGCGCCTGTACAATTTCCGCAAATTTCAGAAACGCCGTGCCATTCTGCAAGGCTTCTTCCCCTTTTTTATACCAGTCCTGCCAATTGCCTCCCAACGTCATGCCGGCGATTTCCGCTGCCAGACGAAGAGAAAGCTCCGTGAGATCCCGGGGCCCTTTCCCTTGCAAAGTCTTGATGGCTTCCTGTACTTCCAGGGCATTTCCAATGGCAAACCCTAAGGGCTGCTCCATTCCCGTGAGAAGCGCCAGCGTTTTTTTGCCTGACCGTTCACCGATTTCCACCATGGTCTGCGCCAACTTCAGGGCTTCTTCCCGCGTTTCCATAAAAGCTCCGCTTCCAACCTTCACATCCAGCAGAATGTGGTTGGCCCCGGCAGCCAATTTTTTGCTCATAATGCTGGAAGCAATCAAGGGAATGCTTTCTACTGTGGCTGTTACGTCCCGCAAGGCGTATAACTTTTTATCCGCAGGCGCAAAATTTCCGGACTGCCCCACCATGGCCGCTCCCGTCTTTTGGACCACATCCAAAAAAGCCCGGGGAGCCAACGCCGTTTGAAAACCGGGAATGGATTCCAGCTTATCCACGGTTCCTCCTGTATGGCCCAGCCCTCTGCCGGACATTTTCGCCATAGTCACACCTAAAGCAGCGGCCAACGGGATCACGATCAAGGAGGTTTTGTCCCCCACGCCTCCTGTGCTGTGCTTATCCGCTGTGGTCTCAGGAAGGGAGGATGTGTCCGCCATATCCCCTGAGCAGGCCATAGCCATGGTTAAGTCGGCTGTTTCCCGGTCGTTCATTCCCTGAATGCAGATGGCCATGGTCAGTGCGCTGGCCTGGTAATCCGGGATCTCTCCTTTGGTAAATCCATCCACAAAGAAAAAGATCTCTTCCTTAGACAGTTCCTGACCTAATTTCTTCTTTGTTAAAATATCATACATTCTCATAACTCGTTCTCCCGGAGAGTTCTTCTCCAAAGCTTACCGGCAAAAGCTCTTCCAAAGTATAAAGACGAACGTTTTTTCCATCCGTTAAAAGAACGCAAAAATCCTTTTCGCAAAACTCCGCCATAACCTGGCGGCATACACCGCAAGGAGAACAAAATGAAGCCGCCGGTTTCCCCTGATTTCCCCCGCACACAGCAATGGCGGAAAATTTTCTCTCCCCTTTGGATATCGCCTGGAAAAACGCATTTCTCTCCCCACAGCAGGTAGGTGTATAAGCGGCGTTTTCCACATTACAGCCGGCATAAATTTCTCCGTTTTCCGCTAAAAGCGCAGCGCCCACTGTCCAATGGGAATAAGGCGCATAACTGTTTTGCCGCATTTTTTCCGCTGTTTCACAGAGATTTCTATAAATTTCCGGAAGCTCCTTTTTATCCGTTTCCTTCAAAGAAGTTTCGCCCCCTGCTGCACAAGTTTTACGATCCGGCTGGTTCCCAAACGGGAAGCTCCCGCCTCCAAAAAAGCTTTAGCGTCTTCCAGGGAAGCGATCCCTCCGGCAGCTTTGATCCTCACGCCGGGAGAAACCCATTGGGCAAACAGTCTTATATCCTCCAAAGTAGCTCCTCCGGAAGAAAATCCGGTGGATGTTTTAATAAAGTCAGCTCCGGAACGACTTACCACCTGGCACATACGAATCTTTTCTTCTTCCGTAAGCAAGCAGGTTTCCACGATTACTTTCAAAATACGCTGTCCGCAGGCTTCTTTGATCCGAGCGATCTCTTCCTGCACGTGGTCGTACCGGCCGTCTTTCACCCATCCGATCTGAATGACCATATCCACTTCGTCCGCGCCGTTTTGTATAGCGTCTTTGGCCTGAAAAATTTTGGAAGCTGTGGTATCATACCCGTTGGGGAACCCGATCACCGTGCAAATTTTCAATTCATCCCTTACATATTCCTTGGCTTCTTTCACATAAGAAGCCGGAATGCACACGCTTGCCGTTTTATATTCCATTCCTTCCTGGCACAGAAGACGAATCTCCTCCCATGTAGCGGCTGGATTCAGCAATGTATGGTCCACTGTTTTCAAAATATCCTGAATGTTCAAAACGATCCCTCCTTTATCGGCTGATTTCCAAAGCGATCTCTACCATGTTTCTATAGGCTTTTTTCTGGTCTTCCGGCAGCAAAAAACCATCCTGCCCGATCTTATTGGAAACGGTACACACAGCCAAAGCCTGCTTTCCCGCCCGGGCCGCATTCATATACAAGGCAGCCGCTTCCATTTCCACGCCTAAAACGCCCATCTTCTTCCACACTTCTAGGTCATTGAAATCATCGCAATAGAATACATCTGAAGACAATAAATTGCCTACCTTATAGGCGCATTGCCTGGCTTGGGCTTCCTTCACCGCTTTTTCCAAAAGCTCCCAGGAAGCAATGGGCGCAAACGTCCCGGGCAGGTGATACTGGGATGCATAGGCGGAATCCGTACAGGCGCCCATACCGATCAATACATCTCCCAGCTGCAAAGATTCCTCCAGGCCTCCTACGGTTCCCACCCGAATAATGGAACCAACCTGATACACATTATACAATTCATAAGAGTAAATTCCAATGGAGGGCATTCCCATGCCGCTCCCCATGACGGAAATCCGTTTTCCTTTATACGTCCCCGTGTATCCCAGCATGCCTCGGATCTGATTAAAGCACACCGGGTCATCCAGGTATTCTTCCGCGATCCACTGCGCCCGCAGGGGGTCTCCCGGCATCAAAACCGTATCGGCGATGGCTCCTTGTAACCCTTCGTTGTGTGGAGTGGTGGTTCCTTGCATAAATAAAACTCCTTTCTAAATGCGGTTTACTTTAACATCCGGTTTTTGTTTTAGAGCAGGGAGCCAGAATTTCTTTTAATCTGGACGTCCCCAAAGGAAGTAGCGGAAGCCCGAAAGCATCCAGGATCGTAGCAGAAACATCCGCGAAAGTAGGAAGCGTTCCCAAATTGATATTCTTCCCCACTGATTCTCCCACAATCAGCCAGGGGACATACTCACGGGAATGATCGGTAGAAGGCGTAAGGGGATCACAGCCATGATCCGCTGTAATCATCAATAAATCCTCCGGCTCCAATTGCTCCAAAAAATCCGGAATGGCCGAATCAAACTTCAAAAGGGCCTTGGCGTAACCTTCCGGATCGTTCCGATGGCCATATAGCATATCGAAATCCACCAGATTCACAAAGCATAAGCCGTCAAACGGGCGAGCCAGCAATTCCTTTGTCCGTAGGATCCCCTCTGTGTTCCCTGATGTGGGAAAGGATTCCGTCACTCCTCGTCCGGCAAACAAATCAAAGATTTTCCCCACCGCCAGCACGTCTTTCCCGTTTTCGGAAAGCACGTCCAGAAAGGTTTTTCCCGGAGGTTCCAAAGAAAAATCATGCCGGTAAGGGGTCCTATAAAAATGAGGATACTCTCCCGCGAAAGGTCTGGCAATCACGCGCCCTACTCCATGCCGGCCTTGAAAAATCTTCCGCGCCGCCCGGCAGCAGGCATACAGCTCTTCCACCGGCACTACGTCCTGGTGGGCCGCGATCTGCAGCACACTGTCTGCCGATGTATAAACAATCAGTCCGCCGGATTGCATCTGTTCCCTGCCAAAATCAGCGATCACCTGCGTCCCCGAATAGGGCTGATTGCACAGGATAGGGCGGCCAGTCTCCTGAGAAAGCTGCTCCAGCAAGTCACAGGGAAAGCCATGAGGATACGTAGGCAAAGGAGCCTTTGAGAAAATCCCAGCCAGTTCCCAATGACCAATGGTGCTGTCCTTTCCTTTGGATTTTTCCCCCATCCTGGCATAAACACCGGCAGCGGGTTTTTCCGGAGGTTTTTTCACTGCTCCCTCAACGGAAAACAGCCCCAGCGCCTCCAGATTGGGAAGGGAAACCCCGGTGGAAAGAACCGAGCGCAGCGTATGACTCCCTTCATCCCCATAGTCCGCCGCGTCCGGTAAAGCTCCGATTCCCAAGCTATCCAACACAATTAAGAAAATCCTTTTGTTCATATCCAATCGTCCCATCCTGCCGAAAAATTTCCGGCGCTCATCGCTTCTTGCTTTTACCTTATTGTATCACGGAGATACTTAAAAAAACAGATGTAAGATATTTTTCTTTATAATAAAAAATGCAGCTATTCCGGAGTTTGCCTGGAACAGCAGGAAAACATCTGAGAATAGCTGCAAATTTCTATCAAAAAATTTCGTGTTAATTAAAGAATATTAAGTCAAATTATTCGGCGACCTTTTGGGAAGAAGGCTGATAACTGGTAAATCCATAGGAAATGATTCCTCCCAAAAGCAGCATTCCCAAAGCGACCCATCCTTGGGAAGTTTCCAGGGAAAAACCGGATTTTTGATACAGCGAAAACACGGAACCGATTACCAGTCCCAAAATAGCTGAATACGTAACCTGCGGCCATTTATGCAGGCAAATATCCACTAGCTTGGCTCCGAACAGCAGGCCTGCCAGCACGCCCACTCCCACCGGAAGAAGCAGAACCAAATTCAAATCGCTGACGGCGTTCACCACGGAATCATAAATTCCGAAAATCACCATCATCATAGAGCCGCTGATGCCGGGCAGGATCATGCAGATCGCCGCCAAAAATCCTACAGCCGCAAACCGAAGCGCTGTCGCCCCATCTACAGAGGTGAGAATCACGGAGGACTCCGGCTGGCTTCCGGAAACAATTGCCAGTCCAATCATAATTCCCAATGGAATCAGAAAGGCAAGCACAGAAGCTCCCTTGATTCCTTCCTTGGTGGATTTGCCCCACAGCATCGGCACAATTCCTAAGATCAACCCTAAAAACAAGAAATTTACAGCCATGGGATATTCTTCTAAAAGAAATTTGATAATGTGGCTGAACGCGAAAATGCCAATGCCCATCCCCAGCACTACCGGAATCAAAAACAGCACACTTTTCTTAAACTCTTTCTTTAAGTGGCTGATGGAGCCGATCAATTGATCGTAAATGTTTAAAAGAACAGCCAATGTGCCTCCGCTCACACCGGGAATGATCTCCGCAATGCCGATCACCACGCCGCATCCCAAATTTTTTAAAAATCCCATAGTGTTTCCTTACCCTTTCCTATAATGTATACACGTTCTTTTCCATTTACGGCCGCAATCCCTGGGTTAGATCCCGGATCACTTCGGAAGCCAGCAGCAGCCCCGCCACAGACGGGACAAAAGCCAGGCTTCCGGGCGTTTGCCGCTTGGAGGAATCCTCGGCGATTTCTTCGCTTTCTTCTCGTCTGGCCGGCTCTTCCGTGGAGTACACCACTTTCAATTTTGGAATTCCTCTTTTTTTCAGTTCTCTTCGCATCACCCGGCACAAGGGACAAACGGAAGTTTTATAAATATCAGCCACCTGAAAGCGGGAAGGATCCAATTTATTCCCCGCGCCCATGCTGCTGATTAGCGGAATCCCTTTGCTTGCACAAAACTCCGCCAGGTACAGTTTGGCAGAAACCGTGTCGATGGCGTCCACCACATATTGGCAGGATTCCAAATAAGAAAGATCCGCTCCCGGCAAAAGAAACTCCGAATGGATCTCCACCTGCACATCGGGGGAAATCCGCCGCATCCGCTCCTGCATCACCTGGGTTTTCAGCTGACCCAGGGTAGTATGATCGGCAAGGATCTGCCGGTTAATATTCGTAAGGCTGACTGTATCCGCGTCCACCAGCACAAAGGAGCCTATCCCTGTTCGCACCAAAGCATCTGCCGCATGTCCCCCAACGCCGCCCAGGCCAAAAACAGCCACTTTGCAGTCCTTCAGCTTTTTCATAGAAGCTTCTCCCAGCAAAATTCGGGATCGGGAAAATTCATCCAACATACACTTTCTCCTTTTTGACGATATGCAAGAGTTATTATAGCAATATTCTATCCGAAAAGGAAGAGGAAACATCCGTTTTAAAGGAAAACAGTTTACTTTTCCTTTTTAAAAGTGTTATACTGTATGCTGTAAATGTCACTATGCAAAAAACATTTAGCCAAATTTCTTTGCAGTTTCTTTAGGAGGTTAATAAACCATGTATTATGCAGGAATCGATCTGGGAGGAACCAATATTGCGGCCGGTATCGTAAATGAGAATGGCCAAATTTTAGGAAAGGTCTCTTCAAAAACACAGGTTCCCTGCTCTGGGGAAGATCTGATCCGCCGCCTGAAAGAAACCGTACTGAAGGCTGCCCAGTCAGCCGGTATTTCTTTTTCGCAAGTTTCCAAGGTTGGCATTGGCTGCCCGGGAACTGTGAATCCCGTTTCCGGAATAGTGGAATTTTCCGGTAACCTGTATTTGCGGGACTTTCCTCTGAAGGATTTGCTGGAAGAAGCGCTGCAAAAGCCTGTTTTTGCAGAAAACGACGCCAATGCCGCCGCTTACGGAGAATACCGGGCCGGCGCACTCCAAGGCTGCCGGAACGGTCTGGCTATCACTTTGGGCACCGGCGTGGGAAGTGGCATTATTATTGACGGAAAGATTTATGCCGGCTCCAATTTCTGTGCAGGAGAAATGGGGCATATGGTAATCCAATACAATGGAAGATCCTGCTCCTGCGGGCGGAAAGGGTGCTGGGAAACCTACTCCTCCGCAACCGGCCTGATCCGCACTACACAGCTCAAACTCCTTACAGAAGACCCCTGCAAAAAAAGCCGAATCTGGGAAAATATCCAAATGGATCTGGACCGCGTAAACGGAAGGACTGCTTTTGACGCCATGCGGCAGGGAGATGAACTGGGGCGCAGCATTGTTGAGGAATATATTTCTTATCTGGCCTGCGGCGTTGCCAACTGCATCAATACATTCCAGCCGGATATTTTGTGCATTGGCGGGGGCATCAGCAATGAAAAGGACGCTCTTCTCCTCCCCTTGCAGGAAAAAGTAAACCAACTGACCTTCAACCACGAAAATTCTTCCCGCCGCACCACGCTGTGCCTGGCTCAATTAGGAAACGATGCCGGTATTGTGGGGGCTGCTTTTTTGGGGGAATAAAAATAAACGGAGGGATTACCTTATGAGCTTAACGGTAAAAAAATTCGGAACTTTAAAAGACGGAACATCGGTGGATCTCTATACCTTGAAAAACGAAAGCGGTATGACCATGGAGGTGACTCCTTATGGCTGCCGCATTGTAAGCCTTTGGGTGCCGGATAAAAACGGCGTTTTAGGCGACGTTGTGTTGGGGCACGACACGCTGGAAGAATATGAACAGGAAAAGGATTTTCTGGGCGCCGCTATCGGCCGGTTCGCCAACCGGATCGGAAACTCCCGCTTTACGTTAAACGGAAAAACCTACACCCTTTCTCCCAACGAAGACCCCAATACCCTTCACGGAGGTCCCACCGGATATTACGCCCGGGTTTGGAGAACCAAATGCAGCGACTGTTCTGACGAAGCCCCTTCCATTACCTTCGCGTATACCAGCCCCGATGGTGAGGAAGGATACCCCGGAACAGTGGAACTGACCATTCGTTACACTCTTTCCACGGACAATGCTTTGATTATCGACTATACCGCTTCCAGTGACGCAGAAACCCCTGTAAACCTTACCAACCACAGCTATTTCAACCTTTCCGGAGATCATTCCTCCACCATTCTCAACCATGAGCTGACCATTGACGCTGACGGTTACACCGTATGCGACAGCGGCTTGATCCCCACCGGAGAGATTGCTTCCGTGGAAGGAAACGCCTGCGATTTCCGCAAAGGAAAAACCATCGGCCAGGACATTAAAGCGCCTATGCTGAAAGCTACCAGCGGATATGACCACAACTATGTGCTGAACGGTTCCGGTATGCGGAAAATTGCTGAAGCGTATGAAGCGATTTCCGGCCGCAAAATGCTGGTGTTTACGGACCTTCCCGGCGTTCAGCTGTACACCGGAAACAATATGAGCGGTGTGTCCCACGGCAAAAAAGGCGTGCAGCACCCCAATTACAGCGCTTTCTGCCTGGAAACCCAATTCTTCCCGGATACTCCCAACAAACCTCAGTTCCCCAGCTGCATCTTGGAGCCCGGAAAGACCTTTACCACCACCACCATTTATAAGTTTGAAACCGTTAAATAAAATTTTCCATAAAAGGAGAAAACCCGGACGCTTTAAACAGCGTCCGGGTTTTCTTTTCAATAATCCAATAGAATCATTCAACTATCCAAACATCTTTTCCCTCTATGGTTGCTTTGGAAAGAGTATAAATGCCTGTAATCACATTACCGGCCTCCACATCGATCTCCCCTGTAAACTGAACGGCAATGACGTCCCCGGGCTTTATGGACCGAAGCTCAAAGAAGCGGCTGACCCGCAAATCGTCTGTTTTGATTTTGAACGTCATACCATCACTGGGATCGGCGCAAAGGATAGTATCCTCTATCAAAACATACCCCTGGTCTATCTCCGTCACTACGCCTGCCAGGAAATTCATATACGGTTCAAAATCTGATTCTTCTGCGTTGGCTTTCACATATTCCATAATCTGCCGGGCAGCAGCCTCCCCAATTTGGTACGTATATAAACTTTGGAACACATTGGTCGAAATATATCCGTCTTCCCGCACGTAAAAGGCTCTTTTGTACACACCCAAAGGTTCCGATGTGGCCGTGAAAGAGAGATACGTTCCTGTTTCCCCCATATTCCAGGGAGCTTCTTCTGCTACAAACGGTGCGCTTCTGCACTGGGATAGAATTTGCCAGATATACCCATCGTCCTCCAGGGTGTAATACGCTTTCTCTTCTAATCCTTCACATAAGGCAAACCGATTCAAATTCAAAACATTCGCCATACTATACCCATCCAAAAGGTCTCCCAGCTCACTTGGCGGCACAGTTGCGTCGTTTCTAAAAACATATCCCTGCCCTTCCATACAGACAGCCACCATAAAATCCGCGGAGATCCCCTGGATCTGCCGGACTTCAAACGTCCGCCGATGCTCCTTTCCGTCTACCAGATCCTCATATCCCACTACTTCATACTCTCCCAGGGATTCTCCCAGAAAAGAATCGGAAACCGCGGCTCCCCCTCCTGTATATTCTTCTCCGTTAAAATACAGCAAGGTATACTGTTCATAAACCGTTCGAGCTTCCCATGGCCATACAATAGCAGCAGATTCCTCCGTTACATCCATTTTTTTATATTCCCGAACGATTCCCCCTAAAGACACCGAATAGGTCTCCGGCTGCCTCTGGGTAAGGGGAAGGATCACGCTTACAGCCACCACCAAAAGGGCCAGACAAGCCGCAATCATTCCTCTTTTCATCCATGGTTTGAAATGTTTATTTTCCGCTTTACTGCCGTATGCGGCAGCTTCTTCCACATATTTAGGATCCATGTTTCCCAACACTTGGGAAATTTTCTCTCGGTTCATAAAAATTCCCCTTTCTTTTCCAGATATTGTTTCAAGCTTTCTCGTATACGGAACAGCCGTACGGAAACACCGTGATTTGTCATATGAAATTGCTTGGCAAGATCGGAAATAGAATCCGCATACCAATACCGGCGGACAAACAGTACCCGATTTCTGATTTCCAGCGTAGCAAGAAACTCATAGATCAAATCCGCCAGCGCTTTCAGGTCCATTTCTTCCTCTACCGTTCCAAAAGAAGCAAAACAATTTTCCAGTTCATCCAGAGAGGTGTCATACACACTGTTCCGCTTGGCTGCCGTATTGGAGTGATACCTTTTCACGGCAAGATTTCTGACAATGCGGCAAATATAGCTTAATAAGGGATCTGGATTTTGAGGCGGTATTGTATTCCACGCTCCCAAATAAGCATCATTCACGCATTCTTCGCTATCTTGCCGATTTTTAAGTATGTTTGTGGCGATCCGCATACATATGCTCCCGTATTTATCGGATAAAGCGGCTATAGCATTTTCCGACCGTTGAAAAAACAGCGCTATAATTTCCCGGTCCTCCAATCTTTCCCCTCCTTTACGCCTCATCTTTATACTACGCTTTTTTCGTTCCATATCTCGCCCATCGGGAAAAAAGTGCGGCAAATTTTTTCTCATTTTCCAAAATTTCGTACGCTTCGCACGCTATGATTTTGAAAAAACAGAAGAAATTTTAATTCCCTGGTTTGCTTTATAATTTTTTATTCTATTTCAAATTAAAAAAGCAACAATGTACCTCTGCGTTATTTGCCTGATTCTATTTCTTAAAAAGCTCTTTCTGCTCTAAACGCAGCAAGCCCCGCTGAAGTCGGGAAAATCTTCTAACTTCAACGGGGCTTCTCTTATACTTTTCTCAAACCGTGTTCGACCGCAGATCTACTTATCTTTTCCCATGTCCCTTCTGATAACCAGTCCCATCCAAGGCCGGAACACCATCATTGGGGCAGCCCATATTCCTGCATACAGTTTCCGCACCGCACACCACCTGCAAAGAAACATCACGGCAGGAAATATCTCCTGTGTTTCCTATGGACAAAAAAGCCAAACAAACAGAAAACAGAATTGCCTTTACCATTGTTCTTACCCTCCATGTTTACAAGCTATCCCATTTAAACCATTACTCTTTATTTTTTTGCGATCTTCGAGCCAAAACAAGCCCTAGCACACAGGCAACGCTAACCAATAATAACAAGATCCATACAGTAGAATTCCCTGATTGTCCGGTTTGCGGCAAAGAAAGCTTAGTCTGTTTGTCAGCGGAAAATACCGCTGGAGAAACTATAGAACAATATGAGATTAGGAGCAAGAAAAGCGTTAAAATCTTCTTTTTCAATAGGATCTCTCCTTCAATACTCCATGAAATTTTATCTCTGTATTTTATAATTACATACATTTACATGATTATGCCATATTTAAGAAAAATTATCAATCTCTTATACTTCCAAACACAAAAATTTCCCCATTGTTTCTATAAATAAAAATAATAAAAAATAGGGTTGCCGTTTTTTTCCCAAGTGAAGGAGAATTTCTTGAAAATTCTTTATGCCTTTCTTGTTCTTTTTTTACGTTTCTGCTATAATGAATCGAAGATTTTAATCTCACAGCAGAGTTAAAGCCTGATAGCAGGCGATCTTGAACAATGTCATAAAACAGAAAGGATGGTTCCTATATGCTGACTCCCTTCAAAAAGGAACTTATTGAATTTATGATGAAGGCTGATGTGCTTCGTTTCGGCAGTTTTATCACCAAAAGCGGACGAAACACACCCTATTTTGTAAACACGGGAAACTATCGCATGGGCAGTCAAATCGCGGATTTGGGGCATTTCTATGCCGCTTGTATCCATGAGAACTGCGGCGACAGATTCGACGCCATGTTCGGCCCTGCCTATAAAGGAATCCCTCTGGCCGTGTCCGCCGCCGGATCTCTGGCACGGGATTTCGGAGTGGACAAACCCTATTTCTTTAACCGCAAAGAAGCAAAAGATCACGGAGAAGGCGGCAGCCTGGTGGGCTACAAACCTAAAGACGGGGACCGGATCCTGATTATCGAAGATGTAATCACCGCCGGAACAGCCGTTCGGGAAACTATGCCCATCCTGCAAGCCTGCGGAAACATCACCGTGCCGGATATGTTCATTTCTGTAAACCGCTGCGAAGTGGGGCAGAATCCCGGAAAAACCGCGGTGATGGAAGTTAAGGAAGAATTCGGAATCCAGGTGCATTCGCTGATCGACGTGCGGGATATTTACGAATACCTCAGTCAATCCGGCGCATATCAGGATATTCTGCCTGCTATGAAACAATATATGGAAACTTACTGTGTGTTTGAATAATCCGTAATACGTAATCAGTAATACGTAATTCGTAATACGGATTACCATCCAAAAAAGCCGCATAAAAAACGGTGCCGTTTGAAACGGCACCGTTTTTTGTTGTCTTGTTTCCCAGAAGCCAAAACCTCAGGAATTCTTATCCACTTGATGGAACACCTTAAGATTTCCGGTTTTTTCACTGCGCTTTTCCAGTTCTGCTTCCACCGCTTCCAGAGAAATCCCCTGCTCCACCATCAACACCATCAGATGGTACAACAAATCGGAAATTTCCAGTACAGTTTCTTCCGGATCACCGTTTTTTGCCGCAATAATCACTTCACTGCATTCTTCGCCGCATTTTTTTAAAATCTTATCCAGCCCTTTTTCAAATAAATAACAGGTATAAGATCCCTCTTTTTTCTCTTCTTTTCGGGAAATAACGGTCTCATACAATTGATTTAAAGCATCCTTCATAGCGATACTCCTTCATTTTCTCCAAATTTTCGAAAAAAGCAGCTGTGGCTGCCTGTGTGGCAGGCAGGACCTGTCTGCTCCACACGAATCAAAAGGGTATCCCGGTCACAATCCCCATGGATAGAAAGAACTTTTTGCAAATGTCCCGATGTCGCACCTTTGTTCCAAAGCTCTTTTCGGGAACGGCTCCAAAACCAAGTATACCCGGTCTCCAGTGTTTTTTCCAAAGATTCCCGATTCATATAGGCCAGCATCAATACTTCCCCGGTTTCAGCTTCTTGTACAATAGCCGGAATCAAAGGGGCTTTTTCAAAATATGCATCCAGAATATCCATATTCCTTATGTTTTGAGCGTTCATACTTTTCCTTTCTCGCAAAGCAAAACCGCCTGCCGAAGATTCAGATTCCCTGAGTACAAGGCCTTTCCGCATATGGCGCCGTACAATTGCAAATCTGCTAAATTGATAATATCTTTCAGACTGCTTACACCGCCGCTGGCAATTACATTGGCGGATACCGCATGATTCAGTTTATCCAGCATGGTAAAATTCGGGCCATCCAGCGTTCCATCCCGGGAAATGTCTGTAAAGATGATATACTGTACACCTATAGCGTCCATCCTTTTTCCCAATTCCAGGTAGTTCACCGTGGAAGTCGTGGTCCACCCTTCTGCCGCTACCATTCCGTCATTGGCATCAATCCCCACCGCGATTTTATCCCCGTATTTTTTAACGGCTTGCTCCACAAGGCTGGGGTTGTTGATTGCCGCCGAACCAAGGATTACCCGGGAAACACCCTTTTCCATGTAGAAATCAATGGTTTCCAGTTTCCGAATTCCTCCGCCAATTTCCACGTTCAGCCCGCAATTGGCCATTACATTCAGGATCAGATCTGTATTCACCGGCTCTGTCGCTACAGCACCGTTCAAATCCACCATATGAAGCCATTTGGCACCGGCCTTCTCAAACGCCTGCGCTGTGGCCACCGCATCTTCCGCTACCTGATAGGCTGTTTCGTAATCCCCTCGCACCAACCGGACACAACGCCCATCCATAATATCAATTGCCGGTATTACGATCATCGTTCTTATTCCTCCCCATTTTATAATCAAGCTGTGTAAAGCTATATGCCATTACAAAATGCTCTTTGTGGATAAAATTCCTTTTTGATAAGAAACCGCTTCCCGAAGCGCATGCGCCGCCGCTTTATACAAGGCTTCCGCTTCATGGTGAGCATTTTGTCCGTATTCCAGTTTCAAATGCAGAGTAATCCCCGCATGCATGGCAAAAGCACGAAAGAATTCTTCCGTAAGGCAAAGATCATAGGCACCACAGGTGGTCTGAGAGAAAGCGCCGGAAAAACACAAAAACGGGCGTCCGCTGATATCCACCGCCGCAAAGGCCAGAGCTTCATCCATGGGAATATAAAAGCTGCCATAACGGGCAATATCGGACTTATCTCCTAAAGCTTCTCCAAAGGCATCTCCCAGCACGATCCCCACATCTTCCACCGTATGGTGACCATCCACTTCCAAATCACCTTTGGCGGAAATCTTCAGGCCAAACCCTCCATGCACAGCAAATGCGGTAAGCATATGATCAAAAAAGCCGATCCCCGTAGATACTTCTACTTTTCCTCCATCCAGACAAAGGGATACCGTTATATTTGTCTCTTTGGTCACTCTGGTTTTTTCAGAAGTTCTCATACACACTGTGCCTTTCCTTCCTGCCATTCTGCTTTTTTGTTTACCCGCAGGCCGTGGGCTCGTGAGCATACGGGCTCACAGGCTCACAGGCTCACAAGCTTACGCTCCTATTATAGCACATCCTGGAACGCTTGCAAGAACTCTTTGTTTTCCGCCGGCGTTCCTACTGTGATCCGCAAATATTCACCCATATGCCGGACAGCGATCCCTTTTTTCAATAAATTATCAAACACCCGTTTGCTTTCTTGCACTCTCATAAACACAAAATTGGTACAGGATGGATAGCAGTGCAATTTTTCTGGAAAACGAGCTTCTATCTCAGCAAGTGCTTCTACCATCCCATCCCGGGCATCTAAAATTTCCTTCCGTGCTTTTTCGGCCCACTGCTTCTCCCGTAGAATAACGTATCCCATAGCCTGGGTAAACGAATTGATATTATAGGGAGACTTCACCGCCCACAAAGCCCTGGTGAGTATGGGATTGGCTACGGCGAATCCCAAGCGAAGTGATGCCATTCCCAACGCCTTGGAACAGGTTTTTAAAACGATCAAATTGTCATACTGGCAGACCTCCTGCAGCAGGCTTTGATCCCAGAAATCCATATATGCCTCATCCAACACCACCAGTGCATCCACAGATCGTACCAATTTCCGAACGTCTTCCCGGCTTAATCCCCGTCCGGTAGGGTTGCAGGGATTGGAAAAGATCACCATTCTGGCTTTTTCCTTTTGGATCTGACGGATCCAATCCTCTACAGAAATGGCAAAGCCTTCCGGTTTGGGATAACAGCGAATTTCCGCGCCGGCAATGGAACCGTAAAAGCGGTACATGGAAAAATCCGGTTCCGCTGTCATCAATACTTCTCCCGGCATTAAAAATGCGTTGCACAAAATAGAAAGCAATTCATCCGAACCGTCTCCCGGCGTGACCAGAGAAGGATCCACACCATAAAAATCGCCAAAGGCCTGACAAAGCTCCCGGCAGGAAGCATCCGGATACCGGTTCCAGGCGATTTGCCGGCAGGCCTGGAGCAGTTTTTCTTCTATCTCCTGAGGCAGCATGCAAAAAGACTCATTGGCATCCAGCCGGATGCTGTATTCGCCTGCGATAGGCTGATACGGCACCAATTCTCGTATTTTTTCATTCAGCTGATACATATTGCTCCTCCTTGCGATCAAAGATCCTCTTTCCGCACCTGCATGGAATTGGCATGGGCAGTCAGACCCTCTGTCTCCGCCAAAAGGATCACATCGTCCAGCGCCGGTTTCAAAGCTTCCTTTGTGTAGTACAAAAAGCTGGATTTTTTCACAAAGGCATCTACGGAAAGCGGAGAGAAAAAGCGAGCCGTTCCGCTGGTGGGCAAAACATGGTTGGGGCCGGCATAATAATCACCCAAAGGCTCCGGCGCATAATTTCCCAGGAAAAGCGAACCTACATTATCCAGCCTTCCGATGTATTCCATGGGATTTTCCACACACACTTCCAAATGCTCCGGCGCAAGATCGTTGGCAAATTCCACCGCTTCCTCCATGGTCTCACAAACCAAAACCGCGCCATATTCCTGCAAGGATCTGCAAATAATATCCTTCCGGGAAAGGGTCTCCACCTGGCTTTGCAGCTGCGCCACCGTTTCCTCCGCCACTTTTCGGGAAGTGGTCAGCAAAATAGAGGAAGCCATGGGATCGTGTTCGGCCTGGCTCATTAAATCCGCCGCCAGATATTTGGGATTGGCGGTTTCATCGGCCAAAACCAGGATCTCACTGGGGCCGGCGATCATATCAATGTCCACCATTCCGTATACTTGTTTCTTGGCGGTGGCCACATAAATGTTGCCGGGGCCTACGATCTTATCCACTTTGGGAATGCTCTCAGTTCCATAGGCCAAAGCTGCCACCGCCTGGGCGCCGCCTACCAGAAAGATCCGATCCACTCCCGCGATCCACGCAGCTGCCAAAATATCCGGATTGGGAACACCGTTCTTTGCAGGCGTTACCATCACCAGCTCTTTCACTCCGGCAATTTTTGCCGGGATGGCATTCATCAGCACAGAAGAAGGATAAGCAGCCGTTCCTCCAGGCACATATAACCCTACTTTTTCCAGCCCGCGGACTCTCTGCCCTAAAACGGTACCATCCGGGCGGGTAGTCATCCAGCTTTGCTGTTTCTGCCGCTGGTGAAAATCCCGTATATTGTCCGCCGCCCGCTGCAAGGCTTGCAGAAAATCAGGCGAGCAGGACGCGGCCTGCCGCTCCATATCCTGCCGATTCAGCTCCACAGGATCCGGAAAACCGCCGTCAAACTTCTCCGCATAGCTGCGAACCGCAGCATCTCCATTGCGGCGGACATCCTCCAAAATGGAAGCCACCGTTATTTCCACCTGTCTATCCGTTTCACCAATGCGGCTTTTTAATTTCTCGATAAATTCGCGGCGCTGCTGCGCGCTGCCCTCTACGATCTTAATCATATCCTGCTGCCTCCATCCGTAACATCGTTTACGTTCTGCAGTTTCTGCGTCCTGCTTGGAATCTTTCTGCTTTTTTATCCGTTCTTTTCTTCTTTTAAAGCATTTTCCATCCGTTCCACCAGTTCCTCGATTTCTTTTTTCCGCAGTTTCAGGCTGGCAGCATTTACAATCATCCGGGCGGAAATATTTTGAACGGTATCAATCACTTCCAAGCCGTTTTCCTTTAATGTCGTTCCCGTTTCTACAATGTCCACAATAGCGTCAGAAAGCCCCAGAAGAGGCGCCAGCTCCACTGAACCCTCAATTTTAATGACCTGCACATCCATTGCTTTTTTGGCAAAGTAATTTCGGGCTACATTGGGATATTTAGTGGCGATCGTCCGGGAGGAATACCCGTTCCAAAAATCACAGCCTTTGGGGGCCGCCAAAGCAAACCGGCATTTTCCAAACCCCAGATCCAATACTTCATAGAAACTGGAGCCGTGCTCCATAATCGTGTCTTTTCCTACTACACCTAAATCACACACACCGTGCTCCACATACGTGATAACATCCGCCGCCTTGGCCAGCACCACTTCCATATTGTCTCCCAAGGGAAGAATCAGTTTTCTTCCTTTGTTTTTCACCGCACTGCAGTCATAGCCGATTTTTTCCAAAAGAGCCACGGTATCGTTTTCCAGACGCCCTTTGGTCAAAGCGATCCGAAGAGGTTTCATGCTTTCTTTCCTCCCTTTTCGTCAACAGTGATTCGTTTAACGGCATCGCTTACCAGAACAATTTCTCCGATTCCTCTCTGGGCGGCATATTCCTTAGCCTCTTCCAAAGAAAGAAACACCGAGTTTTCACAGCTTCCGCCCTGTTCCACCAAACGGGAAGCATATAGAAGCGCCTGCAGTTCGTAACCGTTCTCCCCATGCACCAAAACATCCGGCGCCTTTGGTTTTTGAATTTTTCCTTTTTCCAAAAGCAATTTTGCCACCGCGGTCACATTGATGGAAAATCCTACTGCCGGCATGGGGCACTGAAAATTCTCCAGTAGTTTATCATATCGGCCGCCCATTAAAACGGCGTCTCCCCAATTTTCCGTATAGGCACTGAATACAATCCCTGTATAATAGTCGTTGCGCTGCACCAGGCTTAAATCCACCATCAAACGTTCCTTAAGCCCCAAATTCGCCAGATCTTTATAAAGGGTACGTAAATATTCCAGCATACCCCGGGCCTCATCGGTTATGCACAACGGCTCCGCCTGGGAGAAGACTTCTTCCCCGCCAAACAAACGAGGTAACCGGCGCATAGCGGAAACAGAGGGCGATGCCGGAAGTTCATCCAAAAGGGAATTTAGAGCCGCATAGTTTTTCGCTTCCACGATTTCCCGGATCTCTTCCCTTTTTTCAGCGGAAACCGGAAGCTGTGCCGCCAAAGCTTTAAAGAATCCTGCATGCCCCAATTCCAGACGAAAATCCGGAATGCACTGAGACAGGGCTTCCACTGCCGTGAGTACAGCCTCCAAATCAGCTCTGCGCCCTCCGGCTCCCAAAAGTTCAACACCGGTCTCCATATTTTCATCCTGCCGGCCAGTCAGACCGGGATGATTGCGGTATACCGCCTGGGTATAGTACAGCCGCAGCGGTTTGGGTTGATTTTGCAGGCGGGTGGAAGCCAGCCGGGCAATGGGCATTGTGGAATCCGGACGCAAAACAATCAGCCTTCCGTGATGATCCACCGTTTTATACATGATTTCCGGATTGATGCCGGACACAGCCGGATCCATTACATCATAAAATTCTATGGCAGGTGTTACCACTTCCTGAAATCCTCTGGCTGCAAAGGAACGGGAAAGAATCTCCTCCACCTTTCGGTGAGCCAAACAATCCTCAAACAAAAGATCTTTCGTTCCTTCCGGGGTAACCAAATTGTATTTTTTCATTGCATGAATCATTCCTTCCTGGAGGCTTTCAGCGTTCGCTTCCACTTTCTTTGAAAAAAGAAAGGTCGGGTATGTTTTATGAACGGAAAAACCGCATGCTTGCTATCGCATGCGGTTTCACTTTAGCATGCTAACATAATAGCATGAGAAAGAAGTTCTGTCAATAGTTTTCTTTAGCCGAAAAGTGTCATCTGGGAACTGGCCGGCAGTTCTTTCAAAGCCCCTGCGTCCCCCAAAGTTTCAATCACCGATTTGGAGACCTTGGAACGGGACTGCAGATCATCCACGGAAATATACCGGCCGGAAAACTTGGCTTCAAACAAGCTGTTGGCCGCCGCTTCTCCCACACCGGACAGAGAAAGAAACGGCAAACGGATCTTTCCGTCTTCCACCAAATATTTTTTGGCATGGGACTTATAAAGATCCACCGGCAAAACCTGGATCCCCCGCACCAGCATTTCATTGACGATCTGAAACATGGTATAAGCGTCTTCTTCCTTTTTGCTGGCTTCTTTTCCTTTCATCTGGATCTCCGTCATCTTTCGGCGTACTGCTTCATGCCCCTGCATAACCACCGCACCGTCAAAATCTTCGCCGCGCACGGTAAAATAGGCGGCGTAATATTCTACAGGCCGATGCACTTTATACCATCCCAGCCGAAGCGCCGCGATCATATACGCTGCCGCGTGGGCTTTGGGGAACATATACTTGATCTTCAGGCAGGAATCAATATACCATTGAGGCACACCATGGTCCAGCATGGCTTTTTTGTGCTCATCGGTCAAAAGGGCAGCTGCATTTCCCTTTCGGGTGATCTCCATGATCTTAAAGGCCATTTTAGGCTCCAGCCCTTTCAGCATCAAATACGTCATAATGCTGTCACGGGTTCCGATCACTTCGGAAATGGTGCAGGTTTTGTTTTTGATCAAGTCCTGCGCGTTTCCCAGCCACACGTCCGTTCCGTGGGACAAACCGGAGATCTGAAGGAAATCCGAAAACGTTTTGGGCTGGCAGTCTACCAGCATTTGGCGGACAAAAGGCGTCCCCAATTCCGGCAGCGTAAACGTTCCGGTTTGGGAGTCGATCTCCTCGGAGGTCACACCCAAGGCTTCCGTGGAATGGAACAGGGATTTTACATCCGGATCGTTCATGGAAACTTCCATAACCGGGATGCCGGTGTACTCCTCCAAATAGTGGTAAATGGTTGGAACGTCGTGCCCCAGCTCATCCAGCTTACAAATGGTATCATGGATGGAATGAAAGTCAAAATGAGTGGTGATATTATCGCTGTTCTGATCATCCGCAGGGTGCTGCACCGGGCAGAATTCATAAATCTCATGGCCTTTGGGAACCACTACCATTCCTCCCGGGTGCTGGCCGGTGGTCCGCTTAATGCCTGTGCAGCCCATAGCCAGGCGCAGCTCTTCCGCCCGGTGATAGGTGGTTCCTTTTTGCTCCTGGTATTTCTTCACAAACCCAATGGCGGTTTTATCCGCCACTGTGGCAATGGTCCCGGCCTTGAACACATGGTCCTTACCGAAAAGAACTTCGGTATACCGGTGGGATTCACTCTGATATTCTCCGGAAAAGTTCAAGTCGATATCCGGCGTTTTATCTCCTTCAAATCCCAAAAAGGTTTCAAAAGGAATATTATGACCGTCCTGGTTATAGGCAGAACCGCATTTGGGGCAGTTTTTGGGAGGAAGGTCAAACCCGGAACCATAGCTTCCGTCTGTGATAAATTCACTGTTTTTGCAGTAAGGACACACATAATGGGGAACCAAGGGGTTAACCTCTGAAATTCCCGACATACTGGCCACAAAGGAAGAACCTACCGAGCCTCTGGAACCTACCAAATAGCCGTGATCTTCCGAATTGGCCACAAGCTTCTGCGCCGTCATGTACAAAACGGAAAATCCGTATTTGTTAATGGAGCCCAGTTCCCGTTCCAAACGGCTTTTGACGATTTCCGGCAGAGGATCCCCGTACACTTCCTTGGCCCGCTTCCAGCAAATGGAATTCAGCTGCTCTTCGGCGCCGTCAATAAACGGTGGGAAAGTGCCTTCCGGAATGGGGCGGATCTCCTCGGTAAGCTCTGCGATCCGGTTGGAATTGGTAACTACCACTTCATAAGCTTTCTCTTCTCCCAGATAGGCAAACTCCTGCAGCATTTCGTCCGTTGTCCGGAAATAAAGAGGGGCCTGCTGGTCCGCATCGGAAAAGCCCTGGCCGGCCATAAGAATTTTCCGATAATCTGCGTCCTTAGGGTCCAGAAAATGCACATCACAGGTAGCAACAACAGGGATTCCCAAGGTCTCGCCCAAGCGGACCACCGTTCGGTTAAAGTCCCTAAGCTTTTCCTCATCGGGCACCATGCCGTCCCGCACCATGAACTGATTGTTTCCTAAAGGCTGAATTTCCAAGTAATCATAAAACTTAGCGATTTCGCAAAGCTCCTGCCACGGCTGACCGTTTACGATGGCACGGAAAAGCTCTCCGGCTTCGCAGGCGCTTCCGATAATCAGCCCTTCCCGGTGGCAAAGAAGTTCGCTTTTGGGGATTCTGGGCTTTTTGTAGAAATACTCCAGGTGAGCTTTGGAGATCAGCTTATACAGATTCTTTAACCCTTCCAAATTTTTTACCAGTATGATCTGGTGATAGGGTTTCATCTTTTTGGGGTCTCCCCCTGCCAGAGACTGGTTAATGTCTGCGGCCGTTTTCGCCCCCACATCCTCTTTCAGCCGCTGGAGCAAAGCCAAAAAGATTTTTCCCAGCACAGCGGCGTCGTCGCAGGCACGATGATGCTGGAACGGATCCAGTTTCAAATATTTGGCCACGGTATCCAATTTGCAATTTTTAATGTCCTTCAATAAAGAGCGGCACATGGGCACGGTATCAATATACGGCATATGGAACTCCATGCCGTGGCGCGCGGCAGCCGTACGAATAAAGGACGTATCAAAATCCGCATTATGAGCGATCAGAACCGCGTCTTTCCCGCAAAAAGCAAAGAATTTCTCCAAGGCTTCTTCTTCCAAAGGAGCCTCCTTCACCATTTCATCCGTAATGCCGGTAAGCTCCGTGATCTTTCCGGGAATAGGGCGCTGAGGATTTACAAATGTGTCGAACTCTTCTACGATCTGACCATCCCGAATACGAACAGCACCGATTTCCGTGATGCGGTCCTGCTCATGGCTAAGGCCGGTGGTCTCAATATCAAAGGCGATAAATTCATCGTCCAGGCTTTTATCCGTTTCACCTTTCAGAGCGGGAACCATATCGTTGATAAAATATGCTTCCACCCCATAAATAACCTTAATATGCCCGCCTTTTCCATTGATCTTCGCCGCCGCATTCATGGCGTCCGGAAATGCCTGGGCCACACCATGATCGGTAATAGCCACCGCCGGATGCCCCCATTTGGCGGCTCGTGCGATCAATTCTCCCACAGGAGTGACGCCGTCCATAGCCGACATTGCCGAGTGCATATGCAGCTCTACCCGCTTGACCTGCGCGGTATCCTTGACCTCCAGCTGCTGCACGGTAGCAATGGCTCTGGGGCGCATTACGATTTCATGATCGTATTTATCGTACTCCACGTCTCCCCGTACTACAACCGATGTTTTCGGGGCAAGAGTATCCAACATTTTGCACTGGGAAATCTCCTGAATCACCTTTAAGGTAATGGACCCGGTGTAATCCGTAATATTGATGGAATAGATTTTCCGGCTGCCATCCCGGGTAGTTTTCTGCTCCGCGGAAAAAATCTCTCCCCAGATCATCGTGCTTCCCATATCCGGCGTTACTCTGGAGATAGGCACCGGATGGATTTTCCCTATACGCCCTAAAATCTCTACCGCTGTCTCCGGCAAAATACAAGGCATCAACGTTTCCCCGGAACGAACATTGACAACGGAGGCTTGTTTCTGCCGTTCCTTCTTTAACGAATCCGCTTTTTCCATTACGCTTTCATACTGGCGCACTTCTTCGGATACAGCTTCCCGGCGTAACTTTTCTTCTGTATGTTTCAGTTTTTCTATGTAAGCGGGACTTTGCGCGTCCACCTGCAAGGTTCCATCAAATTTCACCGGCATCGAAAGGCCGAATTCTTCTTGAATGATGCCGCTGAGCAAACGGTCCGCCTTCCGTTTTTTCATCAGCTCAGCGCCCCCGTGCTGCAGCGTGACGATAAATTCTCCGTTTTCGATTCTGGCCTCTGCATCACGGAAGGTGCCATTGATGCTGGCGTCCCTGCTTTTCAGCACTTCCACCAAACTGGGGAAATACTGCTCAGTAAAGCTTTCCGGCGGAAAAACGGGATGAATTTTCGCTCCGGAAAGGTTTAACGCTTTACAGGAGGATAACTTCTGCTCTGCCAAAAACAAAAGCCGGCTCTCCACCGGATTTTTAAACTCTACTTTCAGCACGATTTTTCGGGAAGCACTTTCCACTTCCATAGAAGAAATCGTGCCCGCAGATATTTCCTCCGGAAACGTTTCATTTTCCAAATATGCTTTAAAAAACTCGCCAAAACTTTTCATACTTCATCCCTTTGCATTCACGTGTTGAACCTTACAGCTTTTCGATTTCTTTCATCAGCTCGTCCACCAAAAATTCTTCCGGAACTTTCCGAAGAATTTCTCCCTTCCGAAACAAAAGGCCTTCTCCTTTTCCTCCGGCCAACCCAATATCGGCTTCTCTGGCTTCTCCGGGACCATTTACAACGCAGCCCATAACGGCCACTTTGATATTCTTTTGGCAGGATGCCAACCTTTCTTCCACTTCCTGAGCAATGGAGATCAAGTCGATCCGTGTACGTCCACAAGTGGGGCAGGAAACGATCTGGGGTCCTTCCCGCAATCCTAAAGCTTTTAAAATATCGATACCGGCCGCAATTTCCTGCACCGGGTCGGCCGTCAAAGAAACCCGAATGGTATCTCCGATCCCTCTCTGCAAAAGGGAGCCGATCCCGATAGCGGATTTGATCATCCCCATTCGCTGGGTGCCTGCTTCCGTCACTCCCAAATGCAGCGGATACGGACATGCTTGCGCGCATAATTCGTAAGCACGGATCATGGTATCTACATTGGAAGACTTAATGGAAATGACAATATCCTGAAAATCATATTTCTCCAGCAAAGAAACATGATACAAAGCGCTTTCCACCAAAGCTTCCGGAGTGGGCGCACCGTATTTGGCCAAAATCGAGCGCTCCACGGAGCCGGAATTGACGCCGATCCGAATAGGGATCTTCCGATTCCGGCAGCAGTCCGCTACAGCTTTGACATGTTCCTCGCTTCCAATATTGCCCGGATTGATACGGATTTTATCCACACCGGCAGCGGCTGCTTCCAAAGCAAGACGATAATCGAAATGAATATCCGCTACCAAAGGAATCTGCACCGCTTTTTTTATGGCAGGGATCAGCTGAACCGCTTCCATATCCGGAATCGCGGCCCGAATGATCTGGCAACCGGCTTTTTCCAGCCTTACCGCCTGCCGAACGCTGCCTTCTATATCGGTAGACGGCACATTCAGCATAGACTGCACACTGACAGGAGCGCCTCCTCCAATGAGGAGATTCCCTGCTTTTACCTGCCTGCTCATCCTCCGATCCCCTTTCCCGTTGCCAAACGCAAGATATCACCAAACGTAATCAACACCATAAACGCAATCAAAATGGCAAAACCGGCTGCGTGGATCCATCCCTCATATTTGGGGTTCACAGGCTTTCTCCGGATCCCTTCCAAAATCAGGAATACCAACCGTCCTCCATCCAAAGCCGGAAGGGGCAGCAAATTCACAATGCCCAGGTTCACCGTAATGATCATCATCATATACAGAATATTATTGACCGCATCGCCGAAACTGCTTTCCAAACCTGCGGAAGCCGCCTGCCCTATGGCGCTGGCCGCTCCCACCGGCCCGGCTACATCGTTCAGCCCAAATTGCCCGGTGACCAGCCCTGCCAGGCTATACCAGACCAATCGTACGGTAGAAACCGTATCCTGGGCTGATTTAACGAAAATCGTGCCGAAGTTTTTATCCAGTGCCGCTACTTTAAAGTCCAGCTGCAGCATTTTTTGGCCATCTTCCGTTTCCTGCGTAAGCATAGCCACATCTTTCAAAAGAATGCGATCGCCGTTCCGCTCTAATTCGATATCCACTGAGGAGGGGTCCGCTGTAGAAAGGGCAAACAAAAGATCCCGATCCGTATCCACAGCATATCCGTCCACTTTTACAAAACGATCCCCAATTTCGGCGCCGGCAGCCTGAAGAGGCGAGGATTCACTAAACCAGGCGATTGTAGTGGAGGCCAAATATTCCGTTTGGGCAGTGAGAATAAACATCATGACAAATCCCAGAAGGATATTCATCACAGCGCCCATTACCACTACCAAAATACGTTTCCACACCGGGCGGGTATTAAAGGCCCGTTCATCATTGCTTTCCGCGTCCTCTCCTTCCATGGCGCAGTATCCGCCAATGGGAAGCAGACGCAGAGAATATTTGGTTTCCTTTTTCCCAAACTGAAGCAGCTTGGGGCCCATACCGATAGAAAATTCATTTACTCGGATACCGGCCAGTTTTGCCATAAAAAAGTGTCCGAATTCATGGAAAAAAATAATAAACCCAAACAGAAGAACACCGATCACAATCAACAGGAACTGCGTGATAAAAACCACCTCATTCTTTTATTCAATAGCGTTTTCCACATATGCCCGGGCCATATGATCCGCTTCCAAAATCTCTTGCAAAGAAATGGACTCCTCTTTCGCAGATAAGTGTTCCATCGCTTCCCAGACCAGTTCTCCGATACGCAGAAAAGAAATCCGCCCATTTAAAAACAGCGCTACCGCCGCTTCATTGGCTCCATTCATAACCGCCGCTGCTAATCCGCCTTTTCGTAAAGCTTCACGGGCTGCAGAGAGGCAGGAAAAGGTTTCCGTATCCGGTTTAAAGAAAGTCAGCTTGCCGATCTCTGTTAAATCCAGTTGCCGCACCGGAGAAGGCATACGCTGGGGATAGGTGATGGCATACTGGATGGGGATCCGCATATCCGGCACTCCCATCTGGGCGATCACGGAAAAATCACTATATTCCACCATGGAATGAATGATACTTTCCCGATGGACCACTACCTCTATTTTATCCTGCGGCACGCCAAACAACCAGGATGCTTCAATAATTTCCAGCCCTTTATTCATCATGGTGGAGGAATCAACTGTAATTTTTGCGCCCATATCCCAATTGGGATGGTTTAAAGCTTGCTCCACTGTTACATTTTCAAGTTCTTCCCGTTTTTTTCCAAAAAAAGGTCCGCCGGATGCTGTCAAAAGAATTTTATTTAAAGACCGTTCCGCCGGCGCCCCCTGCAAGCACTGAAATATGGCAGAATGCTCGCTGTCCACAGGCAAAATGGAGATTTGTTTCTCCTGGGCCCGTTTCATCACCAAAGCTCCGCCGGCTACCAAAGTTTCCTTATTGGACAAAGCAAGATCTTTTCCGGCTGCAATAGCTGCCAAGGTAGGCTCCAGGCCCACCATTCCCACAACGGAGTTGCAGATCAGATCCGCAGAAGAGATGCTGGCGGCTTCGCAAAGCCCATCCATTCCGGAAACCACCGCTACATCCAGATCCGCTACCGCCGCCCGCAGCTGGGAAGCTGCTTCTTCCTCAAATACAGCCGCCAGCTTTGGACGAAATTCCCGGATCTGCTTTTCCAGCAGACGAACATTCTGCCGAGCTGCCAAAGCGCATACCTTTATGCCCATTTTCCGCGCTACATCCAATGTTTGCACACCGATGGAACCAGTAGATCCCAACACCGAAATATTTTGCTTCATCACAACATTCCTCATCTATGAAAGAACCGCCGGGGAAACCGGCAGTTCTTTCGCATTCTTAATATATGTTTTTAAGTTATCCCACTCAGAAAAATCAGAGATATTTCCTGAAACCATGGGTATGATTCTGCTTCTGATTATAGAACCAAAGACCAGAAAGAGGTTAAAAACGCCACGAAAGGAGCAACAAAGATCACACTGTCAAAACGATCCAATATGCCTCCGTGCCCTGGAATCAATTCGCTGAAATCTTTAATGTGGCAGCTGCGTTTGATTAAAGAGAAACTGAGATCTCCCAACACGGAAAGCCCCGCTCCTACAAAACCGATCACTGCCAAAGCTCCGTAATTCACAAAAACCGTATATCCGTGGGAAAGGGCAAATACCCATCCAAACAGCAGCATCACGGCTGTATCCAGCACAAAACCACCGATCAATCCCTCAATGGTTTTCTTAGGGCTGATGTGAGGGCACAGCTTGTGTTTGCCAAACAGGCTCCCGGCTGCAAAAGCCCCTACGTCCGCTGCCCAGGCAGAGCAAATGGCAATAATTACATAGAACATCCCAAAATCGCCACCTTGCCCGCGCACCTGAACCAACGTGGTCAGCGCCGTGGGGATCATCAGCGCCATGCTATATACAACGCCGGCTTCCCGAAACGTTACCGTATTGGAATAAAATATCAGCGAAAGAAAAATCAAAACCGTGTATACATAGTACGCGATTTGCTGAAAGGTTCCACAAGGAAAAAACGGAAACACAGCCGCCAATAAAAGGCTGGGGATCAAATACACCAATTTTTGCGAAAGCCCCAATGCGTGAATGATCTCGTATACCGAAAGCACGGAGATCACTGCCACCGCAATGACCAGCGCCAAAGGAAAGGTTTTGTCAAACACCACGATGGCTGCCAGAAACAATATCAGGACAAACGCCGAAAGCATTCTCGATTTCATCAAACCCCTCCAAACCGCCGGCTCCGTTTGGTATATTCCCAAAGGGCTGCATTCAGGTCTTCCGGTGTAAAATCCGGCCAAAGGACATCCATAATTACATACTCCGAATAAGCCGACTGCCACAAGAGAAAATTGCTGATCCGATTTTCCCCGCTGGGGCGGATAATCAAATCCGGATCCGGCTGACCCGCTGTATAAAGCTGCTGGGAAAACAGTTCCTGGGTGATCTCCTCCGGGAGCAAAACGCCATCCTTAACTTTTTTCGCCAAGGCCTGCGCTGCCTGGACAATCTCTGTCCGCCCGCCGTAATTCATGGCTATATTCAAAACCATGCCTGTTCTTCCCTGGCAAAGCTCTTTGGTCTTCTGGATCAGATCCTGAAGCTTTTGCGGAAAGGCTGAGGTATCGCCGATAAATCGAACCTGAATGTCATCATGGGCAAAGTCTCGGATGGATTCTTCCAGATATTCCTGAAACAGTCCCAGCAAAGCACGAATTTCCAAGGCCGGCCGGGACCAATTTTCCGTGGAAAAAGCATAAACCGTTAAATAACGGATGCCAATACTGCTGCAGTATCGGGCAATCCTGCGGAAGTTCGCGGCCCCTTCCTTATGACCTGCCGTGCGGGGAAGGCCTCTTTTCTTGGCCCACCGGCCATTCCCGTCCATAATGATGCCAATATGTTCCGGCAAAACAACCGGTAGGTTTGTTTCCATTTTGATCAGATCTCCATAATTTCTTTCTGTTTTTTCTCCTGCACGGAATCGATTTCCTTGCAATACTTATCCGTAAGATCCTGGGTTTTCTTTTCTGCCTGCTTTAAATCGTCCTCTGTAAGCTCGCCGCCTTTTTTCATGGCCTTCAGCTTATCCATCGCGTCCCGGCGAATATTGCGCACAGCGATTTTGGCGTCTTCCGCCATTTTCCGAATGTCTTTCGCCAGCTCTTTTCTCCGGTCCTCCGTAAGAGGCGGGAACACCATCCGAATGATTTTTCCGTCGCTCTGGGGGTTGATGCCGATATCCGAAGTCTGGATGGCTTTTTCGATCGCCCGGCAAACAGAGGCATCCCAAGGCTGAATGGTGAGGATCCGTGCTTCCGCTACGGAAACTGCCGCCAGCTGGTTAATGGCTGTAGGCGCTCCGTAATAATCCACCATCACTTTATCCAGTACAGCCGGATTGGCGCGGCCTGCACGAATTGCCGCGTAATCATCCTGCAAAACCGCAACGGATTTCCCCATGTGTTCTTCTGCTTTTTTCAAAACGTCTTTCATTCCTGCTCCTCCTTCACAATTGTACCAATGGGTTCGCCCAGGATAGCCCGGGTGATATTTTTGGGATCTTCCAAACTGAACACCAGAATGGGCAACTTATTATCCCGGCAAAGGGTGGCCGCCGTCCCATCCATTACTTTCAGGTCATGGCTCAGCACTTCTGTAAAGGACAAGGTGTCATACTTTACAGCGTTCGCGTTTTTCTTGGGATCGCAATCGTACACCCCGTCCACCATAGTGGCTTTCATCATAATGTCCGCGTCAATCTCCGCTGCCCGCAATGCCGCAGCCGTATCCGTTGAGAAAAACGGGTTGCCTGTTCCGCAGCCGAAAACCACCACGCGCCCTTTTTCCAAGTGACGCACAGCCCGGTTGCGGATATACGGTTCCGCCACCTGCTGCATGGAAATCGCCGTTTGCACCCGCACCGGCACCCCCAGCTGCTCCAATGCATCCGCCACGCCCAATGCGTTGATCGTAGTGGCCAGCATACCCATATGATCCGCCCGAGTGCGGTCCATTTTTCCGCTGCTGCGACCCCGCCAGAAGTTTCCGCCGCCTACTACAATAGCTACCTGCACCCCCATATCCACACATTCCTTGATGGGTTCACAGATTTTTAGAACCGTATCAAAATCAATGCCCCGCTCTTCCTTTCCCGCCAGAGACTCACCGCTCAGTTTCAAAAGGATTCGTTTATATTTCGGCTGCATGAAAAACACCCCTAAAGTTTATTCCTCAAAAAATGAGAAATGTATATTTCCCTGTATATTTTACAATAGCCCGACCGTAAAGTAAAGAGGTTCTGTATATTCTGAAAAAGTTTATTCCTGCTTAATAAAATACCAGTAAGCGATTTGTCAAGGGTTTTTCCCCCTGAAAAGCACACATTTTGAAAGAGAGGGGCTTAAGCCCCTCTTGGCCACCATAAAGCACTGAAGCTGGTAGCACCGAAGCCGGTCCCTTGACGGC
>CALWUW010000024.1 GCA_944384815.1 uncultured Clostridia bacterium
ATGGCCCGGTAGTTCAGTTGGTTAGAACGCTAGCCTGTCACGCTAGAGGTCGACGGTTCGAGCCCGTTCCGGGTCGCCATTTGCTGCTATGGCTCAGTAGGTAGAGCACATCCTTGGTAAGGATGAGGTCACCAGTTCGAATCTGGTTAGCAGCTCCAGAAAAGCCACACGAATGTGTGGCTTTTTCTCTTTTTCCTGGGAATTTCCGGCCGTGGATAAAACAATTGAAGAAAATCGCGAAACCTGCAGCGAGCATTTTGAAAAGATGATTTGCCATGAAACTAAAAACCGGATCCTTTGTGGCTCTTATCATAGGAGTGTTGTTGTTTGGAATTGGATTGTTTCCCATTCTCCTTTATTGCAGACAATATACGCCTCAAGCCGGAGCTACAGCTATAATCGGAGGCGCGGACCAACCGACCTTTTCCTTTATGATGTCTCAGTTGCTTCATAGCTGGCCGTTTTGTCTTATGCTTTTTGGCCTTTCTCTGGGAATTTCCGCTTTATTTTGTTTGCTGTTTTCCAAGACGGCTGCGAAAAATTGCAGCATAAAAACTTCTGCTGTAGCGTTGGGGTTGTCTGCGGTAAGTGCCTTGGGGATGGTGAGTGTGATCCTTTGGTACTCCATTGCGGCATTCCATGAAATGTCCCAACATCCTGTTGCGTATCCCTTCAGCATACTTGTGGGATCTTTGTGTGGCCTGGGATGTTTTGCATTGTTGATTTTGTATGGAAAAGCCAGAAAACGTTTTTGGTCGCTGAAAGGAATGTGGATAGACACTTTGACCGCTGTTTTGTATTTTCCGGCTTTTTTCTTTACCTTTTTATGTTTGCTGGATGGAACCATCAAAGGGTGATCAAAAGGTTTCGATTCCACCGAAAGCAGGAGGCTTATTTAGAGAAGCCGGACAGCCGGACAGCCGTACAGATAGTCGGGCAGCTAAAGGATCGGACAAGAAAGCGAGGCAAATTTGAGACTCTATTTTTTATCCGATCGTCCCGCAGAATAGCCGTATAGCGGAAAAAGAGCCGCCGCAGCTTGCTGAAATTTAAGAAGAGTATGCCATGAATTTGGCAGAAAGCAAATAAATCATTCTTTATCTTCTTTTTCTCTTGACAGAAAGCTGGAGAAACGGTATAATACATCTCATGTAATGTGTTTACAGTAACCCCTGCCAATTGGCGGATGGGAGGGAAATAAATGGCTGAAATCAGAATTAAGGATAATGAATCCCTGGAAAGTGCACTGAGAAGATTTAAGAAGCAGTGTGCCAGAGCGGGAGTCATTGCTGAAGTTCGTAAAAGAGAAGCTTATGAGAAGCCTTCTGTCAGACGCAAGAAGAAGTCTGAGGCAGCCCGTAAGCGCAAATTCAGATGAGATTCCAGAGTTGGACTTTAAAAGCGGGCTGCTGCCCGCTTTTTTAGTTGAGAAAGGGCGTGAAGCCGGTGTCGATTCTTTTGCCCCATGGGGCGGCGGAGCAGATCATGGATATTTCCCCGGAGCAGCTTCGGGGCATGGGGATCAAGGCGCTGATCCTGGATGCGGACAATACCCTTTCGAGCCACGCTTCCCAGATCCCTTTTGAAGGCGCTGTGGAGTGGGTAAACGCTATGCGGAAGGAAGGCTTCTCCGCGGTGATCGTATCCAATAATTTTCGGAGAAGAGTAGAGCCGTTTGCGGCCCAGTTTGGTCTGCCGTTTATCTCCATGGCCATGAAGCCTTTTCCTTTCGGCTACCTTCGCGCTGTTCGGGAAATGGGTGTTTCTCCCAAGGAGACCGCGGCCATCGGAGATCAGGTCTTTACAGATATTCTGGGAGCTAAATTATCGGGAGTTTACTCGATTCTGGTTACGCCCCAGGGAGAAGAAAGCGTGCTTCGGTTTGGCTGGCGCCGCCGTTTGGAACAGCCAGTGCGGCGGAAAGTCCGGGAAAAAGGTATCGATCAGCATTGGAGAAAGAGAGGCGGACGCCATGGATAAGGTGAAGGTGCTTTTTTTGCTGGGGCCCAACCTGAATTTGGTAGGGGTCCGGGAAAAAGGTATATACGGGCAAGAATCAGCGGAGGACATTGCCGGCCAGGTGCGGGCATATGCGAATTCTCTGGGATGGGAGTGCCAGGTGTACCAAAGCAACCACGAAGGGGATCTCATCGATCAGATCCACGAAGCGCGGAACCGGTATGATGGTATCGTGCTGAATGCCGGAGCTCTGACCCATTACAGCTACGCTCTGCGGGATGCCATTGCCGGCGTGCCGGTTCCTGTGGTGGAAACCCATATGAGCAATATCCATGCCCGGGAAGAGTTTCGCCACACTTCCGTGATCGCCTCTGTGTGCATCGGGCAGATCTCCGGATTTGGAAAGGTGAGCTATTTCCTTGGTTTGGAAGCTCTTCGGCATCACTTGGAACAGAATGTCCAGCCCACATGAAAAGCGGGCAGTGTTGTTCCTGGGCATAAATTTTTCAGCTTTAAAAAATTTGTCTTGAAAAAAGGGACAGAATATTATAAACTTAATAGCAGGAAATACGTATATTGGAGGATTTCAGATGATTACTGCAGGCGATTTCAGAAATGGCGTTACCTTTGAGATGGACGGCAACGTGGTTTCCATCATCGAGTTTCAGCACGTAAAGCCGGGAAAGGGCGCTGCCTTTGTCCGTACGAAGATCCGGAATGTGATCACCGGTGCTGTAACCGAAAAGACCTTTAACCCTAATGATAAATATCCCACGGCGTTTGTAGAGAAAAGAGATATGCAGTATCTCTACAGCGACGGAGAGCTGTATTATTTCATGGATTCCGAAACCTTTGAGCAGATTCCGATCAATGCCAGCGTGTTGGGAGATAATTTCAAGTTTGTGAAAGAAAACATGGACTGCAAGGTTCTTTCCTACAAAGGCAATGTGTTCGGCGTAGAGCCCCCCAACTTTGTAGAGCTTCAGGTAACGGAGACGGATCCCGGCTTTAAGGGCGATACGGCTACCAATGCCACCAAACCGGCGACTTTGGAAACCGGCGCGCAGATCAAAGTGCCGCTGTTCATCAACGAAGGCGAAATGATCCGCATCGATACCCGTACCGGCGAGTACATGGAGCGTGCATAAGCGTTCTGACGTTTCTGATGGTTTTATGGTTTTAATGTTTTGATTGTGTAAGGGAGGTAAGAAAAATGACCAATTCCGAGAAAATTGCGTACATTCGTGGTCTGGCGGAAGGTTTGGAGCTGGACGCTTCCAAGAAAGAGGTAAAGGTTCTGAATGCCATTATCGACGCTTTGGAGGATATGGCTTTGTCCATTTCCGATACAGAGGAGAACGTTAAAGATATGGCAGCGCAGTTGGACGAAGTAGACGCGGATCTGGGCGCTTTGGAAGAAGACTTCTATCTGGATGAAGACGAAGAGGATGAAGACGACGACTTCCATGATGAGTGCTACTATGAAGTGACTTGCCCCAATTGCAATGAGACCATTTGCCTTTCCGAAGATATGATTTACGATGGGCAGATTGATTGTCCCAATTGCGGAGAGCTTCTGGAATTTGATCTGGATGAGTGTGAGGAAGGTTGCTGCGATTGTGGTTGCGGCTGTGAGCACGAGCACTGATTTTTCTCCAGTAAAAATAAGAAAGGCCGTCCTGTGGATTTCTGCAGGGCGGTTTTCTGCATTTTACAAGTCCTTAAGCCGTGGAAAATGACGATCCACAGATTTATTCTTCTAAGTAGAAAATAGAGAGCGAGCAAAGCTTTATGATTTGTGGGAGGCAGGAGAGAATTCTGCCAATGAGAATATAGAGAAGATCAATGAATTTGCATCAATTGAGAAATGGTGCAAAATTGGTAGCCTTTTTGAGAAAGAAGGGGCAGAAGCTCTTCCAGGGCGGAAACTGTATTCAGAGCTCCATTTTGAAACAGAAGAATAGAATAGGGGTGTATGGAGCCTATAATGTTTTCAGCAATTTTTTTGGGAGGGACATTTTTCCAATCCTGACTGTCGATATCCCAAAGGACGCAATACATGCCTGCAGCCCGGCACAATCGCAGGGTTTCCTGGTCGATGATCCCATAGGGAGGGCGAAACCATAAAACCTCTTGCCCGGTGGTATCCCGAATACTTTTTTTGGCGGAAAGCAGCTGCTGTGCTTTTTGATCCAGATCAAAGGAGGGGAAAGGGCGGTGCAGATCGGAATGACTGCCGATCTCGTGCCCTCTTTCCAGGATCTCCTTTACCCGTTCCGGATAGCGGCGGGCCCAGTAGGCCGAAATAAAAAAAGTAGCTTTGGCGGAATACAGATCCAACGTATCCAAAATGGAGGATGTGCAGGCGTCATTCCAGCTGCAATCGAAGGTCAGCGCTGCAGGCAATGCGTAAGAGGTGTTTTGGGAAATAGCCGGAAATAAGAGATCATTGTTTTGCGAAAATGACGGATTGAAAATTTTAGCCCATTGCAGCAGGCAAAAAAGGGAAACCAAAGGAAGAATGATTAGCTTTTGCATAGAACGTATAGATCGCATAAAATATATAGAATGCGTAGAGAGGGACAAATGTTTCGACCACCTTTCCCAAGGACGGAAAGTGGTACTATTGTATGCTTGAAACACTGGAAAGATGATGGATAGGAAAAAAGGAGAATGAAAGATGGCCAGAATCACGGCAATATATCCGGTGAAGCGCCTGATCCGCGTTGTCCGCAGAACAACGGCGGAGGTTTGTTGGGATACCCGTTATTTTTCTATTACAGCCTATGATGCCGGGGCGGAGATCGGTATAAAACGGCATGAAGAGGATCTTCAGCTGGATTTTCAGCAGGCTCGAATTCTTCGGGAGTATCTGGATCAATTTTTACAGCAGGAGGAAGGAGAATTGACATAGCAGCGCTTTTTCTGTTACCGAAATGAGTTTGAATTTTTCTTTAAAGAAAAGAATGAAATCTTATACATAAATTTCCCTTTTTCTTTCCATACTACTCCTAACGTAAAGGGGGAAATGGAATGCAGACAATTGCGGTTTGTGGAAAAGGAGGATATGGAGATTCTACCGTAGGGATCTTATATTCTGCTTTGCGGCGATATGGGAAAGTTCTTTTTGTAGATTCGGCGCGCATTGTATCACCGGAAAGCGCGCCGGATTTTTTTCTTTGGGAGGGGGAATCGGTTCCCCATTTGCAGGAGGGCAAAGGAGTGCTTTTACTTCGGGCAGGAGCGGATTTTTCCAACGCCCGGAAATTACCTTCCGGATTTCAGTGCGTATTGAGCTCTCGAAATCCGGAAGACGCGCATAGATTGGGAAAATTGGGAATTCCTGCCGTAGCCTGTGGAATCAGCGGAAGGGATACGTTGAGCATTGCCAGTTTGGACTATGGGAATGCGGTTCTCAGTTTGCAGAGAAGTGTGTTTACATTGGACGGAACGCTTCTGGAACCCCATGATTTCCAGGTTTACGTGCAGAAAAAGGTAGGACCTTCGCAGATTTTGCCCATTGCTATGGTGCTTTTGCTTTTAGGAATGGATTCCGGAAACGGTTTTTTTCTTGGGAATGAAGAAACTTACAAAAATTTCTAATCATAATTTTAAAGGCAGCGCACAAACTAGGAAAGCAAACGCAAATTCAATTCATTTCAAATTAAAGTAAGGAGAGTTACAAAGTATGTCTAAGAATAAGAATGTTGTTCCTGAAGCTCGTGCGGCCCTGGATAAGTTTAAGATGGAAGCTGCTTCCGAAGTAGGCGTGAACCTGAAGCAGGGTTATAACGGTGATCTGACTTCCAAAGAGGCCGGCAGCGTAGGCGGCCAGATGGTTAAGAACATGATCAAGAGCTATGAGCAGAACATGAAATAAATTTCCTGAAATTTAAAATGACAGGATACAAAAACCGCGAAAGAAAAATTCTTTCGCGGTTTTTGGTTTTTACGTTTAGCTTTCATAGTCTTCTATGATTTGGCGCAGGGCTTCATAGGAATCAGCGTAGATGCCTTTTTCCAGAAAGGATTGATCCACTTTCGGCAGGGTGCTTACGTTCACATCAAGAATTTCCATAGGTTCCGTTTCTCCTTCCCGGAAAATTCCAATGTTCCCTTTGTAGGTCTGCACAAAGTATCTTTCTTCCGTTGAAATATCTTTGGGAGAAGAAGAGGCGGAGATCTCTGAGGTTTCTTGACTTGACTGTTGGTTTGCGGTAGAATTAAATGGCATATTCGACGACGGCAAAAGAGAAGGCTGTTCTGCATTTCCGCGGAAGAAAAGCGGGATGCAAAGGACCAAAACCAGCAAAACGGCCGCCGCGCCCAGCAGAAGATAGCTTTTTTTCAACATAGATCACCTCAGGCATAGTTTTTGGAAATTATGGAAAATTATGCATGAGGCATCGAAAAACGAAAAAGCATGGCGGGCAGGCGTAATAGGATTGCGGGAAAAGGAGGACTGTCTGATGAAAAAAACAGACATCAACTGTTATGTTGATCGTGCCGGCGCTAAAAACAAGAAAAAAGTTTTGAGAAGTGATACGTCGACAACACTCCGGGCAGTGGGAAGAATTTTCGGAAAAATTTTTCTGTCTGTATTTTGGGTGGGAGTAATCGTAGGAAGTATTGTTTTGGTTACTATGGCTTCCTTTATTTTGAGCATGAAAGACGAAGCCATCGATTATGACCTTCGGCAGCTGAAACTGAATTACACCAGCTTTATTTATGTGAATGGAGAAGGTGACGATCCTTCCAATCCGGTGGAACTGCAGTCTCTTTACAGCGGTGAAAATCGTGTTTGGGTGGATTTTGCCGATATTCCGGATAACATGAAAAAAGCCATCGTGGCTATTGAGGACAAGCGCTTTTATGAACATCAAGGCGTGGACTGGATCCGAACGTTCGGTGCGGTTACCAACCTGATTACCGGGCAGGATAGTTACGGCGGTTCCACTTTAACCCAGCAGCTGATTAAAAATATTACCGGTGACAATGAAGTAAGCCTGACGCGAAAGGTTAAGGAAATTTTCCGGGCTTTGAATCTGGAAAAGGAATATTCCAAGGATGAGATCCTGGAAATTTATCTGAATGTAGTTAATTTCGGCAGCGGATGCAACGGCGTTCAGACGGCAGCCAATCTGTATTTTGGAAAAGACATTCAGGAGTGTAATTTGGCGGAATGCGCCGCTATTGCTGGCATCACCCAGAATCCCTATAAATATACCCCTCTTCTTCATCCAGAGGATAACCGGGAACGTCAACAGACGGTTCTGACAGCTATGCATGATCAGGGAATGATAACGGATGAGGAATATGAAGAGGCGTACGAACAGTCCTGGAATATGGAATTTGTAGGAAAGAAAGTGGAAAACGCGGTAGATGATATCCCCATTTGGAATTGGTACACAGAAATGGTTTTTGATGATGTAAAAAACGATTTGATGGAAAAGTACGGATATTCCGAAGATTTGGCTGTGGACATCATTTATCATAATGGATTGAAGATTTATTCCGCCCAAAATACCCAGATGCAGAATTTTGCGGAAGCGTATATGGCGGATATGGATAATCTTTCCATCGATAACGGTTCTCAGGCCAGCTTTTTGGCAATGGATTATGAAGGACGGGTGCTGGCGGTAGTAGGCAGCGTGGGTGAAAAAACAGGAAACCGTCTTCGCAACAATGCCACTATGGCCAAGCGGCAGCCGGGTTCTTCCATCAAACCGTTGGCGGTATATGCTCCGGCGGTGGAAATGAACGCTTTGCATTATTCTTCCATGATTTTAGACGAACCCATCGATAATTATTTCGACGATGGTACGCCTGGACCGAACAACTGGAACAATGTGTTCCATGGAGAGGTTACGCTGCAGGAAGCCATTGCACAATCTTACAACCCTCCGGCAGTTCGGACCTTGATGAGCATTTCCATTGATGCAGGTGCGGATTTCTTAGAGCAGAAGCTGGGATTTACCCCCATTGAAAAAGCGCAGAGAGTGCCTTCCATGGCAATCGGCGGCGTGGAGTTTACCGTTCGGGAAATGGTAGCTGGCTTCCAGATTTTCGGAAACGGCGGCATGTACTATGAACCGTATTCCTATTATTATGTAGAAGATCATGATGGGAATGTAATTTTGGATAATCGGAATGCGATAGGAACCCAAGCTATTTCGCAGGATACTTCTACGATTATGCATAAGCTGCTGAACACGGTTGTGACCAGCGGTACCGGCTGGAGAAATAAAATTGGTTCCTGGGATATTTTCGGAAAAACAGGTACCACCAATAAGGGATATTCCACCATCGACTCCTGGTTTATCGGAGGGTCTCCCTATGCGGTTGCGGGCGTTTGGAACGGTTTCTCCAGCGGAAATGTGGGGCTTCGGGATCAGTCCGGTGTTCAGGAAATCTGGAAAGCAGTTATGACGGATTACCTTTCCAATAAGGAGCCTAAGGACTTTACTTTCAGTCCCAATGTGATTTCGGCCCAGTATTGTAAAGAGACCGGCTTGCTGGCTGTGCCGGGAATGTGTACGGAAACAGCCACAGGATGGTATGCAGTAAATCATATGCCCAGCTATTGTGATGGTGTTCATGCCTCTTCTTCGTCTTCTTCGGAAGTTTCTTCGGAAGTTTCTTCAGAAAGTTTGCCGGAATCGTCAGTTCCGGTTTCTTCCGAGCCTCCGGTAAGTTCCGAAGAAACCTCTCATGAACCCTCCAGCTCAGAACCATCATCATCTTCTTCGGAGCCTTCTTCTTCTGAAGAATCTTCCTCGGAACCGTCCTCCTCCCATGTTAGTTCCGAAGCCTCTTCTGAAGAAAGCTCTTCTCAAAGTGAGATGCCGTCTGGATAGTTAAGGGAGTAACGGAATAACAGAAATGAGGAGGTTTTCATATGGTACAAATGGCGGTATTAGGGTACGGCGTAGTGGGTTCCGGTGTGGTGGAAGTGCTTTCCACCCATAAGGAAAGCATTGCCAAACGGGCACAGGAAGAAATTTGTGTTAAATATATACTGGATCGCCGGGAATTTCCGGAAAGTCCTTTTGCGGATCGGTTTACCAAATCGTTTGATCAGATTCTGCAGGATTCGGAAGTCCGGGTGGTTGTAGAAGTAATGGGTGGTTTGGATCCGGCGTTTGAATACACGGCGCAATGCCTGAAAGCTGGCAAAAGCGTGGTAACATCCAATAAAGAACTGGTGGCTTCCAAGGGAGCTGAGCTGCTGAAGATCGCCCGGGAAATGAATGTGAATTTCTTGTTTGAAGCCAGCGTTGGAGGCGGTATTCCCATTATTCGCCCCTTATCCCAGTGCTTGGCCGCCAATGACGTAATTGAGATCGCCGGAATCCTCAACGGCACTACGAATTTTATTCTCACAAAAATGATTCGGGAGTCCATGTCTTTTGAAGATGCGTTGGCTTTGGCGCAGAAGCTTGGATATGCGGAAAGGAATCCTGCGGCGGACGTGGAGGGCTTTGATGCCTGCAGAAAGATTTGCATTCTGGCCTCTTTGGCTTATGGAAAGCATGTGTATCCCCATCAGGTGCATACGGAAGGGATCACCCAGATCACTCTGGCAGATGTGGAATATGCGGATAACTGGGGCGGTGTAATCAAGCTGATCGGGCAAGTGGAAAAGACGGAATCCGGACGTTTGCAGACGATTGTCTGCCCCATGTTTGTTTCCAGAGAAAGCCAGCTCTCCAGTGTAGATGATGTTTTTAACGGAATACTGGTGCAGGGCGATGCCACCGGTGACGTAGTATTTTACGGAAAAGGCGCAGGAAAGCTTCCTACAGCCAGTGCTGTAGTGGCGGATGTAATTGACTGTGTCAAGCACTTCAAGGCCAGAAAGTATTTGTTCTGGGAAGAAGGCTCTGAAGAATATGTAGAAGATTACAGAGAGCGTCCGATTCTTTTATATGTGCGGGCAAAAACGCAGGATCCGGAAAAGGCTTTTGCCAAAGCGGCGCAAGTGCTGTCCGGCGCGTCCCGGTTAAGCCGGAAAGAGCCGGAAGAAGGAGAATTGGCGTTCGTCACCACCTGCTTGATGCCGGAAAAAGAGATCCGGGAAAAACTTTCCTCTTTGCAGGAATTGGAAATTTTGGGAACCATCCGTATTTCGGATTTTTAAGAGCAGAAGTGGTTTGAGTTTTTAAGTGAGGGTGAATGGCCAATGATACGTATACAGGTACCGGCGACCAGTGCGAACTTGGGCTCTGGGTTTGATTCTTTAGGAATTGCGCTTACGTTGTACAATCAGGTGTGGATGGAAGAATGGGACGCTTTGGATATTTCTTCCAAGGATGCCACGCCCATTCCCACCGATGAAAATAACCTGATTTATTGGGCGGTTAAAACCGTGTATGAAGAATGCGGGAAAAAGCTTCCCGGGCTTCGGCTGATCCAGGAAAACAATATTCCCATGGCTCGGGGCCTTGGGAGCAGCTCAGCCTGTATTGTAGCGGGGATCATGGGAGCGAACCGCTTGCTGGGCAGTCCGTTTTCTCAGCAGGACCTGATCCATTTGGCAGCTCGGATCGAAGGGCATCCGGATAATACCACACCGGCGCTGGAAGGCGGTTTGGTGGCTTCGGCCATGGAAGCCGGAAGAGTATACAGCGTAAGCGTGCCGGTTTCAGAAAAAATTTGCTTTGCTTTGTTTATTCCTCCTTTTGAGCTGAAAACGGAAAAGGCTCGTTCGGTTTTGCCGGAGCAGTATTCCCGGGCGGACGCGGTTTATAACCTTTCCCGTTCCGCTTTGATGACAGCATCCCTGTTTTCCGGAAAACTGGAGAATCTTCGGGTGGCTGTGCAGGATAGGATCCATCAGCCGTACCGTTCGGGGCTGATCGATGATCTGGATACCGTGTTCCGAATGAGTTATGAACTGGGCAGTTTGGGTACTTATGTCAGCGGTGCAGGGCCGACCATTATCTCCATGATCGAATCTGCCGGCTGCGAAGAATTCATTCGGTATGCCGCTAAGCATTTGGAAGAAAAAAATGTCCAGGGCTGGCAGATCCGTATTCTGCATACGGATCCTCATGGGGCGCAGCTTTCCATAGAATAACAACCGAAACTAATGTGGATGGGGGAACTGAAATGGCTTTAATTGTACAGAAATTCGGAGGAACTTCCGTAGCCAACGCGGAACGGCTGTTCAATGTAGCAGATATTGTAACTAAGACGTACGAGCAGGGAAACGATGTGGTGGTAGTGGTATCCGCGCAGGGAGACACTACGGACGATCTGATCGCCAAGGCAAACGAAATCAATACCAATGCATCGAAACGGGAAATGGATATGCTGTTGACTTCCGGTGAGCAGATTTCCGCGTCCTTACTTGCTATGGCTATTGAAAAGCTCGGATTCCCTGTGATCTCTCTTTTGGGTTGGCAGGCAGGGTTTGTGACCAACTCCAACCACGGAAACGCCAGAATCAAAAGAATCCTTCCGGACCGCATTCAGAAGGAGCTGGATAAAAAGAACATTGTAGTGATCACCGGTTTTCAGGGGCTCAATCGGTATAACGATATGACCACCCTTGGAAGAGGCGGCTCGGATACCAGTGCGGTTGCCATTGCCGCGGCCATGAATGCGGATCTGTGCCAAATCTATACGGATGTAGAGGGCGTGTTCACAGCAGATCCCCGGAAAATCAAAGGAGCCAAGAAGCTGGATGTGATCTCCTATGATGAGATGCTGGAGTTGGCTTCTTTGGGAGCTCAGGTGCTGCATAACCGTTCTGTGGAAATGGCGAAAAAATATAATATAGAGCTGGAAGTTCTTTCCAGCCTTACACGCAAGCCGGGAACAATCGTGAAGGAGGCAAACAAAATGGAAAAAATGTTAATCAGCGGTGTAGCAAAAGATACGGATGTGGCTCGGGTTTCTGTAATCGGCGTGCCGGATAAGCCCGGTTTGGCGTTTAAGATTTTTTCCAAGTTATCCGCGAAAAATATCAATGTGGATATCATTCTTCAGTCCATTGGGCGCAGCGGAACAAAGGACATCAGCTTTACGGTTCCCAAGAGCGATTTGCAGGATGCTTTGGATGTTTTGGAGCCCTATGTGGAAGTGATCGGTGCCAGCAGCATTGTGTATGATGATACAGTGGCCAAGGTTTCCATTGTAGGTGCCGGCATGGAAAGCCATCCCGGGGTGGCGGCGGAGATGTTTGAGGCGTTGTATGAGGCCAATATCAATATCCGCATGATTTCTACCAGTGAAATCAAGATTTCCGTGCTGATCAATACCGCCGATGCGGATCGTGCAGTGGAAGCCATTCACGATAAGTTCTTCAGCGGCGAATTTCCTATGAAATAAGAGCTTTTTCAAGCAAACAAGGGCGAAACCGATGGTTTCGCCCTTGTTTTTTACTATACAGATGGGAATATTGTTGTATATTGACACAAATGGTAATAAATGCTATAATTGCTAAGAAATAGGTCGTTTGGCCATAAAAGCTGCGCCGGGAGAGGAGATGTTTGTATGAAACCCACAGGGATGGTACGCCCCATTGATAGTTTAGGAAGAATTGTGATTCCCACGGAGCTGCGAAAAGTGCTGCAAATCAAGGAAAAGGATTCTCTGGAAATTTTTGTGGAGGATAATTGCATTATTCTGAAAAAGTATCAGCCTTCCTGCATTTTCTGCAACAGCATGGAGGACATTGAAATTTATAAAGGATATATGGTTTGCAAGGAATGCATGCGGAAGCTGGGAAGAAGAGCCGAGGATTAAGCAGACGGGTTCCCTCCGTGTGATTTTCGGTTTTTTAAAGGAGAGCTTTTCAGCGAGACTGGGAAAAGTCTTTGATAAAAAATGCGGCCCGTTGATGCGGTGATGAACCGGATCAACGGGCCGTTTGCCTTTTCTGCGGTCAAGGCGAAAAAAGGAGGCCGTTCAAAGCCGTATGAATACTTTAGTGGATATGCCGCATGGAATCCACATCCTGCCATTTTACTTCAAACCCGGCACCATGGGCGCAAAATACGGAGCTGGACGGATTTTCCAGATCCCGGTCTTTTTCATATCCGATGGAAGCAATGACTTCCTGGGGATTGTGGCAGGGGCGGTAACCGCAGGGAAAAAGGGAGATACGTCCTTTCCCTTTTGTGAAGGAGGTAAGCTCCAATGGGTATTCCATCAGGGAAGCGGCAGGGGCTTCTCCGGTAATGCAGCATTCTTCTCCGGATGTTTCCGGAGGGGAAAAGCTGGCGCTGCGCTGCTGAAGGTCCGAAAGAATGCGGCCCAGTGCAAAGGAAGGGGCCTGAATGGTAAAAGAGTAGAAAGGTTCCAGCAAAACCATCTGCGCTTTTTCCAAACCTTGCCGAATGGCACGGTATGTGGCTTGGCGAAAGTCTCCGCCTTCTGTGTGCTTCAGGTGGTTTTTTCCTGCGGTCAGCGTAATGGTGACATCTGTAAGGGGGGAGCCGGTTAAAATTCCCAGATGTTCTTTTTCGGTTATATGGTGAAGAATCAGATTTTGGAAATTTTTATCCAAAAGGTCGGTGGAACATTCGCTGCGGCAGAGGATTCCCTGCCCCGGTTCTCCCGGCACTATCCGCAAATGGACTTCCGCATAGTGCCGTAAAGGTTCGTAGTGCCCATATCCCATAACCGGTTTGGCGATGGTTTCTTTATACAGGATCCGGCAGGGGCCAAACTGTATGTCCCAGCCGAACCGGCGGCTGACGGTTTCTTTCAGGATTTCCAAATGTACAGCCCCCATGCTGTGAAGAAAGATGCTTCCCAGGCGGGAGTCTGCATGTACGGAGAGTTCCGGCTGTTCTGCTTCCAAAAGCTTCAGCTTCTCCAAAGCGGAGGGAATGGAAACGCCGGCCGGCAGCAAAATTTCCGCCGAAAGAACAGGGGAAAGCACGGGGGAAAAGTTTCCCTTCTCCTGGCCCAGGGTCATTCCGGGAAAAGCCTGGGAAAGACCGGTGACGGCGCAGATCTCTCCGGCGCCGGCGGAAGAAAGGGGCTGCCATTTTTCGCCGTTATACCGGCGGATCTGGTCGATTTTTTCATCCAGAGTCTCTGTTTCCTGCGAAAGAGATCCTTTTTGAAAAGGAACGTATTTTTGCCGGTCCTTGACCTTTAAAACGCCGCCTGTAATTTTCAGAAAGGCAAGAGGAGTGCCGTTTTCTTCGTGGCGCAGCTGATAAACCCGGGCAGAAAAATCATCGGGATATTCACGGGGGCTGGTTAACTGGGAAAGCCCCCGCAGCAGATCTTCTGTTCCCAGATCCTGGAGGGCGGATCCGGAAAAACAGGGGAAGATTTTTCGCTGTGCAATTCTTTTTTTCAGAAGATTTTCCCATTGCGTTTGGGAAGCCCCCTGCAGATAAAGTTCCAAGGCTTCCTGATCCAGGGAGGCGATTTCTTCCTTGCATTCTTCTGAAAAATCCTGCCCCCAACCGGAAAAATCAATGCAGGCGGGATGAAAGCGCCGGCGCAGCTGTGTAAGTACAGCGGGAATATCCGCGCCGGCTCGGTCGGCTTTATTAAGAAAAAGGAAAACGGGGATGTTATATTGTTTTAAAAGGTGCCAAATGGTTTCGGTGTGTGCCTGAATCCCTTCCACGGAGCTGATCACCAGAATGGCATAGTCCAGCACTTGCAGGCAGCGCTCCATTTCCGGAGAAAAATCCGTGTGGCCGGGGGTATCAATCAAGGTAAAGTTCCGGTCCAGAAAAGAAAATTCCGCCGGTTTTGTGTAGACGGTAATGCCCCGGGCCCGCTCAGCGGCGTCTGTATCCAGAAAGGTGGTTCGATGGTCTACCCGGCCTTTTTGCCGGATGGCGCCAGTCTGATAGAGAAGGGCTTCTGTAAGGGTCGTTTTTCCAGCGTCCACGTGGGCCAGAATTCCCAAAACCGTTTGTTTGCTTTCCATGTTCTGATCAAGCCTTTCCTGGTTCCTGAAGAAACGGAAATTTCTTCGCTTTAAAGTATTCAGCATGCAGCGGTATGCAGAGAATCCTTTCATGCTTTTCGCTGCTGATGGACCTGCTGTTCAAGCAGAGGAAAACTTTGTTTATGAACAGTATAACACGATGTTCTTCAAAGACAAAGAATTGTTTTTTGGAAGACAAAAACAGAAAAGAAAATAAGAAAAATTTTTACATCTTTTTCATAGATTCTCCAGGGGGCGGCTATTGCATTCCACGAAAGTTTGTGATATATTTAACATACAGGCGTTTTTATTTTGTATTCATAAGAAATTTTTAGATTTGAATGGAGGAACTAACATGTCTAAAGTAGTACTGGCAGGCGCTTGCCGTACCGCCATTGGCACCATGGGCGGCAGCCTCAGCACAACCCCGGCGGCGGTTTTGGGTTCTATCGTAATCAAAGAAGCTTTGAAGAGAGCAGGCGTAAAGCCGGAGCAGGTCGATCATGTATATATGGGCTGCGTAATCCAGGCTGGGTTGGGGCAGAACGTTGCTCGCCAGGCCTCCATTAAAGCCGGACTTCCCGTGGAAGTTCCTGCGGTTACAGTGAACGTAGTGTGCGGCTCCGGCCTGAACTGCGTGAATATGGCGGCGCAAATGATCAAAGCCGGGGACGCGGATATCGTCGTAGCCGGCGGCATGGAGAATATGTCCATGGCACCTTATGCGGTTCCTCAGGGCCGGTATGGCTATCGGATGAACAACGGCGTTTTGGTGGACACCATGGTAAACGACGCGCTGTGGGATGCGTTCAACGGGTATCATATGGGTATCACCGCTGAAAATGTAGCCGAAAAATACGGAATCACTCGGGAAGAGCTGGATGCTTTTGCCGCAGAAAGCCAGCAGAAGTGCGAAAAGGCTCAGGCGGAAGGCAGATTCAGCGATGAGATCGTCCCGGTAGAAGTGAAAAAGAAGAAGGAAACCATTGTATTTGATAAAGACGAAGGTCCTCGCCCGGGAACTACAAAAGAAAGCATTGCCCGTCTGCGCCCTGCTTTTAAGCCGGACGGCATTGTAACGGCTGCCAACTCCTCCGGCATCAACGATGGTGCCGCTGCGGTTGTAGTGATGAGCGAAGAAAAGGCCAAAGAGCTGGGCATTACGCCTATGGCTACCTGGGTCGGCGGCGCTTTGGGCGGCGTGGATCCCGCTATCATGGGTGTGGGCCCTGTAGCGGCCACTCGTAAGGTGATGGAGCGCACGGGCCTGAAGGTATCCGATATGGATCTGATCGAGGCCAACGAAGCTTTTGCGGCACAGTCCATCGCTGTAGCCCGGGATCTGGAATTCGATCCGGCAAAGCTGAACGTAAACGGCGGCGCTATTGCTCTGGGCCATCCCGTTGGTGCTTCTGGATGCCGTATTCTGGTTACGCTCCTGCATGAGATGCAGAAGAGACCGGAAGCGAAGAAAGGTCTGGCCACGCTGTGCATCGGCGGCGGCATGGGCTGCGCGACCATTGTAGAAAAGTACTGATCCCTTGGAAACAGGAAAGGAATAAGCATATGGATTACATTGTATATGAACAAAAAGGCGCTATTGCCGTGCTGACTATCAGCCGGGAGAAGGCGCTGAATGCCTTGAATTCTCAGGTTTTGGCAGAGCTGGAGGAAGCCGTGGACGGCATCGATCTGGAAACGGTCCGCTGCCTGATCCTTACCGGTGCCGGGCAGAAATCCTTTGTTGCCGGTGCGGATATCGGCGAAATGAGCACCCTCAGCAAAGAGCAGGGTGAGGCCTTCGGTAAAAAAGGAAATGATGTGTTCCGGAAGATCGAAGCGCTGCCCATTCCCGTAATTGCTGCGGTGAACGGATTTGCTCTGGGCGGCGGATGCGAGCTTTCCATGAGCTGCGACATTCGTCTGGCTTCCGAGAATGCGGTTTTCGGCCAGCCGGAAACCGGCCTGGGGATCACTCCCGGCTTTGGCGGAACCCAGCGTCTGGCTCGTTTGATCCCTGTGGGAAAGGCCAAGGAGATGCTGTATGCGGGCACCAAGGTAAAGGCTGCGGAAGCCCTGGCTTTGGGATTGGTCAACGCCGTATATCCTTCCGAGGAATTGCTGCCGGCTGCTGAGAAGCTGGCAGGAAAAATCGCCGCCAATGCTCCCATTGCTGTACGGGCCACCAAAAAGGCTGTAAACGATGGACTGCAGGTGGACATTGATCGTGCCGTAGAGATCGAAGAGAAGCTGTTTGGCAGCTGCTTTGAGACGGAAGATCAGAGAAATGCTATGCAGGCGTTCTTGTCTAAAGAAAAGCCTGCCCCCTTTGTGAACCGATAAAGTATAAGCTTTGGGTGCTGTGGCAGCAGCGCCCAAAGCTTCCGTTTTAGAACGAAATCAACAATACAATGACAGGAGGAAATAAATCATGAAAGTTGGTATTATTGGAGCGGGAACCATGGGTTCCGGTATTGCACAGGCTTTTGCGCAGACGGAAGGATATGAGGTAAAGCTTTGCGACGTAAAGGCAGAATGGGCTGCCGGCGGCAAGGCGAAAATCGCTAAGGGCTTTGAAAAAAGAGTAGCCAAAGGCAAGATGGACGCAGCTGCTGCGGAAGCCATTCTGGCTAAGATCACCACCGGCACCAACGAGATCGTAGCGGATTGCGACTTGGTAGTGGAAGCGGCTTTGGAGAAAATGGAGCTGAAGAAGGAAATCTTCAAGCAGCTGGAAGAGATCTGCAAGCCCGAGTGCATTTTTGCCACCAACACTTCTTCTCTGTCCATTACGGAGATTTCCAACGGCTTGAAGAAAGCAGTTGTAGGTATGCATTTCTTTAATCCGGCTCCGGTTATGAAGCTGGTTGAAGTAATCGCCGGCGAAACCACCGATCCCGAAGTTGTGGAAAAGGTGATCGAAATTTCCAAAGATATCGGCAAGACTCCGGTTCAGGTCAATGAAGCGGCTGGTTTCGTAGTAAATCGCATTTTGATCCCCATGATCAATGAGGCTATCGGCATTTATGCTGACGGCGTAGCTTCCGTGGAAGGCATCGACACTGCTATGCAGCTGGGCGCCAACCATCCTATGGGACCGCTGGCCCTGGGCGACCTGGTAGGCCTTGACATTGTTCTGGCCATTATGGAAGTTCTGCAGAGCGAAACGGGAGATCCCAAGTATCGTCCCCATTCCCTGCTGCGGAAAATGGTTCGTGCAGGCAAGCTGGGCAGAAAGACCGGAAAAGGATTTTATGATTACAGCAAATAACCCTTTTTTGGCTGTGTAATTTAGATATTGGAGGAACGTTACATATGGATTTCGTACTTACGAAAGAACAGGAGATGGCGCGTACTCTCTTTAAAGAGTTTGCCGAAAACGAAGTAAAGCCTCTGGCGCAGGAAGTGGATGAAACCGAGCGTTTTCCTGCAGAGACTGTGGAAAAGATGGCCAAACTGGGCTTTTTGGGCATTCCCACTCCTAAAGAATACGGCGGTCAGGGCTGCGATACGCTGACCTATGTGATGTGCGTAGAAGAGCTTTCCAAGGTTTGCGCTACCACAGGCGTTATCGTTTCTGCTCATACTTCTCTGGGCAGCGAGCCCATCCGTAAATTCGGTACGCCGGAGCAGATCCAGAAATATCTGATCCCGCTGGCTAAGGGCGAGAAGCTGGGTGCTTTCGGCCTGACAGAGCCCAATGCCGGTACGGATGCTTCCGGTCAGCAGACCAAAGCCGTGCTGGAGGGAGATCATTATGTGCTCAACGGCAGCAAGATCTTCATTACCAACGGCGGAAAAGCGGACATTTATATCATTTTCGCCATGACGGATAAGAGCAAGGGAACAAAAGGAATCTCCGCCTTTATCGTGGAAAAAGATTTCCCGGGCTTCTCTATCGGCACAAAAGAGAAGAAAATGGGCATCCGTGGTTCTTCTACCACGGAGCTGATTTTTGAAAACTGCATCGTTCCCAAGAAAAATCTTCTGGGCAAAGAGGGCCAGGGCTTCCGCATCGCTATGCAGACGCTGGACGGCGGCCGTATCGGTATTGCCGCGCAGGCTTTGGGTATTGCGGAAGGCGCTTTGGAAGAAACCGTTAAATACGTGAAGGAAAGAAAGCAGTTTGGCCGTCCCATTGCGAAATTCCAGAACACCCAGTTCCAGCTTGCGGATATGCAGACCAAAGTAGAAGCTGCCAAGCTTTTAGTTTACAGAGCGGCGCTGGCTAAAGATACCCAGAAGGTCTTCTCTGTGGAAGCAGCTATGGCGAAGCTTTTTGCTGCGGAAGTGGCTATGGAAGTAACCACCAAGGCTGTTCAGCTTCACGGCGGCTATGGATACACCAGAGAGTATCCGGTGGAGCGCATGATGCGGGATGCCAAGATCACGGAAATCTACGAGGGAACCAGCGAAGTGCAGCGCATGGTTATCTCCGGAAATCTTCTGAAATAAACGAAGCGGAAAAGCCTAAAGGAGTGACATTTTTTGAAGATAGTAGTTTGCATTAAGCAGGTGCCCAATACCAATGAGGTAAAGCTGGATCCGGTAACTGGTACTTTGATCCGTGACGGCGTTCCCAGCATTATCAACCCGGATGATAAAGCCGGTTTGGAAGCGGCTCTGCGGATGAAGGATCAGTACGGCGCTCATGTAACAGTGGTGACCATGGGCCCTGCCCAGGCCGATACGGCGCTGCGTGAGGCTCTGGCTATGGGTGCCGATGAAGCGGTTCTGGTAACGGACAGAGCTTTCGGCGGAGCGGATACGCTGGCAACTTCCACCACCATTGCGGCGGTTCTGAAATCCATGGAATTTGACCTGGTGATCACCGGACGTCAGGCCATCGACGGCGATACCGCACAGGTGGGCCCGCAGATTGCGGAACATTTGGGGATTCCCAATGTAAGCTATGCGGAGGACGTGAAGGTTGAGGGAGATTCCCTGATTGTAAAACGGCAGTATGAAGATCGGTATCATACCGTAAAGGTAAAGATGCCCTGCCTGATCACAGCGCTCAGTGAATTGAATGCGCCCCGTTATATGACGCCCGGCGGCATCTTTGACGCGTACAGAGAAAAAGAAGTAAAAGTGCTTACCCGCAAAGACGTAGAAGTGGATGATGATGTTATCGGTCTGAAGGGATCCCCCACCAGAGTATTCCAGACGTTCACGAAGAGCCTGAAGGCAGCGGGAACGGTGGTTGCTCCGGAAGATGCGGAAGCAGCGGCGGATTACATGATCGAGAGACTGAAAGAGAAATTCATTATTTAACGTTGGAAAGTGGTGAGCGAAATGAACGTACAGGATTATAAAGGAATCTTTGTATTTATCCAGCAGGTGGATCATAAGATCAGCGGCGTTTCCTTTGAACTTCTGGGAAAAGCCAAAGAGCTTGCAAAGGATATGGAAACACAGGTAACGGCTGTGCTTTTGGGAAACAATGTGTCGGATTTGTGCCCGGAGCTGGCAAAATACGGCGCGGATAAAATCGTTATGGTAGAGGATCCGGCTTTGGAGATTTATGCTACTGAGCCTTATGCCCACGCCATGACCCAGGTGATCGAAAACTACAAACCGGCCGTGGTTTTGTACGGCGCTACGGCTATCGGCCGCGACCTGGCTCCCAGAGTGTCTGCCCGGGTAAAAACCGGCCTTACGGCGGACTGCACCAAGCTGGAGATCGCGGAAGAGACCAAAGAGCTGCGGATGACCCGTCCGGCCTTCGGCGGCAACATTATGGCTACCATTATTTGCCCGGAGCATCGTCCCCAGATGGCCACCGTACGCCCCGGCGTAATGCAGAAAATGAAGCCTGTGCAGGATGCGGCCGTCAATGCGGAAACCTTCTCCGTAGATTTCACAGGGCATCAGAACGTAGAGATCCTGGAAGTTGTGAAGTCCGTTGTAAACAAGATGGATATTCAGGACGCCAAGATCCTGGTTTCCGGCGGACGCGGCATGGGCTGCCCGGAAAACTTCCAGCTTCTGCGGGATCTGGCAGATGCTTTGGGCGGCGAAGTCAGCGCTTCCAGAGCGTGTGTGGATGCCGGCTGGGTAGAGAAAGATATCCAGGTTGGGCAGACAGGAAAGACGGTTCGCCCCAATTTGTACATTGCCTGCGGTATTTCCGGCGCTATTCAGCATCTGGCGGGCATGGAAGAGTCCGATGTGATCATTGCCATCAATAAGGACGAGAATGCTCCCATTTTCGAAGTAGCAGATTACGGCATCGTGGGAGACGCGGTGAAGATTCTGCCTGTGTTTACGGAGAAAGTAAAGGAAGCCATGGCTGCCCGGAACGCTTGAGTTTGATAGCTTAATAGCCGGTTGGCTTTTGGAAAAAGGTTGACTTTTTCCGGAATTGTGGTATACTGTTGAAGAAGAGCAAAGAGCTTTTGCGAATTATAGAGATATAATTCGCAAAAGCTCTTTTTTTGTGCTGAAATGTAGCGAATACTGGAAAGGAATGTGGTGCAGATGGCAAAGAAAAAAAATGTGATTTTGGTGGATATTTTGTTTGAATGCTTGGGGAGTTTCCTGATTGCGATAGCAACTTATAATTTTGCCGTGCAGGCTGAGTTCCCCATGACAGGTTTTTCTGGAATTTCTATTATTTTGTACCGACTTTTCCATTTTCCTATAGGAATGACAACGATTTTTCTCAATATTCCCGTTGCATTACTTTGCTGGAAAATGATCGGAAGAGGATTTTTGCTTCGTTCTCTTCGATGCATGTTGATCTCTTCCCTTATGGTGGACTATTTGGCTCCGCTTCTGCCGGTGTATAACGGAGAAAGAATGCTGATGGCTATTACCACCGGTGTGTTGGGCGGACTGGGCTACGCCATGGTCTATATGCGGAATTCTTCCACAGGTGGTTCCGATTTTATTATTATGGCGGTGAAAGCTTACAAACCCTATTTGAAACTGGGGACGATAGCCTTTTTGTCCGATATAGGGATCATTTTGGTGGGAGGCATCCTTTTCAAGGACATGGATGGAATTATCTACGGCATGATGATCAATTATCTGTTTGCGCTGGCTGTGGATAAGGTGATGTATGGGCTGAATTCCGGGAAAGTGGCTTTGATCGTGACAGAAAAGGGAAAGCAGGTCTGCGACGCGGTGGATCGCTGCTGCGGACGGGGTTCCACCATTTTAAGCGCCAGAGGCGGCTATAAAGAAGATGAAAAGCAAGTGGTGATGGTAGCTTGCAGCTCCAAGGAGATGTACCAGGTGGAAAAAGCGGCAAAAGAAGCTGCGGATGACGCTTTTATGGTCGTAATGGAATCCAACGAAGTGCATGGCGAGGGCTTCCGGGTGACCCAGGTGGCTTCTGAGGAAACGAGATAGGAAAATTTTCCCGAACCTTTTTGAAAAAAGCATAGAACCATTTGCTGCACAGCGGTTACAGCAAACGGAAGAAAACAGGAGAATAGTCAAGGAACAAGGAGATAATCTCGTTCAATTTGATTTTTCGGGAATTTGAAAAGAAAGAACGGTATGGTATAATTAGCGGTAATATAAGGGTAAAATAGTCGGATTTTACTTAAAATTTCAAATCCGGGTGATACCCGGGAAAGGATGTTGTGCAATGGGAGCAAAACTGAACAGTGTTCCTCTGAAAAATGTGCAGATCAAAGACGGATTTTGGAATCGTTATATTGATTTGGTAAAGGATGTCATTATCCCGTATCAGTGGGATATGCTGAATGACGCCATCCCGGATGCGGCGAAAAGCTACTGCATCCATAACTTTAAGGTAGCTGCCGGGGATATTCAGGGAGAACGTCAGGGCATGGTATTCCAGGACAGCGACGTAGGCAAGTGGCTGGAAGCTGTGGCCTATACGGTGGATAAGAAAAGAGATCCGGATCTGGAAGCTGTGGCGGACGCGGCTATTGACCTCATCGGAAGAGCCCAGGAGCCGGACGGATACCTGAATACCTACTTCACCGTGATCGCTCCGGAGCAGAAGTGGAAGGATCTTTGCGAAGGCCACGAACTGTATACGGCAGGCCATTTGATCGAGGCGGCTGTGGCATATTATGAGGCTACCGGAAAAGATAAGCTGCTGCAGATCATGTCCCGCTTTGCGGATGTGATTTGCGATAAATTCGGCCCCGGAGAAGAGCAGCTTCATGGCTATCCCGGACATCAGGAGATCGAGCTGGCTCTGGTAAAGCTGTATCGTGTTACGGGCAAGAAAGAATACCTGGATACAGCCAAGTATTTCATTGATCGCCGGGGCGTAGGGGAGAACTATTTCCTCTGGGAAGAAAAGCAGCCCGGATTCCAGCGGATTTTCCCGGAATTTGTGAACTATGATCCCAAGTATTCTCAGTCCCATGTGCCCGTTCGAGAGCAGGATACCGCTGAAGGACATGCGGTCCGCGCGGTTTATATGTATTGCGCCATGGCGGACCTGGCTTACGAGTATCAGGACGATACGCTTTTGAAGGCCTGCGAGAAGCTGTGGAACAATATTGTGGGCAAGAGAATGTATATTACGGGAAGCATTGGAAGCTCCGGCATTTTGGAACGCTTCACCACGGATTACGACCTGCCCAATGATACCAACTATTCCGAGACCTGCGCTACCATTGGTCTGGCCTTGTTTGGCAAGCGGATGGCGGAGATCACCAGAGACGGAAAATATGTGGATGTTGTGGAAAAGGCTCTGTATAATACCCTGCTTTCCGGTATTGCCATGGACGGGAAAAGCTTCTTCTATGTAAATCCCCTGGAAGTATGGCCGGAGAACTGCTTGCCCCGTACGGCTATGGAGCATATCAAGCCGGTTCGCCAGAAATGGTTTGGCGTTGCCTGCTGCCCGCCCAATATCGCCAGAACGTTGGCCAGCATGGGGCAGTATATGTATTCTACCTGCGAAAACACCCTGTATGTGAACCTGTATATTGCCAATGAGACCGCTGCGGAGCTGGCAAACGGCACGATGAATGTCGCTTTGGAAAGCCGCTATCCCGATGACGGCTGCATGAAGTTCACCGTGAAGCAGGCCGGCGCAGGAAGCAAGGTGGCATTCCGGATCCCCGGATATGTAAAGGAATTCTCCGTGCTGAAGAATGGCCAGGCTGTGGATACCTCTTCTGTTGAGAAGGGCTATCTGTATGTGGATGCAGCTTCCGGCGATGTGTTTGAGCTGAATTTCCAGATCCCCGCTCGGTTCGTTCGTGCCAATACCCATGTCCGCGCAGACGCCGGCAAGGTGGCTCTGGTGAAGGGACCGCTGGTGTACTGCCTGGAAGAGCAGGATAACGGCAAGGACCTGGCAAGCATCTATGTGGATACTCACCAGTCGGTTGAGGAGACCTATGAAGAGGATCTTCTGGGCGGCATCACCACGCTGCGTTTCGCCGGCAAGAAGCTGAAGGATTCTCAGGGCGATGCGCTTTACGTGGAAGAACCGGCTGTTCTGGAAGATGTTTCTGTGAAAGCTGTGCCTTACTTTGCTTGGTGCAACCGCACGCCCGGCGAGATGCTGGTTTGGATGAAGGAAATTTTGGGATAAGATCTTTAAGGAAACCTGTGAAGCAGGCAGCCGGGGGAGATCCGGCTGCCTGCTTTTTGCTGTGGTTTTAAAATTAAGGATTGATGAAGATCCCTGGGCTTTGTATAATAGGCATAGGAGAATAGACGGTTAAGGCTTTTGACGGAAACTGTCGCTGTCTGCGCAGTTTTCAAGGAAGAGTTTGAAAAAACAGAATGGAGAATGGTATGAGCGAATATAAGCTGGTCATTCCCTGCTTGTTGGGGATAGAAGGTTTGGTGGCCACGGAGCTTCGGGAGATGGGAGCGGAAAATGTAGAGCCGGAAAACGGTCGGGTAGTTTTTCAGGGCAGCCCGGAGATGATCGCGCGGGCCAATTTGTGGAGCCGTTACGGCGAGCGGGTGCTGGTTCAGCTGGGAGATTTTCGGGCTCTTTCCTTTGAGGAGCTGTTTCAGGGCGTGAAGCGAATTCCTTGGGAAAGGTGGATCGGCCGGAAGGATGCCTTTCCGGTAAAGGGGCGCTCGTTAAGCTCCAAATTGGCCAGTGTGCCGGACTGCCAGTCTATTGTGAAAAAGGCTGTAGTGGAACGGCTGAAACAGGTGTATGGGCAAAGCTGGTTTGAAGAAACAGGGAGCCTTCACCAGATCCAGTTTTTGATTTTAAAAGACCGGGTTACCGTTCTTCTGGATACCTCCGGCGATGGTCTGCACAAACGAGGGTATCGGGCCAATTCCACTTTGGCACCTATTAAAGAGACGTTGGCGGCGGCTATGGTGTACCTTTCCCGGGTAAGGCGGGACGCTAATTTTGTGGACCCGCTGTGCGGTTCCGGAACCATTTTGATCGAGGCGGCTATGTATGCCATGAATCTTGCTCCGGGTATGCAAAGAAGATTTGCGGCCGAACGCTGGGAGCAGATTCCTTCTTCCGTTTGGCGGACAGAGCGTGAACGGGCCCGGGACCTTGTGGATCGATCCGTGGAGTTTCATGCCAGGGGCTATGATATTGACGGAGAAGCGGTGCAGTTGACGGCGGAGAATGCCAGAAAAGCAGGAGTTGGCTCCCGGATACAGGTGCAGCAAAGGAATGTGGCGGATTTCCGTCCGGAGGAGCCCTATGGCTGTGTGGTGTGCAATCCTCCCTATGGGGAGCGGCTTTTGGATATTCGCCAGGCGGAGGAATTGTATGGGACTTTGGGAAAAGTCTTTCAGCCAAAGCATGGGTGGAACTATACCATTATCAGCCCGGACGAAACGTTTGAATCGTGTTTTGGCCGAAAAGCGGACCGAAGAAGGAAGCTATATAACGGAATGCTGAAATGCCAGGTGTATATGTATTATAAAAATCCGTGAAACAAATGAGGAGCAGAACATGCGGTATGTGTTTATTGTGAATCCGGCGGCAGGAAAGAAAAACCCGGAGGATACGGTGATGAAATCCGTCCGCGCCTATATGAAAGAAAAAGGAATTGCGTATACGGTGCACATGACCCAGTTTCCCGGCCACGGAAAACAACTGGCGGAAGCGGAAATAGCAGGGGAACTTCCGGTGCGTTTGTATGCGGTGGGGGGAGACGGAACGTTTCGGGAGTTGGCGGAAGCCGCTGCGGGGCACCCTTCCGTGGAAGTTGGGGTGATCCCCTGCGGCTCCGGCGACGACTATATCCGGAATTTCGCGGATCGGGAAGCTTTTTTGGATATGGAAAAGCAGCTTGCAGGCGAAAGCCAGGCCGTGGATATTATGGAAACGGAAGAAGGTCTTACCGTCAATGTAGGATGCGTAGGCCTGGATGGAAAAGTAGCCTATCATATGACAAAGTATAAAAGGATCCCGTTTTTGCCCCACGGCGCGGCATACAATCTGGCTTTGCTGCAGAGCTTGTTAGGGCGCCTGGGAAACCGTCTGGAGGTTTGGATCGACGGGAAAAAGAAGCTGGAAGGCTCGTTTGTGTTTGCGTTGGCTGCCAATGGGGGATGGTATGGAGGAGGGTATCATGCTTCTCCCCGGGCCTGTGTGGATGATGGCCTTCTGGAGCTTACGCTGGTACGAGTGCCGAAAATCTGGAAAATCCCTAAAATGGTGAACCTGTATAAACAGGGAAAACATCTGGACGCTCCGGAATTTCGGGGACTTTTGGAGTACTGCAGGGGAAAAGAATTTTTAGTAACGGCAAAAAAGACCATGTTTGCTACCTTTGATGGGGAATGTGTGAAGACCAAGCGGATGCATTGCCGGATTTTGCCGGGGGCTTTGCGATTTATTGTGCCGAAAACCAACTGAGATGTGAAAAAACGGGCCGAAGAAATCGGCTCGTTTTTTGTGTGTTTGTAAATAATTTATGAAATCCTCTAAAAACATAAAAAAGGACTTGATTTTTTGGAAGGGAATGGCTACAATAGAATTAGCACTCAGATAGAGTGAGTGCTAAAATTATTTACGGATACTATTTTAAGGAGGAACCATACATGACCATCAAGCCCTTAAGCGACAGAGTGCTGATCAAAATGGATGAAGCGGAAGAAGTTTCCAAAGGAGGCATTCTGCTTTCCGGTTCTGCCAAAGAAAAGCCCCAGGTGGCAACGGTAATTGCTGTAGGCCCCGGCGGTGTTGTGGACGGCAAAGAGGTTGTTATGAATGTAAAGGCCGGCGATAAAGTTATCACCAGCAAATATTCCGGAACAGAAATCAAAGTAGACGGCGAAGAAATGATCATTGTCCGTCAGAGCGATATTCTGGCAGTTGTGGAATAAAAGGCTTTTATACCTACAAAATCTCATTTTTGTTTGGAGGAATTGAATCATGGCGAAACAGATTATCTACGGGGAAGATGCCCGTAAAGCTCTTATGAACGGTGTAAACCAGCTGGCAGATACCGTGAAGATCACTTTGGGACCCAAGGGCCGGAACGTGGTTCTGGACAAAAAGTTTGGCGCTCCTCTGATCACCAATGACGGTGTGACCATCGCCAAAGAAATCGAGCTGGACGATGCCTTCGAAAACATGGGCGCTCAGCTGGTAAAGGAAGTTTCCATTAAGACCAACGATGTGGCCGGCGACGGTACCACAACGGCAACTTTGCTGGCTCAGGCTTTGATCCGGGAAGGCATGAAAAATGTAACCGCAGGCGCCAATCCCATGGTAGTCCGCAAGGGTATCCAGGACGCTGTAGACGCGGCTGTAGCGGCTTTGCATGAGAATTCCAAGAAAGTGACCTGCTCCGATGATATCGCTCGTGTAGCCACGATCTCCGCTTCCAACGAGACGGTTGGCAAGCTGATCGCAGAGGCTATGGAGAAGGTAACTTCCGACGGCGTGATCACCGTGGAAGAAAGCAAAACCAGCGAAACCTATTCCGAAGTTGTGGAAGGCATGATGTTTGACCGCGGATACATCAGCCCCTATATGGCTACAGATACGGAGAAGATGGAAGCTGTTATGGACGATGCCTATCTTCTCATTACCGATAAGAAGATTTCCAACATCCAGGAAATCCTGCCCCTGCTGGAGAAGATCGTGCAGTCCGGCAAGAAACTGGTGATCGTAGCGGAAGATGTGGAAGGCGAGGCTCTAACCACTCTGATCCTGAACAAACTCCGCGGAACGTTCAACTGCGTGGCGGTAAAGGCTCCCGGATTTGGCGACAGACGCAAGGAGATGCTGCAGGATATCGCAGTGCTCACCGGCGGCCAGGTGATTTCTTCCGAGCTGGGTCTGGAACTGAAGGATACGGATCTTTCTCAGCTGGGCCATGCTCGCCAGGTGAAAGTGGATAAAGAAAACACCATCATCGTAGGCGGCTACGGAGACGGCGAAGCTATCAAAGCCCGCGTAAGCCAGATCCGTTCTCAGATTGAGACCACCACCTCTGATTTCGACCGTGAAAAGCTCCAGGAGCGGCTGGCAAAGCTGGCTGGCGGTGTTGCAGTTATCAAAGTGGGCGCGGCTACGGAAGTAGAAATGAAGGAAAAGAAACTGCGGATCGAAGACGCTCTGGCAGCCACCAAGGCAGCTGTTGAGGAAGGCATTGTTTCCGGCGGCGGCGTAGCTCTCATCAACGCCATTCCGGCGGTTGCAGCCCTGGCTGAGAAGGCAGAAGGCGACGAGAAGACCGGCATCAACATTGTGCTGAAAGCTTTGGAAGAGCCGGTTCGCCAGATCGCAGCCAATGCCGGTGTGGAAGGCTCTGTAATCGTTGAGAACATCAAGAAGGCCGATAAGGTAGGCTATGGTTACAATGCTCTCACCGGTGAGTATGTCGACATGATCTCCTTCGGCATTGTGGATCCTACAAAGGTAACCCGTTCCGCGCTGCAGAACGCGGCTTCCGTTGCTCAGATGGTGCTGACCACGGAGAGTCTGGTTGCGGATAAGAAGGAGCCCGCTCCGGCTCCGGCTATGCCTGCGGATCCGGGCATGGGCGGCATGTATTGATAAGGCGGAAAGATTTCTCCGTAGGAAGTCAAACCGTCTTGTAACAGTTCCCAAAATTATCAAAAGACAAACATTCCCTGGCGGCAGGAAAAACTCCTGCCCCGGGGGATGTTTTTTAGTGGAAAAGGCATTTGTTGTTTTCCTAAAAAGCGAAAAGATAGGAAACAAAATAGGTTTTGTGGAAAAGGAATGTAAAAGCTTTTTCCACCGATCCATTTATAAAAAAGAAGCGGTGCGTGGGGTTCAACCCGTGCACCGCTTTTCCATACGTTTTCCTATTTTATTTCTTTGTTGCTTTCCCGAAAAATTTTAATGAAACAGGTTCGCCAGCTTTCAGCTGCTTAGCCGGTTTTTCGGATCCGGGAAAACACGGCCTTTAATCCGCCGTCAGCATTTGATACATGGCTTCCAGGCAGATCTGCGCGTGGAGCATAAAACGCTCTATGTCGATGTTTTCATCGGTGTTGTGCAGCCGGCGATCCCCTTCATCGGCGAAAATGGGGCCAAAAGCCACGCCTTTGGACTGCAGGCTTCTGGCGTAGGTGCCGCCTCCTGTGGCATACAGAACGGCGTCTTCTCCGGTAACATTTTTATAGGCGGTTTTCAGCAGCCGAATCAAAGGTTGGTTCTCAGGCAAAAACAGCGGCGGGGTCAGGGCTTCCACAGAGGCGGTAAGACCATAGGACTGTGCTTTTTCCGTGATGGATTCTGCCACAAAGTTGCCGTCTTTGGTTACAGGGTAACGAATGTCCAAATCCAGCGATCCCGATTCGTTTTCTTGATTGACTAGCCCAAGGTTCAGCGTCAGAGGGCCGGACTCCAAGTCTTCACAGGCAACGCCCAAAGCGTTTCCGCTGTATTCCATACCGATGCAACTTTTCGCAAAAGTAAGGAGGGAGCCGATTTCTTCTTCTGTAAAGACCTTTCCCAAAAGCGTAATCAAACAGGAAGCGGCATTCAAGCCTTCCTGCGGCTGCATGGCATGGCAGGAACGCCCTTGTGCCAAGATGCGGCAGCCCTCTTCTGTGGGGATAACGGACATTTCTCCGGGTAAATTCTCGGCTTCCTGCCGCAGCATTTCCGTTTGCTGGCAGGTGCAGCGAATCTCAGCTTCCGCCTTGCCGGGAACGGCATTGCACACCGTGCCGGCGGAAAAGCTGCGGATGCGGCATTCCGGAGAAACCGGAGACGCCAGGTGCATCCGGAGCAATCCTTTTTCCCGGTTGCAAATGCCGTAATCGGCGTCCGGAGTAAAGCCCATGGAGGGCAGGGGCTCTTTGGAAAAATAATAGGCCATATCTTCGCTGCCGGTTTCCTCTCCGGCGCCTAAAATGACCCGTAGGCGGCGCTTAGCCGGGACCTTTTCATCCATCAGGATCTTAAGGGCATACAAAGCCACAATGGCAGCTCCCTTATCGTCCGCTGTCCCTCTTCCATAGCACAGGCCGTTTTCCGTAACCATGGTGTAAGGATCTTTGCTCCAGCCTTCACCGGCGGGCACCACATCCACATGGGCCAGAACAGCGGCGTATTCCTCACCCTGGCCGTATTCCGCGTGGCCGGCGTAGTTTTCCAGATTTTTAACCGTCAGGCCCATGCGGGCGGCCTGGTCCAAAGCGGTTTGCAGAGCTTTCGCGCAGGCTTCGCCAAAAGGCATACCGTCCTTGGCTTCATCCCGAACGGAAGGGATATTTACCAGCTCTGCCAGGTCTTTTAATATGGCTTCCCGGTAGGGAAGAATTTTTTCGCCGAAACTCATAGAAAGCGCTTCCTTTCTTCAGCATAAATCAAAATCATACAGATTTCAGTATAGCATAAAAGCGGAAAAAATAGAAGGGGCGGAAAACCATTACCGCCAGGCTTCAAATTCCGGAAGAAACCAAACTTCAGACGCTTGGAACTCTTTTCCGTTCAGATAATCCAGCAGGCCCGCGGGAGAAGAAAAGGTGAATTTCAGGCGGTAGGAATACAGAGCCTGGTAGGGAAAACCGCAGTCCTTGTTTTGCGCGTTGGTTCCGTATTTTCCGTCTCCGGCCAAAGGATGCCCTAAAGAGGCCAGATGGGCGCGGATTTGATGGGTTCGCCCCGTCAGCAGATCCACTTCCAGAAGACTATAGCTGTGAGACCCTTTTTGCTTTTCCTGCAAAACCCGGTACCGGGTCCGAATGGTTTTGGCGCCGGGGATGGGCTTGGAGGAAATGTATACCCGGTTTTGTTTCTCGTTTTTTTCCAGGAATCCCTCCAATGTGTCCTCTTTTCTTTTCATTTTTCCATGGACAATGCAGAGATACAGCTTTTGCAGTTCTCGATTTTTCACTTTATCGTTGAGGATGCGGAGAGACTCCGCGTTTTTTGCCGCTATGACGATCCCCCCGGTGTTTCGGTCGATTCGATTGACCAGCGCCGGAGCAAAGGAGTTTTCCTGCTCCGGGCGGAATTCTCCTTTTTCATACAGATAATGCTGCACTCTGGCAATCAAGGAATCAAAGTGATAGGTTTCGTCCGGGTGGACCAAAAGCCCCGGCTTTTTATCCAGAAGCAGGAGGTTTTCGTCTTCATACAGAATGGAAAGCTTCAGCGGCGCTTTTAAAAAATCGTATTCTTTGGGGGCTTGCTGAAAAAATTCATCTTTCAGATACATGGTCAAGACATCCCCGATTTTCAGGCGGGTGGATATTTCGCAGCGTTTTCCGTTGAGCTTAATATCTTTTTTTCGAATGCTTTTATAAAGCATGGATTGAGGCAGGTTTGGATATGATTTTGTCAGAAATTTATCCAGCCTTTGGCCGGCGTCGTTTTCCTGAATGTGTACTTCTTTCATAGCAGGCTCCTTGTTTTCCGGAATCACCGGATCTTTTTTTTAGTATAACATGAAATAATAGGTTGTGCAAAAGGGAAAAAAGCTTGTGTATTTAAAGAGAATGGACTAAAATAGATTCCGGAATTAAGAATCGAAAAAAGTCAGAATTTGAAAGGAGGCAGGCGAAGAATGGTTCCTAAAGAGAAAAAGGAAAATACCGTCGCTCCGTCTGCCCACGCAGGGCATCGGAGCCGGATGCGGGAAAAGTTTATGAAACGGGGCATCGACGAATTTCAGCCCCATGAGATCCTGGAAATGCTTTTGTATTTTTCCATTCCTCAGAAGAATACCAATGAGCTGGCTCATCGTTTGTTGGATCGGTTCGGTTCTTTGTCCGGTGTGTTTCACGCCCCGGCAGAGGAACTGCGGAAAATTCCCGGTATAGGAGATTCTTCACTGATGCTGCTGAAATTTATCCCCGAACTTTGCCGAAAATACCGGGAGGACCTGAATAGAGATGTTCGTCGGATCTGCAGTTACGAAGAAGCGGGAGAGTATCTGGTAAGAAAATTTACCGGCCGGGAGAATGAAGTGGTGGTTTTAATGCTGCTGGACAGCCGGGGAAAGATCCTGTTTTGCGATGTGGTCAGCACCGGATCTGTAACGGCGGTGAATGTGTATGTGAAGGATGTGGTCCGGGCGGCGGTGCGTTACAATGCGGTTTCCGCTGTTTTGGCCCATAATCATCCCAGCGGAGAATGCCTTCCTTCCCGCCAGGATTTGGACACCACCCGGTGGGTATGGGAAGCGCTGAATAGCGTGGAAGTGTCTTTAATGGACCACATTATTATCAGCGGAGAGGATTTTATTTCTTTGGCGAAGTCCGGGGTGCTTCCGGATATATTTTCTTAACTTGCTTTGCAAATGAAAAGGAGACCAGCGATAAAGTCAATGCCATATAAGGAAACAATTTGAAAACAACAGTCAAGCATAGCTTTATAAGAGTTGGCAAAGACAAAAGACAGCATAGAAGGTAGAACTATCTTCTATGCTGTCTTTGTTTCTCTGATCGAAATATAGGCAGAATGATTGTTCCTGAATTTGTATTATTGGGAAACTCGTTTACGAATTCGCTCACGAATTGATTTGATAAAATTGTTTTCCTTTTCACTTGCAAAAAGTATGTCGAGTATCTTTTCTGTTTGGGTAAGATAGGTCGGGTCATTTTCTGTTTCGTAGAGGGCAGTCATGTGATGGGCAATTATCCATGCAATAGGATTGAGCGCCTCTCTTGCAACCTTGTGCTTTTCCTCGCCCCTAAGAAAATAGACGAGAGCATTTTCTCGTGCTTTGTAGAGGTTTGGAAGTTTCCTTGCTTGTTCCAATGCCTTGTCATATTCACTGACTTTCCAATATGTGAAACATATATTATAAAGTGTTGCGCCGCGCACTTCGGAATCTTCCCCATATCGAAGAATTTGTTCCTGAACAGCTATGGATTCTCTCAAATGTTGGAGTTTTTCTTCGTTTGTTCCATCAAGTTTTTCAAGGGATGTGGATAGCTGAACGAGTAAAAGAGAATTGTTCGGAAAGGTTTTTAGTGATTGGCGCATAAGTGCGACATTTTCTTGATGCAACCCTTTTTTATTGTTTTCATCCCATATTCGATTGATTTCACAGTATTGATTGTTTTTTGCAATTTCGCTCATGCCGAGCAATTCATCAATACTGATTCCAAAGTAATTTGCTAACGACGGTAGCATGGTTATATCTGGGTATCCATCTCCCCGTTCCCATTTGCTTATGGATTGAAACGATATGCCGAGGTGAGTAGCTATTTCCTCTTGCGTCAGGTCGCGCTCACGGCGCATTCTTTTGATATTTTCACCAATTAAAAGATTCATAGTAACCTCCTGATTCTAATTTTTTGAGGCCTCTGGCTGCATTATACGGAAAATTCACCGCATTGGCAATAACCGCACAAGAGACTTGTTTCTACGAGGCGTAGAAAATTTCTATTTACTGCCATTTGAAAAAAATTACAACAAGTTCGCGTCGTATACAGTAACAAGCAGGGAAACTGTGCGGACAGTCTCCGCCTGCATCGGTAGATTTTTTAGGGAGTTCCCTAATACCCCCAAAAAAGATACGGCGCAGCACCATCATCAGCACTGCACCGTATCCCCTACATAAATACTGCCTTATGTGGCGTTAGCAAATGGGAAATCCTGTGTTACAGTTAAGTTGCGAGACAAAACAGACAGGAGGAATAACCATTCGTCATGAAAACTGTAACACAAACTATACTGTATCGTCAAGCATTAATTAAATATTCCGAAAAATA
>CALWUW010000025.1 GCA_944384815.1 uncultured Clostridia bacterium
CACATGGACCTGAACCATGCGCGTCTGCCAATTCCGCCACTCTCGCGTTTTCTGTTTTCTCGCCGCATCTCTCGGCGACGTTGTATATAATATCACATCAAAATAGCTATGTCAACACTTTTTCTCAATTTTTTTATTTTTTTCCTGAGAATAGGGAACGATTTTTTAGCCAACACTATTGCCGACCCTATTTTACAATCATGAAAGGAGATATTTCTCGATGAAAAAGTGGATTTCTTTTCTTCTGTGCGCCGTTTTGGCAGTTTTCTCCACAGCCTGCAACAGTGAAGACGGCAATATATCCTCTTCCGGTTCTCCTCTTTCTTCCGGTAATTCCATGGCTTCTTCCGGAAGTCTTTCCTCCGGTTCTTCCATGGAAAGCAGTTCCAAAGCGGACAGTTTTGATACTTCCGTATTTCAGTCCGTGGAAAACGGACTAAAGGATCTGGGGCTTTCCTATACCAAAAAAGACGCGGACGCCGGATTGGCGAAAGCTGAAAAAGGGGTAACCTATACCTTTTCCGATGGAAAATCCATCGACGTCTATTTGTTTAATGACGCCAATCTTCTGGAGGAAATGGCCAATTCCGCTATGATCACCATTGAAGGTATAGGGGAAATGCCCGTGGAGATGAATAACAATTTGATTCTTCTGGCAGGAAACGCTCCCGAGGATGAAAAGCAGAAAATCATTGATATGTTTAAAAAGCTGTAAATCCTCACTTTAAAAAACTCACTCTTTCTATAAGATCGTTTCCCGAAAACGTTTTTTCCGTCTGACTTCTTTACAAAGCTGTCTATGCTGTTTTTTCATATACTTTCAAAGGGCAAGGCAGTGAAACCATGAAACAGCGAAACCGTGTAACTGTAAAATCGTAAAACCATGAAATTATAAAACCGTAAAGCAGGATACAAAAAACAACATCCTTCCGGGAGTATAACCGGAAGCATAAAAGGTACGGAAATGCTGCCACAGCATTTCCGTACCTTTTTATAGAAAACCTGCAATTTTTTCTTCGAAAGGGGCTACATCCAGAAAAGCTATGCAGCCTCCAAAAAAATCAGCCTAAAAGCTTCACCAATACAGCCTTCTGGGCGTGCAGGCGGTTTTCCGCTTCGTCAAAAATCTCCTTGGAATGCTTCTCGAAAATCTCCCCGGTGATTTCCTCTTCCCGGTGTGCCGGCAGACAATGGAGCACCATGGCATCCGGTTTGGCAACGGACATCACCTGGCTGTTGATCTGATACCCGGCAAAAGCAGCTCTGCGCTTTGCTGCCTCCTCTTCCTGCCCCATGGAAGCCCATACGTCCGTGATCACCACGTCCGCTCCTTTAGCCGCTTCCATAGGATCCTCCGTCATGCTGAATGCCGGATGCTGCATGGCAAAGTCCAGAACCTCCGCTGCCGGACGGTAATCCTTCGGGCAGGCAACCGCCACTTCCATTTTGGACTTCAGGCCGCCTACGATCAAGGAGTTCATCATATTGTTTCCGTCTCCGATAAAGCACATCTTCAGCCCGTCCAGGCTGCCCTTATACTCCCGGATGGTCATCAGATCCGCCAGAACCTGGCAGGGATGAGCAAAATCCGTCAAACCATTGATGATGGGAATGCTGCCGTACTGGGCCAAGGCCTCTACCTCATCCTGCTTGAATGTCCGGATCATAATGCCGTCCAGATACCGGGAGAGCACCCGGGCTGTATCCTGCACCGGTTCGCCCCGTCCGATCTGCATATCCCCCGCGGAGAGGAACAGCGGCTGCCCGCCCAGCTGGTTCATGCCCACTTCAAAAGAGACGCGGGTCCGGGTGGAAGCCTTCTCAAAAATCATTCCCAGGGTTTTTCCCGCCAGGCGAGGGTGGGGGATGTGGTGCTTCTGCTCATATTTCAGCTGATCCGCAAGATTCAGCAGCTCGTTAATGTCCTCCCCGGAAAGATCCAGAAGTTTCAATAAATGTTTCATAGAAAAGCCCCTTTCTGTCTGCTTTTATTTTTATTTCGGCAAAATAGCAGGTTCTTTACAGAGCCGCCAGAACTTCCTTCAAAATTTTCATACCCGCCTGAATTTCTTCCGGCGTAATGTTCAGCGGCGGCAGGAAACGAAGAACGGATTTGGCGGTAAGCACCAAAAGACCTTTTTCCGCACAGGCGGTGGCCACTTGCGCTGCCGTGCCTTTCGTCAGCACTGCTCCCAGCATCAGCCCTTTTCCCCGAACCTGAGAAATCTCCGGGATCTGCTCCAGCTGCTCCCAGAACAGCTTCCCTGTCTTTTTCACTTGTTCCAGAAACTCCGGACGGTTTACCGTATCCAGCACATACTGGGCGCCGGCGCAAACCACAGGATTTCCTCCGAAGGTGGAGCCGTGCATGCTTTTCCCCAGCACACCGGCCAGTTCTTCCGAACACAAACAGGCGCCGATAGGAAGTCCGCCTCCCAGGCCTTTGGCGCTGGTGAGCACATCGGGTTTTACTCCATACTGCTCCCAACAATACAGCGTGCCGGTCCTTCCCACGCCGGTCTGCACTTCATCCGCCATCAGAAGGATCCCTTTTTCCCGGCAGAATTCGCCCAGCTCCCGGACGAACTCTTCTTCCAGGGGCAAAACTCCCCCTTCGCCCTGGACAAATTCCACCATAACGGCACAGGTACGTTCCGTTACTTGCGAGCGGACGCTTTCCATGTTAGGCTCCGCATAGGCAAACCCTTCCGTAAAGGGGGTAAAATACGTGTGGAACACATCCTGGCCGGTAGCTGCCAAAGTGGTCACTGTGCGTCCGTGAAAGGAATTGCAAAGGGTGATGATCTGATCGTGGCCTTCTCCGTAGGTATCCGTTCCGTATTTTCTGGCCAGCTTAATGGCGCATTCATTGGCTTCCGCTCCGGAATTGCACAAAAACACCTTGCTGTATCCCGCTGCCTGGCACAGAGTATGAGCCAGGTTCTCCGATGCAGGATTGTAATACAGATTGGAAATATGCTGCAGGGTGGAAGCCTGCTTACATACGGCATCTACCCAGCCCTCATGGCAATATCCCAAACAATTCACACCAATGCCGCTGGTAAAATCAATATAGGTTTTCCCTTCCGTGTCCTGAGCTGTGGCGCCCTTTCCCGAAACAAGCGCAACAGGAAAACGTCCGTAAGTGGGCATAAAGGATTGTTCATCCATGGCCCGAATTTCCTGAAAATTCATGCTTTCATCGCCTTCCGTTTTAACCGGTTTAACCGGCGGCTGCCCGCCGGAGTTTGCCTTCCGGCACCGCTTCGTCAATAGAACATGGTGCCGATGCCTTCGTCTGTAAATAATTCAATCAGAATAGAATGGGGAATTCTGCCGTCGATAATATGAGCACGTCCCACGCCCCGGCGGACCGCTTCCACACAGCAGCGAATCTTGGGAATCATTCCGCCGCTGATGATCCCTTCCCGTTCCAAACGGGGAACATCGCTGACATTCACCACCGGGATCAGCGTGTTTTCATCTTCCTTGTCCCGCAGAAGGCCCCGGATATCCGTCATCAGGATCAGTTTTCTGGCGCCCAGCTCCGCGGCGATACGGGCCGCCGCAATGTCCGCATTGATGTTGTATACTTCCCCTTTTGCTCCTCCGGCTACAGTGGAGATAATAGGAATGTATCCTTTGGAGATGGCATCGTTTACGATCTCCGGGCAGACTTCCGTGATCTCCCCCACATACCCCAGATCTTCCGAAGCCAGCATTTTTTCCGCTCGGAGAAGTCCTCCGTCCAAACCGCAAAGGCCCAGCGCTTTTCCGCTGTGCAGTTGCAAAAGCTGAACCAGATCTTTATTGACCTTACCGGCCAAAACCATCTGGACGATCTCCATGGTTTCTTCATCCGTATAACGCATGCCGTTGACAAATCGGCTCTCTTTTCCGATTTTTTTCAGCATTCCGCTGATCTCAGGGCCGCCTCCATGCACCAGAACCACATGGATCCCCACCAGCTGCATCAAAACCATATCGCTGATCACGGCGCTTTTCAGCTGTTCGTTGATCATGGCATTGCCGCCGTATTTTACAACCACCGTTTGCCCGGCGTATTGCTGAATGTACGGCAGCGCCTGCACCAGAACCTGCGCCCGCTCTGTATTGGAAAGTTCCAAAGCCATTTTGTTTTTCCTCCCTGCTCTCAGGTTCTGTAATCCCCGTTGATCTTCACATAGTCGTAGGTCAGATCGCATCCGTAAGCCTGGGCGGCATATGTGCCGTCCCGCAGCGTTACCAGCACGTCGATCTCATCCTGGCAAAGGATCTCCTTTGCCTTTTCTTCGCTGAAATCCACACCGGCACCCATCCGGCAAACCTCGATGCTCCCGGCGGAAGACGCAAAAGAAACATCCACTTTCTCAATATCCACCTGGGCTCCCGAATATCCGATGGCGCACAGTACACGCCCCCAGTTGGCGTCCGCTCCAAACATCGCCGCTTTGAACAAAGTGGAGCAAATCACGCCTTTTGCAACTTTCCGTGCGTCTTCCCAGGTTTTTCCTCCGGAAACCTTGCACACCAAAAGCTTTGTAGCGCCCTCTCCGTCTTTGGCCAGCATTCTGGAAAGGCGGCAGCAAACATCCTTCAGTCCTTCCAAAAACACAGCGTATTCCGGGGTATCTTCCTGGATCTCCGGATTCTCCGCCAGGCCGTTTGCCAACACGGCAATGGTGTCATTGGTGGAAGTATCCCCATCCACGCTGACCATATTAAAGGTGTCCTCAATAGCCGCATGCAGGGCCTTGTCCAACACCTTGGGAGAAATCACGGCATCCGTGGTGACAAAGCAAAGCATGGTGCACATATTGGGATGGATCATACCGGAACCCTTAGCAATGCCCCCCAAACGCACGGTTTTTCCTCCGATTTCCATTTCCACCGCGGCCTGCTTTTCTATGGTATCCGTGGTCATAATGGCTTTCGCAGCCATAGCAGAACCTTCCGGAGAAAGCCGCTTGGCCAGCTCCGGCGCCGCCTGGGCGATGGGCTCAATAGGCAGCACCTGACCGATCACACCGGTGGAGGCTACGATCACATCTTCCGGTTTTACCTGCAGGGCCTTCCCTGCGATCTCACACATCTGCCAGGCTTTTTCTTCGCCGTCCGCGTTGCAGGTATTGGCATTTCCCGAATTGACGATCACAGCCCGGGCTTTTCCGTCTGCCAGATTTTTCTTGCACACCAGGATCGGCGCGCCCTTAACCAAATTGGATGTATAAGCAGCAGCGGCGCTGCAGTCTTTTTCCGAAAGGATCATTGCCAGATCCGGCTTGGATTTATTTTTCCGAATGCCGCAGTACATTCCTCCGGCCACAAATCCCTTTGCCGCGGTTACACCGCCTTCGATCTGTTTCATTTTCGTTCCCTCCTGTATCAATAAAACAAGCCCGTACTTTTTTCTTAAAATGCCGGCGGAAACAGCTTCAATCCGACTGTTTCATCCAAACCAAACGCCAGATTCATATTTTGCACGGCCTGCCCTGCCGCGCCTTTGACCATATTGTCAATGGCAGATATAGCCACCAGCATCCCCGCCCGTGGATCCACATGCAGGGAAATATCACAGAAATTGGAAAAGCGCACATTGCGAATGTCCGCCACTCTTCCTTCCGGCAGCAAGCGAATGAAATATTCTTTTCCGTAGGCTTCCTGGTATGCCCCTTGGAGCATATCCTTGGTGACACCTTCTTTAAGATGCGCGTAGCAAGTGGCCAAGATTCCCCGGTTCACCGGCAGAAGGTGCGGAACAAACGTAAGCTTTACCGGCGTTTGCGCCACATGGGAAAGGGTCTGCTCCATTTCCGGCGTGTGCCGGTGAGAAGCTACCTTATACGCCGTAAAGCTTTCATTCAGCTCCGGATAGTGGCTGTTCTGGGTGGGTTTTCGCCCGGCACCGGTAACGCCGGACTTGCAGTCCGCAATGATGCCGTCCTTTTCTATGTATCCCTTAGCCAAAGCAGGCGCCAGCGCCAAAGGCACAGCCGTTGTGTAGCATCCCGGGTTGGCGATGATCTTTTTCCCGCGAATGTTTTCCCGGAACAATTCCGGCAATCCGTATACCGCCTGTTCATGGAGCTCCTTGTGAATGAACTCCCCGTTATACCATTCTTTGTATTCTTCTTCCGCTTCCAAACGGAAATCGGCTCCCAGGTCAATAAACACCTTCCCCTTGGCCGCACACTTTGCCGCCAATTCCTGGGAAAGACCATGGGGAAGCGCTGCAAAAATCACGTCGCAGGCTTCCACCACCTTTTCTTCGCTGGTGCATACCAAATCACACATATGGAAATACGCCGGATACACTTCCGAAAGCGCTTTTCCTTCAAAACTTACGGAACTGATCGCCGTCAGCTCCGCTTGCGGATGCCCGCTTAAAATGCGGCACAGCTCCGCGCCTGCGTATCCTGTGGCTCCTACCACGCCGGCCTTGATCATGCTTGTTTCCTTCTTTCCTCCGCCCTGAGCGGATCGTCTAATCTTCCCTGTTTATTTTAGTTATGGATGGAAGAATTGGCCTCCAATTCCTTTAAAAGCCGCTGCGCTTCCCCGGACACATTTTCCGGCGCCGGCCCTCCCAGAACCTTTCTTCCGTTAACACACCGTTCCAGAGAAATAGCCTCATATACATCCGAATCAAACAGCAGATGATGGGCCTGGTATTCCTCCAAAGAAAGGGTTTCCAGGGTCTTGGAGTGCTCCATGCAATACGCCACCAAAGAGCCTGTGATTTTATACGCATCCCGGAAGGGAAGACCTTTTCCCACCAGGTAATCCGCGCAGTCCGTGGCGTTGATAAATCCTTTTGCCGCCGCCTTACGCATATTTTCCGGAAGCACCCGCATGGTTTCCACCATGGGCACAAAGGCCGTAAGGCACATATGCAAAGTATCGCAAGCGTCGAAAATCGCTTCCTTGTCTTCCTGCATATCCTTATTGTAGGCCAGGGGAAGTCCTTTCATCATGGTGAGAAGCGTCGTTAAATCCCCAATGGCGCGTCCGGTTTTGCCCCGCACCAGTTCCGCGATATCCGGATTCTTTTTTTGCGGCATAATGCTGGAACCTGTGGAAAAGGCGTCGTCCAGCTCAATAAACTTAAATTCCCAGCTGCACCAGAGAATGATCTCCTCGGAAAACCGGGAAAGATGCACCATGGCAATAGCAATATCCGACGCCAGTTCCATGCAGAAATCCCGGTCAGAAACACCGTCCAGGCTGTTGTGGGTAGGGCCGGAAAAGCCCAAAAGCTCCGCTGTTCGGAACCGATTCAGGGGATATGTGGTTCCTGCCAAAGCTCCGCTGCCCAAAGGACAGACATTCATCCGGTTCCAGGCATCCTTCAAACGGGAGAGATCCCGGCTGAACATTTCACCGTAAGCCAGCAGATGATGGCCAAAGGTAATGGGCTGCGCCCGCTGAAGGTGGGTATAGCCCGGCATCACCGCGCCGCTATACTGCTGCGCTTTTTCACAAAGCACCTTTACCAGCCCATGCAGCTGCCCGTACAGCGTTTCGCACTGCTTTTTCAGGTATAAGCGGACATCCAGCGCCACTTGATCGTTGCGGCTTCTGGCGGTATGCAGCCGTTTGCCGGCATCTCCCAAACGGGCCGTCAACTCTCCTTCCATGAAGGTGTGGATATCCTCGGCCTGCGGGTCAATCTCCAGCGTGCCGTCCTGAAGTTCTTTTCCGATCTGTTCCAACTCTTTGCAGATCTTTTCCGCCTCCGCAGGATCAATGATCCCGCATTCTCCCAACATGGTGGCATGGGCTATACTGCCTTCAATATCTTCCTGGGCCATACGGCTGTCAAAGGAAATGGAAGAATTGAAATCGTTGGTAACTTGATCCAGTTCTTTATGGAAACGCCCGGTCCAAAGCTTCATGTATGTCTCTCCTGTCTATTATGGACTTCCGTATCGTCTTACTTTGAAAATAGGAAAACAGGGGTTCAAGAAGCCTGAACCCCTGAGAAACTCCGCAATTCTTATTCCTTTTCGGACAGCTTTTGTTTCTTGAGAGCCTGCACCGTGATGGGCAAACCAAAGAGGTTGATAAATCCTGCGGAATCCGCCTGGTTGTATACTTCGTCTTCACTGAACGTGGCGATCTCCTCGTCGTACAGAGAATAGGGAGAAGAAACGCCTGCGTCAATAATATTTCCTTTATACAGCTTCAGTTTTACATCTCCCGTTACGGTCTGCTGCGTGCTGTCCACAAACGCTGTCAGCGCTTCCCGCAACGGTGTAAACCACAGTCCGTCGTATACCAGCTCGGCAAACTTATTGGCGATCCCCTGCTTGAAATGGGACGTTTGCTTATCCAGGCAGATCTCTTCCAGTTTAGCGTGGGCATGATACAAAATGGTGCCGCCGGGAGTTTCATAAACACCACGGGACTTCATTCCCACCAACCGGTTTTCCACAATATCCGCAATGCCGATTCCGTTGGCGCCGCCCAAAGCATTCAGTTTAGCCAGCATATCCACGCCGCAAAGCTTCTGGCCGTCCAGCGCTACCGGGATTCCCTTTTCAAAATGAAGGGTGATATATGTGGGGCAATCCGGCGCCTGCTCCGGAGAAACCCCCAGCTCCAGGAAACCTTCCTTATTGTACTGCGGCTCGTTATTGGGATCTTCCAGGTCCAGACCTTCGTGAGAAAGATGCCAAAGGTTCTTATCTTTGGAATAGTTGGTTTCCCGGGTGATCTTCAGAGGGATATTATGGGCCTCTGCGTAGTCGATCTCCTCATCCCGGGACTTAATATCCCAAATCCGCCAGGGAGCGATAATTTTCATCTCCGGGGCAAAGGCCTTGATAGCCAATTCGAAACGAACTTGGTCGTTTCCTTTGCCGGTGCAGCCATGGCAAATAGCGTCCGCGCCCTCCGCCTTGGCAATCTCCACCAAGCGTTTCGCGATCAAGGGCCGGGCAAAGCTGGTTCCCAAGAGATACTTTCCTTCGTATACAGCGCCTGCCTGCAGGGTGGGCCAAATGTAATCTTCTACAAACGCTTTTTTCAGGTCTGCAATATACAGCTTGGAGGCGCCTGTCTTTTTCGCTTTTTCTTCCAATCCGCTGAGCTCGGAGCCTTGCCCTACATCTCCGGCTACGGCAATCACTTCACAGTTATTATAGTTTTCTTTCAGCCACGGAATGATAATAGAGGTGTCCAATCCGCCGGAATACGCCAGCACTACTTTTTTAATCTCTGCCATATCGTAATCATCCTTTTCGTCTTTGATGGTTTCTATTATACACAGATTATGCAAAAAATCAAGTGGTTTTTGCATAAATATTCGTTTTTAATTTATTTTTTGTTTTTTATACATTCAAATTTCTTTTTAAGCCACAATAAATCATTGAAAAAAGCCAGAATTCCCGTGCATTTTTTCTTTTCCCATGCTATACTAAGTATATATTCCGCAGTTCCCACGCAACCCATCATGGTTATGATCTGACGGGAAAACGGAAAATCGGCTTTTCGCCCGGTAGAAACGGAGGAATTGATATGTCAAACTGGAAAGAAATTCAGCCTGAAGCTTTGCAGGAAAATCCCTTTTCGCTGATCGGCGACCAATGGATGCTGATCACCGCAGGAGATGCTTCCCGCTGCAACACCATGACGGCCAGCTGGGGCGGCGTGGGTATTTTATGGAACAAACCGGTTTCCTTCTGCTTTATCCGCCCCCAGCGGTATACCCTGGAGTTTGTAGAGCAGCAGGAGTATTATTCTTTAAGCTTCTTTGATCCGGAATACAAAGACGCCCTTCGTTTCTGCGGAAGCGCCAGCGGTCGGGACGGGGATAAATTCCAAAAAACCGGCCTTACGCCTGAATTCCAGCTGGCTCCGTATCCCAAAGAAGCCAAGCTGGTGCTGATCTGCAAAAAACTGTATAAGCAGGATATGGCGCCGGAATGTTTTCTGGACTCTTCTCTCCTGGAGAAAAACTACCCCAAAGAAGACTATCACCGGGTATTTGTAGGAGAGATCGTAAAAGTTCTTCAAAAAGCGTAATCATTCAAACTTTTCCTTTTAAGCAAAACACACCCGTTTCCCTCCGCGAAGAGAGGAAAACGGGTGTGTTTTTTTTATCTGAAATCTCACTTGTATAAGGCGGCTGCCTGCTGCATAACCGCTCCCGCTACAGGCACGGCGCTCTGGCTGCCATATCCTCCCTCTTCCACCACTACGGCAAACGCCAAGGGAAGATCTGCCCGGGAAGAAAAGCCCACTACCCATCCTGTAGGCTGCTTTCCTTCGCCCACTTCGCCCGTTCCTGTTTTGGCGCAGACTTCCAAACCAGGGAACCAGGACTCGCCGTAATAATCTCTCACATTACTGCGCATATATTCCTGCAATCGATTAGCCGTAGATGCACTCATGTAAGAATTTCCTTTGGAAGCCATGCCGGGAAGATTCAGCCCCAAGCCTCCGGAAACGGATTTTACAAAAGAAGGCTCCACAGATGTCCCCTGAGAGGCCACAGCGCACATAAGACTAAGCATATGCGCAGGGTTTACCTGATCCGTAAACTGGCCAATCCCGCTCCAGGCCAGCTCATCCGGGCTGGCTCCTTCTACATCGTAGTGGCTTTTAGCTGTGGAAATCCCGCTGATGCTCAGGCTGGAACCAAACCCCAAAGAGCGGGCCGTATTCATCATCGTATCGTTTCCCAACTCCACAGCCAGCTCTCCAAAAGCGATGTTGCAGGAATTTCCCAAGGCATCCTGAAAAGACTGGGTCCCATGCACTTGCGTGCAGGTGATGGGATTTCCGTTGATCAGCTGGCTGCCCTGACAGGTAAAGGTGCGGCTGTCCAGATCCGGGATGTTCTCAATGGCAGCCGTGGTGGTTACCAGTTTAAAAATGGATCCAGGAGTATAGGTCCCGGAAAGAGCGTTGTTCAGATACACCCCTTCGTATTTTCCCGTTTCGTCGGTGAACAGGTCTTCCGGCGGATTCTGGGGATCAAAGGACGGCGTGCTGACCATGCAGAGAATTTCTCCCGTGGTATAGTCGCAAACCAACACAGCCCCTTTGCGCCCCGCCATGGCTTCATAAGCGGTTTTGCACAGGTCAGCGTCCAGCGTTAAGGTGACATTTCCCGCCGTACGGTCCCCCAAAGGAGTACCCAGGCCGGTAAAAAGGTTATACCCCGCCAGCTCCGCCCGGTAAGAGTACTGGACAGACGTGGAAATATACCCGGCTGTATCCCCCACCGAATGGAGCATCGCTTTCCGGACGGAAGGATCCTCATGGTAAAAGCGCCCCTCTTCCGTAGAATAGGCTAAAACTTCTCCGTTTCGGTCCAAAACCTTCCCGGTGAGAGCGGTGCCCTGGGAAATATGCTTATTAAAAGGCTGCACGGCCCACTGCCCGCCGTTTATCATATACTCCCCTAAAAAAAACAGAAGCCCTGCCGCAAAGGCCACAGAAAATACATAAACAATCAAAGAACGGGCGCCGGTTGTTTTCATCGTCCGTATCCTCCTTTCCGGGCAGGCGCTTTCGCCTTGCTACGTCTGGCCGCATACGTTCGTTCATCGGCCGCCTTTAAAAAGGCCAGCATTCCCCAAACCGCCGCCATACTGGAGCCGCCTGCGCTGATAAAAGGCAGCGTTACACCGGTGAGCGGAAGCACATCCGTAGAACCGAATACATTAAGACAAGCCTGAAACAGCAGCATGGAAGCTGCCGCACAGGAACAGATGGAATAAAACGTAGAGCGGCTTTTGGTGCTTTCCGAGCGGGCGTAAACTGCCAGCGCCGCCAGTAAGCACACACAGCACACAGCCATGATCAGCCCCAGCTCTTCGCAGAGCATTCCGAAAACCAAATCGCTGTCTGCCGCAAAAACAGGGTTCCCGGAAGTACCCCCGCCTAATTTTCCGTTGCCGATCCCTAATCCAAACAAACCGCCGCTGGCGCTGTAACTTAAAACGCGAACCTGCTGGTACCCCTGGCTTTCATTTACATATTCCCACACATGCCGCCAGCCTTCAAACCGGCTGAGAACATACGGGCGAAACTGCAGAATCAAAAACGCCCCCAAACCGGCGGCTGCCAGGGCCAGAAAAATAGTTCGGATGCTTCCAGAACGCATAAAAGCGATCACAAGGAATGTGACGAAAAAAATGCAGGCGGTTCCAAAATCCCGCATCAGGAAAAGGAAAATCATGCACGCCGCAGAAAAGAAAATAAATCCCGAAAGGTTTCGGGCTGTTTGAAGCCTGTCCAACGTGGACGCGCCTACAAACACAAACGCGATCTTGATAAATTCCGAAGGCTGTATACTGATAAAACCCAGAGAGATCCAGTTCCGGGCGCCATTGCTTTCCTTGGCCAGCACCAAATTGGCAAGAAACAGCAGAATCGCTCCCACGGCGATCCCCAAGCGCCAGCGCATCACCCGATCCAGATCGTTCATAAACCAAATCAAAAAGCAAAACAGCAGGATTCCCAGAAATACCGCCGCCAGCTGCACATAGGTCTCCTTCATGCTTCCATCCACCAACGCCAGCATATCAGGGAGCGCCTGTCCTTCCTGAGGTTTGGTGCGCATCCCGCTAAGCAGCAGGACACTGATCCCGGAAAGAAGAAACCCTAAAGTTTCCAGCTCAAAACTCACCCGATTCAAGTGATGGATGGAGTATACGTAAAGCCCCCATTCCAACACCAAAAGCCCCACAAAAGGCAGAACCGGCAGCAAGGAAAACGCGCCGGAAGAAAAGCAGGCCTGCAGCAAAAGAAGCACCTGGATTACCGTGACCCACATCATCAGGGAAAACGGAGATGCCGCATGAAGACGCCGCTGTTTCGGCACACGCATGGGGGCTTCCGTGGTTCTTTTCAACATAAGAGATGTGCTTCCCACTGTGATCACATCTCCGGGAAGGACGGCTTTCCCTTCCGGATCTACCTTTTTTCCGTTGACCCGAGTTCCGGACTTGGATTCCGTATCTTTTACGATCCATCCGCTTTCCCGGCGCATCAAAACCGCGTGGTCCCGGCTGGCTGTCATATCCGCCACTACCACATCGCAGCTTTTGCTCCGCCCGATGGAATTTTCCCAATATAAAACCGGGATCCTCTTTTTGGAAACCATATCTTCCAAAACCATTACCGGTTCTTCCCGCCGCCGCCCGGCTTTCATGGAATGAAAACATCCCACGGCAACCCCCACAGTCAGCACCGGAAGAAGAATCCGCAGGAAAAACAAACCTGCGTCCAACCAAGCTTTCCCGTCCATACTCTCCTCCTGCATTTATCACTACTATACGCCCGCAAGCAACATACCACCGGCAATCCCTGGAGGGCTTCCGTGGTTAAAACTTTCTTTCAGGTATCAACCGGTATCAATCGGCGCATTTTCTCATTATTGTAAGTATATTTCCCCGAAAAAGGAAGTTCAAGGCACAAACTGTAAACAAATTGTAATTCCATGGGGAGAAAACCCGCCGGAAATACGTAAGAGAAATAGCATAAAGCCGGCGGAAACATTGCAATTTGCTCCCACCGGCTTTTTCCATTTCTTTTATAACGCACTTGGTGCGGCCGCAATCATTCTTCCCATGAAGAAACGTCTTTTCTTACGGCCTTCATCAATCGGGGAAGAGCATCTTCAAAGGCTACGCCGAATTTAGGATCCAAACCTCGTTCCAGCGTACGCCGTATGGAAAGGGCTGTAAGGTTTACGGCCAAATCCAAAGATTCCTCCAAGCTCTTTTCCTGAAGCCGCGCGCAAAGAAGAATGGAGGCAAAAAGATCTCCTGTCCCATGAAAAGAACCCGGCTCCCGGGGGGCAAAAGAAGCGTAAAACGCTCCTGTTTTTCCATCGTATATGGCAGCCCCCACTTTTTCCCCTTCTCGGACCCCTGTCAGAACACTCCATCGGGGGCCCATTTTGCAAAGGTCCACAGCCCATTTTTTGGCTTCTTCCACGCCCTGCTCCCCAGGATATTCCCGGTTCAGCAAAAAGGCCGCTTCCGTAAAATTGGGCGTGATCAGATCGGCCGATCGGCACAGACGCCGCATTTCTTCAATGGTTTCCTTACGGATCTTGCTGTAAAGCGTTCCTTTATCCCCCATTACAGGGTCCACCATCACCCATGTGCCTTCACTTCGAAGGCGGGAAAAGGCCATTCCTGTTTCTTTTCCCTGCTCCGGAGAGCTTAGGTAACCGCTGTATAAAGCGTCGAACCGAAGTCCCAGCATTTCCCACTGGGAAACAAACCCGGGGATTTCCTCTGTAAGATCCCGGCTGACGCATCCGAGCAGCCCCCCTGTATGAGAACTGAGCACGGCTGTGGGAATAGAGCAGCATTCCACGCCTCCTGCGGAAAGAACCGGCAACACAATGCTTAAAGCGCATTTGCCGAAGCCTGCCAGATCCTGGATCACCCCTGCCCGTTTCAGAGGATTCGCTGCATTTTCCTTCACTTTTTCTTCCATGGGTTTTTCTCTCTCTTTCAAAGCGAAAGCTCAGCGTTTTTCCGCCACTTCTCCCGCTTTCTTATAAATGCTGTTTCCCGGCACAAAGCCCCGCACCATGGAAAGAGGATATACCTGGCTGCCCCGGCCGATGACCGTTCCGGGATTCATTACGGAATTACATCCCACTTCCACGCCGTCTCCCAAAACAGCGCCCATTTTTTTCCGCCCCACGGCAATTTTTTCGCTTCCCACGGAAACTGTCACCAAGGATTTATTCGATTTTACGTTGGACGTAATGGATCCGGCTCCCATATGGGAACGGTAGCCTAAAATGGAATCCCCTACATAGTTGTAATGGGGAACCTGCACGTTATCAAATAAGATCACGTTTTTCAGCTCCGTGGAATTTCCTACCACGCAGTTTTCCCCCACCAAGGCGCTTCCCCGGATAAACGCGCCATGACGGACCTCCGTTCCCGCGCCGATAATGGCCGGGCCGCCAATATACGCCGTAGGCGCCACCTGGGCCTTTTTGGAGATCCATACATCCTTTGCGGGATGATCAAATTCTTCCGCGGACAGAGTTTCTCCCAATTCCAAAATAAAAGGTGTGATCCATTCCAGCACTTGCCAAGGATATTCAAACCGGCGCAGCAAAGGCGCGGCTGCCGTATGGGTAAGATCCAGAAGATTTTTGATTTTCAGCTGTTCCAAAGAAAATCCCTCCATATAAATTATGCCGATGAAGCATGCCGGTATACCGGGCTTTGTTTTTCCATCTTCCACCAGATTCGGCGATTTTGTTCCACTGAAAGTATACACGGTTTCCCAGGAAATGCAAGCCTTCCGCTTTTTACAGAAGGCAGCATCCTGCCTGAATGTCCTTCCCAACCTGTTTTCTGACACAAATAAAGCAAAAACGGAAAAACGAAAAACCATCTTTGCGTTTTATCCAGTTTGTGCTACAATGAATTAAAATGAAGAAATGGCGTCTTTTGGATTCTTACCCATGCCGCCCCATAAAAGGAGGATCTTTTCATGGAATACACCTTTTCCAAACGCGTTCAAACTCTCAAACCTTCCGCTATTCGGGAAATTTTCAAATATGCTGCGGATCCTACGGTGGTTTCCCTTTCTGCCGGAAACCCGGCTCCCGAAGCCTTCCCGGTAAAGGCCATAGAAGAAATTTCCGCCCGAATCTTCCGGGAAAACCCCATTGCCGCGCTGCAGTACAGCTTTACGGAAGGCTACCCGGCTCTGCGGGACACCTTGCGTACCTATATGAAAACCCGGCACAACGTGGGGCAGGACAGCGATGATATTCTCATCACCTCCGGCGCCCAGCAGGTGATGGATCTTTTGACCAAATCCGTCTGCGATGAAGGAGACGTGGTCCTCTGCGAAGCCCCCAGCTTTATCGGCTCCCTGAATACCTTCCGCTCTTACAATGCACGCCTCCGGGGCATTCCCATGGATCCGGACGGCATGAATATGGAAGCTCTGGAAAAAGCTTTGCAGGAAGAACCCCGGGCACGCTTTATTTACACCATCCCCAATTTCCAGAATCCCACCGGCATTACCATGAGCCTTGAAAAACGCCGCCGGCTGTATGAGCTTGCCAAGAAATATCAGGTTCTGATTTTGGAAGACAACCCCTACGGCGACCTTCGCTTTGCCGGAGAATCCATCCCCTCTGTGAAAAGTTTGGATCAGGATGGGCTTGTGGTATATTGCGGTTCTTTCTCCAAAGTCATTTCTCCGGGTATGCGGGTCGGCTACGCTATTGCCCCCAAACCCTTGTTCCAGAAAATGGTGGTTTGCAAGCAAGGCTCGGATGTGCACACCAACATCTGGAGCCAGATGGTTTGCCATACCTTCCTGACGGAATATGATTTTGACGCTCACCTGGCGGGCCTGCGGGAAATCTACAAGAAAAAATCCGCTTTGGCCGTTTCTCTTCTGGAAGAACATCTGGCGCCCTATATCAAGTGGGAGCCCATTGAAGGCGGCCTGTTCCTTTGGTGCACGTTGCCGGATGGGGTAAACATGCCGGAATTCTGCAAAGAAGCCGTTCTCCGCAAAGTATGCGTGGTTCCCGGAAACGCTTTCCTTACAGATGAATCCCTCCCCTGCCAAAGCTTCCGGATCAATTTCTCTACGCCTACCGATGAACAGCTGACCAAAGGCATCCGGATCCTGGGGGATTTGATTCGGGAATGGATGGCTTGACAAACCCGGCAGCTGCGGGTATACTGGACACAATATAGAAACCGAAGACCGGGAAAAGTACGCACATTCCCCCTTTCTGAAAGAGAGCCGCCGGGGCTGAAAAGGCGGTGAAAGGGCTGTGCCGAATGGGCCCGGGAGGGCGGAGGCGAACCGCTTCACAGGATCGCAGTAGTCTCCGACGGGATCTTCACCCGTTACCAAGGAAGCGCAGGATTTCATGGATCCTGCGGAGATGAGCGGGCGTTTTCGCCAAACCGGGTGGTACCGCAGGAACTTTCAAGGCTCCTGTCCCAGTTATATGGGGCAGGGGCCTTTTTGAATTCTCGGTTTGCGCCATGCCGTTTATGAAACAACAAGGAGGTCATCTCTATGGAAAATGCAGAACAGCAAAAGAAAGTCATTTTCAGCGCCATTCAGCCCAGCGGATCCATAACCTTGGGAAATTATCTGGGAGCTTTAAGAAACTGGGTCTCTTTGCAGGATGAATACCGGTGTATTTTTGCACTGGCGGATCTGCACACCATCACAGTGCGCCAGGAGCCGGCAAAATTCCGGAAAAACACCTTGGAAGCCTATGCGCTTCTTTTGGCCTGTGGCATTGACCCGGAAAAAAGTCCCTTCTTCATCCAGAGCCATGTTTCCGCCCATGCGGAATTGGGCTGGATCCTGGATTGCTACACGCAATTCGGCGAGCTTTCCCGCATGACGCAGTTCAAGGATAAATCTGCAAAACACGCGGACAACGTCAACGCCGGCCTGTTTACCTATCCCAGCCTGATGGCCGCGGACATTCTGCTGTATCAGGCGGATCTTGTGCCTGTGGGCGTGGATCAAAAACAGCATCTGGAGCTGGCGCGAAACATTGCGGACCGCTTTAACGGGCTTTACAGCCCCACCTTTACCGTGCCGGATCCGTACATTCCCAAAACCGGCGCCAAAATTATGAGCCTTCAGGATCCCACCAAGAAAATGAGTAAGTCCGATGAAAACATCAACGGCTGCGTCTACGTTTTGGATACTCCGGATGACATCATGCGGAAATTCCGCAGAGCGGTAACAGACAGCCAGGCCTGCGTCCGTTATGAAGAAGGAAAAGACGGCGTAAATAACCTGATGGGAATCTACTCCTGCGTTACCGGAAAGGATTTCGCTTCCATCGAAGCCGAGTTCCAGGGCAAAGGATACGGGGACTTCAAAACCGCCGTGGGCGAAGCGGTGATCCAGCATTTGCAGCCGGTGCAGGAACGTTTCCGCCAGTATATCGCCGACAAAGCGTATCTGGAGAAATGTTACCGGGAAGGCGCCGAAAAGGCGGAAGCCATTGCCCGGCGCACTCTTTCCAAAGTCATGCGGAAAATCGGCTTTGTGCCCAGAGGATAAAGCTGCAAAGGGGAATGATTGTATGAAACCGGATCCTATCCGCTTACGCAATGAAAAACTGGGGAAAACCGTTTGCCAGGCACTGGAAGCCAGAGGGTTTAAGGCCTGTTGGTGCCCTTCCAAAAAAGAGGCTTTGGAAAAAGCTCTGGAATGGATCCCTTCCCACGCCGCCGTCTCCTGGGGAGGCTGCGCTTCCGCGGAACAATGCGGCATTCTGGACGCCCTGCGGCAAGGCCCCTATACCCTTTGGGACCGGGATACCGCCCAAACTCCGGAAGAACGCACCGCCCTGATGCGGCAAGCTTTTTTCAGCGATTATTATATTACCGGAACCAACGCTCTCAGCGAAGACGGTCAGCTGTTTAATGTGGACGGCAACGGAAACCGGGTAGCCGCCATGGCTTTTGGCCCCGCCCACGTGCTGGTTGTGGTGGGGATCAACAAGGTCGTCAAAACAGAGCAGGACGCTTGGAACCGTGCCCGCACGGCAGCCGCTCCCATCAACGCCCAGCGATTCGGGTTAAACACCCCTTGCAGCGTAACCGGCTCCTGCGGGGATTGCCAGTCGCCGGACTGTATCTGCAATGTGCTGACAGTCACCCGGCGCTGCAAGCCTGCCGGCCGGATCCAGGTTCTTCTTGTAGGGGAACCACTGGGATTTTAACCCCTCACTTTTCCATCTTTATGACAAAAACGCCTTGCTGCCGTTTTGGCAGCAAGGCGTTTTTCGATGCATTCTGAAAATTCAATTTTTAGTTTTTCGGTTATTCTTCGTTAAAATCGGAAAGATACCGGATCACCTTCACGGTTTCTCCTTTTTTCCGGTAGACCCTTGTTACCCGCCGGCTGATCCCGCATACCAATTCATAGGAAATGGTGTGCTCCTTTTCCGCCAGTTCTTCCACAGGAAGGCCTTCTCCAAACAAAAGCACTTCCTCTCCCACTTTTGCCTCCGGGATCTCCGTAACATCCACCATCATCTGATCCATGCAGATCCGCCCAACCACCGGCGCCGGTTTTCCGCAGATCTTCACATAGGCGCCTTCCGCGGAAAAGCCCCGGCGGTAACCATCCGCATAGCCTGCCGGAACAGTGGCGATCCGCAAAGCCTTTTCCGCCCGGAAATAACGGCCATAGCTGATATTCGTCCCTGGTTCTACAGTTTTGATCATGGAGATGACGCTTTTCAGAGACATCACCGGGCGCAGCTCCATGGTGTGCATCACTTGAGCAGACGGCGTCAGCCCATACTGGATGATCCCGCAGCGGACCATATCCAGCTGAAACTCAGGATATTCCTCCACGGCAGCCGAATTGGCGCAATGCCGCAAGGAAAAATGAATCCCCCGCTTAGACAGATTCTGAATGGCATCCATAAGGTTCTCAAACTGACGCAAGGTATACGCCCGCCCGTCGTCTCCTCCATCCGCCACGGCAAAGTGGGTAAAGATTCCTTCCGGCTCCAATCCAGGCAGGCGGCAAGCACGCTCCATGGCGTCCAGAGATTCCTGATCCCGAGAAGGGGACTGATAGAAAAAGCCGATACGGCTCATTCCTGTATCCACTTTGATATGAATACGCACACAAACTCCGGCCTCTACAGCGGCCTCAGACAGCTCCCGGGCATACTCCTCAGAAAAAACAGTCTGGGAAATATTTTGCCTTGCCAACCGGGACGCACACCCCGCCGGGGTATACCCTAAAATCAAAATCGGGCGAGTAATGCCGCTGTGGCGCAGCTCTTCCGCTTCTTCCAAATTGGAAACCGCAAACCAATCCGCTCCCAATCGTTCATATTCGTGGCCGATCGTCACAGCGCCGTGGCCGTATCCATCCGCTTTGATGACGCAGCAGGTTTTCACTCCCGGCCGCAAACGGGAACGGATCTCCGCAAAATTATGAGCCAGAGCATCCAGATCGATCTCCACCCAGGTTCTTTTGGTTTTCTCCCAATTCTCCATACCAACGCCTCTGTTCTCTCTTGATTCTTGCATAAACCCAGCCATACGGAAGCTCTACGGAAAAAACAGCAGGGAAATCCCCTGCCGTTTTTCCTTATCTTTGCACTTCCGCTTTGTATTTCCGCTGTACTACAAATAAAGGAACGTCCTTTATTTAAAATACGCCACACCGGATTCAAAAATTCTCTGGTCTTTTTCACCGGGAACATTCCGGTACGCGTTTTCGCTCTTCCGCTCCGAATGCCCCATTTTGCCCAGCACCCGGCCGTCCGGGCTGGTGATGCCTTCCACCGCGCAAACCGAGCCGTTGGGGTTCCACTGCACGTTTCCGCTGGGAGCACCGGAAAGATCCACATACTGGGTAGCGATCTGTCCGTTGGCCACCAGCTGCGCCATTGTGGCGTCATCCGCCACAAAGCGGCCTTCTCCGTGGGAAAGGGGAACCGCAAACACGTCTCCGGCTTCCACTCCGGCAAACCAGGGAGATTTTACGCTGGTCACGCGGGTATATCCCATCTTGGAAATATGGCGGCCCAGGGTGTTAAAGGTGAGGGTGGGCGCATTCTCCGAAGGCTCCACGATTTTGCCGTAAGGCACAAGACCCAACTTGATCAGCGCCTGGAATCCGTTGCAGATTCCCAGCATCAGGCCGTCCCGATTTTCCAGCAGATCCGCCACGGCTTCCGCGATGCGAGGATTCCGGAAGGTGGTGGCAATGAACTTTCCGGAGCCGTCCGGCTCATCGCCGCCGGAGAAGCCGCCGGGGAACATTACGATCTGGGACTGACGGATCCTCTTATCCATCTCTACGATGGTCTCTTCAATATCCGCCGCTGTAAGGTTTTTCACCACCAGGATCTCCGGCTTGGCGCCGGCCTTTTCAAAGGCCCGGGCGGTATCATATTCGCAGTTGGTTCCGGGGAATACCGGGATAAACACCTGGGGACGAGCCGTGTGGATAGCAGGGGCTTTGCCGCTGCGCTCTGTCCACAAAGGCACATCTACGGAAAGGGGAACTTCCGGCGCTTCATTGGGGAAGATCTTCTCCAAGCGGGAATTCCAGACTTTCGTCAGCTCCTCCACCGGCATGGAAACACCGCCCAGCACAATGGAAGCCTCTTCCGTCACGTTGCCCACTTTTCTGGCGGACGCAGGGAATTCTGCGCCTTCCCGCAATTCCGCCACAATGGAACCGCTGGCGGGCGCAAACAACGTGGCTGCGTCTTCCATATTCCGATCCATGGAAATGCCCAAACGGTTGCCGAATGCCATCTTCGCCGCGGCAGCCGCTACGCCGCCTTCTTTTACAACGGAAGCGGAAAGGATATCTCCGTTTTCCATCCGGGAAAGGATCTCTTTATAGTAACCGGGGATCTTCTCCCAGTCCGGCAGCATGCTGCCCTCTGTTTCCGGCAGAGGGAACCAAACCAAAGCGGAACCTGCCTTTTGCAGCGCAGCAGACTTGGTTTTGCTGGCCTTGGTCATGGCTACCGCGAAGCTTACCAAAGTAGGCGGCACATCCAGGTTTTCAAAGCTGCCGCTCATGCTGTCCTTACCGCCGATAGCCGGAAGCCCCAGCTTCAGCTGCGCGGTCAACGCGCCCAACAAAGCCGCCGTAGGCTTGCCCCAACGGCTGGGAACATCCTTCAGCCTCTCAAAATATTCCTGGAAGGTCAGACGGGCCTTCATGGGGTCCGCTCCTACTACCGCCAGTTTGGAAAGGCTTTCCACCACGGCGTATGCCGCTCCGTGGAAGGGGGAGAACCGGGCGATCCCCGGGATATAGCCGTAGCTCATAGCCGTGGCGTCATCGGTTTCACCATGATCCACCGGCAGTTTCGCCACCATGGCGTCTTCCGGCGTCATCTGGTATTTTCCTGCAAAGGGCATCAGAACGGTAGCGGCACCGATGGAGGAGTCAAAGCGCTCCGCCAAACCTCTCTGGCCGCAAACTTCCAAGCGGGCCAGGTTTTCCCGGAAAGCTTCTGCCAGGGGTTTCCCGGCCAGGCATTCCGGAACCAGCTTTCTATAGTTCAAGTCGCCGTCCGGCGCTTCGATGTATACCTGAGCGTTCTGGGTCACACCATTGGTGTTCAGGAAGGAACGGGCAATATCCACGATCCGGTCTCCACGCCATTCCATACGCAGCCGGGGCTCTTCCGTTACAAAAGCTACAATCTTCGCGTTCAGGTTTTCCCGGGCAGCTGCCTCACAGAAAGCCTGCACATCGGCGGAATCCAACACCACCGCCATACGCTCCTGGCTTTCGGAAATGGCCAGTTCCGTTCCGTCCAAGCCCTCATACTTTCTGGGTACATGGTCCAGATTCACTGTCAGGCCGTCCGCCAATTCTCCGATAGCCACGCACACGCCGCCGGCACCGAAATCGTTTCAGCGCTTGATCAGCCGGGAAACTTGCGGATCCCGGAACAAACGCTGGATCTTCCGCTCTGTGGGCGGGTTTCCTTTCTGCACTTCCGCTCCGCAAACCTCTACGGATTTTTCCGTATGCGCCTTGCTGGAACCTGTGGCACCGCCGATTCCGTCACGGCCGGTGCTGCCGCCCAAAAGCACGATCACATCTCCCGGAGCAGGAACTTCCCGCACCACATTGGATTTGGGGGAGGCGCCGATCACCGCGCCGATCTCCATGCGTTTGGCAACATAACCGCTGTCGTACAATTCCGTTACCTGTCCGGTAGCAAGGCCAATCTGGTTGCCATAGGAGCTATAGCCCTGGGCCGCTCCCGTGGTGATCTTCCGGCTGGGAAGCTTGCCTTTTAACGTCTTTTCAAAGGGCACCGTGGGATCTCCGGAACCGGTGACGCGCATGGCCTGGTATACATAAGCCCGCCCGGAAAGGGGATCCCGGATCGCGCCGCCAAGGCATGTGGCCGCGCCGCCGAAAGGCTCGATCTCCGTGGGGTGGTTATGGGTCTCGTTCTTAAACTGAACCAGCCAGGGCTCCGTTTTTCCGTCCACAGTAACCGGGACCTCAATGGAGCAGGCATTGATCTCATCGCTGATATCCAGATCCTGCACCAATCCTTTTTTCCGCAGAGATTTAGCGCCGATCACCGCCATGTCCATCAAAGACACCGGTTTCTCCGTGGAAGCGCCGTAAAGCTCTTCCCGGGTGGCAAAATACAGCTTGAGTGCATCTTCGATGGCATCCGTTACGGCCTTCTGCTTTCCTTCTTCAATCCGGATCTCCGTCAGCCGGGTAGAGAAGGTAGTGTGGCGGCAATGATCGCTCCAATAGGTATCGATCACCCGCAGCTCCGTCACGCTGGGATCCCGATTTTCCTCATCCCGGAAATAATCCCGGCAGAATTCCAGATCCTCCAGGCTCATGGCAAAGCCCATGGACGCATAGTAGGACTCCAGCCGCTGCCGATCCCAGCGAATAAAGCCTTCCACCCGCTGCACGTTGCCGGGAACCTCCGCCTGCACATCCAGGCTCTCCGGCTTTTCCAGAGAAGCCAGGCGGCTTTCCACAGGGTTTACCAGATAGGTCTGGATCTTTTCCATTTCCTCCTGGGAAATCTTCCCGGATACGGCGATCACTTTAGCCGTCAGCACCTGGGGACGCTCCCCCTGGGTCAACAGCTGGACGCACTGCGCCGCGGAATCCGCCCGCTGGTCGTACTGCCCGGGAAGGTACTCCATAGCAAACACCTGGTACCCCTCCGGCGCATTATATGTTTCATGGTATACATTGTCCACATTGGGTTCGGAGAAAACCATGGTCAGGGCTTTCTCAAAATCCTGACGGCTCAGCCCGGAAACATCATACCGGTTCAGAAGCTTCAGATCCGTCAAGCTGCGGATCCCCAGATTTTCCACCAAATCGGCCTTTATGTGCTGCGCTTCCACATCAAAGCCCGGCTTTTTCTCCACAAATACACGAATGACGTCAGACATATGTTCCCCCATTTCCGGAGCCCGAAGCCCCATTCCCTCTTCCAATCCGGAAGATTTCTTTATCACAGAAACATTTTACCATATCCTTTGCCATGAATAAAGGGACAACTCCTACAATTCCAATAAAAATTCCTTTGAGAATTCATAAAAACAGGCAAAATCCGGCGCTTTTTTCTTTCAATTTTCCAAGATATAAAAACAGGGATCCCTTTTCCTTCGGCAAAGAGGGCCGGAGGAAAAGAGAGATCCCTTGTTTCTTTTTCTTATGTCTTGTTTTATGTTCCCTGTTTCCTGTTTCCTGTTTCCTTGATTTAACTTTTTCGCAGGCGGGCCGCCGCAAAGGTTACAAAGAAAAATGCCGCCGCCGTTAAAACGATGGTCCCTCCCGCCGCGGTTCCCAAGTAATAGGAAAGAATCAGACCCGTGACGCCGGAAATCATAGAGATCCCCACGCTGTAAACATGATAGGCACGCATGGAACGGGCTATATTTCGAGCGGCGGCCGCCGGGAGCACCAAAAGGGAATTGATGATCAGGATTCCCACCCATTTGATGGAGATGGTCACCAATACAGCGACGATCACCACAAAAAGCTTTTCCGTAAGCCGCACCGAAATACCTTTGCTGGCCGCCAGATCCGGATTCATCCCGGTGAGAAACATCCGGTTGAACAGCAGCACCCAAAGAAGAATCACCAATACCAGAACCCCGGCCAGCAGCAGGATCTCTTCCGTCCCTACCGTTAAAATATCCCCCACCAGGTATCCGGAATATTTGGCGAACCCTCCCTGAGATGAAAGCAGCACAATCCCCAAAGCCAGTCCCGTGCTGGAAAACACCCCGATAATCGTATCGGCGGAAGAAAGGCCCGATCCCATAACGCCGGACATCAAAAGTGCAAACAGAAGGGAAAATCCCAGCATGGACAGCAAATAGTTGTCCACACCCATCAGCACACCCAGCGCAATGCCTGTAAGCGCCGAATGCCCCAAAGCGTCGGAAAAAAAGCTCATCCGGTTGTTTACCACCATGGTTCCCACCAAACCAAACAAAGGGGTCACCAACAAAACAGCCAGGAGCGCATGCTTCATGAAAGTAAATTCCGCCCACTCAAAAGGAAGGAGCCAGTCCATCCAATTATAAATGATTTCCATTTTGCTCCCTCTTTCTCTTTGGAATGCCGAATACCTCTTCCACCAACGGGGAAGACATTACCGTTTCTACCGGGCCGGAAAGCAGAACCGTCTGATCCAGAAGGGCCGCGGAAGTGGCAAACTGCTCCACATGGGCCAGATCATGGGAAACCAACAGCACCGGCATATGGTATTCTTTTCGCAGGGAAGTGACCAGATCATAGAACACTTCCGTTCCTTTCCGGTCCATAGCGGAAACCGGTTCGTCCAGCAGCAGCAGATCCGGCAAAGGTTCCAGCGCAAACGCCAGGAGCACCCGCTGCAGTTCTCCTCCGGACAAGGTCCCCATCCGCTTTTTCAAAAGTCCGCAGGAAGCTCCTACTTTTCCAAGGATCGCGCCGGCTTTTTCCAGCGCTTCCTTCCGATGCCCTAAAAAAACAGGGAACCGGGAAAGATTGGGGCAGAGAAAATCCGCCACCGTCACAGGGGACGTACGGTCAAATACCAAATTTTGCGGAACGTACCCGATCTTGGGCCTCACGATCGGCTCACCCTTATGGCTGGTATAAGAGATCGTTCCCGTATAAGGGATTCGGCCTAAGATTGCTTTTAAAAGCGTGGATTTTCCCGCGCCGTTGCGGCCGATGATGGCCAAAATCTCCCCATGGGTTACTTCCAGGGAAACATCTTTCAAAATGTACCCGTCTTTTTTTTCAACGGTTAACCCCTGAATCTTCATACTGCACTTACAATCCACGCAATTGCAGCCTGCCCGGGCACAGCTGGTGCAGTCCCCGTAAGGGGAGAAGCTGGCCTTTTCCTGGTTATGCATTTTTTAATTCCTGCCTTTCCAAAAAGAAAGCATCGCTTTCCACATCAAACAGCGGATGGCTGGTCCGTATTTTTTCCACTATCTGCAGATCAACTGTTGAAAATCATCCCGCCAAAGCCGTCTTCAGAACCTCCATATTCTTTCGCATAGCATTCAGATATGCATCCGGAGATTCTTCCCCTGTGGTGCAGGGATCTAAGAAGTACATTCCCGCGCCGCTTTCTTCCGCCACAATGTTGGCAGCGCTTTCCGGGTATTGCGGCTCGGCAAACACCGCTTTTACGCCGGTTTCCCGGATCTCCCGAATGGTCTCCGCCAGTTCTTTGGCACTGGGCTGGCTTTCCGGTTCCCGGTTGATCACTTTCACAATTTCCAAACCAAATTCCTGGGCAAAATACGGAAATGCCTCGTGAAACGTGATGATCCTTTTGTCTTCCAGGCCATCCAGCGCCTGATGCATTTCTTCCCGGAGCGTTTCCAGCTTTTCGATATAGATCTCTGCGTTTTTCCGGTACTGCTCCCCATGGATGGGGTCCGCTTCCGTCAAGCCCTCCGAAAAATTTTCCACCTGAAGAATAGCGTCGCTGATGCTGACCCAGACATGAGGATTCACTTCTCCGTGTTCATGCCCCTCATGGGATCCCTGCTCTTCCCCGTGTTCACTTTCTTCTTCATGGGAATGGTCCTCCTCTTCCAAAAGGGGAATGCCTTGGCTGGTAACCAAAATAGGAAGGGAAGGAAGCTGCTGTTTCACATCTTCCAAAAAACTTTCCATACCAGCTCCGTTGATCACAAACAAGTCGGCTTTTTGAAGATTCTGCATATCTTTGCTCTGCAGCTGGTAATCGTGCAAGCAGCCGGCCTGCTGACCCGCCATGTTCTCCACTTGCACTCCCGGCACTCCTTGGGTCAAATTCAGCGCCATAATATACATGGGATAAAAGGAAGTAACAATACGGAAAGAATCTTCCTCCTTTTCTCTGACGCCGCAGCCAGACAACAAAAGGCAAAGAGAAAGGATAAAGGAAAGCATGGTTTTAAACGCAGGCAAATGAACGGATCTAAAACCAGCCGGTTTTGAAGATCGTATCTTAAATGTAATCAAAATGGATCCTCCGATTTCTATAAACGGCTTCTAAATGCAAATGATTTGCATTTAGAATTGTATCGCAGGAACCGGCAGCTGTCAAGAGGCTGCTTATGGAAGAAAAAGGAACGGATTGATTCTTTTCCCATTGTGTGCTAGTATGCTCATGGAAAAAGGCCACAGCCTGACGCAGCAGGAAAGGAGATTCCCATGATTCGAATTTGTATTGTTGAGGACGAAGAAAACATTGCTCGGATGATTTCCGCCTCCCTTTCCATGGTGGGATATGAAGCAATTATATGCCAGGACGGCCAGAATGCGGTAAACACCATTCTTTCCCAGGAATTTGACCTTGTTCTTTTAGACGTTATGCTTCCGGGAATGGACGGCTTTTCCGTTCTTCAGCACATTCGAAATAAAGGAATCCCTGTTGTTTTTCTTACGGCTCGGCAGAATATAGACGATAAGGTCCGAGGGCTGCGGATGGGTGCGGGAGATTATATCGTAAAGCCTTTTGAAGTCGCAGAACTTCTGGCGCGGATCGAAGTGGTGCTCCGACGGAACCGAAAGACTAAATCCGTTTTGGAATATGAGGAAATTTCCGTGGATCTGGAGCGGCATATCGTCCGGAAATCCGGGGCTCCCATTTCTCTGACGCCAAAAGAATTCGATATGCTGGTGCTTTTTATTCAGAATCCGGATATGGCTCTTACCCGGGAGCATCTTTTGGCCAACGTTTGGGGATACGCCTTTCAGGGAGAGACCCGCACGGTGGATACCCATATCCAGCAACTTCGGAAAAAGCTGGGGCTGCAGAACCGACTGATCACAATACCAAAGCTGGGATACCGGCTAGAAAGCAGGCCGTAAATGAAACTTTGGCAAAAAGTGTTTCTCTGCACGCTGGCATTGGTCACAGCCGCTGTAAACCTCATTGCCTTTATTCTTTTGCAAGAGAATCATCAAACTTTATTAAACGGTGAAATGAACCGGGCTTTATCCCAACACCGCAGCCTGTCCGCCTCTCTTTCCAACGAGGTGATCTATACCCGTTTGAAAAACAATAAGGTGCTTCTGGAGGAACAGGAAGCGGAGGACGTAGCCCAGGCCCGCATTCGTGCGCAAACGGGAAACGGTCTGGGCGTGGCTTTGATCACTTCCCAGGGAAGGATCGTTATTAACCGCAACGCGGCAGCGTTAAATCTTTATCCGGAATTTCCCCAGGCTGTCCTTGAAAAGCAGCAGCAGGGCACGAAAATTTTCCAAGAAGGAGATCGTGTCTATTTAACCGTGGGAACGCCTATCCGGCTGGAGGGAAATTTTTATGCTTTACTGACCTTGCAGGATATTTCCTCTGTTTTTGCGCTGGCAGATCAGCAATCCCATTTCGTACAAGTTATGAGCCTGGTGTTTGCCGGGATCACTTCTCTTCTTCTGCTGGCCATCTCTCTGGGCCTTCTGCGACCTTTGCGCCGGGTAAATCTTTCCCTGCGTGTAATCGCCGCCGGAAAATATTCCAAACGGCTTCCCGAAACCGGAAGCCGGGAATTTCGGGAACTGGCCTTCAACATCAACCGTATGGCTGCTTCCGTAGAAGAACATGTGGAATCCCTGCGCACCGCCGCAGAGGACCGTAAGCGCTTCATTGACAATCTGGCGCACGAAATGAAAACGCCGCTGACCTCTATTTTAGGATTTGCGGATCTTCTGCGGGTAAAAAAAGAAGTGTCCGAAGCTGAACGAAGGGAATACGCCGGGGTGATCGTGGAAGAAACGCATCGCCTTCAAAATCTTTCCGGAAAGCTTATGGAACTGATCACTGCCGGAAGCACTCGTCTGGAAATTTCAAATATTTCCGTATCTGCCCTTTTTCAGGAGATTCAAACTGTTTTTCTTCCCCTTTTAGAAAAGCAGCAGCTTTCCCTGCACTGCATCCTTTCTTCTCAGGGGTTATCCCTACAAGCCGATCCTGAACTCTTGAAATCTCTCCTTTATAACCTTTTGGACAATGCTCGAAAAGCTTCCTCACCCGGGCAGGAAATCACCCTTTCCTGCAAAAAAAGCCCCCGAGGAGAAACGATATTCACTGTTTTGGATTTCGGTGTGGGCATGCCTGAGGAAAGCATTCGGAAAGTTACACAGCCGTTTTATATGGTGGATAAATCCCGTTCCCGAAAAGCGGGAGGCGTGGGACTGGGGCTTTCCCTTTGCGCGGAAATCGTCCGGTGCCATAGGGGAATGCTGGATATCCGCAGCCAGCTGGGAAAAGGAACTTGCGTAACCGTCATTTTCCCGGAAAAGAAGGAGGAGTCCCTATGAAGAATTCACCTTTTTTCTGGAAATTTCTGAAACGATCGCCGGCAAAAAATGGGAAACGGCATTTTTACTTTTCCCAGACTATCCTTCCTTTGCTTCTGACCATTGCTGTTTTGGCGGCGGGATTGGGAGGCGGAGAATGGATGCGGCGAACCTTTCTTTCTCCCCAGCAAGAAGTCACTTACTGGGAACCGCTGCCTTCTCAGGATCCCTTCCTTTTTGCCGACGGAAATTCCATCACGTTTTTCCCCTGGAGCCAATTCAGAGAAGAAGATTGCACCCCGTATATAGACAGTTTTGTAAAGGATCCGGAAGAAACAGATGAAGGAAATCCACTTTCCTCATTCCTGCCTATGGGGCTGACTTCCTTTCTCTTCACCTGGTTTGACGCCAACGGTTTGGAAGACAGTTTTTCCCAGGAAGCTCTGGATATGATCTGCAAAGAGCTTTTACTTGACCCAACCACCGGAAGATATTACCTTCCAGAGATACAGGTCACCAGCCGGAAAAATAAAACGTTTACCCTCTCTTTGGCTTTTGCGTATACTCCGGAAACCTATTTTTTTAATCTTTGTTATTTTCACTGCTACCCCCAGGAGCAAACTTCTTTATCGGAGGAAGAAATCACAGAAGGAAAAGAAAAGCTGGCAAAATGGTTTCAGATTGCTCTGAAAACACAGGAAAACGGCCTGAACTTTCTTTCGGACGGTATAAACGCGGATATGCTGGAACAGGCCAGAGAATCCGGGGATCGAATCTGGATGAACCTGCTGCTTCTGCGCGCGTCCACCGCAGAATACGATTCCGCCTACCCCTTCTCCCTCTATGAATGCTACCCTTTGCTGGATGCTTTCAGCAGCGATTATAGCTTCCTGCCTTATGAAAAGGAACTGCTTCTGGTATTCCCAGAGTTTTATTATGCCGGCATTTATGATCTTTCTTCTTTCGCCTTGTTTTACGACCCTGTTTCCGATCTTTTCACCGGCTTCGGTATGATTTAAAAACATAAAAATTTCAGAGATTTATTTTTAAACAGAGCGCGTCTCCGTATGGCAAATACGAAGGCGCGCTCTGCTTTTATGGCTCTGAAGGTAATTTTCAGCAAAAAAATCTCGTTTTTACATTTTCCTGACATTTTCCGGAAGACTTCCTGTATCCACCGGAGGTTTACTGAAAAAGGCAGCCGTTTTCCTTGCATTCCACTTTCTACAAACTGCCGGCTGCTCGAGGAGGTCTTTTTTTGGAAATTTTGAACGCTTCTGACCCTCAAGCTCTGCAGGAATACGAATCTTTTGTTGGATCCCATCCTCTGGGAAGTTTTCTGCAGTCTCCCGGCTGGTGCCGTGTTAAAAAAAATTGGCGGCATGCATTTTTGGTTTCCAGAGATGCCTGTGGCCAAATTTGCGGATCCATGCTGGTTTTGATCAAAAAATTCCCCTTTCCTCTCCCGTCCTTTCTCTATTCCCCCTGGGGACCTGTGTGCGACTTGCAAAATCCCGATGTTTTAAAAGATCTGATTCAGGGGGTAACCGTTTTGGCAAAAAAATACCGAGCCTGGATCTTTAAGGCCTGTCCCCTTGTGGAAAAATGGGATAAGGAGACCATACAGGCTTTGTGCCGGGCCGGCCTTTCCTACACACCGGGGCTTCCCGATAAAAAAGTGATTCAGTGCCGCCACAACTATATTCTTCCCTTAAAAGGACGCACCCCGGAGGATGTTTTTTCTTCTTTCAAAAGCAAATGGCGATATAACATTCGGCTGGCTGAAAGAAAAGGAGTGGTGTGCCGCATGTACGGCAAAGAAAAGCTGCCAGAATTTTATAAGCTTCTTTCTGAAACAGCGCAGCGGGACAAATTCACCATTCGTTCGCCGGAATATTTCGCCTCCATGATGGACAATCTAGGAGAAAACTGCCGGCTATATCTTTGCCATTATCAGGGGATCCCTTTATCCGGAGCCATTACCGTACAATACGGCAGCCGAACCTGCTACGTATACGGCGCTTCCACTTCCCTTCATCGGGAAGTAATGCCCAACTACCTGATGCAGTGGACGATGATTCAGTGGGCGTTGGAAAATCACTGCCACACCTATGATTTTATGGGGATTCCTTTTTGGTTTGACCCTTCTCATCCCAACTACGGGGTGTATCGCTTTAAACAGGGATTTAACGGAAAAGTCGCCGTCTACGCAGGCGAATTTCAAATGGTTTTTTCCCCGGGATATAAAAAATTTCTGGATAAAGTTTTAGGCCGTATAGGATATGAAAAATTTTCCTAAAAAAACGACCATTCTGCCCTTTTTTTGCATATCCCATAAGGTATGCTGATACAATCCGCTTCTAAAGTTCCCTGATCCGCCATGAAATCTTAAAAAATTCGAAAGAAAGGAAAACAGCCCATGGAAAAGAGACATCCCCCCGGAAAGAAAAGAAACAATGGTCCTTTATTTTTTTATTTTTTTTCTCTTTTTTTGACATTTGGTCTTTTCTACCTGGCTTTCCATTTCTCTTCCTGGGAAGGAGAAACAAAATCTGCCCAAAGCCAGGAAAACTCCTTGCAAATGGAAAACTCAACCGCCCCTGCTCAGGGATCCGCTGGAAACTGGGTGGAGTTTGTATCCCTTCCTGAGGACGCTTTCTATCAAGGGCCGCTGATTTTAGTAAATCAACGTTACGGCTGTTACCAAGAGGAAATCCCGGATCTTCTTTCGGTCTACGAAAATAAAAACAGCTCTTATATGGTTTCGGATAAAAATGTCCTCCTCCATAAGGATACCATCCAAGCTCTGAATGAAATGCTTTTAGGCTTTCAGCAGAGCCAAGGCTCTCAGGACCTGCTGGTATGCAGTGGATATCGAACTCTAGACTACCAAGATGATCTTCTTTCCCGGGAAGAACAGGAAAAAGGATCCCAGGCGGCGGCGGCTTGGGTGGCTTCCCCAGGGCACAGCGAACATCACACGGGATATGCTCTGGATTTTAACATTTTTCATCCCTCCGACGGTACGTCAGAGTCCTATACGGGAACGGGCGTCTACCGTTGGATCAACGAGAACGCCCCCCGTTTTGGATTCATTGTACGATATCCGGAGGAAAAATATGCCTATACCGGAATTCAGTACGAGCCCTGGCATTTTCGTTATGTAGGCCTCCCTCATTCTCTCATCATCCAGGAACACGAGTTTTGCTTAGAGGAATATATTTCCTATTTGGACTCTTTTACAGCCCAGGGCGAGCATTTATTTTATACGGACCCCCAAGGGAAACAATATGAGATCTATACGGTAAACAACACAGAAAATATTCCCATCGGTTCCAATAAAAGCTACACCATTTCCGGAGATAACACCGGCCGCTGTATCGTCACCTTGTTCCAATAAAACTCCTTCCCTTTCCTCCCTCTTTTCTTCCTTGACAGAAGCTTTTTGTTTTTTATATACTGGAGACAATCCCAGTAAAAAACGAAAAATCTATGGGAAAGGGAGGAATTCATCAATGCTTCAGCTGCATGGAGAAGGGATTTCCCCAGGGATGGCTCTGGGAACATTTTGGTACTGTCCTTCTCAGGAAGATCTCCTGCATTTGTACGCCCAGCGGCCTTCCCAGGATCCTCAAAAGGAATTTCTTCGCTTTCAGGAAGCCTGCACCCAAGCCGGCAAAGATCTGAACACGTTATACGAAAGAGTCGCTCAGGAACTGGGAGAAGAAAACGCCCAGCTTTTTGAGGTGCATCGCATGATGCTGGAGGACACAGACTATTTGCAGGCCATAAAGGAAGCTGTTCTGCAAAACCTTACGGCGGAATCCGCGGTTTGCGCCGCTTTCCGGCAATTTTCCTTGCTTTTTTCTTCCATGGAAGACCCCTATATGCAGCAGCGTGCCGCAGACGTAAAAGATATTTCTTTGCGTTTGCTGGAGCTTCTTTCCGGAGAAAAAACCGCTCTTCCTTCCGGCGATTCTCCGTTTATTCTGGCGGCGGAAGAGCTTACTCCCAGCCAAACCGCCCGTTTGGATCCCGCAAAAATCGCGGGGATCCTCACCCGAAAAGGTTCTCCTCTTTCTCACGGGGCGCTATTTGCCCGCACCATGGGCATTCCCGCCGTTTCCGGTCTGGGAGAGGATGTGGGGCCCCGGCAAAACGGAACAAAAGCCTTTCTCAACGGGGAGACCGGCGAAGTGCTTCTCAGCCTTTCTCCGGAACAGGAAACTTCCCTGAAGGTTTGCCTTTCCCGGCAGCGGCATTTAAAAAATTCGGAAAAATCTCAAGCAAGTTCTTCCCAATCACAAATTGCTTCTCCCATTGCTTTATATGCCAATCTGGGCTCTCTGGCAGACCTTCCTTCCGTCCTCCAGGCGGGGGCTCAGGGAATCGGTTTGTTCCGGAGCGAATTTTTATTTTTAGAAAAACCTTTTCCGCCTACGGAAGAAGAACAATTTCAGGCATACCGATCCGTGGCAGAAGCCATGAACGGCAAACCGGTGGTGATCCGCACACTGGACGCAGGAGGGGATAAGCCTCTTTCGTATCTTAAATCCCCGCCGGAAAGCAACCCGGCTTTGGGCATGCGGGGCATTCGCTTTGGGTTCCTCCATGAACCTCTGCTAAAAAAACAGCTTAGGGCATTGTACCGGGCTTCCGCTTTTGGAAATCTCTCCATCTTATTCCCCATGATCTCCAACCTTTGGGAGGTCCGAAAAATACGGGAACTTGCCTGCCAGGTGCAGGATGAATTGCGGCAGGAAGGATTTCCGCTGGGAACATCCGTTAAACTAGGGATCATGGTGGAAACACCGGCCGCGGCTCTTCTCAGCCATGAGCTGGCAAAGCTTTCGGATTTTTTCAGCATCGGCACCAACGACCTGATGCAGTATACACTGGCGGTGGACCGGCAGGACGCTGCTTTGGAGCCTTACCGAGACCCTCATTCTCCTGCTGTTTTGGAGCTGATTCGTATCACGGCGGAAAACGCCCATAAAAACGGGATCCCCGTCAGCATTTGTGGCGCTTTGGCTTCCCACACTTCTTTCCTGCCGTATTTCCTGCAAGCAAAAATTGACGCATTATCCGTTCCAGCAGGGGATCTCCCTCTTCTCCGGCAGGCAATTTCCGCTCTGCAATGACAAACTAAACTTTTTCCTGCTTTTCTGCACTTTTTATATTTCCGACATTGTTTTGTCACACGAAAAACAGCCTTGCTGCTTTCAGGAGGCAAGGCTGTTTCATATTCTTTTCGTTTTTCTTTCAAAGCCCTTAAACCAGCTTAAACACAGAGCTAATCAAAATCGCTACAATGCAAATCGGCGCAATATAGCGGATGATCACTTCAAACATTTTCTTTCTCTTAAAGGGAGAAGAGATCTCGATTTCATCGGAAAGAGTCTTGGGCTTAATAACCCAACCGACGAACACGCAGGTAAAGAAAGCTACAATGGGCATCAATACGCTGTTGCTGATGAAATCAAAGAAAGTGAGGAAATCCATGCCAAACAGTACGCTGGAGCTCCATTCCTTCCAAATTCCGTTCCCCAAAGAACTGGGAATACCCACCAGGAAAGCTCCCGCTGCTACCAGGAGGCAAATGGTCTTTCTATTCCACTTAAGTTTATCCTGAAGGATGGAAACAACGGTTTCCATCAGAGAAATAGAAGATGTCAGCGCCGCAAACAAAACCAGCAGGAAGAAAAGAGTGCCTAAAACGCCGCCTACTACACCGTTCATGCTTCCAAACACCTGGGGCAGCATTTCAAACATCAGCCCGGGGCCTGTCTGCAATTTAGAAAGGTCTCCGCTGGAAAACACAAAGACCGCCGGAACGACCATTAAGCCGGCAAAAATAGCGATTCCCGTATCGAAAATTTCAATCTGCTTTACGGATTTCTCCAAGTCCACATCTTTTTTCATGTAGGAGCCATAGGTAATCATAATACCCATCGCCAAAGACATGGAATAAAACAGCTGCCCCAAGGCTGCCAATACCGTGCCGGAACTAAAATGTGAAAAGTTCGGTGTGAAATAGTAAACGATACCGTCCCACGCGCCGGGCTGACAGGCGACAAATATCGCAACGCAAACAGTAAGCACCACCAAAAGGGGCATCATAAACTTGCTGGCTTTTTCGATGCCTTTTTCCACGCCTAAAAGAACGATCACCGCCGTTACTCCTACAAAAAGAGCGAACCAGCCCAAGGGCTGCCAGACCTGACCGATAAAGCTGGAAAAATAAGTTTCCTGTGCCGCGTCCTGCGCTTGACCCGTAAGAAACACGGTAAAATATTTCGTTACCCAGCCGCCGATCACACAATAATACGGAAAAATCACAATGGGAACGATGGACGTCAGAATGCCCAGAAATTTGAATTTTTTATTTAATTTCTGGAACGCTCCAATGGCGCTGAGGCCTGTTTTTCTGCCCAGCGCAATCTCCGCCGCCATTAAAGCAAAGCCGAAGGTAACCACAAGGATAATGTATACCAGAAGAAAAATTCCCCCGCCGTATTGCGCTACCAGATAGGGGAATCTCCAAATATTTCCCAGACCCACCGCTGAACCGGCCGCTGCCAAAACAAAACCCAGCCTGCCTGTAAAGCTGCTTCTTTCCTTTTCCATCTTTCACCCTCCTGTGTATGTACAGGCTGTAGGGCTAAAACCGCAAGCTTCCGCCACATGCCTGTTTGTAAATGTCCTACCATTATCGCACGTGAACTTTCGATTTGCAAGACAGGGCGTGGATCATTTTCTATTTCTCCGATTTTTCAGCAACTGCGACAGATTACCTAAACGATTTATGTATACTATGACACATCCTTTCCACGGTAAATCTTCCCACATAAAGTTTTACCCGTGGGGCAAAAATATCTCGGTTTGCATTTATCCTGGGAAATATGGTATACTTGCTAAAATAAACTTTTAATCTCAATTCCTCCCTGCCGCACTTGATCTTAAAGGAGATGCTTTTTTGAAAATACTGGAATCTGCGGAAAATTATCTGGAAACCATTCTGGTTCTAAAGAAGAAGTTGGGATATGTACGGTCTGTGGATATTGCCAATGAACTAAATTTTTCCAAGCCCAGCGTCAGCGTTGCTATGCGTAACTTGCGGGAAAACGAATACATCCGGGTCAGCGAAACCGGAGCCATTGAGCTTACCGCCAAGGGAAGGGACGTGGCCGAAAAAATTTATGAACGCCATACGTTTATTTCCCAGTGGCTGATGCGGCTGGGGGTAGATGAAAAAACGGCATTGGAGGATGCCTGCCGTATTGAGCATGTCATCAGTTCCCAAAGCTTTGAAGCCATTCGCCGGCACGCGCAAGGGGCTTTGGGGGAAAAGGACCCCACCGCTCTTTCCCGCTAATACAAGGGCTTTCCCCTTTTCCGTATGACGAAACCCTCTTCCATAAAATTTCCGTTTCATGGAAGAGGGTTTTTCTTCGCCGTTTCCTATGGCAGCAAGGAAAGCCAATCCACTTGTGCCCACAAAGAAATATACAGATTTCCTTCCTTGGCACGGATCTCGGACCAATGCAGGGTAACCGGCTCCGTACCTTCCCAAAGAGAAAACGAAAAGCTTTCCGGAAGAGTAAGCGTCTGATTGCCCGGACAATATTCTTCCGTAAGCGCCTCCTTTATCCATTCATAAGCCCAGGAAGATGGAATAGGTAATTTCCCAAGTTTGGCTTCCTCCAGCCGCAGTGTATTTGTTCCCGGAAAAAGAGCCCACCGAAAGGAAAGCAAAAATTCTCTTCCAAATTTCTCCACCAAAACCCGGGCATACAGGCAATTTTCTCCGGGAGCTTCCAAAGAAAAGCCCGTTAGCCGCAGTTCCCGGGGCAGTTTCTCTTGGAGCAGCGGGTATAAAAGAGCGGAAACCTCTCCGGCGGAAAGTTCCGCTTCCTTTCCGGTCAGCAGCGCCTCTCCCAGTTTTAACACGCCGCTTTCTTCCCCGGAGGGGTTTTGGGGAGCGTCTTCGCAAGAAAAGGCCAAAGCCGTAACGACGGAAACCACCACCAAAAGCAATACCGGGATCCAAAAGATCAACACCCATCGACGGCTGGTTTTCTCCGCCTGCCTTTGCAGATCAAGCGCTTCTTTTTCTCCGTCGTGCTTTTTTGATAAAAGAAAACCAGGTCCTTCCCGGCTTACATTCGGCATACACACTCCCCCTCATAGGAGTATATGCAGAAAACAGCCGTTTCAGACCTGGCTTTTCGGCTGGTAAACAGCCGATCTTACTTTAATTCTACAATGGTAACGCCGCTTTCCCCTTCTCCGAACGTCCCCAAACGATAACTCTTTACCGACGGATGGGTTTTCAGATGAGCCTGCACCGCTGCCCGCAAAGCTCCCGTTCCCTTACCATGGATAACCGTCACCTGATGCAGACCCGCCAGCAAAGCACTGTCCAGGAAAAGATCCACATGGGCAATGGCTTCCTCCGTGGTTTCTCCCCGGAGATCCAGCTCCATGGAAGCGGATGCCCGGGAAAGGCCCTGGCTTCCGGAGGTTCTGGGGATATTTCTCCCTTTCGGCGCTTTGACTTTCTCTTCTTTTAAAAGCCGCAAATTAGAAACCGGCACCCGGGTCTGCAAAATGCCTGCCTGCACCAGCACGTTCTTTCCGTTTTCCGGAACTTCCAGCACTACAGCTTTTTTATCAATATCGTAAATCAAAACAGAGTCCCCGGGCTTCAAGGGCCTGGGCAAGGTATACTCTTCCGCCGCTTTGGAATGAACAGGGTCCGCCTCGTTTTCCAGCCGGCGAAGATTGCCCCGCAACCGGGCTTTCTGCTCCGCAGTAAGAGCTTTGTTCTGCTGGCGGCGAAGCTCCTCTATTTCGTTGAGCATAGCATCCAGCTGCCCTCTGGTGCGGGCTACCAGTTCCAGCGCTTTCCGCCGGGCTTCTTCCATCTCCCGCTCGGCGCCTGCTTCCAGCTTTTCTTTTTTCTCTTCCGCCTGTGCCAATGCCTCCTGAGCGGAAACCAATGCCTTTCGCGCCTCCTCCCGCTCCTCTTCCAGCTTTTGACGGCTGGATTCCAGACGATCCACCACATCCTCAAAACGGGTATTTTCGCTGGAAACCAACTCCTTGGCTCTTTCCACAATGGAAGGTTCCATTCCTAAACGAAGGGAAATGGCAAACGCGTTGGAACGCCCGGGAACTCCAATCAGCAACCGGTAGGTGGGGCGCAAAGTCGCCACATCAAACTCACAGCAAGCGTTTTCCACACCCGATGTTTGCAAAGCGTAGGCTTTCAGCTCCGCATAGTGGGTGGTGGCGGCGATCCGGCTTCCCCGCAGACGGAGCGCTTCCAGCAAAGCCATGGCCAAAGCCGCTCCCTCTACCGGATCCGTTCCGGCGCCCAGCTCATCCAGAAGCACCAGGCTCTGGGAATCCGCCTGCTCCACAATACCGATGATATTGGTCATATGAGCGGAAAACGTGGAAAGGGATTGCTCAATGCTTTGCTCATCCCCTATATCGGACAGCACCTTATCAAACACGGAAACACGGCTTTCATCCCCTACAGGAAGCATCAGGCCGCACATGGCCATCAGCGTCATCAGACCAATGGTTTTCAGGGAAACCGTTTTGCCGCCGGTATTAGGGCCTGTGATCACCAAAGTATCAAAATCCCCTCCCAAACGAATTTCCGTGGGCACTACCTTGTCTTTAGAAATCAAAGGATGCCGGGCTTTTTTCAGCTGAATGATCCCCTGATCGTTTACCTGGGGAACAGAAGCCCGCATTTTATACCCCAGATTGGCTTTGGCAAAAATAAGGTTCAGCTCTACGGCCACGTGATAGCTGTCAATAATAGAAGAGGCAAAGCTTCCCGCTTCCATGGAAAGTTCCTGAAGGATCCTCTCGATCTCCGCCTGCTCTCTGGAAAGCAGAACCCGGATCTCGTTATTGGCCTCCACTACAGCCATGGGCTCCACAAACACCGTAGCGCCGCTGGAAGAAGTATCGTGCACCAATCCGGCCACTTCCCCACGGCATTCCGCTTTCACCGGCACCACAAACCGCCCGGAACGCATGGTGACGATGGGGTCCTGCAAATATTTCTGATAAAAAGGAGAACGAATGATTTTATCCAGCTGCTCCCTGGCTCTAAGAGAAGCATTGCGGATTTTTCTTCGAATGGAGGCCAGTTCCGCAGAAGCGGTGTCCGCCATTTCTTCTTCCGAAAGGATAGATGTCCCGATGCGATCCTCCAAATATTTATTGGCGCAAACCGCCTGGAACCGATCGTCCAGAATGCTCTGCACGCCTTCGCTGCGGCTTCTCCATTCCACGATGCCCCGCAGGGTCCGCAAAACCTGCGCCACCCGCAGCAGCTCGCCCATTGTCAGAAGGCCGCCGGCTTCCGCCCGGCGAAGGGAACCGGAAACATCTTTCAGCCCCCCAAAAGACGGGGCTCCAAACCGGGCCATAAGCGAATGGGCTTCCTGGGTCTCCGCCAAAAGGCGTTTTACCTGGGAAAGAGAGGAAGACGGCTCCAAATTTTCCGCCAACCGGGCGGCCTCCTCACAAGCGGTTTCTTCCGCCAGCAATTTTAAAATTTTATCCAATTCCAGCACATGTATGCTGCGTTTCATATGTTGATCCATAAGGCAGCCCCTCCAATGTGGCCACATTTTTTACTTTTGGTTCTGGTTTTCTGCTGTTTCTGCTATTTCTGCTTCTTCACGATTTTTCTCCCGGCCTAAGGGTTTTGGGCCGGTTTCTCCGGTATTTCCTTCCTGCATCTGCAGCTGGTGATAAAAATCCAACGTGCGGAATCCACGGTCCAGCGTTGCCAGCACATAGGCTTCCGTTATCTTTTGAAGGGTCTGCTGCCCCGGGGCAGAAAGGGTAAACTGAAAAAGCTTTTCAAAATCCGCGTACACCGTATGCCGCAACGCCATCAAAACGCCGGGGGAAAGCAGGAACGAGCCTGCCTCCTTGCCCTGGCAGCATTCCTGGCAATACAGTTCCCCCCGAACAGGATAAAACCGCATTCCGGGCGCTTCATAGCAGCCGCACTGTCTGCACCCTACCAAATCGGGCATATATCCCGCCAGAGAAAGCGCCCGCATTTCCACGGCGGCTTTCAGCAGCGGCAGCGGACGGGTCCCCTTGCTCAAATAATGCAAGGCATTCAAAAACAGACGGAGAAAATCCCCGGCCGGGGCTTGCTGGGGCGCAACAGACGCCGCCAGCTGGCAAAAATACTGTGCCAGGGAAAGCCGCAGTATATCCAGCCGCAGATCGAAAAAAAGTTCCACCGGCTGGGCTTCGTCGATAATATATGTATCCCGCCCTTTGAAGATTTGAAAGCGGGAATAACAAAGAAGCTGTGTGCCGGCGAATCGGCGGCTTTTATACCGGCTGGCTTGCCGGGCAAACCCCCGCACGATTCCTTCTTCCCGGGTCAGCACCGTTACCAGACGGTCACTTTCCCCCATATTCCGCTCCCCAATCACCAAGCCGTCCGTTTTGATCAGCATCCGGCACCTCCACCGATTCCCACTGGCCGGAAACTGCTTCTTCCGCCTGCCGGTGAAGCTGGCTGTAAATCAGATAATCCTCCACACGTCCGCTGTGCAAAAAGCAATTCCAGGCTTCTCGTTCATCCATTTTTGCTTCCCCTTTCCGTCACTTTGCTTCCGGTATTCCAGTATATGCGTGTACAGCATGAGCTGCTCTGAGGCTGCTCTGAAAATCAGTATTCGCAGCCTGCGCAAAGGTATGAAAGGGAATATTTTCAAATCTTCGGAATCTATTGGAATGAAAAAGGGAAAATGCCCGAAGGACGGACATTTTCCAAAATTCATTTCCACAAATTCCCTGAAAAGTAAATGTTGCCGTCAGTTTCCGAAATCCGAATTGTCGTAACCCAAGCTCCGCAAAAGCCCCTGGCGGTTCCGCCAGTCCTCCCGGACTTTCACCCAAAGCTGCAGGTTGATTTTGCAGCCGAAAAAGGCTTCCATATCCTGCCGGGCGTACATGCCCACCTTTTTCAGCATGGCGCCGCCCTTGCCGATAATGATTCCCTTATGGCTGTCTTTCTCACAATAAATGGTGGCGTCGATATCCGTAATATCCCCGGTTTCCCGCTCCCGCATCCGTTCCACAAACACAGCCGTGCCGTGGGGAATTTCTCCTTCCAAAAGCCGCAGAAGCTTTTCCCGGATCATTTCCGCCGCCAGCACACGCTCAGGCTGATCCGTCAGGGTATCCTCCGGGAACAAATGCCCTCCAGGCTGGCACAGCTTTTTCAGTTCCGGCAGCAAAGCTTCTTCCACGCCGCTTCCGTTTTCCGCCGAAACCGGCACCACCGCCTCAAAGGGATACAGCTGGGAAAACTCCCGGATCTGCTCCATAAGCACGGTTTTATCCGCCAAAAGGTCAATTTTGTTGATCGCCAAAATCACCGGCAGGGAAAGCGCCTTACACCGCTCCAAAAGCTCCCGATCCGCCTGGGAAACCGGCTTATGTGCTTCCGCTACCAATAAGCAGGCGTCCACCCCGGCTACAGATTCCGCCACCGATCGGACCATATATTCCCCCAAACGGCTTCGGGGGCGGTGCAGCCCGGGCGTATCAATAAAGACCAGCTGCTCTTTCCCCTGGGTTAAAACCCCCATGATCCGGGTGCGTGTAGTTTGGGGTTTCCGGCTGACAATAGCCACTTTTTGCCCCAACATCCGGTTCAGCAGGGAAGATTTTCCCACATTGGGCCTTCCCACAATGGCCACAAAAGCCGAACTTTCCTGGGCATCCCCTTTATACATCAATTCTCCTTGCTCTGTATGTTTATTTTCCAAACCATCAACCTCAAACTTTCCTGTAGTTTCATCCAAATCCGTTACTTTTTAGGGTTTGCCTTTCTTGTTTCAAACGCACGAAACACATACCACCAAGCCAAAGGCAGGCTGCAAAGCAGCCCTATCCATGCCCAGGGCCTGTCCATAAACCACATCCAGGCAAACTGAAAGCCCTCCGGCTTCCAAAACAGGCAAACTCCCACACAAACCGCAAAAACAGCGCACACCAGCACGCCTCCCGCCGCGGCGTCCTTACAGGCGCCGATCAAAGGCGAATACCCGGGGCTTACCTGGTCGCAAAGGCGTTCCAGCGCCGTATTCAGGCATTCTGCGGCCATCACCAATGCCAGCGTTAAAAACAGCACGGCATATTCCACCGCAGAAAAGGAAAAAAAGCAGGAGAAAAGCAGCACATATACGGCTGCCGCCGTGTGGAACCGCATATTTCGCTCCTGCCGGATGCACAGCCCGATTCCCCGAAAGGCATACAAAAACCCTTTTAAAAATCTCACAAAGATTCCTCTTCTTCCATCAGGTAACCGCTGACAGAAGCCGGCAGCCCCAGCTGCGTCATAACATGCTCTTCTTTTTCCCGCATATGAACTTTATCCAAAGGAGAGGTCTCGTGGTCATAACCCAAAAGATGCAGCATGGAGTGCGCTGTCAGATACCCGACTTCCCGTTCCAGGCTGTGCCCGTACCGCTCGGCCTGCTCCACGGCTTTTTCCATGGAAATTACAATATCCCCCAGAATCCGGGCTCCCGTAGCGGGATTTTCATCGTATTTTCCGTTTTCCCCCATAGGGAAGGAAAGCACGTCCGTAGGCATATCTTTATCCCGGTATTGCCGGTTCAGCTCGTGGATCTGCTTATTATTTACAAACGTCACGCTGATCTCCGCAGGATACGGGAATTTTTCCATCCGTAAAACCGCGTTGCAGCAGCGGCGCACCAACATTCTAAGCCCTGTGGGGATCTTTACTTCTTTCTGCGTATTGTCGATAATTACGCGAATCTTTTCCATATCTACATACCTCACCTTTCCGCCGCTCGTGCGGCTTCTTTTTATACTTGTCTCCGGCTTTTCAGCGCCGGGAAGCTTCTGCCCGGGCATAGGCGCGGATAATATCCTGCACCAATCTGTGCCGCACTACGTCCCGTTCGTCAAAACGAACCTGTGCGATATCCTCAATATCCCGGAGGATCCGCATGATCTCCCGAAGGCCGGAACGCTTACGATCCGGAAGGTCGATCTGGGTAATGTCTCCGGTAATCACCATTTTGGAATTGAACCCCAACCGGGTAAGGAACATTTTCATCTGCTCCTGGGTGGTATTCTGGGCTTCATCCAGAATAATGAAGCTGTCATCCAGTGTACGTCCCCGCATATAGGCAAGAGGCGCCACTTCGATATTTCCCCGTTCCACGTATTTCTGGTAGGTCTCCGCCCCCAGCATATCAAACAGCGCGTCATACAGCGGCCGCAGATACGGGTCCACCTTCTGCTGGAGATCTCCGGGCAAAAAGCCCAGGCTTTCCCCGGCTTCCACCGCCGGACGTGTGAGAATGATCCGGTTTACCTGCTGGGCCCGAAAAGCCGTCACCGCCATAGCCACCGCCAAATAGGTTTTGCCGGTTCCCGCCGGCCCTACGCCGATGGTAATGGTGTTTTTCCGGATGGCCTCGCAATACCGTTTCTGCCCCAGCGTCTTGGGTTTCACTGGCTTTCCCCGGCTGGTGATGCAGATGCAGTCCCCCGCCAGAGATTCCATGGATTCCAGCTTTTCCCCTCCCTCTTCCTGGGCCAGGGACATACAATACCGGATATTTTGTTCGTTCAGGGCCTCTCCTCTGTCGATGAGACGAAGAAGGCTTTCCACCACCTGGGCCGCCTTCGCCACGTTTTCCGGCTCTCCCGTGATGCGGATTTCCTCTCCTCTGCCAATGATGGACACATCGTACTCTTTGCAGATCCACTTGACGTTTTCATCCAGATTGCCAAAAAGAGCAGCCGCCTGTTCCGTTCCTCGTATATTGATTTTTTGTTCCGCCATTCTTTTTCGATGATCCTTTCCGTTTTTCAAGCAAGATGGATTTGGAGAAATTTTCCCTGCCTGCTTCTTTATACCAGAAACAGCGCACCTGCAAATATTGTGCAGGATTGCCAATCTCGTGCAAAACTATTATTCATCTTGTTCTAAATTTTATTATTTATTATACCACATTTTTAACGCTCCGTCATCCGTCCTCCTTTGAAAAAATAAACAAAAATCTTCTTTTATTTTATTAGAATTTCCGACTGTATCGCTATATTCTCCCTGCATTTTACTTGCACGGTGCAGGTCAAAACCCCTTGAGAAAGAGAAAACGTTTCTGTTTGCTCCAACACCTGAAATTCGCTGAGTTCTTCCTGCTGGGTAAGGATCTGCCTGCGAAGCTCCGCTTCCGCCTGCTGCCGTGTCAGTTCCTTTTCCCCCACCAATACCTCCTCCCATAGTTCTTCTACCCAAAGCACAGGGAGGGTATTGCCGTTAATCCGAAGCCAGGTGGCTTTTTGCGTAGGCTCCCAAGTGCCTTCCAGAGGGACCGTGGAAAACGTGAGAGGAATAGGGATCCCAAAAATCCGTATACTGCGCCGGAGGACCTGCTTCCCGGAAAGGGTCCTGGTTTCCTGTTTTAAAGGGATGGATGCTGTAAACGTCCGATTGGTTACGGCGATCACTTTGCCGTCCGCATGCACCAAGGGCGAAGCTCCGGATTCCACCGTGCCGGTTACCAAAAGCTGCCCCGGCAGTACCACATCTCCCGGCTGCACCACGGCCTCCCCGGCAAACACTTCCACACGAACCACCTGCCCCGCCACAGCCGCCTGTAAATTCCCCGGGGCTTCATTTTCCGGCATTTCCGGTTTTTGCACGCCTTGTGTATACCGGATCTCCGCCGTGCTTCCTCTGGTATTTACCGTCATCCAGGAAATTTCCGGAAACTCCTGCATCAAACGCTGCTGCACGCGATGCGGCTGCAGCTGGCCCTTTCCGATTCCTTCCCAAAGCCCGGCTTCTCCGCAAGCCGCCCGAATCGCCTCCTGAGGGATACCCGTCCCCTCTATTTCAATATTCCAGACCCGTGAGGACAAAAAAGCCAGCAAAAAAACCCCCAGAACAAAACCCACAGGAACCCCTTTTCTTCGCTTCATCCAGGCCGTCCGAAAGGGAAGCCCTGTTTTTTGCAGAAGCTTCACCCGGCACCCGGCCCTTCGCGCGCATTCCCGCAAAGCTCTGTACTGCCCGGCTTCTATCCACGCCGAGGGAGATTCTCCCGCCTGGATCCCCCAAAGTATGACACCTCTTTTTGCGCATTGGGTGTACAGGCGCTCAGGCGTGCCCTTTATACCAAACCGGACGCTGCCCAGTACCCATCTGAAAAAACCTACCATTTTACCTTCTCCCCTGCCGCATAAATTCAACACCGGAAATAAACCCTGTGATCACCAGGGAATCTGATGTCATACAGTGAATTTCCAGATTTCTTCCTGTAAACCGCACAATGTGTTTCCCCGTCCGTACCCGAACCACATCCGTATCGTATTCCAAAATGCCCCGGCAGTCTTCCAGGACGGCTTCCCGGTTTCCCCGAAACTCCATCCGTGCACCTTCCAGAGCATTGCACAGCATGGATTCTCCGGAAAATCCCGAGGATTTTTTCCCTTTCTTCTCCCTAAGATCCAACCCCATTTTTCTCCTCCTTTTCCAAAGGTCCGCACCTGCGGCAATTTTCATCCGATATCCAGGCGCTTCCTCGTATGTATACGAAAGGAAAAGAATATATATGCGATACACCATAGCCGCATACCGGCTGAATTTCCGGAAGGATTCCACCTTAAATTCACCTGAAATCTTTGGAAATGGAGGGAAGGCATATGAATATGAATAAAAAAACCTTATGCCGTTCTTTTTCTTCGGAGAATCCCGCAATACGCCTGAAAGCAAAACCAGTTTTTTCCCTTTTCACGGCACTGTTTCTGTTTTCTTTAGGGGGCGCGTTTTGCTTTTTCCCTGAAATCTGCGCTTCCGGAGCCAAAAACGGTTTGGAAACCTGCCTGCAAATTCTCATTCCTTCTTTGTTCCCCTTTATGGTGCTGGGCAGCCTTATTGCCCGTTCGGGAGCGGCCTCCTGCCTGGGGCGTCTGGTGGAGAAACCGTTCCGTCTACTGTTTGGACTTCCCGGAAGCGCGGCCTCGGCCTTATTTCTCAGCATGGTGGGCGGTTATCCGGTAGGGGCCAGAAGTGTGGACGCGTTAGTGGAATCCGGCGCTCTTACAGAGGCAGAGGGAAAACGCATGCTTTGCTTCTGCGTAAACGCAGGGCCGGCCTTCCTGATCAGCGTAGTAGGGGCCGCTTACTTAGGCAGCCCCCAGGCCGGCATTCTTTTGCTTACAGGGCAGCTTTCAGCCTGTCTGCTTCTGGGGCTGCTTTCCCGAAAAAAGCCGGCTGTTTCCAGGCTTTCTGCTCCTTCCTCTTCCCAAAGAGCTTCCACCCCTATAGGGGACGCCCTGGTTCTTTCCGTATGGGACGCCATTCGTTCCATGGCCGGCACCTGCGGATTCGTGGTCCTTATGGCCACCCTTTCGGAATTTATGTTTTCCTTCCTTCCGGAAGGGGACTTGTCCCTTTGGGCCGCCGCTTTGGGAGAAGTGACACAAGGCTGCCGGTTATTGGCGGAAAACGGCGTTCCTCTTTGGTGCTTGTCCTTTGTGATCGGTTGGGGCGGGTTCAGTGTTCATTTTCAGATTTTTTCCCAGCTCCGTCACGTTTCCCTTAACCGAAAAAAATTCTTCCTGTTTCGGGGGCTGCACGGTGTGCTTTCCGCAGCCATCACCTTCCTTTTGGAGCAAAGCGGATGGTTTCCCGGGGAGATTTCGGAGGTTTTTTCTTCTTTTACGCCTTCTTCGCCTTCCGCCTTTTCTTCCGTGCCCTCCCTGGCAGGCTCTGCCGCTTTGATTTTCACCTGCGTTCTTTTCCTCATTGGGCTTTTCCAACCGGCTATTCCCACCAAACCCGGCTTTTTTCGTCAGATGGGTTGGGGAAGGAGAAACCGGTAGATTTTCACCTTAAAAAATGATATACTGATCCGTAATGATATTTCTGCCGTTTTAGGGTTTTCGTTTCAGCGCCGTGCCGGATGATTCGCCTGCGGGCCGCTGTATGTTTTGGAAAGGATACTGCAATATGAAACGATTTTCAGGGCATCGCCCCGCTTTTTTTCGATCCGATATCCCCGTGCGTTGTGAACACTGCGCCAGAAGCCTCTCCGGGGAAGAAGGCACTGTCTGTTCCTTGGGCCGCAGCCTTTCCGAAACCGGAAAATGCCGAAAATTCCACTACGACCCTTTGAAACGCACCCCTCAAAATCTTCCTCCCCTTCGGAAATACAATCCGGAGGATTTTCAGCTGTAAACAAATCTGCAGGCGAAAGCGTCACCTAAAAGAGGCTTCCCGCACCCGTCTTCCGTAAACAGGGAACTCCCCTAAAGGTGTCCGCAATCTTCCCTGCAGCACATTGCCGCCGTCTTTAACGGAAAGCCAAATAGTATAGGGGATCCCGAAGCTTCCCAGAACGCCCGAACAAGAAAACCGTTTCTGTTCATCCAGGGGCGCAAAAAACGGTATTCGCAGAGATTCCCATAAAAACTCCCCATGCGCCTTGTTGTTTTCAAACATGACAAACAGCTTTGCCCGTATGGGATTTCCCGGCGTCTGAAGGGTCAAGGCATATTCATCCCTTCCGCCGCGCTTTTCTTTGTTTCCGGTTTGCCCGCCGGAATCGCCGGAAGAAGCTCTTTGGGCGTGACCGTTCCGATTTTCTTTCATCGTTCTGCACCTCCCTGGATCCGATCTATTTCTTTTCTCTAGCAGTATATGCGTTTCCCCAAAAAAGGTTCTTACCCAAATCTTTCGTTGTCTGATTTTCAAAGGGATTTTTCAGAAAGGCCGATTGATATGCACTCTTCTTTTTCTCTTTCCGGTTACCTGCAGCCGGGGCATACGCCCTCTCGAAAGCAGGAAATTTCCGCCGTTCTCCGGCTTTCCTGGCCGGCTATTTTGGAACAACTGATGCTGACAATGATCCAATATATTGACACGGCCATGGTGGGCTCCCTGGGCCCCCAGGCTACCGCCTCCATCGGCGTAACTTCTTCCACCATCTGGCTTCTCAACAGTCTTTTAGGCGCTACCGCCATTGGATTTTCCGTGCAGGTAGCGCAGTATATAGGCGCCGGAAATTACCAGCAAGCCAAAAACGTTACCCGGCAGTCTCTGGCCTTTACTCTTCTGGCCGGTATTTTCATGGCCGTCGCCGCCACGGCGCTTTCTTTTCCCCTTCCCGGCCTTTTGGGAGCGGAGCCGGCCATTCAGCAGGACGCTTCCCTCTATTTCCGGATCGTAGGGCTGGCTATGCCCTTCACGCAAATCTCCGTTCTTCTTTCCTCTCTGTTTCGCAGTGCGGGAGATACCCGGACGCCCATGCTGTTCAACATTCTGATCAACTGCTGCAATGTGGTCCTGAACTTCCTTTTCATCTATCCCTCCCGGACCATAGAGCTTTTGGGGCGGCAATGGTGGATCCCCGGTGTGGGCATGGGGGTTCCCGGTGCAGCCGTAGGTTCCGCTATTTCCGTAGCCTTTGTCAGCGTCCTATTTTTGATTGTGCTATACCGGCGGAAATGGAACTTACAGATCCATCTGCGGGAATCGTACAGAATGACAAAAAGCTGCCTGCGCGCCATGGCGCGCATCGCCGCGCCCCAGGCCACGGCTCGCTCCGCTTTAAACCTGGCGCAAATCGTGGTTACGTTTATGGTTACTTCTTTGGGAACTCAGGCAGTAGCGGCCAATTCCCTGGCTGTTACGGCAGAAGCGCTTTGTTACCAGCCCGGATTTGGTATTGCCGCCGCGGCCACAGCGTTGGTGGGACAAGCGGTAGGCGCTTCCCGAAAGGATCTGGCCCTTCGCTTTTCCAAAGTCTGCTGCTGGCTGGGCATGGGAATCATGACCGGCTGCGGCGTATTGATGTTTATTTTTGCGGAGCCGCTGATGAGCCTTTTTACACCGGACGGGAACGTGATCGCTTTGGGCGCCCATGTTTTGCGGATCGAAGCCTTTGCCGAACCTCTTTTCGCAGCTTCCATCGTGGTGACCGGCGCCTTTTCCGGAGCAGGGGATACAAAATGGATTTTCTACATCAATCTCATCAGCATGTGGGGAATCCGCCTTACGTTGGCAGCTTTGCTTCTTCCCGTGCTGGGGCTGAGCGGCGTATGGGTGGCTATGGCTTGTGAGCTGTGCGTCCGCGGGCTTTTATGCATTTTCCGGATGAACCGGGGAAAATGGCTGCACACCGGCGTGATCGTCACCGACCAAAGTTCCGGCTGATTGCTTTTTCTTCCGGACTTTCCGCGGATTTTTCGGAAAATCCATGAGCCTTTTCGTTGTGTTTCCCCAGGAACTGGTTTATAATAGAAGGGAAATCCATTCAGACGGAGTTTTTTGTTCAGGAGGAACCGTATGAATCGTCATCAAGATCCGTTTTCCACTTCTCCTTCCTCCGGCCACAGGAAAAAAGACGCTGTGGAAAACGTCCTTAAAAACGCCATAAAAGGCGTGGCCTTTTCCAGAAATCTGGAGCAGCTGCGTACCAATGTGGACATTACGATCCGAGAGGTTTCAGAAATCGCCAAAGCCGGCGATCCTTTCCGTGAAGAAGCCCCCCGGGATGTTTCCAGTGAAACACCCGGTTCCAAAAAAGCCGGCAGGCCTGAAACCCGGGAGAATGTTCCGTCTTCTTCCGCTGCTTCAGCTGCTTCACAGGAGCATTTTCGGAAGCCTTCTTATCTTTCCAGCACAGTAATGGTGGTGCTGGGCACCTTCCTCACTGTAGTGCTTTGGGGAGCGGCGCTGGTCTGCTCTCTGCTGCATGCCTTTGTAATTTCCTTTCCTCTGCTGGCTGCCTTAGGCGTTGTGTGCGGAGTTTTAGGGATTCTCCCTTTGATTCTGGCAATCTCCGGAGGCAAAACGCAAAGAAAAATCAAGCGCTTTAATCGGTACTGTTCCTTTCTGGGAGAAGCCTCTTTCTGCTCCCTGGAGCAACTGGCTTCCCACTGCAGGCAAAGCCTCTCTTTTACCCGAAAGGACGTTTCTTCCATGATCGCCGCAGGCTGGTTCCCTAACGGCCATTTGGATCTGCAGGAAACCACCCTGATGCTGGACGAAGAGACCTACCGGCAGTATCTTCTGGCGGAAGAAGCCCGGAAACAGCGGGAGCGGGAAGAAGCCGCCGTTCCTTCTTCCGGAAACCAGGCTTTGGATGAAGCCATCCGGGAAGGAAGGGTGTATATTCGGGAGATCCGGAAAACCAACGATAAAATCGCCGGGGAGGAAATGTCCCGAAAAATTTCCGATTTGGAAGAAATCACGGTTAAAATCTTCGCCTGCGTGGAGCGCCATCCGGAAAAACTTCCGGAAATCCGCCGCTTTATGAGCTATTATTTGCCCACCACCCTGAAGCTGCTGAACGCTTACGCGGAATTTGACGCCCAGCCCGTCCGTGAACCGGGAATCACACATGCCAAGGAAGAAATCTCCCAGGCTTTGGACACTATCCGGCAGGCCTTTTCTTCTCTGCTGGGCAGCCTTTATGAAAACGATATTCTGGATATTTCCTCGGATATTTCCGTCCTGCGCGCTATGTTTGCCCAGGAAGGGCTGACGGACTCTTCGAATTTTCCGTCCTGACCGTTCAGGCCCTTCTGATTTCCCTGACTTCTGCCTATGTTTTTATTTGAAAGAAGCCCATTGCGTTTTTAAACATAATTGAATGAACTGAGGTGCTTTTCCATGAACAAACCTGCATACGATCCCACTGAAAAAATTGTCCCGGAACTGACGCTGGAGCCCATGGATACGGAAATCCGGCTGGAGATCCCCGGCGAAGAAGAAAAAGCTTTGCAGCCGGAAGTGCCTGTGGAAGATCAGGCGGAAGCCATGCTCAGTGACGAAGAAAAAAAGCAAGTTGAGGAGTTCAGCAGCCGCATTGAACTGACCAACAGCACGCTGATCCTGCAGTATGGAGCCGGCGCGCAGAAAAAGATCGCGGAATTTTCGGAAACCGCGCTGAACAATGTGCGGACGAAGGATTTAGGCGAAGTGGGGAACTTGCTCAGCGGTGTGGTCACCGAGCTGAAAGATTTCGACGTAGAGGAATCCGAAAAGGGCTTCTTTGGATTCTTTAAGCGCACTTCCAACAAACTGAACGCCATGCGGGCAAAGTATGCCAAAGCCGAAGCCAATATTGACAAAATCGTGGAAGCCCTGGAGCAGCACCAGATCACGCTGATGAAAGACGTGGCCATGCTGGATAAAATGTATGACGTAAACAAGGTATATTTCCGGGAACTTTCCATGTACATTCTGGCTGGGCGCAAGAAACTGGAAGAAGTACGCAGCCGCGATCTGCCGGAGCTTCGGGAAAAGGCACAGCGCACCGGTCTTCCGGAAGACGCCCAGGCCGCCAACGATCTGGCTGCTCTTTGCGACCGGTTTGAGAAAAAAATCCACGATCTGGAACTGACTCGGATGATCTCCGTACAAATGGCGCCCCAGATCCGTTTGGTGCAAAACAACGACACCCTTATGTCCGAAAAAATCCAGTCCACATTGGTCAACACCATTCCTCTGTGGAAAAGCCAAATGGTGCTGGCATTAGGGGTGACCCATTCTCAGCAGGCTATGGAGGCCCAGAGAGAAGTAACGGATATGACCAACGAGCTTTTGCGCAAAAACGCGGAAACGCTGAAAGTGGCCACCGTAGAAACCGCCAAGGAATCCGAGCGGGGCATTGTGGATATTGAAACACTGAAATCCACAAACGAAACTTTGATCTCTACGTTGGACGAAGTGATGCGGATTCAGTCCGAAGGACGGCAGAAACGCCAGGAAGCGGAGAAAGAGCTGGGACGCATCGAGGTGCAGCTGAAAGAGAAATTGTTGGAGCTGCGCTGAGCCCCTTGCTCCGTTTTGCTGGGACAAATGTCCGGCACTGCCTGTTGATCTGTTGACTTGTTAGCTTGTTGGCTTGTTGGTTTGTTATTTTGTTAGCCTGTTAGGCTGTTTGTAAGACGCAGATGCAGCAAAAACCGCCTGCGGGCTCTGTGTGGGGCTCACAGGCGGTTTTGATGTGTAGTTCCCATTCATCCACGCGCAAAGAGAAGAAAAGAGGTTATTTATGGAAAGAGCTTACCCTAAATTTACCGTTACGGAAAAAGCCCAGCGCAATATTCGCGGCGGGCACCCCTGGGTTTATTACACCGAAATTACAGCTGCCTCCCCCTGTGAAGACGGAGAGCTGGCGGATGTTTTCAGCGAAAAAGGAAAATATCTGGGAACCGGCTTTTTCAACAGCCACTCCAAGATCCGGATCCGAATCTTTTCCCGCAACGCAAACGATCGATTTGACGAAGCTTTTTTCCGGCGGCGCTTACAGCACGCTGTGGACTACCGGCGGACGGTTATGGGAAAAGACTTTTCCTGCTGCCGCCTGATTTTTGGCGAAGCGGATCTGTTCCCCGGATGGACGGTGGACCGTTTCGGAAGCATTCTGGTTTCCCAAACCCTTTCCCTGGGAATCGAAAAGCGGAAAGGGATGCTGTTCCCCATGCTGGTTTCCCTGCTGCGGGAGTACGGAGAGGAAATCGATGGCATTTACGAACGAAATGACGTTGCCATTCGGGAATTGGAAGGAATGGAGCAGGGAACCGGAACCTACATCATGCCTCATTGCCCCTCTCCCCTTTCCGGAACAACGGAAATCACGGAAAACGGCATCCACTATTTTGTGGACTACGCCCACGGCCAGAAAACCGGATTTTTCCTGGATCAAAAATACAATCGGGTGGCCGCAGGAAAAATCGCCCCGGGGAAAAAGGTTCTGGACTGCTTCACCCATACCGGCGCTTTCGCTTTAAACGCCGCCAAAGCCGGAGCCCAGCATGTCTGCGCTGTGGACATTTCCCAGGACGCTGTGGACATGGCCGCCCGAAACGCCCAGGCTAACGGGTTGGAAAACTGTATGTCCTTCCGGCAAGCCAATGTATTTGATCTGCTTACAGAACTTTCCGCTTCCGGGGACAAATCCTTTGACTACATTATCCTGGATCCCCCGGCATTTACCAAATCTCACAGCACCGTGCATAACGCGATTCGCGGTTACAAAGAAATCAACATGAAGGCCATGAAGCTTCTTCCCAGGGGAGGCTACCTTGCCACCTGCTCCTGCTCCCACTTTATGACGGACGATTTATTCCGGAAGATGCTCCATGACGCCGCCGGAGACGCCAGTGTTTCCCTGCGGCAAATCGAAGCGCGGCAGCAATCACCGGATCACCCCATCCTTTGGAATGTGCCGGAAACAGAATACCTGAAATTCTATATTTTCCAGGTAGTCTAAGCCGGACGCACCAGCATCACTGCCGGATACAAAGAGGAGGATTCAATTTGGAATTTCATTTTGCCAAAGGGCTGAAACATATGCCGGACGCACGATTTATCCGGCAGCAAGTTTTTATCCAGGAACAAGGATTTTCTCCGGAAAATGAGTTTGACGAAACCGACGCTTTTGCCTGGCACGGAATCCTTGTTATTGGAGAAAAAGCCATTGCCACCGCCCGTTTGTTCCCCGGAGAAGGAAAGACTTACAAAATCGGCAGACTTGCGGTGCTTCCGGAATACCGAAAGTGTGGTGCCGGCCGATGCATGATGGAACATCTGCTGGAAGAAGCCCGGAAATTAGGTGCTGAAAAGGTCCGTCTCAGCGCACAGGTCCAGGCGGAGGGCTTTTACAGAAAATTGGGGTTTTCTAAAACCAACGAGCCTCCTACAGAGGATGAAGGCGTGCCTCACGTATATATGGAAAAGCGGGTGCTGTGAAAGTTTTCCTCCTGCCGGTTCTGCGATACCATCGCCGTATTTGATCACGGCCAGATCGTGCAGAAAGGCAGCCATGAAGCGCTCCTTTCCGATGAAACCGGCAAATACCATGAGCTTTGGCACGCGCAGGCGCAGTATTACGTACACTCCTGATTCTATCTTTGATTTTCCGCCGTACCGATATTTGGTACGGCGGAATTTCTTTTGCCTTTTTCCCCTACTAACTTACACTCCCCTTTTTACATTTTCCTTTTCAGCATTGTGAGATAGAAAATTGTGTGGTATCCTGTATTTTATACAGGACTTTATCCACTCAAGGAGGGATCCTTTTGACCTATCAAATCGCTGTCTGCGATGATCAGCAAGAGTCTCTGGAATACATTTCCGCTCTGGTGCAAAGCTGGGCGGAGCAGCTGGGAATCTCTGTGCGGCTCTCCTGCTTTCAAAGCGGCGAATCCTTTTTATTCACCTATGCCGAACAGAAAAATTTTGACATTCTGCTTTTGGACATTGAAATGAATGCCATAAACGGCGTGGAACTGGCCAAAACTATCCGAAAGGAAAACGACGGCGCACAAATTATTTTCATTACCGGCTTTCCCGATTACATCGCCGAAGGCTATGAAGTAGCTGCTTTGCATTACCTGATGAAGCCGGTTTCCTCTGAAAAGCTTCAGCAGGTTTTGAATCGGGCACTGGGAAAAATCAAAAAAAACGAAAAGTCTCTGTTCCTTTCTTTATCGGGAGAAACGGTGCGTATTCCGGTCTACGAGATCAAATATCTTGAGGTACAGCAAAACTATGTAACCATTCACGCTCGGAGGGATTACACCGTTAAAAAGACTCTGGGCGAATTTGAACAGGAACTGGATGAGCGATTTTACAGAATGGGACGTTCTTATCTTGTAAACCTTTCTTACATTGACAAAATCACCAAAACCAATGTGTTTCTTTCCGATGGATCCATTCTCCCCCTTCCCCGGGGGCACTATGAATCCTTAAACCGGGCATTCATTACCCATACATAAGCGGAGGCGGATATGAAACTTTTTTCCAAACAGATTGACAGGCGAATCGCTGCTTATCAGCGAGAACTGATTGAAACCCACTATGAAGAAGTGGAAAATATGTATAAACAAATCCGCGGTTGGCGCCATGATTACCGAAATCACATCCAAGTGATGAAAGCGTATGCGGCGAACGGAGATCTGCATGCCATTCAAAAATATTTGGACGAACTGGAAACAGATTTATCTACGGTGGATACGGTGATCAAAACCGGAAACCCCATGGCGGACGCTATTTTAAACAGCAAAATTTCTCTTGCCAAATCCAGGCACGTCCCGGTGAAAGCGGATGTTTTTATTCCTCTTGCTTTAAAAACTTCCGAGATTGATCTATGCGTCATCATCGGCAATCTTTTTGATAATGCCATTGAAGCCAGTATGGCGCTTCCCGAGGAAAAACGTCTGATCCGTATTTACATGGATATGAAAAATACACAGCTCTATATTTCCTTTACTAATTTTACCGCCACCAAAAAACAGCAAAAGAAAAACGGAAAGTTTCAAACTACAAAGGGTAAAGGGCATGGTTTTGGTTTGGTCCGAATGGATACGATTATTGAACGTCTGGACGGATACATCAACCGAAACAGCGAGGACGGCGCATTTACCACAGAAATATTGATTCCGCAAAAATAATGCAGTTCGTCCCCCAAAAACAACAATTCATCCCCAAATCCACACAGTTGGTAAAGAATGCAGTACACTGCCATATAGAAAGGGGTGGAAATTTTGAAAAGTAAAAAAGAAAAAAAAGAGAAACCCAAGTATAATATGTGGCAGTGTTCCGCTTATATGATTGCACTTGCCTGGCGCGAAAAAGAGAAAAAAGTCCTGTTTTTGTGCTTACTACAGGTTTTTCTTGCCGTGGCAAGCAACCTGGTAAACCTTTATGTATCCCCAGCTATTTTATCAGTTGTGGAACGGCAAGCTTCGATTACAGAATTGCTGACAACTGTTTTGATTTTCGTACTGCTGATTATGTTTTGCTCTGCTTCAACTTCCTATGTAAATTCCAATACCATACACGGAAGAATTTCTGTCCGCTTGGCTATAATTTCCGATGTGAACAAAAAAGCTTGTACTACATCCTACCCTAACCTGACAGACGAAAAATTTATGAAGCTGGGTGGCAAATGTGCACAAGCAACAAGCAATAATCGGGAAGCCACCGAAGCTGTCTGGGATACTCTTACATCGTTGGCCAAAAACAGTATAGGATTCGTTATCTATCTATTTTTGTTGGTGTCGGTGGATATTTGGCTGATGTTCTTGATCTTACTGACCTCCCTGATCGGTTATTTTGTAAACAAGAAACTGACAGGTTACGGATACCGACATCGGGAGGAAGAGGGTAAGATTTCGGGAAAACTCTGGTACTCAATGATTTGGCAGGCTCGAAATAACACCGGGGCAAAAGATATTCGAATTTTCGGGATGAAGCCGTGGATGCAAGAAATCACCGACAAAGCAATGACGGCGTATACCGCCTTTCACCGCCGCGCGCAGAATGTCTACATCTGGGGCAGCATATTGGATTTGGTGCTAACGTTTCTGCGAAATGGGCTTGCTTATTTTGTTTTGATTCATCTGGTGCTATCAGGGAATTTAAGCGTTTCCGCCTTTCTGCTTTACTTTTCCGCGGTAGGGGGCTTTACGACATGGGTAACCGGAATTTTAGAAAGCATGACGACTTTGTACCGGCAAAGTCTTGATATTTCCACAATAAGAGAATTTCTGGAATACCCTGAGCCTTTTCGGTTTCAAGACGGGGAAAATCTTCCGGATTCTGCTGGTGTTCAGCACGAATTAAAGCTGGAACAGGTATCTTTCAAATATCCGGGAGCGGAAAATTATACGCTAGAGAATATCAATCTCACCATTCACCCCGGAGAAAAACTTGCGGTTGTCGGACTTAACGGCGCAGGAAAAACTACCCTTGTGAAGCTAATCTGCGGATTTTTCGATCCCACAGACGGAAGAGTTCTTCTTGACGGCAAAGATATCCGCAATTATAATCGGCGGGACTACTATGCGATGTTTGCAGCGGTATTTCAAAATTTCTCTCTGCTTGCGGGAACGGTGGCCGCCAATGTGGCACAGACAGATGAAAATTACGATATGGACCGGATAGAAGATTGCGTGAAAAAAGCAGGACTAACAGATAAAATTCATTCTTTAAAAGACGGCTATCAGACCAATTTAAACCGCACTGTTTATGAAGACGGCGCGGAGCTGTCCGGCGGGGAAACGCAGAAGCTGATGCTCGCACGTGCCCTTTATAAAAAGGCTTCTTTTATCATTTTGGATGAGCCGACCGCAGCCCTTGATCCAATTGCGGAAGCAGATATGTACAACAAGTATAACGAAATGACAAAAGGCTGTACTTCCGTTTATATTTCCCATCGCTTGGCATCTACACGCTTCTGCGACCGAATTCTCCTAATCAGTAATCACAAAATAGCGGAAGAAGGAACCCACGAGGAATTGCTGAAGTTATCCGGTGAATACGCACGATTATTTGAAGTCCAGAGTAAATATTACCGGGAGGAGGGTATTTATGAAAAAGGATAAAAAGCTGTTAACATGGCGTGAAGCATGGAAGTTAAACAGGCGAGCTTTTGCTCTAATTTATAAGCGATGCCCTCAGATGATTGTATCTCGGCTTATTTGTGTCGCATGGGACGCACTGACGCCTTATATCAGCATTTATCTTTCCGCTTTGCTGATTACTGAACTGACTGAAACCCGAAATTCCACTGTACTGACCAGACTTGTCCTCGTTATTCTGATTTCGGCGGCACTGATTTCTCTTGCCGCGGCTTTTCTGCATAAATGGCGCGATGTTGCATGTGCCGGACTGTATTATAAGGTGCAGCAGATATTTTTCGAAAAAATGATGAGTATGGACTACCCGGATGCGGATAATCCCAAAACACATGAGATGTATAATACTATCGAGCAAAACCGCAACGGTGGCGGATGGGGACTTAATCAGGTATATGGTCACATTGAAAGGATTCTTTCGGCACTCCTTTCCTTGCTTGGCGGTGTTGCTTTAACAGTATCGCTTTTTACAAGCCGTGTGCCGGACTCCTCCGGTGGATATACCGTACTGAACCATCCGTTGTTTGTGCTGCTGATTATCGCGATTATGCTGATGATCACCTGCGTTGCACCTATGCTTGCCAATAAAGCGGGAAGCTATTATGCATTGAATTCTGATTCTCATAATTTAGGAAATCGTTTGTTTGGATATTTTGGTTTTTTAGGCTTCCAAAAAAACTTGTCAGAAGACATACGCATTTACCGGCAGGATTTACTTTGTGACAAATTTAGTAAAGACAAAACAGGAGCATTTTCCTCGAAAGGAATATTTTCAAAACTTGCAAGAGGGCCAATGGGTTTCTACTATGCAGCTTCATCGGCTATATCCGTTCTATTTACGGGAGTTGTCTATGTTTTTGTATGCCTAAAAGCGTTAGGTGGCGCTTTTGGAATCGGCGCCGTTACACAATACGTATCGGCTATCACGCGTGTTGCGGAAAGCATCGGCTCCTCCATAGGAATTATGGGGGATATGCGGAACAACGCTTCCTTCCTAAAGTTAATTTTTGAATTTCTGGATATTCCCAACCGGATGTATCAGGGGAGCCTGACGGTAGAAAAGAGAATAGACCGGGATTATGAAATTGAGTTTTGCAATGTTTCGTTTCAATATCCCGGAAGCGAAACGTATGCGCTGCGAAATATTTCGATGAAATTCCGTGTAGGCGAACGACTTGCTGTCGTAGGGATGAACGGAAGCGGGAAAACCACCTTTATTAAGCTGCTTTGCCGTTTGTATGACCCAACGGAAGGTGAAATATTGCTAAATGGCATCAATATTAAGAAATACAACTACAATGAATATATGTCTGTTTTTTCCATTGTCTTTCAGGATTTCAAATTGTTTGCTTATCCGCTTGGTGAAAATGTAGCGGCAAAAACTAACTATGTGGAATCAAAAGCAAGACAGTGCTTACTGGATGCCGGATTTAAAGAGCGACTACAGGAAATGCCCAATGGACTAAACACGTATTTATACAAAGATTTCGAAGAAAACGGCGTAGAGATCTCCGGCGGCGAAGCTCAAAAGATCGCTCTTGCCCGAGCGCTTTACAAGGACGCTCCTTTTATCATTCTGGACGAACCCACCGCCGCTTTGGACCCCATTGCGGAAGCGGAAGTTTACGAAAACTTTAATAAGATCGTAGGAAACAAAACCGCCATTTACATCAGCCACCGGCTTTCCTCCTGCCGGTTCTGCGACACTATCGCTGTATTTGATAACGGCCGGATCGTGCAGAAAGGCAGCCACGAAGCGCTCCTTTCCGATGAAACCGGCAAATACCATGAGCTTTGGCACGCACAGGCGCAGTATTATGTACACTCCTGACCCTATCTTTGATTTTCCGCCGTACCGAATATCGGTACGGCGGAATTTCTTTTGCCTTTTTCCCCTACTAACTTGCACTCCCCTTTTTACATTTTCCTTTTCAGCATTGTGAGATAGAAATTTGTGTGGTATCCTGTATTTTATACGGAACTTTATCCATTAAAGGAGGGATCCTTTTGACCTATCAAATCGCTATCTGCGATGATCAGCAAGAGTCTCTGGAATACATTTCCGCTCTGGTGCAAAGCTGGGCGGAGCAGCAGGGAATCTCCGTGCGTATCTCCTGCTTTCAAAGCGGCGAATCCTTTTTATTCACCTATGCCGAACAGAAAAATTTTGACATTCTGCTTTTGGACATTGAAATGAACGCCATAAACGGCGTGGAACTGGCCAAGACTATCCGAAAGGAAAACGACGGCGTACAAATTATTTTCATCACCGGCTTTCCCGATTACATCGCCGAAGGCTATGAAGTAGCCGCCTTGCATTACCTGATGAAGCCGGTTTCCTCTGAAAAGCTTCAGCAGGTTTTGAATCGGGCACTGGGAAAAATCAAAAAAGAGAAAAAATTTTTATGTTTCTCCGCAAACGGAGAAACGGTGAGGATTGCCGCCGACGAAATTCTATTTGTGGAAGCCTTTGCACATTCTTGTACCATCACAACGGAAAATGGACGTATAGAAGTAAACGCCAGCATTACTGCTGTAGAGAAAAATCTTCTGGAAACCTCTTCCCAAAACTTTATACGCTGCCATCGTTCTTACATTGTGGGTGTTAAATTTATTAAAAGCATTGGAAAAGCAGAACTCACCTTGGATAACGGCGCAAAAATTCCTCTTTCCAGAGGAAAATACGCGCCTGTAAACCAAGCCTTTATCCGTTATTTCAAAGGAGAATCGTCATGGGACTCATGAATCTGTTATTTGGGAAAATGATTGATCGCAGAATTGCAGAATACCAAAATGACTTGATTACAAAACACTGCGACGAGGTTCAGAACATTTACAGAACCATGCGCGGTTGGCGGCATGATTATCACAACCATATTCAAACTTTGCTGGCTCTCTCCGGGGATGAAAGCAAAACAAAAGAATATTTGCTGAAACTCAATGACGACCTGAGCAAAGTGGATACTGTTCTGAAAACCGGAAACGTTATGGTGGACGCCATCTTAAATTCCAAACTTTCCCTTATTTATTCTAAAAACATCCGAACCAATGCGAAAGCCGTTGTTCCGGAAAATTTAAAAATATCGGAAATTGATCTATGCGTGATCATTGGAAATCTGTTGGACAACGCCATGGAAGCCTGCCTTCGGCAGACGGAAAAAGATGACCGTTTCATCCGGGTATTTATTGGTGTTATGAAAGACCAGCTTTATATTTCCGTTTCTAACTCTGTAGGCGGAGAAATTCACAAATCCGGGAAAACATATGTATCCAGCAAAAACAGCGCAACCCACGGTTTTGGTCTTATGCGCATCGATCGTTTAGCCGGAAAATATAACGGTTATGTAAACCGCCAAAACGAGGACGGTGTCTTCGCCACCGAGGTATTGCTGCCTCTTTGATACCATTGGTGCAAAAATTCATACCATTCGTGCAGAAATCGCCCAAACTGCGCCGCAGTATGCTAACATAACGGCAGGAGGTGGGGAATGTGAAAAAGAAAAAAGCATCCTACCCTTTTTTATCCAACATGAAATATTTGTTTGCCGGTATATGGCACGTGCAAAAGAGAGCTACTGTAATTATTTTGCTGCGAGCTCCTCTTCTCGTTGTCATATCCTTCTTGGGAATTTATCTTTCCAAAGAAGTTGTGGCAGCCGTCTCTGCCGAGAAAACAGTGGAAGAACTTTTGTGGACAATCGCCATTATCAGCGGCGGAATTCTGTTTTGCAGCGTTTGTGAAAAAATCTTCTACGCCATAATGTACAAACTGCTGATGGCTGCAGACCTTCACTGGCAAATGATTTTGTTTGAAAAAACGGTTTCCATGGATTACGAAAATTTGGAAAATCCGGACGGCCTTACAAAACTTTCCAAGGCAATGGGCAATTGCGGAAGCGAAGACAGCGTTACCCGCATAGCCGCGGAGGTTTTTTCTTCTCTTTTTTCCAACGTGATCGGAATTATAACCTATTCCGCAACCTTGTCTGTACTGAGCCCATGGATCACGTTGGTTGTAACCGTCAGCACACTTTCCGGTTTTTTCTTGCTGAAGCAAATTGGAAAATGGAGCTATAAAAACCGAGATCAATGGGCTGTTTACGATCGAAAGCTGACCTACCTGAAAGTCAATTCCGGGGATTTTCAGCGCGCCAAAGATATACGGCTTTACAAAATGACCCATTGGTTTATGAATGTTTTTGCAGACACTTTGAAAAAACGTATTGTTTGGTATAAAAAGGAACAAGCTTTTGGATTTAAAGTGGACCTGGGCATGGCTGCGCTTAACTTTCTGCGAGAAGGGTTTGCGTATGGGTTTCTGGTTTTCTTAATTTTTAATCAGGGCATGTCTGTTTCTGATTTTGTGTTGTATTTTGGCTTAATCGGTGGTTTCGCTACGTGGCTGCTGGGATTTGTCCGTAATATCGAAGCTTTGAACCGAAGTCATTTAGGCGTCTGCGAAATCCGGGAATTTCTGGATATTCCCGATCATCAAAATCACAGAAAGGGTATACCTTTGCCTAGCGAAACGTTTAGTATTGAATTTAAAAACGTATCCTTCCGATATCCCAAAAACAATACAGACACTATACAGAATCTCAGCTTTAAAATTGAAAAAGGGGAAAAGATCGCCATTGTGGGCCTGAATGGAGCCGGTAAAACAACTTTGGTAAAGCTTATGTGCGGGCTTTATACCCCCACAAGCGGCGTCATCTTAATCAACGGAGCTCCTGTTTCAAGCTATAACATTATAGATTACTACTCTTTATTCTCTGTTGTATTTCAGGAAATTTTCATGCTCCCTATGAGCATCGCAAGAAACGTATCCGCATCCAAAGAAGAAAACACCGATAAAGACAAGGTTATGAAAGCTATACAGCTTGCAGGATTGGCCGAAAAAATAAATTCTCTGCCTAAGGGAATCGAGACAAATTTAGTGAAAAGTGTATACGACGACGCTATAGATCTTTCCGGAGGAGAACTTCAGAAACTTGCTTTGGCCAGGGCTCTTTATAAAGGCGGTAAAGCCTTGATTTTGGATGAACCTACTGCAGCATTGGATCCCATTGCCGAAAGCCGAATATACCGTGAATACGATCATATGTCCCAGGGCCATACTTCCGTGTTTATCTCACACCGCCTTGCCAGCACACGATTCTGTGATAAAATTTTTCTTTTAGAGAACGGACGTATTGTTGAATCGGGAACACATCAGGAACTTTTGGATTTTGGAGGCAAATATTCTGAATTGTTTGAAATCCAAAGCCGGTATTACAGAGAGGATGTGTCTGCAAGTGAAATGGACGGATAAGATTCGTATTACCATACGAGGATTTAAAACCCTGAACCAACTGCTTCCGGGCTATTTGCTCTGTAGCGGTTTGAAAGCGATGTTTGAAGCGCTGCTGCCCTTTATTAACATTTATATGTCCGGTCAGGTGATTACGGCAATTGCCAACCAAAGCAGTTTGCAGGATCTGGGGATTTTAGTGCTCATTACGGTATCTTTAAATTTTATTACAACCTTGCTGATCAATACTTTAACGAGAATTACCAATGCAAAAGGAGACGCCTTTTGGCATGTGGAAAAGCTTCCGTTGGATCAAAAAATTCAGACCATGGATTATGAATACGTAGAGGACAGCAACGTCCACGCCATGCGGGAAATGATCGATGTGAAAGCTCGTTCTGTAGGGCGCGGATTTCCTAGACTGTACTGGTTGTATTTTGGCCCAGGGATCAAAAGTCTTTTTCAGCTTTTATTTTCCGTAGCCTTGGTAGCCAGTGCGTTTATAGCAAAACCTGTGGGCGGAGATGGAATCTGGCGCATGGTTTTTTCTCCATGGGGAACGATCCTCCTGATCCTTCTGTTTATTCTAAGCCTTGTATGGGATACCTGCAATAACGCAGCACGGGCAAAAAAAGAATCTCGGATCTTTGAAGTTTTTTCATCTGCTAACAGAGTTTACAGTTATTATGAGGTTTTATTCATAGGATATAAGGGAGGAAAAGATTTAAAGCTATGCAATTTGAAAGACTCTGTCCTGCATGAACTAAATTCAGCCGACAACGCTATCATTCAGGTAATGGGAAAATGGCAGAAGATGTCCGCAGGTTATGCATCCCTATCCGCCATAAACACTACCGTAATGAATGCCATTATTTACGCTTATGTTGCCGTAAAAGCATTATTTGGTGCCTTTGCGGTGGGAAATATCGTGCAATATGTAGGCAGCCTGACACAGTTCACCGCCGGATTCAACGGCCTTATAAACGTGTTATCGGATGTATTTATCAATGCTGATTTTCTGAAAGAATTTTTTGATTTTATCGATATGCCGGATAAAAAATACCAAGGCACCCTGCCTGTAGAAAAGCGCGCGTTTTGTGAAGGCGGCGATAATGAGTATGAGATCGAATTTCGGGACGTCAGCTTCAAATACCCTGGTTCGGAACAATATGCCCTACGCCATGTTTCCATGAAATTTAATGTGGGAGAACGCCTGGCGGTGGTTGGCATGAACGGAAGCGGGAAAACCACCTTTATTAAGCTAATGTGCCGTTTGTATGATCCCACGGAAGGAGAAATTCTTTTAAACGGCGTGGATATTCGTAAATATGATTATAACGAATACCTATCCATCTTTTCCGTTGTCTTTCAGGATTTCAAGCTGTTTTCCTTCAGCCTGGGCCAAAATGTGGCTGCCAGCGTAAACTACGATGCCAACCGCGTAAAAACCTGCCTTGAAAAAGCCGGTTTCGGGAATCGTTTGAAGGAAATGCCCCAAGGGCTGGACACCTGCCTTTACAAAGATTTTGAAGAAAACGGCGTGGAGATTTCCGGCGGCGAAGCCCAAAAGATCGCTCTTGCCCGAGCGCTTTACAAAGATGCTCCCTTTATTATTCTGGACGAACCCACCGCCGCTTTGGATCCCATTGCGGAAGCGGAAGTTTACGAAAACTTTAATAAGATCGTGGGAAACAAAACCGCCATTTACATTAGTCACCGGCTGTCCTCCTGCCGATTCTGCGACACCATTGCTGTATTTGATCACGGCCAGATCGTGCAGAAAGGCAGCCATGAAGCGCTCCTTTCCGATGAAACCGGTAAATACCATGAGCTTTGGCATGCGCAGGCGCAGTATTATGTAGCTTCTCAAAAATAAAAAATCCCAACCTGCAAACCCTTTGGATCTGCAGGTTGGGATTTTGTTTACCAACAAAAAGCCATGGATAAAAACAAGCTCTCTTTTATCCTAGCTTTACAACTTCGCCTTCTACGGTTCCGTTCAAACCAGCCGCATTGGCTTCATCCGTATCAATATGAACGGCCAGACCGGCGGTCTTGCTGACACGGGCAATTACGTCCTCAAAAACCAGGGCACGGCCGTTTTCATTGAGGCGGATCCCGATGGCTTCGCCGTCGGAAACACCATACTCCTGGGCCTGCTCCGGAGTAAAATGCGCGTGACGCTTAGCAACGATCATGCCGTTTTTCAGCTCAATTTCTCCCTTAGGACCAATTACCTTACAGCCGGGAGTTCCTTCCAGGTCCGCGGACATACGCAGCGGCACATCGATTCCCAAAGCGCGGGCATCCGTCTTTGCTACTTCGATCTGGGTCTCAGGGCGAACCGGCCCCAGAATGGACATTTTCAAGGAAGACTTGGGCCCCACAACTTCTACTTTTTCCGCACAGGCAAACTGCCCGGGCTGAGAAAGATCCTTCTTGGGGGTCAGCTGATAACCAGGGCCAAACAACGTATCCAAATCGGCCTGGGTCACATGGATATGCCGTGCCGAAGTTTCTACCATAATTTTCATTTCTTTCATCTCCATTTTTCCGTATTCTTCCGCTATTTTTCTTAGCCCTCTTATTCTACTCCTCCCAGGAAAAAAGTTCAACCGATCCGGATGAAAAATTGTATTTTTGTGTTATAATTAAGCTCAAAGAGCTGCTTTATGCAGCGTTCTGTTTCCGTTTCACCCTAAGCCCCATAGGCAGGGGGAAACCAAAATTTTGAAATATTGAGGGTATCTGTTATGTATCATACTTGGAACGAGCTGAAACAGGCTTGCCTTGCCTGTGAAAAATGCAGCCTGCGCCAGGGCTGCACGCAAGTGGTATTCGGCGTAGGAAATCCGGAAGCAAAAGTTCTTTTTATCGGGGAAGGGCCGGGCGAACAGGAAGATCTTCAGGGAGAACCTTTTGTAGGGCGCAGCGGCCAATTGCTGGATAAGATGCTGGACGCTGTAGGCTTAAGCCGGCATAAGGATCTGTATATCGGAAATATCGTAAAATGCCGCCCTCCGCAGAACCGGGATCCGCTTCCGGAAGAACAGGAGCAATGTATTGGATGGCTTCGGAACCAAACCGCCCTTTTACGGCCGAAAATCATTGTCTGCCTGGGGCGGATCGCCGCCATGAAAATTATTCGTCCGGATTTTAAAATCACAAAAGAGCACGGAGAATTTTTTGAAAAAAACGGCGTACTGATGATGGCCACCCTGCACCCCGCCGCCCTGCTTCGGAATCCGGCCAACAAACCCGGCGCTTTTGAAGACTTTTTAAAGCTCCGGCGAAAAATGGAAGAATTGGGATTGGTCCCTGTGGAAACCTTTGAAACAGAATAAAACTTATCATAAACAGTATGCCCCCTGGGCTTCAGAAAACGTTCTGAAGTCCAGGGGGCAGCGTTTTACCGGTTACAGGAAAGCCTTCAGCCCTTCGATGTTCTCCTCCTCCGTGCGAACCAGTTGCTCCGCCAAGCGGGATACCCGAGCATCCTTTCCGTTATATTCGCTTACGTTTTGCAGAATTTTGGTCACTCCCATGGTGTTCCCCTGGATCATCATTTCCGCCAAATGAGAAACAGAAGGATCCCTCATGGTTTTCACAGCCGTCATCACCTGGGAAGAAAGTCTGGCCGCGGGAGAAATGTCTTCTCTTGTTCCGCCTTCTTCCATTAGCATAGCGTCTGCCGATTCATAAATGGTTTCATATTCATCCAGCTGCCGCTGCAGCTCCTTTTGAAACGCAGGGTCTTTGGTGCGTTCCATCATCTCCAGGATTCCCTGGCGCCCCATCTGTGTTGTTTTTCGAATGGAATTCAACATATCTGCCTGATTCAGCATCTTTTTTGCACCTTTTTGCTTTTTCCGGCAGTATGCCCACTTTTCGGGAAAATCATTCGCCTTATGCCTTATATGCGTATTGCGTCCATAACCTGCCCAATGTTGGCTGTCAGCGAAAGATCCGCCCGGGCATCCAAATGGGTAGCGCTTTTATTGATCACCACCAAATGCTTCCCTTGGAAATACTCCACCAAGCCGCTGGCCGGATAAACCACCAGAGATGTCCCGCCTACAATCAGCAAGTCCGCCTGCCGCAGGGCTTTTACGGCTCCCTGCAGCACGTTTTCGTCCAGCCCTTCTTCATACAAAACCACATCCGGTTTAATGATCCCGCCGCAGGAACACCGAGGAACTCCTTGGGAATTTACAATGGCGTCCACCGGATAAAATTTTCCGCAGCGCATACAAAAATTCCGGAGCACCGATCCATGCAGTTCGTATACGTTCCGGCTGCCGGCTGCCTGATGCAGCCCGTCAATATTTTGGGTGATCACAGCGGAAAGCTTCCCGGCCTGTTCCATCTGCGCCAGCTTCCGGTGGGCCGCGTTGGGCTTAGCGTCCAGGTACAGCATTTTTTCCCGGTAAAATTCGTAAAACCCTTCCGGATTTTGTAAAAACATGCTGTGGCTCAGCATTTCCTCCGGAGGATACGGATATTTTTGCCGGTACAGCCCTTGCGGGCTGCGAAAATCCGGAATACCGCTTTCTGTGGAAACACCGGCGCCTCCAAAGAAAACAATAGAACGGGATTCGTCGATCATTTTTTGCAATTTTTTAACGGAAGATTCTTCAAAACAATCCATAGGCTTACCTCCTGCCAGGCGCGTTTAAAAAATAAGTCTTGTTCTTTACTCTTCTTTCTGTATTGTAAAAGATTTTCTCCCCATTGGCAAGATTCCCCTTTGTTACAATCCTGTAAAAAGAGTTGTAATCCACCTGGGTTCCTGTATAATATGGATATACCTTACAAGAAAATAAATTTGCTTTCACAAAAATTCTGTATAAAACATTTCCATAAAGAAAGGCAGGGTCTGCTGTGCAGCAAAAAGCCGTACAAATCATACAAGAAGTGAAAAAAGCCGTTGTGGGAAAAGACGACTGCGTTGCTAAAATCCTTATGGCTATTTTATCCCGAGGGCATGTGCTTCTGGAAGATATTCCCGGCGTAGGAAAAACCACCTTGGCCATGGCCTTCTCCAAAGCCATGAACCTGGAGTGCCGCCGCACCCAGTTTACTTCCGATGTTTTACCTTCGGATGTGGTGGGCTTTACCATCTATAACCGTCAAACCGGCGCTCCCGAGTACAAACCGGGAGCTGCTTTCTGCCATCTTTTCCTGGCAGATGAAATCAACCGAACCAGCTCCAAAACCCAAAGCGCTTTGCTGGAGGTAATGGAAGAGGGGCGGATCACCGTGGACGGCGTCACCCGGGAAGTGCCCAAACCCTTTACCGTCATCGCTACACAAAACCCTGTCGGTTCCGCCGGCACGCAGCTTTTGCCGGAATCCCAGCTGGACCGATTCCTTATTCGTCTTTCCATGGGATATCCGGACCCGGAAAGTGAACTGGAAATTCTCCAGCGCCGGGAAAAGGGAAATCCCCTCAGCCAGATCCTTCCTGCGGCCAACGCGGAAGAAATTCTGGCTATGCAGCAGCAAGTGGACGGTGCATATATTTGTCCGGAATTATACCGATATATTCTGGAGCTGGTCCTTCAGAGCCGAAAGCATCCTTCTTTGGAATTAGGGCTCAGCCCCAGAGGTTCTCTGGCGCTTTGCCAGATGAGCCGGGCGGCTGCCTGGCTGCAGGGGCGCACTTATGTGATCCCCCAGGATGTGGCCTTTATCTTCCACGACGTGGCTGTTCACCGGCTGGTTTTATCTCAGGAGGCAAAGTTCAGCGGCACCAGTGCTGACGCGATCTTGGGAGAAATTTTCGCCGCTGTTCCAATCCCTGTTCCCCAGAAACGGAGCGGACCCCATGAACCGTAATCGTATTGTATGGATCTTTTTGTGGATCGTCGGATTCTTTTTCTTCCTGTTTTATCCCTATGCCATTTCCTTATATACGCTGCTTTTCCTGGTTTTTTTGCCGCTGCTTTCCCTGGTTCTAACGCTTTTGGGGCGGCGGAAGCTTGCCATGCAGCTTTCTTTTTCCTCACCGGGAAAAAGGCCTAAGGATCTTTCCCTTTCTCTTATTCTTCGCAGGCCTTCCCGTCTTCCTCTGCCCAAAATTCAGCTGCTTCTCACCCTGAAAAATGAATTTACGGAAGAAACTGTCTATCGGCAGTTGGAATTTCCTTTGATTTACCGAGAACACACGCTTTCTATTCCTGCATTTTCCCCGCATTGCGGAAAGATTACCCTCCAGATCGAAAAAGCAAAAATCATAGATTTTTCCGGAATTTTTGCTTTTTCCGTCCCCTGCCCGAAAAAAGCTGCGTTTTTCCTGCACCCTGCTTCGTTTGCTCCTGTCCTTCCCGGGGATCGTCTTTTTACCCAGGAATCCACGGAGACGCTTTTTTCGGCTCAAAAAGGAGAAGACAGCACGGAAATTCTGGGATTTCACTCCATGCAGGAAGGGGATCGCTTCCGGGATATTCATTGGAAGCTCTCTGTCCGCACCCAGGATTTGATGATCCGGGAAGGCAGCCGCCCCCAGCGGCAGCCGGTAGGGATTTTTTTGCTGCTCACCGGCACCGCCGCGGAACTGGAATGTCTTTTGGCGGCCTTTTGTTCTCTTTGCCGGGCGGTTTTTTCAAGTGGATCGGCGGCAAAGGTAGTTTGCTGGGATCGGGAACGCCTGGCATTCCGCAGCCTGCTTTTAGAAGGTGAATCCCAATTATCCCATTGGCTGCAGCAAACCTTGTCCTCCCCTGCACCCACCTACGAGGAAATGCGTCCGTCTTTGGCCGCTATGAAAAATATACCTCCCTGCGTTCTCTTTCTTTCCGGGACTTTTTCTCCCCATTTACCGGAAACTTCTCCGGATCCTCATCACGAAGATGTTTTCTTTCCTGTTTTGCCCGGCATGATTCCGGGAAGCAGTATGCTTCTGTTGGCTGCTGAAAATGAGCCGGCAGGATCTTTTTTCAGCCGGCTGCAACAAGCGCGGATCTCCTTCCAAAGGCTGGATCCTTCCGGCCTGCAGGATGTTCTTCCGCCTTCCCGCGCCGGGCAAGATCATGACGCGCAGGATTCTGAAAAAGGAGGTTCACATGAATCAGAGCTCCACCAAAACCCTTTCCCTGGGGGAACCCAGGCTCTCCAATAAAAAGCATCTGTTTGCCGCCTGGGCCGGAAACGCATTTCTGCTTTCTCTGCTCTGCATGGGGACTTTATTTTCCTTTATCGTTTCCTTTCAGCTTCTCTCTTCCGGCGCTCTGGGGCTGCTGTGGGGAATTTCTCTGGGAATCTGCTGCGGGCTTTCGGCGTTATTTTTCTTTCGGGCCGCATCTTTAGCGGCTATCCCTTTGCTCTCTCTTATTTGGTGCCTTTCACTTTGGTGGCTGCAGGATTATTTTGTCCAGGGATTCATTCTTACCACCAATCGTTTGTTTTCTTTTCTTTCCCAGCATACCGGCGCCCTGTATCCTACCTATCAGGTAGATTCCGAAGCCATGCAGTCCCCGGAACTCTACGTTATGATTTTCCTTATTTTCGCCTTTTTTCTGGTAACCATGCTTTGCTCCTGGGGGATCTTTCAGCAAAGAACCGGGTTTCTTCCCTTTTTAGTCACTTCTCCTTTCTTTATTTTTCCTTTGTTTTTTCAAGTGATTCCGCCATTCTGGGGCCTTTGCCTGGTTGTTCCTGTTTGGGCATCGCTGTTTCTTTCTCCTTTCTGCAAAGCCTATCCCGGCACATTTTCTTTAAAAGGGCACAAGCAAAAAAGCGGCTCTCTCTGGGAACGATGGGTGGGGAATCTTCCCGTTTACTGCGGCGCATTGGCTTTTCTTCTTCTGCTGTTTGTTGCTATCCCGCCTCACACATACCGCCAGCCCAGCTTTGCCGAATCCATGCGGGATCACATTCTAAATCAATTCACCCGGCCGGCTGGCTCCATCTCTTCTCCGGGAATTTCCCTGGATTCCGGAAAGATCAATCTTTCCAACCGGGGTGATATTACTTTTACAGGAAAAACCATGTTGAAAGTTCGTTCCCAAACGTCCTATCCCCTTTTTCTTCGCTCCTATGCCGGAGGGATCTACGACGGAACTTCCTGGGAACAAGTTTCTTCCCGGATGTACGTAAATTTGGAGGAATCCTTCAAAATCTATAACCCGCTGCTGATTTTCGGCGGAACCTATCCCGAGAACTTTCCCGGCCTCTGCACAGTGGAAATCCAGGATCTCCGCCGGGGCTCTTCTTCTCCCCTCCTTCCCCAGCATACCATGTTTCTTCCGGAAGGCTCCGTCTCCCAATTAGATCAAAAAGCACAGCTTTCCTTGATCGGTTCCAATACCTACACAGTACAGGCTTTCCTTACGGACAACCAGATCCCCTTCTATGAAACCACCCGAGCGGAAGCGGTGAGGGCCTTTTCTTCCGAAATGCGTCCGGAGGAATCCCTGGATTTTTATGTCTTTTCCGCTTCCCCGGCGGAAAATAAGAAACTCTATCTTTCCGACCCCACTGCTTCCGTCCGTTTTTCCCTGCAAGACTGGGAAAACAAATATCTGGACGCGGAAATGGATTACACGTATTTCGCTCTTTATCAATACACCAGCCTGCCCAAGGAGCAGGAATTATACTTCTCCCAGCTGGCTCAAAAGATTCTCTCCGATTACGGCAGGCATTATGGGGTTTCTTCCGATTCCCCGGAAGAACTGGGAGAAGCCGGCTATACAGGTTACAGTTATGTGGTGGAAGCCATTAGGGAATATTTGCAAAAGGAATGCCAGTATACCCTTACCCCCGGAAGCTTGCCCAAAGGCAAAGACTTTGCCCGTTATTTTTTGGAAGAGAAGCAAGAGGGATACTGCGTTCATTTTGCCACTTCCGCCACGCTTTTATTCCGGGCATTGGGCATTCCCGCCCGCTATGCGGAAGGATACGTTGTCCCTGGGGATGTCTATCAATACATGGACCGAGAGGGCTGGGTAAGCATTTCCGATCGCTATGCCCATGCCTGGACGGAAATTTATGTTCCGTTGCTGGGCTGGACGCCGGTGGAAGTTACCCCCGGAACCCCCTGGGAGGAATCCCCACAGGGAGAAATCCAATCCCAGCCCCAGGAGTCTTCTTCTGCTCCGGAAATCTCTTCCCAGCCGGAAGAAAGCCTTCCCTCTTCCTCCCAAAAGCCGCTAATATCCTCTTCTCCGGAAGAAACGCCCGCATCTTTCTCTTCCTTTTCCGCTTTTCTTCCCCACCTGCTGCGCATAATGGCTGCTGCCGCAGTGCTGCTGGTGCTTTGGGGGATACGGCGGACGCAGATCCTATGGCTGCGCAGAAAAACCATAGAGGCGCCTCCCATTGAGGGGGTACTGGAGCTATATGCTCAGGCAAGAAAGCTTACCGCTCTGGGAGCGGTTATCCCTCAATCCATGCAAACCCTGGCGGAAAAAGCCGCCTTCAGCAATCTCCCTTTAAACGAGGAACAGCGCAGAGAAATGCTGCTCTCATATTTGAAACTTTGGGAAACCGCCCGCGCATCTATTCCCAGACAAAAAAAGCTGCTTTTTGTTTCGCGGTTCCCCTGCTTCTGGAAATCTCTTCCTGACGCTCCGAAAAAGGCAGACAGCTGATTTTTCCAAACAAAAAACACCCCCGGATTTTCTTTCCGAAAATCCGGGGGTGTTCTCATACTGCACTCTATCCGCGGGAAAGAAATGCCTGAGTCATTTCTTTCAGCAAAATTATTTTCTTTCCACCATCAGCTGGCAAATGGCGTTGGAGAAGGCCAGAGGATCCTCAATGGAAACGCCTTCTATCAGCAGCGCCTGATTGTACAGCAGGGAAGCGTATTCCTTAACGGTTTCCGGGTGATCCGGGTACAATTCCGTCAATTTCTGGAAAATCGGATGGGAAGCGTTGATCTCCAGCACTCGTTGAGCCTGAACCTTTTCCCCTGCCGGCATAGCGTTCAGCACCTTTTCCATTTCCATGGAAATGGCACCTTCCGTGGAAAGGCAAACCGGGTGGCTCTTCAGTTTTCTGGAAAGCACCACTTCTTTTACTTTTCCTTCCAAGGCTTCTTTCAGGAAAGAAAGCAAGTCTTTATGCTCTTCCTGCTGCTTCTCCGCTTCTTTCTTTTCCTCCTCGGTCTCCAGCCCTAAATCATCCGCCGATACCGAACGGAACTCTTTTTCCTGATACTTCATCAGCATCCGCAGAGCAAATTCATCCACCGCGTCGGTAAGATACAGGATCTCATATCCTTTTTCCTTAACCGCTTCCGTCTGAGGCAAAAGCTCGATCCGCTCCGCCGTTTCTCCGCAGGCATAGTAAATATACTTCTGCTCTTCCTTCATCCGGGAAACATATTCCTTCAAAGTGACAAATTTCTTTTCTTCCGAAGACTGGAACAAAAGCAGATCCTGAAGCAATTCTTTGTGCATCCCGTAATCCGCATACACGCCGTATTTCAGCTGCAGCCCGAAATTCTTCCAGAATTTCTCGTAGGTTTCCCGATCATTCAGCAGCATGGATTCCAGCTCGGATTTGATTTTTTTCTCCAGGCGGGAAGCAATAATTTTCAGCTGACGGTCATGCTGCAGCATTTCACGGGAAATGTTCAGTGAAAGATCCTGGCTGTCCACCAAGCCACGGACAAAGCTGAAATGATCCGGCAGGAGATCCGGGCATTTCTGCATGATCATGACCCCGTTGCTGTACAGCTGCAATCCTTTTTCATATTCTTTGCTGTAATAATCATAAGGAGCCCGGGCGGGGATAAACAGAAGAGCATTGTACGTAGCCGTACCTTCCGTGCTGCTGTGGATCACCTTCAGCGGGTCTTCAAAGTCCATAAACTTCTCTTTATAGAACGTATTGTATTCCTCGGCTGTGATCTCATTACGGTTCTTTCTCCAAAGGGGAACCATGGAATTGAGGGTTTCCATTTCTTTGTAGGTTTCATATTCCGGAACCTTGTACTTTCCCTCTGCGTCCTTGTCCGTTCCTTCAATAGGACGGCGCTTTTCCATTTCCATCCGGATAGGATAGCGAATATAGTCCGAATATTTTTTCACCAGATTTTTCAGCGTGTAAGGATCCGTAAACTCATCGTACTGGTTTTCTTCCGTATTGCTTTTCAGCGTCAGGCAAATCTCCGTTCCGTGGGATTCCTTCTGGCAAGGCTCCACTGTATATCCGTCGGCGCCCGTGCTGGTCCAGCACCAGGCTTCCTCGCTTCCAAAGGCCCGGCTCTTCACTTCCAGCTTTTCCGCCACCATAAACGCGGAATAAAAACCTACGCCAAACTGGCCGATAATTTCAATGTCTTCTTTGGGCTGCGCGTCGCCTTTAAACTGCAAAGAGCCGCTTTTTGCGATGGTTCCCAAATTGTTTTCCAGCTCTTCTTTGGTCATGCCGCAGCCGTTATCGGAAATTTTCAGCGTGCGCTGCTGGACATCGGGAGTGATTTCAATGAAAAAGTCCTCTCGGTTCAGGCCGGTATCTCCATCCGTCAAAGTTCTGTAGTACAGCTTGTCAATGGCGTCACTGGCGTTGCTGATCAGCTCCCGGAGAAAAATCTCCCGGTGCGTATAAATGGAATTCACCATAAGATCCAGCAGACGTTTGGACTCCGCTTTAAACTGCTTTTTACTCATATGTCAGGATCTCCTTTTATTAAAATATGGGTTTCGTAACCAAAAAATTAGCACTCTTTCTATTTAAGTGCTAAAATCAGTATAACCCTTTTTTCCAGAAAATGCAATGAATTATTTATGAATAAACCAATTTTGACACGGTTTTTCCACTTTCTGCAGCCAACCTAAAAAACGGAGAAAAAGGAAACTCCTTTTTCTCCATTTGTTTCTCCTGCAATGCAATTTTCACAGATCTCCATTATTTTTCTGAGATTTCCGCTTTTTCCTGTAAAGCCTTTCGCTCGGTCTCCTTCATGTGGGAGCGTCCGAAAAACAGGATCAGTCCCCCCGCCGCAAACAGAACCAGCAGGCTCAAAATTCCCAGAGAAGAGCGGCCCGTTACAGTCGTTACCAAAGAAACCAGAAGCGGCCCTACCACCGTGGCAAATTTCCCGAAAATATCAAAAAATCCAAAATACTCATTGCTTTTGCTGGGCGGGATCAGCCGGCTGAAATAGGACCGGGAAAGCGCCTGGATGCCCCCTTGCACCATTCCTACCATAAAGGCCATCATCCAAAACAGGATCTCCGCATTTTTCCGGGCAGCTTCCGCTCCGCCGCTGACCTCGATGCTGAAGCCCATATAAAATCCTACCAGGCAAATGCAGAAATACATAACGATGGCCGCCCCAATCATGGGGATCGCTCCCACCCGATTTGCCAAACGACCAAAAAGAATGGAACAAGGAACCGCCACCACCTGGGTCACCAGCAAAGCAAGGATCATGCCCACACTGTCCAACCCCAACGTCTCTCCGTAAGAGGTGGACATATGGATCACCGTTCCCACTCCGTCTATGTAACAAAAATAAGCCAGAACAAACAGGAACAGTCCCCGATTGCCAACAATGCTTCCAAGGGTGCTTTTCACATTGGAAAAGGTATTGCGCACCAAATGCTTCGGCGGTTCCAGATAGTGTTCCTGGTGAACATTTTTCAGCATAGGAATACTGAAAAGCCCCCACCATACAGAAGTAAGCACCACTGTAAGCTTCACCGCCAGAGGATTATCCATTCCCATGACCAGCAAAATCACAATGGAAAGAAGGAACGGAATGGTGCTTCCGCCGATGTATCCCATAGCATATCCCCAGGCAGAGACCTTATCCATTCGTTCCCGAGTGGTTACGTCTGTGAGAAAAGAATCATAGAACAAGCACGAACCTGCAAATCCAATATAAGAAAGGACATACCCGATCAACAGCATCTGCCACTGATCAAAAATTGCCATCAGCAACGTACACATCACGCCAAACGCCATAAAGAAAGTGAAAAATTTCTTTTTCATTCCCCGGTAATCGCCAATGGCTCCCAGCAGCGGAGACAAAAGTGCTACGATTAAGGTCGCCAACGACGTGCCGTAGCCCCACCATTCCATGCCGGCTGTATCCCCGCCGCACACGCTGGTAAAATAAATGGGGAAAATGGCCGCCATAATGTTGGTGGCATACACAGAGTTGGCCCAATCGTACAGAATCCAGCTTTTTTCCGTTTTGGTAAACCGAATTCTTGGGGCGGATTTTCCTTTCTTGCTTTCCACAGCAGAACCCTCCTTGCTATCTTTTTGACTCTATCCCTATTAGTTTGCCAAATATGTCATACCCCATCAATCTTGCTTGTGTAAAAGCCCTGTTAAATCCCGGGCAGTTCTTCCGCCGGGCATTCCACTTGCCCCGTGCATCCATCCCCCTGCACTTCCAGAATCCGTACCGGCACGGTTTTCCCTCCGGCCGGCGATGTTAGCACCGCGCGGACCGGCGTATAGTTGGCCGTGTACCCTTCCCAAACATTGGGGGCGCATTCCCGTTCAAACAAAACCGTTTCCACCCGTCCGCACTGCTCCTGCAAAAACGCCTGCCGGGTGGCTTCTGTTACTTCCTGCATCCGGTGGCTTCGCCGCTCCTTCTCTTTCTGGGAAACCTGCTCTGGCATTTTATCGGCTACCGTTCCCGGCCGCCGGGAATACGCAAACACATGGACCTTGGCAAATCCGATGGCTTTGGCAAAGGCCATGGATTGGGAGAATTCCTCTTCCGTTTCCCCGGGGAATCCCACCATAATGTCCGTAGTCACTGCCGCATTAGGGAAGGCTTCCCGAAGATTTTTAACGATCTGCGCATATTCCGCCGTATCATAGTGACGGTTCATCCGCCGAAGGGTGGCATCGCACCCGCTTTGCAGGGAAAGATGAAATTGGGGGCAAAGCTTCTCCTGTTTGGCCATCCGGCCGATGGTCTCCGGTGTCAGCTGCTCCGGCTCCAAAGAACCCAGCCGCACTCTCCGGATCTCTGGCACGGCGCAGGCCGCCTCTATGGCATCACAAAGATGCAGCCCCAGCTCCTGCCCATAGGCGGAAAGGTTGATCCCCGTAAGCACCACTTCTCCGTAGCCGTTTTTCCCCAAAGCGGCCAGCTCCCGCTTCAATTCTTCCAAAGGCTTGCTGCGCACACGTCCTCTGGCATAGGGAATAATGCAATAGGAACAAAAGCGGTTGCACCCGTCCTGAATTTTCAGGAATGCTCGCGTTCTTTCAAAAAAGCGTTCCACCTGCATGGATTCAAATCGTTCCCCGTCTTTGTGGGGAGCAATGTCCACCACCCTCTGCCGGGTGGACATAAAATTCAAAATATGCTCCAGCAAAGCGCCCCGATTGGAGTTTCCCAGCACAATATCCGCGTCCTCCAATGCGGCTGCTGCTTCCGGAAAGGCCTGAGGCATACAGCCGGTGAGGACAATCACCGCCGACGGCGCTTTTCGCCGGGCCCGGCGAAGGGTCTGCCGGACCTTTTGGTCACTGGTAGCGGTTACAGTGCAGGAATTGATAAGAATGACATCGCTTTCCTCCTGGGAATCGCACAGGGAAAATCCCGCTGAAGCCAGCTGGGAAAGCATAACCTGGGATTCGTACTGGTTCACCTTGCAGCCTAACGTAAGGGCAGATACTTTCATATAACAAACGGTTCCTTTCTTTTTGCCGGCCATTCTTCTCAAATTTTCCCCTGTGCAAAACTTGAAAACTCCGGAATTTCTATTGACCAAATTTCAGAATTGCTATATCATGATAAAAGTTGCGGAAATTGTTTCCATAGGAGGTTCCTTATGCTTAAAACAACCATTCGACTGAAAACCATCGGAGATGTAAAGAAATTCGCAGCCATTACCAATAAATATACATTTAAAATCAGCTTATCCTCAGAACAGTATAAAATCGACGGCAAATCCATCATGGGGGTTTTCAGCCTGGACCTTTCCAAACCGCTTCTGCTGGAAGCGGAAACGGAAGATTTCGCGTCCTTCCTGGAGGAGATCCGGCCGTTCTGTGTATGAGTGTATAAGCGTATAAGCGTACAAGTGCATAAGTGTGTCAGCAAATGATTTTTCCGAAAACTCTCCCTGCGGCCCGGCAGAGAGAGTTTTCTTTTTCTTTCTGCAAAGAGCCGCAAACTTTTGCAAAGCTCCTTTTAATTTCCCGCATCTTCCTGAAGTTGGATCTCTTCGGAAAGCGCTCCCCACTGCTGAAGCAGACGGTCATTTTCTTCTTTCAACTGGGAAAGCTCCTGGGATAAGCGAGCTACCTCCTGGTAATCCGAAGCAATTTCCGGCAGAGAGATCTGCTCCTGCAAATTGTGGATCTCTTCCTCCACACGAGAGATCTCGTCTTCCAGTTTTTTCAGGGCGGTCCGGTTTTTCCGCAAAGTGGCTTCCCGCTCTTTTCGCAGCTTATACTCCGCGCCGCCTTTTCCTACAGGCGCCTTTTCCGTTTTTTCTTCCTTCTCGCCGGCTTTGCGTTTTTCCAGATACGCATCATAGTTTCCCGGATAGCACTGCAGGCCGTTTTCATCCAAAACATAGATCTTATCCGCCAATTTGTTGATCAGGTACCGGTCGTGAGAAACCGCCAGCAATGTGCCTTCATATTCCTGCAGCGCTTCTTCCAAAGCCTGGCAGGAACCAATATCCAGATGGTTGGTGGGCTCGTCCAAAAGGAGGAAATTATTTTGCGAAAGCATCAGCTTCAGCAAAAGGACCCTGGCCCGCTCGCCTCCGGACAAGGTGCGCACATCCTTAAACACATCCTCGCCTTTAAACAGAAACACTGCCAAAGCGTTCCGGACTTCCGTATGGGTCATGGAGGGATAGCAGTCCCAAATTTCATCCATCACCGTTTTCTCCAGATCCATGCCCGACTGGATCTGGTCATAATATCCTACTTCGATGCCGGTTCCGAACCGGTACTCCCCTGTATCCGGGGGATAAATGCCCAAAAGGATCTTTAGAAATGAAGTTTTGCCGCATCCGTTAGGGCCCAGCAAAAACGCTCTTTCTCCCCGGTGAAGCTCCAGCCCGGCATTTCGGAACAGCTGCTTATGGTCGAAGGAAAGGCTCAATCCTTCTGCCTGCAGCACATCGTTTCCGCCCCGCTGGCGAATCCCAAAATGAAACCGCAGGGTTTCCGGCGCTTCTTCCGGTTTTTCCAGAGTATCTTCCAGCCGCTGGATCACTTTCAGCTTGCTTTCAGCGGTGCGGATATTTTTTTCCCGATTCCACTGCCGCTGCTGCGCCACCACGCCCTCCAGCCGCTGAATCTCCTTCCGGGTATTCTCATATTTCCGTTTGGCGGCCAGCTGGTTTTCTTCCTTTTGCGCCAGAAACTGGGTATATCCGCCTTTATAGATCTCCATCCGTCCGTTTTCCATCTCAAAGGTCCGGTTGGTGACCCGATCCAGAAAATAACGGTCATGGGAAATCACCACAAACGCGCCTGTATAGGAACGGAGGAAATCTTCCAGCCATTCCACGCTGGTAATGTCCAAGTGGTTAGTGGGCTCGTCCAGCAAAAGCAAATTGGCGTTGCTGAGAAGCATTTTCGCCAGCTGCAGTTTGGCCTTCTGCCCGCCGCTGAGCACCCCCACCGGGCTGGACATATCTTCATCGGAGAAACCAAGCCCCAGCAAGGCCGACCGCGCGCGGCTGCGGCACGTCAGCCCTCCTTCCCGGCTGAACTGCTCCGTCAGAAGAGCCTGCCGTTCGATCAAGGCATCCGTACTGTGCACCAGCAGCCGCTGATTGATGTCTTCCAGCTCTTTTTCCATTTCCAGCAATGGGGCGAATACGGTTAAAACCTCGCTGTAGGCGCTGCGATACAGATCCCGGCAAACATGCTGCTCCATGTAGCCGATCACAGCTCCTGAAGCCTTGTAGATGCTGCCGTTATCCGGAGAAAGCTCTCCCATCAGCACCTTGAACAAGGTTGTTTTTCCTGAACCGTTTACGCCCACAAGACCGATACGGTCATTTTCCTGTATTTCAAAGGAAACTCCGGAAAAGATCACATCCGTTCCAAAGGATTTTTCCAAATTGCTTCCGCTTAATAAAGCCATAAGTCTTCTGCTCCTGCTGCCCCAAAAGGGCGTAATTCCTTTATTTCTCCTGTCTATTATACTGAAGAAAGCGGAAGAAATCAAGGTTCCCCTAGGCTCCTTCCTGCAGCACCTTCATAACATTCTGCACTTCTTCTTTGGTCTGCTCCGAAAAAAGGTAATCGTAAGAATACAGCATAAACCCGCTGCACTCCAATTCTCTTCCCAGGCTCACCTGCTGCGCCAGAATAGTATCGCTTTCCTTCCAGGTTCCGCCGTCGGAATCCGATCCCGCCTTATAAACCGCAAGGCCCAGGCAAAGCTTTACATCCGGGCATGTCACCAGGTTTTTCCATTCTTCCGCCGCATCGGCAAAAGGCAGCGCTTCATTTTCAAAATTCACATACAACTGAGGGCAAAGATAATCCACGTATCCCCGCACGGAACCCCATACCCGCACATCCGCTCCCATGGCCATATCGTTGGAAATATTCCCCTGGGGAGCAATGCCAAAAACCACGGAAGGATCCGCCGCTTTGATTTTTTGATACACCAGGGAAACCAATGTATTGATATTGGAACAGCGCCACTCCTGCAAGGACAAAACCTCCCCGTATCCTTCCGCTTGCTCCACATATGCCGCATATTGCTGCTGGTCAAAACTTTCCGATTGGGTCGGATAAAAATAATCGTCAAAATGGATGCCGTCCACATCATAGTTTGCAGCGATCTCCGCCGCGCCTTCCGCAATATACTGCCGGACGCCATCTATGGCCGGGTTATAGAAAATTCCTGTATCGGTGGTTACGATCCAGTCTTCTTTATCTTCCTGCCCCTGCCAAAGCATGGCAGGGTTCTCCGGAGAAAGGGTTTCCGGGGTCCCCTCTATGGAGATTCGCAAAGGATTCATCCAGGCGTGGATTTCCAGCCCCGCTTCATGGGCCATTTCCACCATGATCTGAAGAGGATCGTATCCGGGGTCCTTCCCCTGCACTCCGGTTAGTAAATGGCTCCACGGATAATACTCAGAGTTATATAATGCATCTCCAAAAGGATGCACATGAACGATCAGCGCGTTCAAATCATACTCCAAAGCTCCGGCTATGATAGAGCTGAATTTTTCCCGAAAAGCTCCCTCACTTTGATCCGATTCTTTGGAAAAATCCAACGTCATAAAAGGCACCCATACAGCCTGGATTTCCTCCTCTTTTCCCCAAGCTTGTGCCCCTGTAAAAACAGCTTCCCCGGGATCGTCCTTTTCTGCGCCGCTTCCCCCGGCGGACGACGGGGATGATCCTATGGAGATTTCCCCTTCCTTTCCGGAAAGCACATTGACAACCATACTCAGCACCACCACAGCCGCCAGCACCAAGCAACATAAAACCGGCCCCCGTTTGGCGAAAAAAAGCAAAATGCGGTTTTCCTTTCTCACTTTCTTTCCTCCTGTTCTTTTTAATTTGACAGCCTGTCACCTTTCCAACTATACTGAAAGAGAATTTGTCCTAAAACAAAAGGCTTTCGCCCTTCCTTACAGATATATGAAAAAGGAGGAAAAAACATGTTTGCGGTTTATGTCGTCTATGGTATTGTCATCAACCTTCTGGGAGCCGGGGTCACCCTTTGGGATAAACACTGCGCAAAAGAAGGAAAATGGAGAGTTCGAGAATCCACTCTTTTGCTGGTCGCCGCTTTTGGGGGCAGCGCAGCCATGTATATTACCATGCGATGGATCCGCCACAAAACCCGAAAAATGAAATTTATGCTGGGGATCCCCTCCATTTTTCTTTTGCAAGGCCTTCTTATCGGGTTTCTTCTTTCTCGCTCTCTTTTGCCGGGCATATAAAAAAACAGGAAAAGCACGGTTTTCCATGCTTTTCCTGTTTTTTTATTTCATCAAGGTGTCCGTCAGCGAACCACCAGGTTGACCAGCTTGCCGGGAACATAAATTTCCTTGACAATGGTTTTCCCTGCGGTTTCCGCCGCGATTCTCTCGTCCGCATGGGCTGCGGAGATAGCCGCTTCCTTGCTGATGTCCGCCGCTACCTGCAGCCGGGCACGAACCTTTCCGTTCACCTGGACCACGATCTCCACGGTGCTTTCCTGGCACTTGGCTTCGTCATATTCCGGCCAGGACTGCTGGCAGGCCAGCCCTTCCATCCCCAGATTCTGCCAAACTTCTTCGCAGACATGAGGAGCAAAGAGAGAAAGCAGCAAGGTAAAGATTTTCAGTTCACCCTTGGTAATGCTGCCTTTATCCGCCACTTCGTTGATCAAGGCCATCAGCGCCGCAATGGCGGTGTTGAATTTCAGAGTCTCAATATCCTCTCCCACCTTCCGAATGGTCTTGTGGAAGGAGGTTTCCAGTTCCGGACGAATGGCGTCGCCCTCTACGAGAATATTCTGCAAATTCCAGAACCGCTCGATAAACCGGCGGCAGCCACGGAGGCTGTTGGTGCTCCAGGGAGCGGATTTTTCAAAGTCGCCGATGAACATTTCGTAAAGCCGAAGAGTATCGGCTCCGTATTCATTGACAATATCGTCCGGGTTCACCACATTGCCCCGGCTTTTGCTCATCTTTTCCCCGTTTTCTCCCAGGATCATTCCATGGCTGGTCCGTTTGGCATAGGGCTCTTTGGTGGGAACCACACCGATATCATAGAGAAATTTATGCCAGAACCGGCTGTACAGCAAATGCAGCGTGGTATGCTCCATACCGCCGTTGTACCAATCCACCTGGTTCCAGTAGGCCAAAGCATCCTTGCCCACCAGAGCTTCGGAATTGTGAGGATCCATATACCGCAGGAAGTACCAGGAAGAGCCTGCCCACTGGGGCATGGTATCCGTTTCCCGCAAAGCCGGCCCGCCGCAATGGGGGCAGGTGGTGCGGATCCAATCCGTCATATGAGCCAGGGGGGATTCGCCGTTATCCGTAGGCTCATAGGAGCTGACATTGGGCAGCGTCAGGGGAAGCTGGTCTTCCGGCAGGGGAACATAGCCGCATTTTTCGCAATGGACCACAGGAATGGGTTCGCCCCAATACCGCTGGCGGGAGAATACCCAGTCCCGCAGTTTAAAGTTCACCTTGCTGTGCCCGATGCCTTTTTCTTCCAGATATTCCCGAATGCGAACCTTGGCGTCTTCCACGGAAAGGCCATCCAGGATCCCGGAGTTTACCATGATCCCGGTTTCGCAGTCTGTGAAGGCTTCCTTGGTCACATCTCCACCTTTTACCACTTCAATAATAGGCAGATCAAATTTTTTAGCAAACTCCCAGTCCCGGGTATCATGACCGGGAACGGCCATAATGGCGCCGGTGCCGTAGGAAATCAGAACATAGTCGGAAATAAAGATGGGGATTTCTTTTCCGTTTACCGGATTCACCGCCGCTACGCCCTGCAAACGAACACCGGTTTTCTCCTTGGCCACTTCCGTTCTCTCAAACTCGGATTTTCTGGCCGCCTGCTCCTGATACTCCCGAACCTCCTGCATATTGGAGATCCGGTCCGCCCAGGTTTCCAGAAGAGGATGCTCCGGAGACATAACCATGTACGTTACGCCATACAGCGTATCCGGACGGGTGGTATAAATGGTAAGCACATCGCCGGTGGTGGCTTTAAAGTCCACTTCCGCGCCGGTGGAACGGCCGATCCAGTTTTTCTGCTGGGTTTTCACCCGCTCCGGATAATCCACCAGATCCAGGTCATCGATCAAACGCTGGGCATATTCGGTGATCTTCAGCATCCACTGGGATTTCACCTTCCGCACCACTTCACTGCCGCACCGCTCGCAAACGCCGTCCACCACTTCTTCATTGGCCAGAACGCATTTACAGGAAGTGCACCAGTTTACCGCCATTTCCTTTTTGTATGCCAGCCCGTGCTTAAACAGCTGCAGGAAGATCCACTGGGTCCACTTATAATATTCCGGATCGGTAGTATTGATTTCCCGACTCCAATCAAAGGAAATGCCCAAAGAACGGATCTGCTGCTTAAAACGAGCCACGTTCTTTTTGGTCACATCCGCGGGATGCACATGATTCTTGATAGCATAGTTTTCCGTGGGCAGGCCGAACGCGTCCCAGCCGATGGGATACAGCACATTATAGCCCTGCATCCGCCGTTTTCGGGAAACGATGTCCAGCGCCGTATAGGGCCGGGGATGGCCTACATGCAGCCCCTGCCCGGAAGGGTACGGGAACTCGATCAGTGCATAATACTTGGGCTTTTCGGAAGAATTGGAAGCGTGGAACACGCCTTCTTCTTCCCAACGATCCTGCCATTTGCTTTCCAGTCCTTTGTGATCATAGCGATCATACTTCATGATTTGTCTCTCCCTGCGTCGTAAAATCTGAATTGGGTTCTTTTATAAGATACGGAGAGACATCCACAGTCTGCCCATCTCTCCAAAGACGATCCAAATCGTAAAATTCCCGGGATTCTCTGGTAAACACATGCACGATCACCGCGCCGTAATCCAGAAGGATCCAGGAATTGGAGCGGTATCCTTCCACGTGGGAAGGCTCCACGCCCTCTTCCTTCAGCTTAAATTCCAGTTCATCCGCCAGCGCCTTTACATGGGTGCTGCTGGTGCCGGTGGCGATTACAAAATAATCGCCCAGCGAAGAAACGGACTGAATCTCAATTAAATTTACATGCTCGGCTTTTTTCATGTCCAGAAGCTTTACCGCCTGAACCGCCAGTTCTTTTGAATCCATACTGTCTCCCCTTTTATATCCGACTGCCGGGGCAGCCTCATTTGCGCGATAAATGGGAAAGCGCCAACACCGTTTCGTTATACAAGCTCACGGTATCCGGGTGGATGCACCAGCCTCCCTGAGCCAGCTCACCGATGGTAAAGGCTGTTCCCTCCAAAATGGCTTCCTCCAGGCTTCTCGCCGCTTTTTCCCGCATTCGGTCCACGCCGGGATAGTCCCGATCCGCAGAAATAAAGTCCGCAATAAACAGCACTTTTTCCAGCGGATTCATGCCGGCCTTCCCCGTGGTATGAAAGCGGATGGCTTCCAGGATCTCCGGATCCCGGATTCCCAGCTCCTTTTCCGCGTAGGCCGCGCCCAGAATAGCGTGCCAAAGCTTTTTCACAGCCTGCTCCGTGTCGGAAAGTATTATACCAAATTGCTTCATTTTTTTCAATTGTTTCTCGGAGGGAAGGTCTTTCATGCAATCGTGAAGAATACCGGCCAACCGGGCCTTCTCCGGATCCGCTCCGTACTTTTCCGCCAAAGAGGCCGCCTCTTCCGCCACATTCAGAGAATGGATATACCGCTTTTCGCTGAGAAGAGGACGAATTTTCTTTTTTGCTTCTTCCGCTGTCATCCTATTTCCTCTTTTCCATATAGTCCCTTTTGGGTAATGTATTGCTCTACGGAAGGCGGAATCAATCCGGAAACCGTCTTTCCCTGCCGGAGTTTTTCCCGAATCTCCGTGGAAGAAACCGGCCAATATTCCGCAGGGCAGATCCGCACCGTTCCTCCCATAGCCGCAATCGCCTCCGCCTGCTGCTGCATCCGCTGGAGCAGCCCCGAATCATCCTGGCTCCGGGGAACCGCGCAGATCTCCGCCAAAGCCAAAATTTCTTCCGGATGGTACCAGTGCAGAAGCGTCAGAAACATATCCTCCCCCATCAGCAGCACCCACCGGTTTTCCGGATACAGCCGGGATAATTCCCGAAGGGTATCGGCTGTATAGCTTTTTCCGCCCCGGCGGATTTCCAGATCGCACACCTTATAGCGAGGATCTTCTTTACAGGCCAAACGACACATTTCCAGCCGATGCTCTGCGCCGGCCAACTCCCGGGATTCCTTATGGGGCGGCTGATAGGTGGGGATCCACAGCACCTGATCCAGGTTCATCTCCCGGGTAAACACCTGCGCAATATGCAGATGCCCGCAGTGGACAGGGTTAAAGGTTCCCCCAAAAATCCCTGTTCTCATAAAGCCGTTCGCCGGGCTTTAGGCAGCTGGATCTTGGGATCTTTCGGATTGCGGCGATACAGCACAAAGCATCTGCCGATCACCTGCACCACTTCGGAAGAAGTGGCCGCCGCGATCTCCTCTGCCGTTTCCCGGGCAGACTGGGGCGCCGTTTCCAGCACACGCCCTTTCAGGATCTCCCGGGGCGTCAGGGCGTCATCCGCCTGCTTGATCACATCCGGGCTGATCCCAGATTTTCCAACCATGAGAATCGTATCCAAATCCACAGCCAGAGAGCGCAGATACGCCCTTTGCTTACTCGTCAGCATCTTGATTTTCCCTCCGTTTTTTCAGTTCCTGCTGCAGCATCCGCAAAGCCTTTCCTCTGTGGCTTACTGCATCCTTTTCCTGGGGGCTCAGCTCCGCGTAGGTTTTTTCGCCTACAAGGAAAATCGGGTCATACCCAAAGCCGTCCTGCCCTTTGGGCTGAAACGCTACTTTTCCTTCACAGATCCCCGTAACGCAAATTTCTTCCCCCTGGGGAAAAACGCACGAGATAGCGCTGACAAATCGAGCGGTGCGCTTTTCCATGGGAACATCTTTAAGTTCTTCCAGAAGCTTCTTATTCCGGTCCGCATCCGTGGCGTTTTCTCCCGCATATCGGGCGGAATAGATTCCAGGCGCTCCGTTCAAAGCATCTACTTCAATGCCGGAATCATCCGCCACGCTGGGAAGCCCCGTAGCCTGGCAAGCGGAAACCGCTTTCAGCCGGGCATTTTCCTCAAAGGTTGTTCCCGTTTCCTCCACGTCCGGCACCTCAGCGGCCACAACATGGATCCCCATGGGTTCCAGGATCCGGCTTAACTCTGCGATTTTATGGGCATTATGGGTCGCCATAACAAAGGTTTCCATTTTTTTGCCTCCGTTTTCCTTTTTTCCTTTTTCCGTTAGGAATCTTCCCGATCAAAAAGAGCTTTGGCAAATTCATCCGGATCAAAGGGCTGAAGGTCATCCAGCTGCTCTCCCACGCCGATGAATTTCACAGGCATTTTCAGATCATCCCGAATAGCCAGCACAACGCCGCCCTTGGCGGTTCCGTCCAGCTTGGTGAGCACGATGCCGCTGATCTCCGCCACAGCCTTGAACTCACGGGCCTGATTTACGGCGTTCTGACCGGTGGCGGCATCCAAAACCAGCAGCACTTCCTTGGAAGCATCCGGCAATTCCCGATTGATGATCCGGTTGATCTTAGCCAATTCGTCCATCAGATTCTTTTTATTGTGCAACCGCCCGGCGGTATCGCAGATCACCACATCCGCCTTCCGGGCTTTGGCCGCCGCGATGGCGTCAAACACCACGCTGGCAGGGTCGCTGCCCTCTTTCTGCCGGATCAGCTCACACTGGCTTCTCTGGGCCCAGACTTCCAGCTGTTCAATGGCCGCTGCCCGGAAGGTATCCGCCGCCGCCAAGATCACCCGTTTCCCGTCCTTTTTCAGCCGAGCCGCCAATTTTCCGATGGTGGTGGTTTTTCCCACACCGTTTACACCGATCACCAGGATCACGGAAGGAGAAGTATTCAGTTCCAATTCCTGGCCGCCTCGGAGCATATCCGCCACGATCTGCTGCAAAAGGCCGTAGATTTCCTCCGGATTTTTGATTCCTTTTTCCTTCACCTGCTGCTTGCAGATCTGGCAGATCTTCTCTGCCGTGGCCACGCCCACATCTCCCATGATCAGAAGTTCTTCCAATTCTTCGAACAATTCCTGATCAATGGAAGAAAACGAGCGAAGCATGGATTCAATGGAAGAAGAAATGGAATCCCGGGTCTTTTTCAGCCCGGCTTTAATTTTAGAAAACAGTCCCATACGCATGCCTCCTGCCGTCAAGCGGCGCTTTTCTGTATTTCCGGCAAAAGTCCCCGCCGGATCTCTGATTTCGGCATTGTCCGCCTGCCCAACCATGGGAAAGGGAACCAAGCCTTTCTCTTATTGCATTTCCCGGCAAGTGTTGAAATCTTTACCGAATGCCCTTCATGCCTAATTTTTGCTCCAATTCCGCCGTACGCAGCTCCAGAAGGCGGGAAATGCCCTCATCCTGCATAGTAACGCCGTAGAGCACATCCGCTTCCTCCATGGTGCCCCGTCGGTGCGTGATTACAATAAACTGGGTATTACGGTTCATCCGGCGCAAATAAGCGGCAAACCGGCCTACATTCACATCGTCCAGCGCGGCTTCGATTTCGTCCATCACGCAAAACGGCGGGGGATTCACCCGCATAATGGCAAAGTACAAAGAAATAGCCACCAACGCTTTTTCGCCGCCGGAAAGGCTTTCCAAATTCCGTACGATTTTTCCCGGGGGCTGCACATGGATCTCAATGCCGCAGGTTAAAATTTCCTCCGGATCGCTCAGGGACAAGTACGCTTCTCCGCCGCCGAATAATTCCCGGAACGTCTGCCCGAAATTTTCGTTGATCAAACGGAACCGCTGGGTAAACACATCCCGCATCTGATGGGTCAGCTCTCCGATCAGGCTGCGCAGCTCTTCCCGGCTTTTTTCCACGTCCTGGATCTGGCCGCTTAAGAAGTCATAGCGTTCCTTCACTTCTTTATATTCTTCCACCGCGCCCGGGTTCACCGCGCCCAAATTCCGAATCTTATTTTTCAGCTCGGAAAGGCGGCGCTGGGCCTTGGGAAGATCCTGGATCTCCGTTCCTTCTTCCTCCGCCTCCCGTTTGGTAAGTTCATATTCTTCCCAAAGGCGGGAAATGATGGAATCATACTCTTTCTGCAAATTCACCCGGCGTTCTTCCAAGCGAGCCAGCTCTCTTCCGGCAGTTTCCCGATGGTCGGAAACTTCCCGCTGCTGGGCCCGCAAATTCGCGGTTTCCTTTTCCAGCTCCATGCGGCGGCGTGTGAGTTTTTCAATTTCTCCTTCCGCCTGAACCGCTTGCTGCCGCAGGCTTTCCGCTTCTTTACCCAGATTGTCGATACGAACGGTAAGCAAAGCGGAAGCCGCCTCAATAGACTGGATCTCTCCCTGAAGTTCCTGAGCACGCCCGGTGTGATCCTCCTGCCGCCGCCTCAGATCCTGCTGCAGCGTTTCCAGGGAATCCTTATCCTTCTCATAGCCTAAAATACGCAGACGAATTTCCTGCAGCCGCGCCGTAATCGCGTCGCTTAAACGGTTTTGTTCATCCCGGCTTCCGCTGAGCGTCTCCAATTCCGCCTGCAAAGCCGCCAACGACGCTTGGGATTCCTCCAGCTCTTTTTCCGCCTGAACTTTGGTTTTTTCCAGCTCTTCCCAGCGGGTTTTCGCCTCCGCTTGCTCCTGCAAAAGCAGCTTTTCATCCTGCTGCAAGGTCTGAATAGAGGAAGCATGGCTTTTCAGCACCGCTTCCAGCCGCACCCGGTCCTCCTGGGCAGAGGTCAGCTCCCCTTTGCAGGCGGCCACAGAGGCTTCCGCCTGGGCTGTTTCCTGCCGGGTCTCTTTCAGCTTTTCTGCCGCCTGGGTTTCCTGTTTCTGAAGGCTCTGAACCTTTTCCTGCAGTTTTTCAATATCGGAAGCGCGGCTCATCAAGCCGGAATTTCTTCCCAGGGAACCGCCTGTCAAAGAGCCACCGGCATTGACTACCTGCCCGTCCAGGGTTACCACGCGGAACCGGTATCCAAACCGCCGCGCTATGGCCACGGCGCTGTCCAGATCTTCCGCCACGGCAATCCGCCCCAAAAGAGAATAAAGGATCTCCGTGTATTCCGGCTGGCACTGGCAAAGCTCTCCAGCAATCCCCACGAATCCGGGGCAATCTTCCAGGCCTTTTTCCTGAAGGAGCTTTCCGTGAATGGTGGAAAGCGGCAAAAATGTGGCACGACCGGAATCTCTGCGCTTTAACAGGCCAATGGCCCGTTTGGCGTCCTGCTCCGTTTCCACCACAATGTTCTGCATAGCTGCTCCCAAAGCCACCTCAATGGCAACGGCGTATTCTCCGGGAACATGGAGCAGCCGGGAAACCGGCCCCCGGATTCCGGAAAGCGTTCCCCGCTCCACTTCCTTCATCACGACTTTAACGCTCTGGGAAAATCCTTCCAGATTGCGCTCCAGATCCTGCAAAAGGCGCACCCGGCGGATATTCTCCTGGGTATCCAAATGGATCTTCTCCAGCTGCGCCTTGGCTTCTTCTTCTTTTTTCTTTCGGCTGGAAAGCTTCAGTTCATAGCCCTGAATGGTATTGGTCAAAGAACCAATGGTGGCATCCGTTTCCGAAAGCATCTGCGAATATTCACGGGACTGCTTTTCCAGCTCCTCCCGGCGGTTTCTTTTCTCTTCCAGAGACTCCTTCACCGTCTGTTCCCGAAGCCGGATCTCTTCCATAGCCGTCACCGCGGCGGAAGAACGGATTCGGATCTCCGTGGAGCGGGTAGTCAGCTCCGCGATGGCTTTGGAGCAATCTGCGGCCTTTCCGCCGCTTTCGCACATGTGCAGCCGAAGCTCCGAAAGTTCCCGCTGGCAGGCCTCCGCTTTTTCATTTTCCCGGTTAATTTGCTGTTCTTTCTCCTGAATCTGGGAAGCGCAGCTTTTCGCCTGCTCTTCCAGCTCCTTTTGGCTGCGGCCGGACTGTTCCATTTCCTTTCGGATTCTTTCCGTGGTTTCCTGATTGTGGCGAATATCGTTTTCCAGAACGGAAACTTCTCCGTCCTTACGGGCAGCCGATTCCTCCAAACGGGCAATTTCCTGGCGCTTCTCATCCACGGCTGCCGTGCAGCGGGTGCTCTCGCCATACACGCCTTCGATCTGCTGATCCAATTGGGAAATCCGCTGCTCCGCTTCTTCCTGTTCCTGCCGGGCTACCAGGAGCTTATCCTCCTGCTCCCGAAGAACACGCCCGGATTTTTCCAGCGTGTGAAGCCACAGCCCGATCTCCAGCGTCCGCTTTTCACCGGCATATTCCAGATATTGCTGGGCTTTTTCCGACTGGATCCGAAGCGGCTCCACCCGCTCCTCCAGTTCCGAGAGAATATCCCGCAGGCGAAGAAGGTTTTCCTCCGCCTTGGAAAGTTTGGATTCGGATTCCTGCTTTCTATAGCGAAAACGGGAAATCCCCGCCGCTTCTTCAAAAATTTCCCGCCGGTCCTCGCTTTTGGCGCCTACGATGCTGTCGATTTTTCCCTGGCCGATCATGGAATAGCCGTCCCTGCCAAGACCGGTATCCATAAACAAATCGTTAATGTCCCGAAGGCGGACGGAAACTTTATTCAGCAAATATTCGCTTTCCCCGGAACGATAATAGCGCCGGGTAACCGCTACGGTATCGTTATCAAAAGGGAGCTGACGCTCCGTATTATCAATATTCAGGGTCACTTCCGCATAGCTCAAAGCTTTCCGGGACTGGGTCCCGCTGAAAATCAGTTCTTCCATCCTGTCGCACCGCAAAGAACGGGTGGACTGCTCTCCCAGCACCCAGCGAACCGCATCGGAAATATTGCTTTTTCCGCTTCCGTTCGGGCCCACTACCGCCGTGATCCCTGTATCGAAAGAAAGCTTGGTCTTATCGGGGAACGTTTTAAACCCCTGTATTTCCAATGATTTCAGCCGCATGGATGTTCCCCTTTCTGTTTACTTTCCCATCCCGGGATAAAAAAATCCTTTTCCTTTTGCCGAGCTTCTTTTGTTCCCGGATTCCCCTGCGGGCAAAAATGAACCTGGTGCACCGAAAGTGTGGGATCCTGCAGCAAGGATACTTCCCATCCCGCCTGGCGGAATTTTTCCAGATTCTGCCGTTTCTGCCCTACCCCCCGGGAATACGCTTTCGGATGTATGGCAAAGGAAACCGGCCCAAAAGGAATCGTTTCCCTCTCTAAAAACCCACAAACAGCGTGAAAAAAGCGCCTGCTTTCACAAAGCTCCCGCAGAGCAGGATGGTATGCCCCCGCCAGATACCCGCTGTGAAGCTGGGGGGTATCGTGCAGCCCCAGCCGGATCACGGAAATGCCCTCCCGGGCAAAACGATCCAAAAGTCCGGCGCAAAGCTCCACCGTCTCTTCCAAATCCATGGGAGTATACAGGCCCTCCCGATAAAGCCTTGCCAGTTCCGTCTGCTCCATTACCACCGTGGGATAAATGCGTACGGTCTCCGGATGCAGCCCAATGAGTTCTTCCGCCGTGTCCCGGGCGCCTTGGGCATCATCCTGCCAAAGGCCTGTCATCATCTGCAGGCCCAGCTCCATCCCCATAGCGTGGATTCTCCGGCTGGCCTGCCGGACGTCCTCTGCGGTATGCCCCCGGCCGTTAGCTGCCAGCACCGAATCCCGCATACTCTGCGCCCCCAGCTCTACCGCCGAAACGCCGTATTCTTTCAGCAGCCGCAAAACATCCTGGGAGACTGCGTCCGGCCGGGTGGAGATCCGGATCCCGGAAAAAAGGCCCTGCCGGACATACGGTGCCGCCGCCTCCAAAAGAGAACGCATATAGCACGGATCCACAGCCGTAAAACTCCCCCCAAAAAACGCCAGCTCCGCCTGAGCGCCCTCCGGGAGGGTTTCCCGGGCTCGCCGGGCCGCTTCATGAACATCCTGAGCGGTAGGCTGCCGGCTTTGCCCGGTGATCCGGTTTTGATTGCAGAAGCTGCATTGGTGAGGGCAGCCATTATGGGGAACAAACAGCGCAACATTGGCATGTCCGCCCTGCTTCATGGTCAATACCCCATAAGCTCCAGGGCTTCCCGGGCCGCCTGCTGTTCCGCCTCTTTTTTGCTGCGGCCGCCGCCTTTACCGATCACATTGGAATTCAGGTGAACTTCCACGGTAAAATGCTTATCGTGATCCGGCCCGCTTTCCCCTGTAAGCACATATTCCAGGGATTCCTCCGGGTTCTGCTGAATGATCTCCTGGAGCTTGGTTTTGTAATCCCGAAACGTTTTGGCACGGGTGGCCGTTATAAGAGGCACCACAAAACGCAGCACCAATTTTCGGGCTTCTTCCATGCCTCCATCCAGGTATACCGCCGCCAAAATCGCTTCAAAGGCATCCGCCAAAATGGACGAACGATTCCTTCCTCCGGAATTCTGCTCGCCGTGGCTTAAAAGCAGCGCATCTCCCACGCCCAGCTGCCGGGAAAACCCGCAGCAGGCCTTTTCGCATACCAAAGCCGCCCGGGTCCTTGTAAGCTCCCCTTCCGGAAGATCCGGATAATTTCGGAACAAATAATCCGCTACAATGTACCCCAAAACCGAATCGCCCAAAAATTCCAGCCGCTCGTTGCTTCCCAAAGAACGTTTATTTTCGTTGGCGTAGGAAGAATGGGTCAGCGCATTTAAAAGATATTTCCGATCCTTAAATCGGTATTGCAGCGCTTTTTCCAGCCCTGCGCAGTCCACCGGTTTTGTCTCTTTACGCATCCTGCACCGGCTCCTTTGCTGCTTTCATGGCTTCCAGGGATTTGGATATCTCCTCCACCACATGGCCTTCCACATAAGCTTTCGTCAACCGGAGAGCGTTTTTGAAGGTTTTCGCCTTGGAATCTCCATGAGCCTTGAACACCGGTTTGGCCGCTCCCATAATAGGCGCTCCGCCGTATTCGTTATAATCCAGATGTTTCTTCAGTTCCTTCATATCCGGAAGGATCAGGGAAGCCGCGATCTTATTTTTCAGGTTTTTGGTGAGTATGCCTTTAATCAGCCCCATCATGCACATAGCTACCCCTTCGTACAGCTTCAGGATGCAGTTTCCGGTAAAGCCATCCGCCACGATCACGTCTCCGGCGTCAAAGGGAATTTCTCTGGCCTCAATATTTCCGATAAAGTTCACCGGGGATTCTTTCAAAAGGCGGAAAGCCTCATGCTGAAGGTCGCCGCCTTTATGGTCCTCCGTGCCTACATTGGCCAAAGCAACCCGGGGATTCTTCACGCCCATAACCTTATTGACATAAATAGAGCCCATGATCCCGAACTGGCAAAGCATTTCCGGCTTGCACTCCACATTGGCGCCGCTGTCGATCAGCATAAAGAAGCCTTCCTGCTTGGGGATCACCGGAGAAAACGCCACGCGCTTGATCCCCTTGATCCGCTTGACGATCATCGTAGCGCCTACGATCAAAGCGCCGGAATTTCCTGCGGAGATAAACGCGTCCCCTTCTCCTGCGGCCAGCTTTTTCAGGCCCAGCGCCATAGAGGAATCGTTTTTATCCCGGAGGATATCTCCCGCGTGGTCTTCCATGGTGATCACCGAGTCCGTGTGCGCGATCTCCATGCGTTCCAAAGAAATGCCGTTTTCCGAAGCTACCCGGCGAATTTCCGGTTCGCTGCCGGTGAGCAGAATGTCAATATCCAGTTCCTGCACGGCTTCCGCGCAGCCTTTTAAAATCTCCAGGGGCGCATTGTCCCCTCCGAACGCATCTACAATAATCTTCATAGCATGTCCTCCTCCTGGGGTGTAAGAAACAGCCCTTGGTATTCCCTTAGTTTTGAAAGTGCCCGCTGTGCCAAAGCGGCATACCGCTCCTTTTTATCCCGGATGTGCACCTCCAGCGGCGGCAGCACGCCGAAATTGGCGCCCATAGGCTGGAAATTTCCCTGCCCGCCATAGGCTACATGGCGGCTGAGAGCGCCCATCATGGTTTCCGGCGGCAGGAAGACCGGCTCCTCTCCCCGCAGGCGTCTTAACGCGTTTCTTCCTGCCAGCAGGCCGGAAGCCGCAGACTCCATATATCCTTCCACGCCGGTGATCTGCCCGGCAAAATACAGCCGGGGGTTCGAACGCAGGCAGAAATCCGCTCCTAAAAGCTCCGGAGAGTTAAGGAACGTATTCCGGTGCATCACTCCATACCGGACGAACTCCGCGTTCCGCAAAGCCGGGATCATGCCGAAAACACGTTTCTGCTCCCCAAATTTCAGGTTGGTCTGAAACCCTACCAGGTTATACAAGGTCCCTTCCCGGTTTTCTTTCCGAAGCTGCAGAACTGCCCAGGGTCGATGCCCTGTGGCCGGATCCCGCAGGCCTACCGGCTTCATAGGGCCGAAGCGAATGGTATCCGGCCCCCGTCCCGCCATGATCTCGATGGGCATACAGCCCTCATACACTTTCGGATCCTGCACATCAAAGGAATGGACCGGCGCCCGCTGCGCCGTACAAAGCTCCCGGTGGAAAGCTTCGTATTCTTCCCGATTCATGGGGCAGTTCAGGTAATCCTCTTCCCCTCCCCGTCCATATCGGGAAGCGGTAAACGCATGGTTGCGATCAATGCTCTCCTCCGTAACGATAGGGGCCGCCGCGTCAAAAAAGCTGAGGCTCCCGCCGCAAAGCCGGGAAATTTTCTCCGCCAGGGAATCCGCCGTCAGCGGGCCTGTGGCCAGAATGGTGATCCCCTCTTCCGGGATTTCCCGCACTTCCCCTTGCCGAAGAGTGATGTTGGGGTGGCTGCGGATCTTTTCCGTTACCATCCGGGAAAATTGATCCCGGTCCACTGCTAAAGCGCCTCCTGCGGGAACCGCGCAGGCCTTGGCGCAGGGAACCAGCAAACTTCCCAAACGGCGCATCTCTTCTTTCAAAAGTCCTGCGGCACTTTCCAGCCGGGACGCTTTCAGAGAATTGGAGCACACCAGCTCCGCAAAATCCGGAGAGTGATGAGCCGGCGTATAGGTTTCCGGTTTCATTTCCCACAGTTCCACCGGCTCCCCACTGCAGGCGATCTGCCAGGCCGCCTCACAGCCGGCCAGCCCGGCGCCAATAATCCGAATCATCCTTCGTTTTCCTCCAGCCTTTCATACCCGCAATTTTCCGTTATGCAATACAGTTTCGGGGTTTTCCCTTTTTTCCGCAGCAGCGTCTTGCCGCAGCGGGGGCATTTCTCCAAAGTGGGTTCATCCCAGGAGACAAAATGGCATTCCGGATACCGGCTGCATCCATAAAACACACGGCCCCGCTTGCTTTTTCGGACAACCACTTTTCCTTCGCATTTCGGGCAGTCCGCTCCGTTCTCCTGCACCAGCTTTTTGATGTTCTGGCATTCCGGATAACCCGGGCAGGCAATGAACTTGCCGTAGCGTCCGGTTTTGATGACCATTTTCCGGCCGCATTTTTCGCAAATAATGTCCGTTTCGTCTTCCTTTAACTGGATCTTGACCCCCTGCATCTCATCCTTGGCCTTTTTCAGGGTCTTTTCAAAATCCCCGTAGAAATCCCGCAGCGTTTCCACCCAATCGGCTTCCCCGCTTTGCACCTTATCCAGATTGCTTTCCACCTGGGCTGTAAATTTCACGTTCACCACTTTGGGGAAGCGTTCCTTCATCAGCTTGGTGGTTACCTCCCCCAACTCCGTGGGGCGAAGGACTTTATTTTCCCGAACCACATACTCCCGGGCGGTAATGGTGGATATGGTGGCGGCATAAGTGGAAGGACGTCCGATCCCGTTTTCTTCCAAAGCCTTTACCAAAGTGGCTTCCGTATACCGGGGGGGCGGCTGGGTAAAATGCTGATTTCCGGTTAACTCCTTGCATTTTAAAGGCATTCCCTCTTCCAAAGGCGGAAGCGCGGTGCCCTCTTCCTCTTCTTCGTCCTTACCTTCCTCATACAAAACGGCAAACCCGTTAAAGGTCACTGTATAGCCGGAAGCTTTAAATAAATACTTTCCCGCCATAATATCCGCCTGTGTGGTCTTCATCAGGCAATTGGCCATTTGGCAGGCGATAAAGCGCTCCCAGATCAGTTTATACAGCTTATACTGATCATTGGTCACACTGCCTTTGACACGGTCCGGAGAAAGGGAAGCCATGGTAGGACGAATGGCCTCGTGACCGTCCTGGGCCTTGGCTTTGGTTTTAAAATGCCGGGGAGCATCCGGAAGATACTCCTTGCCCCAGCGCTGCTGGATATACTCTGCCGCATCCTTCAGCGCATCCTCCGAAAGCCGCAGAGAATCCGTACGCATATACGTGATCAGACCTGTGGGCCCCAATCCTTCAATGTCCACGCCTTCATACAGCTCCTGGGCCACCTTCATGGTGCGTTTGGCCTGGAAACCCAACCGGCGGGACGCCTCCTGCTGCAAGGTGGATGTAATAAACGGCGGCGCGGGAGAACGCTTCCGGTTGCCTTTTTTCACCTTGCTTACGGTAAACTCGGCATTTTCCAGCTCTTTCAGCAAAGCGTCGGCTTCTTCCTGATTGGATATAGCGATTTTTTCCTCCGGCGTTCCGTAAAAAGCCGCGGCAAATGCTTTTCTGGATCCTTTGGCCTGCAGTTTCGCATCCAAGGACCAATATTCTTCCTTTTGGAACGCCCGGATTTCTTCCTCCCTGTCCACAATCAGGCGCACCGCCACGGACTGCACCCGCCCTGCGGAAAGCCCGCGGCGGATCTTCTGGGAAAGAAACGGGCTCAATTTATAGCCTACCAAACGATCCAGGATCCTTCGGGCCTGCTGGGCATTCACCAAATCCATATCAATGGAACGGGGATGGCTCATCCCTTCCGTGATACCGGTTTTTGTGATCTCGTTAAAGGTCACCCGGTTATGCTGCGCTGTGTCCAGGCCCAGCAAATACGCCAAATGCCAGGAAATGGCTTCGCCCTCCCGGTCCGGGTCCGTTGCCAGAAAGACCTGGGCGCTTTTTTCCGCTTTGGCCTTCAGCTCTTCCACCAGCTTTTCTTTTCCGGCGATCACTTCATATTTGGGGCGAAAATCCTTTTTGATCTCCACGCTCAAGCGTTTCTCCGGCAAATCCCGGATATGCCCTTTTGTGGCTACTACTTCATATCCGGAGTCCAAATACTTCTTTATCGTATGCACCTTGGTAGGTGACTCCACAATCACCAATTTTGACAACCAAAACACCTCGCTTTTTTGTGTTCTGTCTTTCCTCCCAGAAAAATCGCACCGCAAGCTTTTCTATCGTCTGCACTGTTAAAATATGCCGGAACACAGCTTTTCACCCGGCATCCCGGTATATTTTAACAGGGCGCACTTAAATTGTAAAGCCGACGAAAGTTTCCCCTCATGTTTCCCTGTTTCGGGTCCTATTTTCCGTAACGCCCTCCGGAAAAGGACCGAATCAGGCCTAAAAGTTCCAGTTCCGTTGCCGCCGCCAGGCCTTTGGAAACGGAAAGATCCGCCGCTTTGGCAAGTTCCCCTATGGAAAGAGGCTCCTTTTCTAAAACAGCATACAACTTTTTAGCTCCCTGGGAAAGAGACGTTTGTAAAAAGTCCGGAAATTCTTCCGGATTCGTCTGCTGGGAAGGGGAAGAAAGCCCTTCCGAAAAAGCTCCTGGCCCTCTGCCGGAATCTTTTTTCACCGTTTTCTCCAAATCAAACCCAGAAGGCTCCCGGGCCTTCCATACAGACTGAAGCCCATCTTCCGGAGAAATCTCATTCTGGTAAAGGACGGGCACGCCTTGCTTTTCGGCGCTCTTCGCCAGCTTCAAAGCGCCTCCCCCTTTTTCGGCTCCCAACACCACCAGCTGTTCCGCCAAACGCAGCAGCAATCGGTTCCTGGCCGCAAAATGCTGGGGAAACGCCGGGGTATCCGGCGGATACTCAGAAATACACAGCCGTTTTCCGCCTGTATGCCGCAATTTCAGGGTCTCTTCCGAATACGGATAGCAAAGGCCGCAGGCCAAAATGCTGATACATTCGCCCCCTGCTTCCAAAGCACCTTCTAAAGCGGCCTGCTCAATTCCCGCCATACCGCCCTCCAGAAGGACTTTTCCGTTTGCCGGCAAACTGCCTCCCAGCCGCCCGGCCTGCAAAAGGTCCGCTTTTCCGGCCTTTCGGCTGCCTCCTATCAAAACCATTCCCGGCCGGGAAAGCAAAGAGGCATCTCCTTCCAAAAACAGCGCGCAGGGAGGATTTTCCAGTCCATGAAATTGGCGGGGATAGACACCGTCTCCCGGGACCGTCACAAAAAGGCCCAGCTTTTCTCCATATTCCAGAAGGGCCTGCCCATAAGCGGGAGAATAAAATTTCAGCCGCAAAATTTCTTCCCGGGAAAGGATTTTGTCCTTTTCCCACTGGGCCGCTCCTGCCTGAAAGAAATGATACAGCCCTCCATAGGCGCGAACTGCCTTGCGGACATTCCGGCTGGCCGCTCCCAGCCCCTGCTGCAGCCAAAGCCAATACGCTTTTGGGCTATATTGCAAGGCCGCTGCCTCCTCCCCGAACCATCTCCCACAGCAAAATCGCCGCGGAAGATGCCGCATTCAGGCTCTCCGCCCTTCCGGCCATGGGAATGGTTACCGTTTGGGTGCAGGCTTCTATTCCTTCCCGAGAAAGACCATTTCCCTCGTTTCCCACAGCCATAGCCGACGGCCGGGAAAAATCCACCGATGTAACAGGAACAGCCGCACTGTCCGGCACAGCCGCGTACACCGGAATCCCTTCTTTTTTCAGCAGATCACAGGCTTCCTTCAGAGAAGGGACCCATTTCGCGTTCAGACGGAACACTGCCCCCATACTGGCCCGCAGCACCTTGGGGCTGTAAACATCGCAGCTTTCCCCGCAAAGCACTATCGTTCCGATCCCCAAAGCTTCTGCCGTACGAAAAACCGCACCCAGATTTCCAGGGTCCTGCATCTGCTCCAAAAGCAGCGTGTGTTCCCGGGCCGGAACCCATCTCTGGGAAGATTGACCTTTCATTTCGCAAACGCAGAAAATTCCCTGGGGCCTTTTGGTATCGGAAAGAAGAGGCGCCGCGTGCTCCGCCAATTGAAAGACTTGCTCCGCATGGCAGCGGATCTCCTGCAAATATTCAGGATATTTTTCCGCAGCGGCTTCCGTATAATACAATTGCTTGATAGATATACCGCTGCGTGCCGCGTCCCGGCATAATCGGGCGCCTTCGGCTAAAAACAACCCTGATTCCCGCCGGGCTTCCGCAGAAGACAAAAGCCGGGAAGCCCTGCGCAGCATTTCGTTTTTTCGGCTGGCGATCACCATATCTTCTTTCACAGGCGCCCCTCCTTTTTCTTCCTGAAACATCGCCTTTTCCCTCTTTTTGACAGATTTTTCTGCAATAAAAAGTTGCGCCCGGGGGAATCCGGGCGCAAGGACAGCTTTTATAAGGAAGCTTTCGCTTTTTCCACCAAAGCCTTAAAGGCAGCCTCATCCGCAATGGCAACCTCGGAAAGCATTTTGCGGTTCAAGGTAACGCCGGCCTTTTTCAAGCCGTTCATAAATACGGAATAGGTGATCCCGTTCATCCGGCAAGCGGCGGAAATACGAGTGATCCACAGGCGGCGGAAATCGCGCTTTCTGGCTTTACGGCCGATATACGCATAGTTTCCGGATTTCATAACAGCCTGTTTGGCCATTTTAAAATGTCTGCTCTTGGAACCCCAGTATCCCTTTGCCAGCTTTAAAGTCTTCTTTCTTCTTTTGCGCGTCATCAGCGCACCCTTAATACGAGCCATTTATTTTTCCTCCAAATCTATGAGAATCATTCGAAACGCTGTTTACTGCTTACTGATAAGGCAGAAGCCGTTTTACCTGGCGCACATTGGTCTTGTCCGCCACGGTGGTGCCGCGGAGATTTCTCTTGGTCTTGCGGGTCTTGCCGTGACCATTGAGCAAATGGCTCATGTTGGCATGGGCACGGATTACTTTTCCGTTTTTAGAGAGCTTGAAGCGCTTTTTCGCGCCGGAATGAGTCTTCAGTTTAGGCATAATAGCCCCTCCTTAATGAAAATAAATTATTTGGCGGGTTTGGGAGCAAGGAACATAAGCATGTTGCGGCCTTCCAGCTTCGCAGGCTTTTCCACATTTGCGATCTCCGTCAAAGCTTCCGCAAACCGCTTCATTACATCCTGACCCAGCTCCGGATGCCCCATTTCCCGGCCACGGAACCGAATGGATACCTTCACCTTGTCCCCACCCTTGAGGAAACGGACCGCATGGCCCACTTTCGTCTCAAAATCGTGTGTGTCAATATTCAAAGACAGGCGCACCTCTTTGATATCCACTACGCGCTGATTTTTCTTAGCTTCTTTTTCGCGCTTCGCTTGCTCAAAGCGGTATTTGCCGTAATCAATGATCTTGCACACCGGGGGAGTAGCCTGGGGAGCGATCTTCACCAGATCCAGATTTTTGGAAAACGCCAGCTCCAGCGCTTCACGGGCAGACATAACACCCAGCTGGGCGCCATCCGCTCCGATCACACGCACTTCTCTGTCACGGATCTCTTCATTGATCTGCAGTTCCTTGTTGCTAATGGGTAGCACCTCCAAACACGTTTTATCAAACAAATTCCAAAACAAAAGCGGGCAGAGATACTCCGCCCGCAGCAATACCGTTTTCACGCTATTGACCTGTGCCGGACGGAACCCCACAGGTGAGAGCCTACAGCCCTTCTTTGTTTCTTAGTTAGGTTACCACGTTCTTCCGGAAATGTCAAGGGGAACAGCGCATTTTTTCTGTTTTCAGCATACCAGATCTGAAATCGCTCTCTTTTGCCTTCTTCATTTGCGTTTTTCCTGGAAAAACACACGCATTTCCCCGGGCGTACGGTTTGCCCAAAGGAAATAAGGGATCCATTTTATGGTGACAGGCTCCAGATCCGGCTGCCTGGAAGTATACAGCTTCTCTTGTTTCAGAGATGTTCGCACTCCCTGGGCCGTAATGGTATAGACGCCTTCCAGCAAATCGCTTTCCCAGCGTTCCTGGAGCAAAGCGTCTTCCGGAAGAAGGATCCGGGAAAGAAGGGCTCCGTTGTCCGCTTCTTCCGCGCAATAGACAAGAGGGCCTCTGGCAACGGCAACCTGATTGGCCAGGTGGTATGCTCTAGGATTGGGATACACCCGGCGGCACACAATGGGGAGATCCCACTGCACGGTATCCCCGGCTTTCCAGGAGCGGAAGATCACAGCATACCCTTTTTCCGTGGAAATTTCCTGCGCTTGGCCGTTAACGGTAAGCACCGGCACTTCTCCGGAATCCGTGCACCAACCGGGGATCCGGAGCCGCAGTGTAAAGGAAGCATCCTGCCCAATGGTAAACCGAATGTTTCCTTTCCAGGGGTAACTGTCGCAAACCTGGGAGATATGGACAGAACCTGCCTCCAGGGGAAAATCCCCTTCGCATGTCATATACTGGTTCACCCAAACGGAATCCCCTTCATACATATAAGCAAACTGCGCCGCTTCTCCCAACAAGCGGGCCACATTGGGCGGGCAGCAGGCAACTTCCGTCCAGGAATACCGGCTTACTTCAATGTGGCGCTTATTGTATCGATACAGGGAGTAGGGCCACACTTCCAAAGGATTGCAGTAAAAATAATGCTCCCCGTCCAAAGCGGTTCCTGCCAGGACTGTATTATACAAAGCCTGTTCCGCAATATCGGCATAATGGGCGGAAGGATCCATTTTCAGCATACGCTGGGCAAAAAGGATCAGGCCCACGGAAGCGCAGGTCTCACTGTAGGCATAGTCCGAAGGAAGATCGTAAGCTTTTCCGATTCCCTCCCAAAAATCATCCTGGCCGATGGAGCCGTTTAAGTACATATTATTGGTCTCGATTTCATGAAACAGCGACTGGCAAGCCTCATAAAGTCCCGCGTCCCCGGTCTCCGCCGCCAAATCCGCCATGGCACAATAAAAATACATAGCCCGCACCGCATGACCATGGGGCTCCTTCTGTTCCCTGGCAGGTTTATCCGCAAGAAAATACTCGTAATGGCCCCAATATGGGCGATGGCGATCCGCCCAATCCGCAATGGTTCCCAAAACCGGTTTTCCGTACAATCGGATATTACGCTCCTGCTCGTAATCATAGAAATGCGGATGCTCCGGAGACTCCTGCCCCCGTTCCTCCACGAAAAAGCGCACCGTTTCCAGATATTCTTTTTTGCCCGTGTATGTATACAGGCGATACAAAGCCATTTCCACTTCAGGATGGCCGTCATATCCGGGAATCTGCCCTTCCCCATGCCCAAAATGCAGATGCAGGCAGTCCCCCATTCTCTCCGCGCTTTTTAAAGCTTGTTCATTACCGGAAGCTTTATGCCACATCAGCATACCTTCCATTAAATGCCCCATACTGTATAATTCGTGGGACATCAAAAGAGACTGTAAACGATCTTCCTTCCGATGGGCTGTCAGGAACGGATTCAAATAGCCATCCTCCAGCTGTGCCCGGCAAAGCAAGTCCACAAGGGCATCCAACTTCTCTTTCAGCGCCGGATCTGGTCGGAGCATATACGAATAGGAAGCGGCTTCCAAAAGCTTCCCCAAATCCGTCCCTTTCCTTTTGGCGCCAGTATCTTCCACTGTTTCTCCCGCCGCTTCCCGGACCGTGTCCAGAGAGCCGCCCGGCTGGGTCAAAATATTCAGCTGATAAGGTACCATGTGCTCTACCAACAAATCCTGATATTTTTTCCATAATCCTCCCGTAATGGAAACCGCTGTTAAATCGCATTCTTTCAAGATTTTTTTCTCCATACCTTTAGCTCCCTTCCCAATATAAAATTTCCTTTTGAAACTTCCGCGGATGAAAATCCGGAAACGATTTCCGTGTTTTCCCCTGGAGTTTCCCTGTGTCTTTCTTCCATTATACCCTGTTATCCGTGAATTTCAGTATTCTTTTTCTTCTTCTTTTTTAAGTCATTAAATACCTTTTTAACACGTAATTTCCTCATACAAATTTTTGAGGTATGTTATGCCTAAAGGCAACAAAAAAAAGCAGCAGTCCGGATTTTCCGGCTCTGCTGCCTTTTTCAATGGTTTTAAATTTCTGCGGGGAAGCAATTATGCTTCCGTGTTCATCCACACCAGCATTTCTCCTTCGCCTCTGTTGTTCCACAGGAAGTAAGGGATCAAATGCAGAGATGCTTTTTCTCTTCCACACACTTTGGCGGCAGGAAGGTAGAGAGTATCCGCATCCCAGCATTCCATAGAGGAGCGGCTGCCGGATACTTTCAGCCCGCAAATGCCACCGAACAAATCGCGTTTTTCCAGCTCTGCAGGCGTTTCCAGACAGGCGCGGAAATCGTTCAGCCAAGGACCATTATCCGCTTCTTCCGCGCAATATACCAAAGGTCCGCGCAAAACGGCAGCCTTGGCACAGTCTTCCGTCACCCGGGGATTGGCCAGAATAAACTGCGCTTCCATTTCAAAGGAGATCGTGTAAGTGCAGCCGTCCTCCAGGCCGCCTTCCACCAGGGCGTAACCATTCTCTTCCCGGTATACCACCGGATTGCCTTCTTTGCAAATGGAAAATCCCTTAGCATACGCAGGAATACGGAAAAATACCTTTCCTCCCTGCGGACCATGATACGTAACGGAGGCCTCTCCCTGCCACGGCATCTGAGATGTGCAGCTCAACCGAATCTCACCCTGGGAAGTGGACAGAACCGCTTCATTTCCCACATACAAATGCTGGTAGACAGCATCCTCTTTCTGGGTATAGATGTAGCCGCCCAGTCCGCACAAAGTACGGATCACATTCGGCGGGCAGCATGCGCAACCAAACCAGCGAACCCGCTTCGTTTCCACGCTGATATGGTCGCTTCTGTAATTGGCTACATCCGGTTTCACCATCAGGGGATTAACGTAGAAATAATGCTCGCCGTCTTCCGAAATACCGCTAAGGACATTATTATACAGCGCTCTCTCCATAACGTCCGCATATTCCGATTTGGGCTCGATTTTCAGCATTCGAAGCCCCCACATAGCCATGCCTACCGCTGCGCAGGTCTCCGTATAACAGGTATCGTTGGGCAGGTCATAGTCGATGGTAAAGCGTTCCCCATCTCCTTGAGAGCCTACGCCTCCTGTAATATACATCCGGCGGTTGGTTACATTCTTCCACAGCACCCTAAGGGCCTCTACCAGGCTTTCATCTCCGTTTTCCAAAGCCACGTCTGCCGCGCCGGTATAATAATACATGGCGCGAACCGCATGGCCTTCCGCGGTTTTCTGCTCCCGGATGGGCGCATGGGCCTGATGATAATCCTTCTGCATGGTTTTATCCCGGGTGCTATTCTCGATAAAAGATTCTTCCTGGAAGAACCCTGGCTCATGCCCACGCTTATTGACAAAGTATTCTGCCAGGTCCATGTATTTTTGCTGCCCGGTCACCCGATAAGCCTTCATCAAGGCCAGCTCAATTTCCTCATGCCCGGGATAAGAAGGCAATTTTCCCTCTTCGTCTCCGAAAATGGTACGGATCAGATCCACATTCTTTTCCATTACCTTCAGCAGACGATCGCTTCCTGTAACGGTATAATACGCAACAGCAGCTTCCAGCATATGCCCCGCGCAATACAGTTCATGGCCATGGGCAATTTCTTTCCATTTTTTATCCGGCTTTTTCAAAATGTAATGGGTATCCAGATAACCGTCCGGTTGCTGGGCCTTTTCAATGATTCCAATGACATCTTCCAGATTCTGCATCACTTGGGGATCCTGTTTATAAATCAGGCTCAAAGACGCGGCTTCGATCCATTTGGCCAGGTCGCTGTCCTGGAACACATAGCCGTAGAACTCGCCTTTTTCCAATCCGGCAGCAATTTTGAAATTCATTACCGCATGGCTGGGAGCCGCTCCCGGCTGCTGATCGTTCAGCACCCGCCACTGATAAGGGATCACATTTTCCACTGCGTTTTCAATGCGATGGTTCCAGAACGCATCGTCCACATGTATATTTTTCACACTGATCTCAACATTTTTACTCATTTTCATCCTCCTGAAACAGAGAAAGCACGGCGCACATTTCATAAGATATACCGAAAAGTGCGCCGTGAGATCACCTATTATTCTTCATCAAAGGAAATGCAAACCGTAAGAGTTTCCTCTTTCCCATCCAAGGGGAATTCCTTGATATTGACGACCGGTTCTTCCCCGCCGAATCCATCTTTCTGGATCTGCAGCCGGAGAGCCGATCTCTGAAGCCCGGAAACCTGGATCTTACACACTGCGGTCAGCGTATTGGGGTCCAGCTCTACAGAAAGCAGACGGCCTTCCTCCAAAAGCAAGTGGAAGCGTCCTTCCTCTGTAACATAATGGAACCGTCTCTGCACACCATCCTGAGGAATAACAGAAACTTTGCCCTCTTCCCATTTGGCCGTGCCGCCGTAGCAGATTTCACCAAAGATCGGGTCTTTTGCCGCAACCGTAGCCGCGCCGCGGAGGTAGCCGCAATACCCCAGGTCGATCTCGCAGGAATAATACCAGGGGCCGCCGTGATGGGGCTGATCCAGCCAGGTAGATCCTCTGGTCTGGGGTTCATAGCCGCCGCTGGCTGCTCCGTCGTGTTCTTTGCCGGGGAACCAATATCCATAGTTATCCTTTTCCTCGCCGGCATTCAGCAGAGCCCAGGAGCTGAGCATGGAGCCATATCCCAAACGAAGCAGCGGGAAGGGATCCTTCGCCAGATACAGGGCATAATCCAAAATGGACCAGCCGCCCATCTGAGACATATAGCTCAAAGTATACCGCAGGTTGGAGCTGCGATAATCGCTTCCGTACCAGTAATAGGTGGGCTCCATTACGCCTCTGCAGGCGATGTTACACTGGAGCTGATTCTCCATAAAGGACCAGGCCTGTTCCAGGGTAAGAGGAGGATTGAACCGGTTTTCCCGTTCCACATCTTCCGCCATAGCCAAAGCACGGCGAGCCAATGCGTGGGTAGATTCAAAGCCCGTAGTATCAAAGGGATACTCAGAACCAAAAACATCTGTGCATTCCATGGCAAAGAACCGGGTCTTCCGCACCCAATGCAGCTCCAGACGAGCCGCTTCCTTCTCCATGCCTTCTTCACGGAGCGCTTTGATTACATCCTCAATCACCAGTTCATTATAAAGACCGGTTTTATACGCGGACCATTCGTCCAGCTCCAGCGGAATGGTGAACATAGCCACCGCCGTACGGTATGCCCGACGCAGATACGTTTCCTTGTTCTGGCTTAAAGGCATATCCTTATAATCCCGGGCGATTCGATACAGGTTATAGTACATCCACGTAATATGAGGATAATCGTAAATACGCCAAATATGGAGATTTCCTTTCAATCCGGGATCCTTACTGTCACGGTTTACTTTCCAGTCCGGAATACCATAAATGCCGTAGGGGAATTCTTCCTCTTCCGTGCACTGCAGGCCGCCCCATACAAAATTCTCCACATAAAGATCCAGCGCCGCCACTTCTTCCTTGTTGGGAAGAACCGCCAGTTTACCGGAAAGGAATGCAGGCTTACCCAAACCGGGGTCGTCGCAGGTCACTTCATAAATTCTCCAGCCGCCGATCTTATCGTAATTATCCGGCCCCAAAAGGACTCCGGTCTCATTGTTCCACTCGGACAGAAGGCCGTAGTACCACTTGGAAGGATCTTTGTGCTGGCATTTAGTGATGAAAGCGCCTCTTTTGTTCAGCAGGGTTTCCAGATCCTGGGTAACAAAAAACTCTACGTTCATATACCGGCCGCCGGCATATTCTACACGAAGAACTTTTTCGCCCAGCTGATTCCAGCGGAGACGGAACACTTTGCTGTCTCCCTTGCGTTTCTCTTCCAGAACCTCGCCGCCTTCCGCGGGAACAAGCTTCAGATCTTCCCAACGGCTGGTAAACGCCAAATGCACATCCATTCCGGCGGGAACTGTCAAGCCGGGAGCGATCTGCACATCCACCAGGCCGTGCTCACACAAAAGCTCACGGGCATTCTCTTCATTCCGGGCAAACGTAAACAGGAACTGGAAGGTTTCCTCTTCTCCCGGCTGCAAAGTCTTCTCCGAAACAGGAAGACGGAAATGAGCTCCGGCTTTTTCGTCTTCCTTCCGGACCCGGGCGGAATGCGCATATACCGTATATACACTGTGATCCTTATTATCAAAACCGTATTTTCCTACGGTGGAGGATGTGGTGCCGATAAATTCCAGAGAAGTCCCGTTCTGGGGCAGCAGCATCAGATAGGGGCCCTGGCCATCGCAGCGCTCAAAAATATAGTGTGAACCATGTCCACCGGTAAAATTATGCCCGATCACCTTGGCGCAGGCCGATTCACCCCAATGGAAATCCGTGTTACAGGGAAGGGGGAATCCTACATCTTCCAGCACCACAGCACTGTCCGAGCAGTTCTTTACAGAAAATTTCTGTCGCAATACGCCTTCCGCCAATTCGTAGGAAACGGAGACAGCCACCGCGTCTCCTTCCCGGGAGTAAGAGGCTTCATAATGGCAGCCTTTCAGCGTTCTGGAATAACTGTCCTTTACACATACCGGTGTTTCATCTTCTGCAGAATCTCTGCCGAAAATAAAGTTTTCTTCTTTTCCGTCCTGTTTCCATCCCAGGGCAATGCGGCCAAACGCTTCACCGGGCAAAATATACTGCGTTTCTCTCTGCCCTTCCTGTGCCGATCCCGGCATGATGGAAGTTAACACACCCTTTTTTGCTTTAACCTGAAAATAAGAATCACATAGCTGATAAACCTTTTGCTCTTCCAACTTTCCTTCCTCCTTGGCAAATTCGTTTTTCAAATACCGAATCCGCGATTTTGCAATACATTTAAAAAAAGCCCGCACAGCAGCAGAACGCCGCGTACGGGCTCTTCTCCGGTTCTATTGCGGCAATAGATGCCGAATTTCCCTTCAAATCTTACTTGATAAACCGAACCAGCATACCATTCCCGGTGTTTTCAACAGTGGCAATTTCACTCGTTGATTTTCCAATCCGGTTTACAAGGAGAGAAGGCCCCTGCTTTACAAGAGCCCACTCCCATTATTTTTAAGCGGGATGTTCTAACAGAGCATTCCCAATCCATCCAAACTTAACCCTTTACAGCACCGATGGAAATACCTTTTACAAAGTACTTCTGGAAGAAAGGATACACGCAAACGATCGGGACGGTAACCACCATGGTGGTAGCTGCGCGCATGGTCTGTGTGGTGATACGAGCTGCCTGGCCCTTAACCGCATCGGAACCAGCTGTGGAGTCTTTCATCAACTCTGCCAGCTTGTTGGATTCGATCAGGATGTCACGCAGAAGCATCTGCAGGGTATCGTAGCTACCGGATGCGTTGTACAGCATAACATCGAACCAGGAGTTCCAGTGACCTACAGCCGTCATAACCGCCAAAGCAGCAAATACAGGCTTACACATAGGAGCAACCACTCGGAAGTAGATCGTCACCTCTCGTGCACCGTCGATACGGGCAGATTCTGCAATGGAATCAGAGAGACCATCCATGTATGCGCCGATAATCATCATACCATAAGCGCTGAGCACGCCGGGGAGCCAATATACAGTGAAGCTCTCCAACAGACCCAACTGCTGGAACCACAAATACACCGGGATCATACCGCCGCCGATGTACATGGTTAATACGAACATCTTACGCAGCCAAGCATGAAGAGTGAAGAATTTCACGCTGGTCAGATAGGCCAGGAAGCCGGTGCAAACCAACTGCGTAACCGTACCAACGATTACGCGGGCCAAGGACCAGAACAGAGCGTCCAACATACCTTTGGTCTTAAAAATGTAATCGTAGTTGTTCAAGGTAAACACGCGAGGCCAGAAATACAAGTTGCCTCTCTGAGCATCAATACCGTCGTTCAAAGACATAACAAGCTGCTGCCAGAACGGATAGATGAAGAAAAAGGACAAGATGATCATCAAAACTACGTTGAAGACATCGAAAACTTTGCCAGATGCTGTCTTTTTAACTAAATCCTGTCTTACCATAATTTACCTACCTCCCTTCATTAGAACAAGCGAAGTCCTGCAATTTTCTTAGCAACGGAGTTGGTCACAAATACCATGATCAAACCGATCACAGACTTCATCAGGCCAACTGCGATAGCGAAGGACTGCCGTCCCAACTGAATACCATACCGATACACATATGTATCAATTACTTCCCAGTAATCTCTGGTGGTAGGCTGACCCAACAACAGGTTTACTTCATATCCGGTATTCAGAATGTTTCCGATACCCATGATAAACAGAAGAACGATCGTCGGCAAAATAGAGGGAATCGTAATGTACTTAACCATGCCCCAACGTCCCAGGCCATCCACAGCGCCGGCTTCATACAGTTCCTGATCGATACCCGCGATAGCGGACATATACAGGATGGTGCTCCAGCCGATGCCCTTCCAGATGGAAGCCGTGATCAGAACGGGCCAGAAATACGGTCCCACCGTCAGGAAGGAAACCGGCTTATCCATAAGGCCCAGGCTTACCAGAACTTCACTGATAACACCTTCACTGCTCAGGAAGGAGTTCAGAATGGATGCAACTACTACCCAAGATACGAAATAAGGCAGGTAAGAAACGGTCTGAACCACTTTCTTAAACTTCATGCTCTTGAGTTCGTCGAACAGCAACGCAAGAATGATAGGAGCAATAAATCCGATGGTCATGTTCAATCCGCCGATTACCAGCGTATTGCGGATAACCAGGGGCGCTTCACGCATCTGGAAGAACGCCGCAAAGTTATCGAACCAAACAAAACGATCCCAAGTAAGGGGACGTCCAGGAACATAGTTAAAGAACGAATACGTTACGCCGTAAAGGGGAACCAGGAAAAAGACCACCCACCACGCGATGGCAAAGATGCTCCAAAACCAGAGCTCTTTTTCCTTGTTGAACCGATTGAACCGACGGGAAAGCACATTGCCGCCGGATGCCGACTTGCCTTTCAAAGCAATTCCTCCGTTTCTGTTAATTTTTAAGCGTAAGCCACCAAGGCCACTTACGCAAAACGATAAAACCGTTAAAAAAGCAAAAAGCACCTGTGTCTTGTCCAACCTGCCGAAACTTTTTCTCTTCAAGATTCATCAGTATTTATGAACAAAATTTAGATAATTTTTGCCAAAACGTTTAACGTCCGTGTCCATATAGTAACACTTCCTATGCGAAATGTCAACAAAAAGTTTATATCCGGGTAATATTTATTTAAAAAGACAATACTTTTTGTGAAATTTACAAATCCAGCCTTTTTCCTTGTGAAACTGCCCAGAGCCTTTTTCTCCACTTTTTCTTTTTCTTTAGTCATTTAGTAAACCGTGCAGCGAAAAGCCGATAATTTCAAATCTCATACGGTAGATTTTATAAAATCCTTTCCTTTTTTTGTTTCCCTCCAGGTAAATCGAATGATAAAGTTTCCGTACTTATCCCCTATCACTTTCTCTTCCCGTTTTACATTTCCCATGGTTTGCGCTGCCCGGTATTTTAAAAAGATCCTGCTGCCCATTACAGCAGGATCTCCTTTTCCAGATGGAAAGAATACAGGATACACTGTTTTACCGGTTTTTCCAGGCATTGTTCTAAGGCATCTTTATACAGTTCCAGCTGTACGCGATACCTCTCCCGAAACTCTTCTTCCCTTTGCATACGATCCGTTTTAAAATCCACCAGAACGATTTCTCCCTCTTCTTCGAAGGCACAGTCCACAGCTCCCTGCAGCACTACTTTTTCTTCCAAAGAAACGGAGCACTCCGGATATACTTTGCAGGCAGGAAGCTCTACGGTAAACCGATATTCCCGATACAGCTCATGGGAATGCAGGATTCTCCGGGCCAGGGGAGAAGCAAAAAAGGAAGCCAGGCGTTTGCGGTCCACCGCTTCGCCCTGTTCCGGGGTGATATATGCCTGTTCCACCAGGCGCCGAATCTCCTGTTCCGGCTGTGCCGCCGCCTCTTCCCACCGGGCAAACTGCAGAAACTGATGCAGTGCCGTTCCTTTTTCCGCCGGCGTCATACCGTTTTGGCTGAGGAAAGAAGGTCTGGAAGAAGCTCTGTACTGTAGAGCTTCTTTTTTAGCGGCCATTTCCGAAGCGGTGATTTTGGTGGGGATATCCTCCGCCGCTTGGTAAGGATACCCGTATTCCACCTTCTCCTGCAGCTCCTTGCATATGGCTTCATCCGGTGACGCTTTCAAAATTTCTCCCTGTTCTTCTTCGGGCACCGGGTCTTTCCCGGAACGAAGGATCCGCATTTCCCAGGGCTCCTTGGCAGGCTCGTTTACAAAGTCCTGCAGATCCGCCCGTTCCCGGAGCATTCCCCCGTCCGGATGGCGCAGCGCGCAAAGCCACAGCCATTGCGCAATGGAACGGCAAGACCGAACGGCGTACGGATGCAGTTTTTCGCCGGGTTTGATCTTTCCGGCAAGGCCGCTGAGAAAGGAATCGGCTTTTTCCACCGCCGCCACCGCAATCAGCTTTTCTTTCGCTCTGGTCATGGCCACATACAGCACCCGAAGTTCTTCGCTCATTTCCCCTCGTTCCAGCTCCAGCGCTACCGCCTCTCTGGGCAAGGTGTTTCGCCGGGCGCCGGTGTCCGGATCCGGCAATTTGGCTCCCATGCCCAAAACCGGGTGCAACAGAAGATCGCTTTTTTCCTTATTGAAATTTCTGGCGCAGCCAGCCAAAAAGCAAACAGGAAATTCCAGCCCCTTGCTTTTATGGATGCTCATGATCCGCACCGCGTCCGGCGTTTCGCTTCCAGACGCCTCCGGAAGGTCCACCTTCTGCTTTTCCAGCCGGGCAATAAAGCGCAAAAACCCGGAAAGTCCGCTGTATCCGGAAGCCTCGTACCGGGAAGCGTAGTCCTGCAGCAAATGCAGATTGGCCAGGCGCTCCCTTCCCCCTTGGGCAGCCTGCAGAAGATCCCCATACCCGGTTTCCCGGCAAATGGCCGCAATCAGCCGATCCGAGGACAAAGTTGCCGCCAACACCCGAAATCTGGAAAAATCTTCCTGGAAGCGGCAAAACCGATGGTCTTCCTGAGCGGCTGCCAGCAAAGAAGCATACAGGCTTTTCCTTTTATAGCGGATCCGAAGCTCCGCCATATCGTCAGGAGTAAACCCATATACCGGCCCCATGAGAACCGCCAACAAAGGAATTTCCCTGGTGGGATTATCAATGACTTTCAAAAAAGACAAAAGCATTTTCACTTCCGGCGCCGCAAAAAAGCCCCCGGATTTTTCCGCGTAAGCCGGGATGCCCAAGGCGCAAAGCTCCCGGGCGTAGTCAGGCCCATAGGCTTTGTGGCTTCGCAGCAGGATGCAGATATCCGAAAGCCGCACCGGCCGGGATTCGCCGTCTTCCGTGATGGTTCCCCGGGCTGTAAGCTGGTAGATCCGCTCGGCCATACACCGGCTTTCCGCCGCCACGGCGTCCTTTTCATCCCCGGAAGAAAGATCGATCAGGTCCAGGGCTACCGCAGGATCCGAAGCGGGCGGATAGACGGCTCCGGTTTTCAGTTCTTCCGCCTCCGTATATTCCATTTCCCCGGTTTCCCTGCTCATCAGCTGGCGGAACACAAAATTCACCCCGTCGGTGATTCCCGAAGCACTGCGAAAATTCCGGTCCAGGATCACACAGGCCGGATACGAATCTTCCTGGCGGTTATATAAAGGATATTCTTCCCTGCGCCGCAAAAAGATTTCCGGCATAGCCTGACGGAACCGGTAAATGCTCTGTTTCACGTCTCCCACCATAAACAGGTTGGAGCCATCTCTGGAAACCGCCTGAAAAATTTGATCCTGGGCCTCGTTGGTGTCCTGGTATTCATCCACCATGATCTCGTCAAAACGGGCGGCGATCTCCCTGGCATCTTCCGTCCGTTCCGGGCCCTCCGGGGTATCCCGAACCAGTAGGCGCAGTGCCCAATGCTCCAAATCACTGAAATCCGCGGCTTTCCGCAAAGCCTTTTCCCGATCCAGCTCCTCCCCGAAGGCTTCCGTCACTTCAAAGAGCTTATCAGCCAATTGGGCTGTTCTTAGGATCTCCTCCCGGCATTCTTCTTCATTAAAGGAAAAAATATCCTGTAAGCCCTCTGCCAATTTATGCATCTGCTTTCGGGCATCGGAGATCTTCTCTTTCACCGGATCTCCGTTCCGTCCCCGCAGCGGTTTGGTCCGCATCCAGGAAAGCCCCTGAAAGCGGTGAACCAATCCGTCCCACTGTTTTTCCCGGGCCTGCTCCAAGGCCCCTTCCAGCTCCGCCATATCGGCCTCATAGGCTTCCTGCCAGGCTTTCTGCATATCCTCCTGCCCCTGCATGGATTCCAAAGCCCCTTGGATCAGTGTTTTTCCATAAGAAATCACCTGAATGGCGTGCTGCAAAAGGACCTCCCCCCAGGGCGTCTGGGAAAAGGGTTGTTCCGTATGATACATAGCCGCCTTTTCCCGAAGCCAGCGCTTGGGGAAAGGATGACTGCGTATAAAGTCATAGAGGGAGCCGATAGCATCCGCCATTTTCCGGTCATCCCGCCCTACAGAAAACGCCTCGGCCAGAGCAAAAAACGCAGGATCCTTCTGGGCATAGTATCGTTCCAGAACCCGGGATAATACATCCTCCCGCAAAATCCCAAGTTCCGTATCCTCCAAAATACGAAAATCCGGAGCCACGGACAAGCGGAAAAAGTTTTCCCGGATCAAGTCGGCACAAAAGCTGTGAATGGTGCTGATATGGGCCTGGGCCACCAAAACCTGCTGCCGCCTTAAATGCAAATTTCCCGGATCTTTTTCCAGCAGCTGGTCGATCTGCCGGGAAATTCGGCTGCGCATTTCTTCCGCCGCCGCCCGAGTGTAGGTCACTACCAAAAGCCGATCCGCGTCCGAAGGCTTTTCCGGATCCGTGATCCTTTGCAGAAAGCGTTCCACCAGCACCGCCGTCTTCCCGGAACCTGCCGCCGCCGAAACCAAAAGACTTCCCCTTCGGGCGTTTATGGCGTCTTTTTGCTGTTCCGTCCAGTTTCTCGCCATCAGGATTCCTCCTTTCCGCAAAGCTCTTTCAAAACTTCTTCCCGATCCCAGCTTTTCATCTCCCGCTGAGGCTGGCTGTCTTCCCGCCCGCATACCGCTCCGTAAGGGCACCACTGGCAGGCGTTATAGGAATCTCCCGAAAGGGGGATCGTCTCCACGTGCCCCTTCTGCAGTTCCTCCGCCATTTGGCGGACGGTTTCCCGCACTTTTTCCAGAATTTTTTCCATTTCCCGCTGGGTCACCACAGAGTCTCTCCGGGAAGGGGCTCCGTTTTTCAGCGTAACCGGGATATACTGCCCTTCGCCCTTGGACTCCATAGCCGTCAGCACAGAGGGGTCGTCCACCAAAAGGCCTTTCATACGCAGCGCCTTTTTCCGCTGGGAAAGGACCTTTTCCGCCGTCTCTTTATGGCTCACGGAAATTCGGGGATCCGACGCCGGAACATACAGGATCCCCGCCGGGACGCAGGGCCCGCCATAGCGCGCCGCTCCGGTTTCCCATAAAGCCGCCAGATACAGCAGCATCTGCATATTAACCCCATAAATCACATCCGAAAGCCGAAAGTCCTTTTTCCCGGTTTTATAGTCAATGATCCGGAGATATTGCTCCCCGTTCTGGCGAAACAGATCTACCCGGTCAATTTTCCCCTGCACGGAAACACTTCCTTCCGGCAGAGGGATCGTCAAAGGCGGAATGCCAGACGCGCCTACTTCCAGCTCAAAATCCACCGGCACAAATTCGCTTTGGGCCAGTTCCTCAGCCACATGGGCCAGGATAGTTGCCGCGGCGTGGATCAAACGATCCAGCATCCATAAAAAGCGGGCGTTTTTGTTTTCCCGGCCTCCCAGTTTTTCCTGGGTGTAGCGATCCAGCAGTTTCTGAACCAAATCCTCCATCTCCTGCCGGGACATTGCGGCCAGCGTTTCCGCATCTGTGTTTCGGAAGGTCTGCTCCAGAAGATAGTGCATAATGCTTCCGTATTCCAGCGCATCCATTTCCGCCGCCCGTTCTTCCTTCACTCCCAGGCCGTACCGGCAAAAGTATTGAAACCGGCATAAGTGAAAGGTTTCCACCTGCGTGGGAGAAAGAAGCATTTGCTCCCCAAAAAGCGCCTTGGATGTTTCCTCGTTCTCAAATCGTTTCGGGGCAGGGGAAGCCACCTTGTCCAAGGCGGAAAATCTTTTTCCGTAATCCGGATCCTGCCGGAAATATTGCTCCAAAGCGGCGGAAAAAGGCGTATTTTTCCCAAAATTTCGGGCAGCCGCCCCAAAGGCACTGGGTTTGGAATTGGCCAGATACAGCGGCGGCAGTGTTTCTTCTCTCCAATGCGGGATTCCGGGAAGGACCGCTTCCGTTTCCATAATCAAGGAAGAAGGCTCTCCCCCTTCTCCGGCGCCGGAATAGGTTATGTACAGCCGCTGGGAAGGCAGGGATAAAGCGGTATAAGCTAAAAACCGTTCCTGCACGGCGCTTCCGATCAAGGTTTCGTTCAGCGGGATTCCCAAACCGATCAGCTCCCGGCGTTCCATGCCGCTGAAGATTCCTTCTCCGTGCATGGCGGCGGGAAATTCCCCCTGCCTTGCTCCAAGCAGGATCACCACCTTGGGGTTTTCCAGCCGCATCCGGTCCGCGGAACTGATGGTCACCTGATCCAGTTTTTGAGGAATGCTGGCGATCCGCGCGGAGGAGATTACCAAACGAAGAAGCTCGGTGAACCGAAGGATCCCTGGCACGAATTTTCCCATAACCAGGGCGCACTGGTCCAACACTTCCATCAAAATATCCCAGGAACGCAGCAGCCTCTGCTCCAGATCCCCCTGGCCCAACTGTTCCAGGCGATCCGCCATCTCCTTTACATACCGGGAAATCTGCCAGGTATCCAGCAGATGATACAGGGCCCGGGCGCAGTCTTCGCCGGAGGCTTCCTTCAGTTTTCCCCGCAGCGTTTTCAGCGGACCCATCAGGGTGTTCCGATCTTCCTCTAAGGCCTGAAGCTGCCGGCGGTCCTGCTCCGTCCATTCTTCCTGAAACCCTCTGGGGTGCTTTGTAAAGGGCGTTTCCCATTCTTCCCGGTTCACTGACCAAAGGTACGCATAGTTTTCCATCCGGGCGATAGCTTCTTCCGAAAACGGCAAAAGCCCCGTTTTCATCACCAGCAAAAGATCCTCCGTTCGCCATCCAAAACGAACGGCCTGCAGCGCCGCAAGAACCATCCGCATCAGGGGCTCATTTTCCATAGGGCGGGGATCATCCAGAAAAAACGGAATGTCCCGGGAAGAAAAAGCTTCCTCCAAAAGCACCGCGTACGGCGCCGTACTTCTGGCCACCACAGCGAAATCCCGGTAACGATATCCTTTCTCTATAACCAGATTTCGGATGGTCGCCGCCGCGAATTCTCCTTCGTCAAACAGATCCGCTCCCCGGTAGATCACCACGGAAGGCTCCTCTTCCGTAGAGACTCCGGCTTTCTGCGGGCGGTATACAGAAGCCTCCAGCGCCTTCAGCTCGTTTGAAGCATAACGGACGCCTGCGGGCAGATATACATACGGCGCTACGGGAACGTCGTTTTCCTTGGCCATACGCTTCACATGGGAAGCCGTTTGCTGCACCAGGGAAAACAGCCCCACTCCCCGCTCCTGGTCCTGAGGGGAATCGGCACAGAGAGAAATCTCCACATGGTCCGCCTGCTGCAGCATGATCCGGAGAATACCGTATTCCTGCACGGTAAAGCTGGCAAAGGAATCCAAAAGCACAAGGCTCCCCTTAAAGAATCCCTTTTCCACCAATATATCCGGAATACGGGAAAGATCATCCAAAGGATCCACACAGCTTTCCGCCACTAAAGCGTCGTACGCCATAAGGATCCTGGAAATTTCCACCGTCTTCCGCCGGAGGGTCCCCTCGGGAAGCTTTTGGGCCGCCTGCTCCAATTTTTCAGGAGAAACGGCGCACCGCTTCAGCTCTTCCGCCGTTTCCAGAAGCATTCCGATTATTTCCGTATTCTCGGCTTTCCGGCGGTAAAAATCCAGCTGCTCCTTTGTCTGCTCCAAAGCAAGGCTCATAAAAATACAGCGGCCGCCGTCCTCCAGCCTGCGGCCTGCGGCTCCGCCGTATTGCCGGAAGACTTCATCCGCCAAACGGGAAAAACTCAGCACATGGATCTTCCTTGCCTGCCGCGCCCCTAAAAGCTGCAGCATGGCCCGCTCCGTTTCAAACGAGAACTGCTCCGGCACAATGTAATACACCGGCCTTTCCGGCGCTTCCTGCAAAGACGCTTTCGCCCGCTGCCGCATATACATGGTTTTTCCGCTTCCTGCCCGCCCCAGAATCAAATGCAGCATAGATTTCTCCCTTTCTTTTCGCCCTTGTTTCTTTCTGTGAATTCATTGTAACACAATGGGTTCAGGAAAACCAGTTTTCCCGAACCCATTCGTAAATTTCCCAGATCTTAAACCGCAGTTCATAACCGGAGGTGTGCACCGCGTCCATCTCTCCCGGGGAGAGCACTTCTTCCATCTCCGGGGTATCCTCCGCCGCAGGGAGGCACAAAGCCGGAAACAGCATGCACCACCAATTCTGCCCTTCGCCCTTGCCGATCACCACACGCAAAGCGTCGTATTTCCCGGCAGGCAGGGTCACGTCCCCATATGTCCGGGTTGGAAAATACACCTGCTCCGTTTCCACCCGCACGGAATAGGAATACCCCTGCTGGCGTATTTTTTCCTCCGCGGCCTGCTGGAGCTCTCCCAGGGAAGCCTGCAGTTTCTCCAAAGCTTCTTCCTTATTGGAAACCCCTTTCATCAACGGGGATACCTGCTTCAAAATATGGTCCCGCACCTGAAGCTTCAACGCCTGGTCCTCCGCGGAATCGGAATTGGCCAGCACATGGAGGCGAACAATGTTCTCCGGCAGCTGCTGGCACGCCCCGGCAAACCCGGAAAAGGAGAACAGCACCGCCAGAAGCATGCCGGAAACTATTGCCTTCTCCCAGAGTTTCCATCCGTTTTTTCCTTCTTTTTTCCACGAAAAAAAGCCCGTCCCTTTTGGATCCATGGAAAGCTTATGTTTGCGCCACATTAAAAGCCCACCTTTCCTTTTCTTTTATGTACTGGGGAAAGTATGGGCTTTTTTCCATATTTTATACAAAGGCTCCCGGCCTCTGCTTTTATAAAATTGCCGGAAATGGGACGCACAGAAAAGCTTTTCGCCCTTGGGACAAAAGCTTTTCCCTGCAGCATTCCGCTTCCTGGGATGTGGGAGAAAACAATCCGTACACCGCCGAACCGCTTCCGCTCATCAAGGCTCCCGCCGCTCCCCCGGCCAGCATCTCTTTCCGGATAGCTTCCACTTCCGGCAGGCAGCAAAGCTCCTGGAAATCATTGCCCAGGGCACGGCCAATATCTGAAAGCGAGCCGGTTTCCAAAGCCCGGAGCACATCTTTCGTATATCCCTGCTGCCGAAATGGGCGCTGATCCGCCTGGGCATAAGCCGCTGCCGTGCTGACCCCTGCAAGAGGTTTGCACAGCAGGATCCGGCAATCCGGCATAGGAGGCAGAGAAGTCAGCCGGTCTCCGATGCCTTCCGCCAGAGCCAGGCCGCCTTCCACGCAAAAAGGAACGTCCGCTCCCACCTGCTTTCCCATTTCCCGAAGCTTTTCCGGGGATAATCCCGCCTGATACAGACGGTTGGCCCCCCGAAGGAAAGCCGCCGCGTCGGCGCTTCCTCCTCCAAGCCCCGCCTGGGAAGGGATCGCCTTCTCCAGTTCCACCCGAACCCCGGGAAAACCCGTTTCCCGAAGAAAGATCTCCGCCGCTTTCCAAACCGTATTTCTCTCATCCAGAGGGATTTCTTCCTCCCGGCAGAAAAGGTGGATCCCCTCCGCTTTTTCCATGCGCAGGGTATCACAAAGAGAAACCGACTGCATGACCATCCGCAGATCATGGTACCCATCTTCCCGTTTGCCCAGAATATCCAGGCTCAGGTTGATTTTGGCCGGGGCCTGCTCTGTCAGCACCATTTCCGTTTGCCATAAAACACGTTTCCCTTGCATATTCCGGACTCCTTTTTTCAAACATTCCGAAGCTTTGCCGGGGCAGGCTTAAAGCCGGAACAGCGGCAGCCTGCGAATATCAATGGCCTGATGGGGGCACATTTCGTGGCAGCAATAACAGCGAATGCAGCGGCTGTAATCGATTTCCGCCTTCTTTTCCCGAACCTTCACGGTGTGCTGGGGGCAGCTTTCCGCGCATTTTCCACAGCCTACGCAGTCTTCCCTGCGAATTTTCGGCGCCGGCGCCGCCAGGCGGGAAGCCAAGGGGCGAAGAAACCGGGGAAGATGTTCAATAAAATCCGCCGTTTTGGATTCCGGCTGCAGGAAGTCTTTCTGGATAAAACGCTCCAAAGGCTCGCCTAAGATTTCCACCGTTTCCACGCTCTTTCCGCAGGCGCCTCTGCGTATCCCCGCCTGCAGCGTGGGGATTTTCTCCGGATCCATCCCCACCATGGCCGCACAGCAGAGATCCACCGCAAAGGGGTTCCGCCCGGAAAGGATCGCACCTACAAAGCGAGGGCGTCCGCCGGTGGGGCCGTTTCCTTCCATGGCCGTTACGGCGTCCACCACGGAGAGGGCAGGTTTTACCCCGCAGCAAAGATCCGTCAGCATCTCTCCAAACCGAGGTTTTTCCGGGAAACGACAATGAAGCTCCGGTTTCATCAGCCCCGGCACAACGCCGAACAGATTTTTTACCGCGGCGCTGAGGCCCGTCATACAATGGCTTTTCAGCTTGCAAATATTTACCACCGCATCCGCTTCCAAAACAGGGCGAATCACCGTAAAGCCCTTGCACAAAACCCCATCCGGCACTTTCAGCTCTCCGTAGGAGCAGTCATAATTCAGCTCCAACCCATAGGTTTCCGCCATTTCCGTATAGCCGGTCTCCTGATAAATGGACCGCAGGGTAGAAGGGGTATACCTTCCTCCGGAGCTTTCCGCAATCAAAACCGTGGCGCCCAGCTCCTGGACGCATTTGGCCACGGCAGCCGTTACCAAAGGATGGGTAACCACGGCGGCTTCCGGAGAAGACTTCATCACCAAATTCGGCTTCAGCACCACTTTCATCCCCGGCCGGATACACTCTTCCGCCCGAATCCGGGAAAATTGCTGGCGGATACACTGATAAAGCTGCTCATATTCATATTCTCCGCAAGCGTTCAGGCATACCGCGCGATTCTGTTCCTGCTGCATGGGATGGTTCCTCCTCTTTGCCTTCGGGCACTCTATAAGCGAGAGATAGCCCGGTTAAAGTGTTTTCAAAAAATGCTCGATCCGGGAAAGCGCTTCCGTAATATGGCGGATGGAATACGAGTAGGAAACGCGCACAAATCCTTCTCCGCAAGCGCCGAAAGCATTTCCGGGAACTACCGCCACCCGTTCCGCATAAATCAGTTTTTCACAAAACTCCTCGCTGCTGAGCCCGGTGCTTTTTATGCAGGGGAACACATAAAAGGCACCTTCCGGACGGAAACAGGTCAGCCCCATCTTATTTAAGGAATCCACCAAAAGGCAGCGCCGCATATCGTATTGCTCCCGCATATTTTCAATGTCGCTGTCCCCGTTGCGCAGGGCCTCAATGGCGGCATACTGGGCTGTAGTAGGCGCGCTCATAATCGCATACTGGTGCAGCTTGGTCATTTGCCCGATAATCTCTTTGGACCCCAAAGCATATCCCAAACGCCAGCCGGTCATGGCAAAGGTCTTGGAAAAGCCGTTGACCACGATGGTTCTCTCTTTCATGCCGTCTATGGCCGCAAAGCTCACATGGGAGGTTTCCCCATAGGTCAGTTCGCCGTAGATCTCATCAGAAAGTACAAACAGATCGTGCTTTTGCACTACCTTGGCGATTTCTTCCAGATGCTGGCGGCGCATTACCGCGCCGGTGGGGTTATTGGGGAAGGGCAGGATCAGCATCTTGGTTTTCGGGGTGATTTTTTCTTCCAGCTCTTCCGCCGTAAGACGAAACTCATTTTCCGCCTTGGTTTCCAGAATCACCGGAACACCCCCGGCCATTTGCGTCAGGGGTACATAGCAGACAAAACTGGGTTGGGGGATCAGCACCTCGTCTCCGGGATTCAGCATAGTACGCAAGCAGGCATCAATAGCTTCGCTTCCTCCCACCGTTACCAGCACCTGGGAATCCGGATGGTATTCCACTTTATACTTCCGGCGAAACCAGCGGGCAATTTCCTGCCGCAGCTCCGAAAATCCCCGGTTGGGGGAATACCAGGTCTTCCCATCTTCCAAAGAGCGAACTCCTTCCTCCCGAACATGCCAGGGGGTGGTAAAATCCGGTTCGCCAATGGAAAGAGAAATCACGTTATCCATTTCATTGGCAATATCGAAAAATTTCCGGATCCCGGAAGGCGGGACGCTGAGAATTTCCCGATTCATAACAGAACGGTAATCAATCACAGAGCACACTCCTTCTCTCGTCCTGTTCATTTTCGCTTTCCAGAATCACGCCGCCTTCTTTATAACGGGTAAGGATAAAGTGCGTCGCCGTGGAAAGCACCGACTCCAGAGTGGAAAGCCGTTTGGCTACAAACATAGCGATCTCCTGCATGCTCTGTCCGTTTACCCGGACCGCCAGGTCAAACCCGCCGGACATCAGATACACGCTCTCCACTTCTTCAAACTGCATGATCCGGTTGGCGATTTCATCAAATCCCCGATCCCTTTTCGGCGATACTTTCAGTTCGATCAGCGCGGAAGCGTGGTTGGCATCCGCCTTTTCCCAGTTGATAATGGTGTTGTATCCCCGGATCACGCCCTCTTTTTCGTAGGCTGCAATCTGTTCCCGGACACTTTCCTCCGTAGTGTTCAGCATAACAGCCAGCTGCTGGCAGCTGAGTCGTGCGTTTTCATTCAGTAATTTCAGCAATTTATCCATAAAGATCCCTCCGTTTAAGTGGGCACCACGTCTTCTTTTGGAAGCAGCGCAAAATCTTTTCCTTGATTTTGCAGACGCCGTGCGGATTTTGTTTTTTATTATAGCGAAAATCAACTTCTCTTGCAACGATTGACGTAAAATTAACTACCCCTGTAAAAAGCAAACGAGCTTTCCGCCGGAGGATCCCGCACAAAAGCTCGTTTTCGGCATACTTTTTACTCAATGGGAAGGAATACAGGTTTTCTGCGGCTGAATACGGTAAAATACCGGAACCCTGCCTGAGAAAGCAGAGAAAGCCCGGTTTCGATCCCGGAACCAATATCCATCCATCGATGGGCGTCGGATCCAATGGTCACCAGGCGCCCCCCCAATTCCCGATACCGTTTCAAAAGAGGCAGCTGGGGCATTGTATCTCCCAATTCCTGCCGAAGCCCGGATGTGTTCAGCTCCAACGCCTTATCTTTACGGATCAGCTCCCGGAGAATACAATCCGTCTGCTCGGAAAATTTTTCCACAGGGACCCGGCGTTTATCCCGGCCCTCTATGTAGCGCCAGGGGTATGTAAGATGGGCCAGGGAATCAAAATCCCCCCAGCGGACTGTGGTCATCAGTTCTTCCATATAGTGGTTCAAAAGCTGCTCCAGCTCTCGCTGGGGCATCAAAGAGAAATCCATAAAGTAGAAATCCTGTTCTCCCGGCAGATTGTGCACGGACGCCAGGACAAAATCAAAATCCATAGAGGAAAGAACATCCCGAGCGGCGTTAAGATTCTGAGTGGGCTGCCCCAATTCCACTCCCGCATATACATGCAGGGAATTGTAAGCGCTGGCCGCGTTCCGGGCCTGCAGATACGAATCCCGAACAGACTGTTGGTAGCCCTCTTCCCGATAGGTATTGCATTCACAATGGTCCGTAATGGCCACGGCATACATGCCCATTCTGGATGCTCCTTCGCACAAAAGCCCCGCTGTATCCTGGCCATCGGGAGAACATTTGGTATGCAGATGGCAATCGGAAATATACCGATATTTCATGGAGAGTAAACCGCCTTTCTTTAATGGAAGACGCATATACAGCAGCCCGGTTTCCTATTCCTTTTTCTATATCCGCAGCCTTTTATAGAAACGAAATCGTTATAACAATCCTGCCGGGTGCCTGCGTCTGTGTAATAGCATAACACAAACCGGAAAAAAATCCTACGGATAGGATAAATATGATTCCGGGCGAGAAAAGAGAGTTTTTGAACATTTTGACCACGAAAAACCACGGTTGACTTTTTTCTTTTCCTACTCCATAATAAAACAAATGAAACATTTTAAACAGGAGGGACATTTATGCGCGCTGTCATTACTGTATTGGGAAAAGACATGGTTGGAATCTTAGCCAAGGTCTGTACCATCTGTGCCAATAACGGAGCAAATGTAGTGGAAGTAACCCAGTCTGTACTGCAGGAATTTTTCGCTATGATTATGCTGGTGGATCTGAGTTCTTCTTCCTCTTCCGTTACCGAGCTCTCCGAGGAACTTACCGCCATGGGAGATGAAATGGGGCTTCGGATCCATGTAATGCATGAGGATATTTTCAATTCCATGCACCGGATCTGATCCGTCTTCCCTATACCAAATAAAGGAGTGATCTGTTTGCTCAACAGCCATGATATACTGGAAACCGTAAATATGATCGACCAGGAAAATCTGGATGTCCGCACCATTACCATGGGTATCTCTCTGCTGGACTGCATCGACAGTGATCCACAGAAGGCTTGTGATAAGGTTTATGATAAAATTTGCCGCTATGCGGAAAACCTGGTAAAAACCGGCGAAGACATCAGCCGGGAATATGGCATTCCTATTATTCACAAACGTATTTCCGTAACGCCTGTTGCCATGGTAGCCGGCGCCTGCCCGGGGACAAGTCCCGTACGGTTTGCCAAAGCCCTGGATCGGGCCGCCTCTTCCGTGGGGGTTAATTTCATCGGCGGGTACAGCGCGCTGGTTCACAAAGGATTTGCGCCCGGCGATTACGCGCTGATTCAAAGCATTCCGGAAGCTCTCAGTGAAACCGAAGTGGTGTGTTCTTCCGTGAATATTGGTTCCACCAAAGCCGGTATCAACATGGACGCCGTAGGTAAAATGGGACAAGTGATCGTGGATCTTGCCAAGAACACGGCGCAGCGGGACTGCATCGGAGCTGCCAAATTGGTGGTCTTCTGCAACGCTCCGGAGGATAACCCCTTTATGGCCGGCGCTTTTCACGGCCCCGGAGAGCCGGACTGTGTCATTAACGTGGGTGTTTCCGGCCCCGGCGTAGTACGGGCTGCCCTGGCAAAAGCCGGAGATTGTGATATCACCGCTGTGGCGGATATTGTAAAACGCACGGCGTTTAAAATCACCCGTATGGGGCAATTGGTGGCGCAGGAAGCTTCCCGCCGCCTGTGCGTTCCCTTCGGCATTGTGGATCTCTCCCTGGCGCCCACCCCGGCTGTGGGAGACAGCGTGGCTCACATTCTGGAAGAAATGGGCCTGGAACGCTGCGGCGCCTGCGGAACCACCGCCTGCCTGGCGCTTCTCAACGACGCTGTGAAAAAAGGCGGCGTAATGGCTTCTTCCCATGTAGGCGGCCTTTCCGGCGCGTTTATTCCCGTAACGGAAGATGCCGGCATGATCGAAGCGGCTCGCTGCGGCGCTTTGACGCTGACCAAGCTGGAAGCCATGACGGCGGTTTGCTCCGTTGGTCTGGATATGATCAACATCCCCGGAGACACGCCGGCGGAAGTCATATCCGCTATCATCGCCGACGAAGCCGCTATCGGAATGGTCAACTCCAAGACAACGGCTGTCCGGGTCATTCCTGCCATCGGCAAAAAAGCCGGGGACGAGCTGAATTTCGGCGGTTTGCTGGGAGGCGGCCCCGTTATGGAAGTCAACACCTACTCCCCTGCAAAATTCATTCATCGGGGCGGACGGATCCCCGCTCCTATGCAAAGCTTGAAGAATTAAGGCACCTAATAAAAAAGGAACCGGAGAAGTTCTCCGGTTCCTTTTTTATTAGGAGAAAGTCCGTAGGGAAGCTCTTTCCCACGGCTTCCCGGGTTTTTCGGATTTCTCAGGCATCTCAAATATCTCAGGTACCTCAGGCACCTCACGTTTCTTAAATTTGCTGGGATTTTTTACGCTGCACATATTCGTTGATGTTTTCCTCTACTACGGAAAACGGAGCTTCTCCGGACTGAAGAAGGGCTTCATGAAATTCCTGAAGGTCAAACTGATCGCCCAACTGCTGGGCTGCATATTCCCGCAGCTCCATAATTTCCATATATCCCCCGTAGTAGGGCATAAACAGCGCCGGATCACCTAAAAGCTGGGTATATAGGGGGTCCAGCTGCTCCGGATCAAACCCCAGCTGGGCCAGATAAAGCGTCATATCTTCTCTGGACCAACCCTCGTAATGGATGCCAATATCGCAAAGCATAACAGCGGAGTAAGTGAGAATATCATTCTTCACCAAAAGCTGCAAAGCAATTTCGTCGGTACACTGGCTGTAAAAATACGCCATTTTTTCCACATACGTAGCATATCCTTCGCTATACCCCAGGAAGGACAAGGACTGCCGAATCTTGGGAAGATTCTGCTGACGAATATAATTGTTCATGTACATATGGCCCGGGAAGCCTTCATGGGCTACCGTCGTAAAGACGGAAAGGCTGCCGATGTCCTTGCTGTTCTGAGAAAATTCCGTCATATTGACCTTGATCCGATTGGTGGTCTCCGCATCCAGGGGCGGGATCAGATAGTAGGCGGCGTTTCCGTTTTTGGCCAGGGATGGATCCATGGCCTGCACTTCGTAGTCCACTTCCTTGATAGCCGGGAAATCTGCCTGCATAGCATCCCACAAGCCTTCCAGCATATCGTCGAAATCGTCATATCCGCTGGAAAGATCATCCAGCCGATCAAACACCTGGGGATCCTGCTGCACTAGCTGCATGTACTCGTCCAATGTATCCTGAAGCTGCTGTTCCAACTGAGATTTTAGCTCTTTCACGGAAATGTCCGTTCCGATAGCCTGCTGCACCAGTGCTTCATAGTATTCCTTGCCGTTTTCGTAATAGTACAGCCCTTCCTGATTGGAACCGGAACCCTTCCATTCTTCTAAGGTTTCCATCACCAACGTATACGCCGGGATCACGTTGCTTTTTACAGCCGCTTCAAACTCCTGGATATAGGTCTGCTTCTTCTCGTCGCTGATCCCCTCAAAATCTCCAATGCGGCTCCGGAAGGACACAACCAGCGCGTTATTATCAGGATCTTCCACAAACAGCCGGCATTGCTCAATCACTTCATCCGCCACGGCGTCCGCCATAAAATATCCGGCATCCTTCTGCCGTTCCAAATAAAGGAGCATCCCTTCAAAATACGCTTTGGTCTGGTTCGCCAGGGTAATGCAGTCCTGAAAATCCTTTTCCGTATAGAAAGGATATTCGATAAAATTGGTGGAGAAATTGGCGATCAGCCCTTTACTGGGAGAAAAAATATTCTGCATGTAATCAAACCGGGAATCGCTGACTTCCGTTTCAAACTCCCAATAGGCTTTCAGGATCTCATAGGTTTCCTGCTGGTCTTCCCGCAGAGCTTCATAGTTAAACCGCTGCAGTTCTTTCAGATTGCCAGAAAGGGATTCCCGATAATCCGCAAATACCGTCTCTCCCGGAGGGTCGCCCAGTGATACCTCCAATTCATCTGCTCCGTAAGACGCCAGATCCTTCAGCTGAAACCGGGCGGATAAAAAGTCCCCTGTGACGCTGTCCTGAAACAGCGTCTCCATATATGCGTCAAAATTTTCCTGCGCAAGTCTTCTTTGCTCCTCAGGGCTTTGGCACCCTATAAGAAATGTGGACGCAAACAGCACCACTGAAAGCAGCAAGCTGGTAATCTTTCGCATATCCTACCTCCTAAAACAAGTTCCTTGTTCTTGATCCATTCTATGAGAAGGGAAGCATTTCCATACAAAATTCATCCTTTCGGAAATGCACCCCGTCACAGTATACCGCACAAAAAGAGGATTTGTCCATCCCTATGGAAGGTTTCTTTTTCCTCTTAGCGTCCCTATGAAAAAAGGACCCCAAAGGCTTTCACGCAGTCCGGGTATAAGCCTTTGGGGTCTTTTATGGATAGCTGCTCTCTAAAAAATACGGTTTCTTGTTTATACAAGATGTATAAAATCTACCTTTATAGATTTTATTATACAAAATGTATCTTTCTATTGCCTGTTTTTACCGGATCTGTGCACATTCATCCGTTAGGCATGTCGTTCCACCTTTTTCACATCGCTTCTCCATTAAGAATAGCTTTTAACCCATCGGCAATGAACCGCGCCAGCGTGCTGTAACCGGTTTTCCCAAAGTGGAGCCCGTCGTTTGGCTGCATTATAGGCTCATTTTCATCTGTAAATTCCGGGCATTTCGCCACATCAATCAGATCCAGGCCCCAATCCTTTGCAGATTTCCGGACAAAATCAACCGCTTTCCGCACTTGCGGCTCATAGCCGCAGTTAGAGTATTGGGGATTGGAGGTAGCGTGGGGCGGCGTGCACAGGACTATTTTCGCATTCGGCGCGTCTTTTTTACATAAGTCTATCAATTTTTTATAATCCAAATTCGCCTGGGTTTCTGCTTCGCCGTCATGCCCGCCATTGGTCCCCAGCATCACCAGAATTACATCCACATCCTCAAGCGAAACATTCCCTTTCGTATAATACTCTAAATAATTACTTGCTGTATATCCACATTTGCCATAATTTCGAACCTCCGCATGCAGAAGTTTACTTAAAAAATACGGATAGTTCTCTGCCTTAACATCGGCTATGCCCCTTTTCCCGAAAACACCATAATCTCCTTCTGTTAAGCTATCTCCCAAACAAGCAATAATCATAAAATCCCTCCGTTAGTATATGTTTCCGTCCAATCGTCCAGCCATCTAATCGTCCAGCCAACCAGCCAACCAGCCAACCAGCCATCTGAAATTTTTGAAAATCAAGAACCGTTTGAAAATATAAAAACCTCTTTGTAAAAAACAAAGAGGTTTTCATGGAGCTACTGGCCGGACTCGAACCGGCGACCTGCTGATTACGAATCAGCTGCTCTACCAACTGAGCCACAGTAGCAAATATTCACTGCCAAAACAGCTTTTACATTATACTCAATTTCCGTTCTGCCGTCAAGAGGTATTTTTCCATGTTTCCAAATTTTCTCACCCGTGAAAATACTCGACAAAACGAGAAATCCCTTTGAAATTAGGGTATGATATACATACTCGGGAATAAAGGAGGGATAGCGGTGCGGCAAAAACAGATTAAAGACAATCTGAGAAAATTCCGCAAAGAGAAAATGGGATATACCCAGCAGCAGGTCGCCGACTATCTTAAAATTTCCCGATCTACATATACCTACTATGAAACGGGAAAAACAGAGCCGGATCTGGAAAGCATCCAGAAACTGGCCAAGCTTTTTGATGTGACCGTAGGCGAGTTGTTGGGCAGTGAGCCTTCCCCGAAAGCTGTTCGGTCCCCTTCCTCTTCTCGAAGCGCCTGGCTCCTTTCTTCGGAATTCACTCCGGAGGAACGGAAACTTATCCAGGCTTTTCGGAGCACTTCTCCGGAAACCCGCCGGCAAATTCGGGAGCTTTTGGTTTCTTCTGGCAAACCGGAGAAAAAAGAGGAAAACAACTCCTGAGTCTCAATTTTTTCCTTCTGTTGCAAACGCCCTTTTTCTTGTGGTATGATAAAAAGGAAGATGGAAAAGGCCAAGGCAGGCACCGTCTGCTTTGGCCTTTTAACTTAGGCGGCACTTTCCCGGATGATCACATGCCGTGCCGCAAGGAGGATGTTTATGGAGTTTGATGCCTTTACCGGAGGCGTAGAGCCCGGCGGTCTTCGCACTAAAAACGAGATTTTGATTCTGATTTGCTATCTGCTTTCCGGCCCCAACATTTCTCTTTCCAAAGATGAAATTTTACAAATTATGCAAGACAATGGGTTTGCCAACTATTTTGAAGTGACCGATGCCCTTTCGGAGCTTACCGCCAAAGGGAATCTCTTGGCGCAGGGGGAGCCCCCGGTCTATACAGCTTCCTCCCAAGCCAAAATGATTGCTAAACAATTGGACACCGCTTTGCCCCTCTCCATTCGGGAAAAAGCCATGGCGGCTGTGATCCAGCTTCTGGCTCGCACCCGAAGGGAAAAAGAAAATCTGGTGGAAATCAAAGAGACCACTCAGGGATGCAACGTGGTTTGCCATGTATCCGGCGGAGAGCTGGAGCTGATGGAATTTTCCCTGTATGTGCCGGACCGTCATCAGGCGGAAATGGTCAAACGAAATTTCCAGGCGGCTCCTCAAAATGTATATCAGCTTCTTCTGGCTTTGGTAACCAATAACTACGCCTTAGCCAAAGAAATTTTTAAGGAACAGGAAAAAAACGAAACCACATCCCCATAAAAATCCAGGCGCTCCGCAAAAGCGGAGCGCCTTTTTTACATAAGCTCACTTCATTAAAAGATCCAAAAGCAATAACATGGTCACGCCGGGCACTCCGGCAACAGAAGCCGTTCCCAACACCAAAGGGCTCAGAGGGAGAAAAACCCCCGTGAGCATACCGGCTAAATTGACAGCCAGCAAAGCTCCCCAGCCGGCTGCCATCCCCCCTAAAGCTTTTCGGACAGGCCTTTTGCTGTGCAGGATCACCTGCAGCAACACCAAAAGCAAAAATACGCCTCCGGCCATCAGCCCGATCCATAGGGTCTCCATGCTTTTTCACCTCCCCGGCCTTACGGCACAGACTGAAAAGGCGCTTTCTGGATCCCCATATCCTTTGCTTTCGCCAGCAGATACCGATATCGGGCAATCAAGGACTCTCTCTGGTAAACGCAGGCGTCGATCAAATCTTCGTTGCATTCCAGCTGAAACCACCGTTCATTGGTGGCGATCTGGTGCAGAAGCTCTTTCATTTCCTGAAGCAGTTTCTCTTTTTTCTCCTGCTCTTCCAACGCAGTCCTGCGAATTTCACGGCCGGATATTTTTTCCACCGAAAAAGCTTTTCCTCTTTGAAGCATCTTCAGCACATTTTCCATAACAGCGCCGCCTTTCCGTATACTTTATGCGGATAGAATGGACAAATATGCCTGCTTTTATTCCTATCTTTGGAAAAAATCAGCCCTGTTTCGGCCAATTTCCTTCATACACAAAGTCTATCTTCCCGGAAGCAACGTCCGCTGCGGCCGCCTTCACGGTGATCTCCTGGCCAATGGTGAGTACTTTCCCGCTGTTTTCATCCTTCTGGGTCATCCAGCCGTCAAAGGAAAAACGGGCTCCGGGAATGCTTTCCACCGGCAAAAATCCTTCCACCGTATTGGCTAATTCCACAAACACTCCCCGCATGGTGACGCCGCTGATGATTCCGTGGAATACTTCCCCCAGATGGGCTTTCATATACTCCGCCATGTAGCAATCTTCCGCCGTCCGTTCCGCCGTCATGGCACGCACTTCCCGGTCGCTGGAGGTTTGTGCCGCCTCCTGCACAAAGGATTCATACCGACGCTGGCAGCCCTTGGCATCCTTATGCAGCAGCCAATCGCTGAGGATTCGATGCACACAAGTATCCGGATAGCGGCGGATAGGAGAAGTAAAGTGGCAATAATCCGCCAGAGAAAGGCCAAAATGCCCCAAAGGCTTCACGTCATACCGAGCCTTGGCCATGGTGCGAAGCAGCTGGTGCCCCACGACCTTTTTTGCCTTGGTATGCTCCGCCTGCTTCATAATGGCCGAAAAATCTCCGGGGCCAATGGATCCTTTATGCCGCAAAGGCCTGGCGTCCAGCCCTAAAGAGGAGACCAGCTCCGCCAGGGTATCCACCCGGTCCGGCGCCGGCTGCTCATGCACCCGGTATACAAAGGGAAGCCCTTTCTCTCTGGCCAGCATAGCCGCCGCCCGGTTGGCCGTGATCATCAGCTGTTCGATCATCTGCTGGGATTCCCCGGTGCTCCGAGGCTGCACATCCACGCAAACGCCTTTGTCATCCAGAACGAAGAACGATTCCGTGCTTTCCAGATCCACACACCCGTTTTCCCGGGAGCGCTGCTGAAGAATTGCTGCCAATTCCCGGGCTGCGTTCAGGGACCGGATCACCGGCGCGTATTTTTTCTTAAGCTCTTTGGAAGCCGTCCCGGAAAACAACTGGTTTACTTCCGAGTATACGCCACGAACTTTGGAACGGATCACGGATTTCCGGAAGGTATAGGAAAGGATCTCCCCTTTTCGGTCCAGATCGATCAAAGCAGTCAGCGCCAATTTATCCGTTCCGGCGTTTAAGGAACAAACACCGTTGGAAATACATTCCGGAAGCATGGGAACCACTCGGTCCGCGAAATACACGGAAGTCCCCCGGTTCAAGGCTTCCTGATCCAAAGGCGTTCCCGGACGCACATAATGGGAAACGTCGGCAATGTGCACCCCCAGGCGGTATCCGGCTTTGGTTCTGGAAACGGAAATGGCGTCGTCCAAATCCTTGGCCTCGGCGCTGTCTATAGTACAAACCGCATGATCTCTGAAATCCAGCCGGCCTTTCAGGACCTCTTCCGTAATGGGCTCTGCCGCCGCTTTTTCCGCTGCCGCCAACACTTCAGGAGCAAATTCCAGAGGAATCTGCTGCTGGTCTAAAATTGCATCCGCACAAACCCGGGCCACTTGCCCTTCCCCATACACCGTAAGGACCTGAGCCAAAAGCTCCCCGGACCGAGAAAACCGCAGCTGCGCCTGCACCTTTTCTCCTGCTTTTCCGGAGGACGCCCATTTAGGGTCCACTTGTATGGGATAACGCAGCGCCTGATCCGCTTGGAAAAACAGCTTCCCTTCCTGCTCCGTAAGAACTCCGATCCACTTGCGGGGGCCTTCCTTCAGAATTTTTTCCACACGACCTGTGGGCCCTTTTTCTTTTTGGCGAATGTGGCCGATCTGCACCCGGTCTCCGGGAAAGGCCCCCAGAAGGTCTTCCGCAAAAAGGAAAATATCCTCTTCGCCGCTTTCCGGACGGGCAAAGGCAAAATTCCGGGAAAGGGAAAGAATGGTGGCTTCCAATACTTTGGTTTCTTTTTCTTCCGGCCGTTTCTTATTTTTCCGGGCGGTCTCTTTCCCGCCGGCGTTCCGGAGCAGAACTTTTTTCTCGTGTTTTTTCTTTCTTCCTAATCTTTCTTTTCTTTTCTTCTTCATACACACACCTCGCAGCCTTGCTGCCTTTTTTCTCTTTTCTTTCAGTATACCCAAAAGAATTTCATCTAAAATTTATCTTCACATAAGAAACACCCCGCCGCCGGCGGGGTGTTTCAAAGGAATTTATTTTGCAAAGAACAAAAATGCGTTCAGGGCAATCACCAAAATAAAGAATCCCAAGGCGATCACCTTTGTCCAGCGGGCTAAAAACGCATCCACGGAACGGGCCTTATTCTTGGAAAGGAACGTATCCGCGCCGCCGGTAACCACACCTACATTCTGCTGATGGCCTTCCTGAAGGATCACCACAATAATAATCAACAAAGAAGCCAGCAAAAGAACAATTCCAAATATAATCTCAAACGCCGACATTGCGCACCTCCGAAACACACAGATTAGCTTTGTATAGCATAGCATAAATCCCCGTTTATTGCAAGGGAAAGCATGGGATTTTTCGGGTTTTACGAAATTTTTTCAATACAAGGAGCATATTCTCTTTGTATTGGGCATACTAGAAACGAAATCCACGGCATTCGCGTTTGCTGCCAAAGGATTTCAAAGTCCCCGGGCTATTGGCTCGGGGACTTTTCTGTTTTTACAACGTAAGCTGCTCGCCCTGGGTTTCCTCCGCCGCCGGCAAGGCTCCTGTAGCAGGAATATTCTTCCGATACCGCTCCGGTTTTTTCAGCATGCCTTCCTGGTAAGCCACAGCCTGCACCAGTCTTCCGTTTTTCCGCAGGGTCATTACCTGCACACCCTGGGTAGAACGAGTGCTTTTAGGCGCAATGGCGCCTGTATGCAGCAAAAGGATCCTTCCCTGGGAATTGGTAAGCAAAAATTCCGTATCTTCCGGCAGAAGAGAAATGGAAACCGCCGGGGACTTATCGCTGTATGCCGAAACCAGCTTTTTCCGGTTGGTTTTGGTAGCATACGCGGAAAGCTCCACTTTCGCCGCCTTTCCATTCTCAAAGAAAAACAGTACATATCCGGTATACTCCTGCACCGCCGCCATATAGAGAACCGATTCTCCTTCTTCCATTCCCAAACGGGCCGGGATATATTCTCCCATTACGCTGGCTTTGGTGTCGGGAAAATCACTGGCTTTGGCCTTATAAACCTGGCAGCGATTGGTAAAGAACAGCAGGTCCATTGTATTGCTGCCTTCTTCCTGCTGGAGAATCTGGTCTCCCTCTTTCAGCTTCTGCTCGCCGCTCATTCGCAGGGACAAGGGAGTGATCTTCTTAAAATATCCCTCTTTTGTAAAGAAAAGGTGCACGGGATACTGGGGAATTTCCTCTTCCTCCTGCTGTTCCTGCAAATCATCGGCGTACAAAAGCATACTTTTGCGAGGCGCTCCGTATTCCTTACTGACTCGCTGCAGCTCCGAAATAATAATGGAATTTACTTTGGAACGGCTGTCCAAAATCCCCTGAAGCTGCCGGATCTCTTCTTCCAGCTGATTGGTTTCTTCCGTACGCTTCAAAATATACTCCCGGTTCAAATGCCGCAGCCGAATTTCCGCCACATATTCCGCCTGCACCTGATCGATGCCAAATCCGATCATCAAATTAGGCACCACTTCCGATTCTTCTTCCGTTTCCCGGACGATGGCAATGGCTTTGTCAATGTCCAGCAGAATCCGCTGAAGGCCCTGCAAAAGGTGCAGTTTCTCTTTTTTGCGGGTCAGATCGTAATGGGTCCGGCGCCGGATACATTCCACCCGGAAGGCGATCCATTCTTCCAAAAGCTCCCGAACGCCCATTACCTTGGGGGTTCCGGCCACAAGCACGTTGAAATTGCAGGAAAAACTATCTTCCAGAGGCGTCATCCGGAACAGCTTCTGCATCAGCTTATCCGCATCCGTTCCCCGTTTCAGGTCAATGGTGATCTTCAGGCCATCCAAACCCGTCTCGTCCCGAATATCCGCCACTTCTTTCAGCTTTCCCTGGCGGATCAATTCCACCACCTTTTCCACAATGGCTTCTATGGTGGTGGTAGGAGGAATTTGGGTGATATCCACACAATTGGCGGATTTATCATAGGAATACCGGGAACGCACCCGGAAACTGCCACGGCCGGTGTTATAGATGGACTCCATCTGGCCGCGGTCGTACACGATTTGCCCGCCTCCGGGAAAATCCGGCGCTAAAAGGGTATCCACGATCCGATGCTCCGGGTCCCGCATTAAGGAAATGGTGGTCTCACAGATCTCCGAAAGGTTAAAGGGACAAATGGAGCTGGCCATGCCAACGGCGATTCCCGTATTGGCATTGACAAGCACCGTGGGGAAGGTAGCCGGCAAAAGGGTGGGCTCCTTCATGGTGTTGTCGTAGTTATCCACAAAATCCACGGTATCCCGGTCAATATCCCGGAACAGTTCCCGGCAAATGGGATCCAGCCGGGCCTCCGTATAACGGGAAGCCGCATAGGCCATATCCCGGGAATAGAATTTTCCGAAATTTCCCTTGGAATCCACAAAGGGATGCAGCAGCGCCTCATGGCCCCGGCTCAGACGCACCATGGTATCGTATATGGCCGCTTCGCCGTGGGGATTCAGCTTCATTGTCTGCCCTACAATATTGGCGCTTTTGGTTCTTCCGGAATCCAAAAGCCCCATTTTGTACATAGTGAACAGCAATTTCCGGTGAGAGGGCTTAAACCCGTCGATCTCCGGAATGGCTCGGGAAAGGATCACACTCATGGCATAGGGCATAAAGTTTTTTTCCAGGGTATCCGTAATCAGCTGCTCCACTACCTGCCCCGCGCCGGCAATGTATCCTTTCATGCCGGAGCTTTGCTTAGCAGGCTGGCTGCCGCTTCGTTTTTTTGCCATCGTCTTTTCCTCCCTTCTTAGGAAATATCCAGTTCATCCACATACAAGTACCCGTTTTCCGCGATATGGTTTCTGCGGCCCACCAGGTTGTCCCCTTCCAGCAGGTCAAATACTTCCGCTGTTTTCTGGGCATCCGTAGGCATAACCTGGATCAGCCGCCTGGTGGCCGGATTCATAGTGGTAAAGTTCATCATATCCGGTTCGTTTTCACCCAATCCCTTGCTGCGCTGAATGGTAAACTTTTTTCCTTCCAGTTTCTCCAGATACTGGCTTTTCTCCTGCTCGGTATAGGCAAAATAAGTCTCCGTTTTTGTGCTGATCTCAAAAAGAGGAGATTCCGCAATAAAGATTTTTCCGGCTTCGATCAACGCCGGCGTCAGCCGATACAGCATGGTTAAAAGAAGGGTGCGGATCTGGAAGCCGTCCACGTCCGCGTCCGTGCAGAGGATCACCTTGTTCCAGCGAAGCAGATTCATATCAAACGTGGAAAGATCCTTGTTGGCCTTGGACTTCACCTGCACGCCGCAGCCCAACACCTTGATCAGATCCGTAATGATCTCGCTTTTGAAGATCTTATCATAATCCGCCTTCAGGCAGTTGAGGATCTTTCCCCGAATGGGCATAATGGCCTGGAAATTGGGATCTCTGGCCTGCTTACAGGCGCCCAGAGCAGAGTCGCCCTCCACGATAAAAATTTCCCGCTGGCTTACGTCCTTGCTGCGGCAGTCCACAAATTTGGCCACCCGGCTGGTAACGTCCATATTGGAAGTGAGCTTTTTCCGGATATTCAGCCGGGTTTTCTCCGCGTCCTCCCGGCTGCGCTTGTTGATCAGCACCTGGCCGGCGATCCGATCCGCTTCCGCGGGATTTTCCAGGAACCAGACTTCCAGCTGATGCCGGAGGATATCCGTAATGGCTTCCTGGATTCCTTTATTTGTAATCGCCTTTTTGGTCTGGTTTTCGTAAGATGTACGGTTGGAAAAGGAGGAGATCAAAATAATCAAGCAATCCTCCACGTCGGCAAAGGTGATCTTGCTTTCGTTTTTGGTGTATTTCCCCGTTTGCTTCAAATACGCGTCGATCTGGTAAACAAAGGCATTTCGAACGGCTTTATCCGGGGCGCCTCCATGTTCCAGCCAGCTGGAATTGTGATAGTATTCCGCCAGATGCACCTTATTGGAAAAGGCAACCGCCACATTCACCTTGGTTTTGTACTCCGGTTTATCCGCCCGGTCCCGGACTTTCCGCTCTGCCTGCCAGAACTGCACCCCTGTAAGAGCATCCTCTCCGGCGATTTCTTTGGCATGATCCAAAATTCCCTGGGCATAGAGAAACTCCGTTGTCTCGAATTTTCCGCCTACCTGGTTCCGGAAAATAAATTTAAGCCCGTCGTTTACAATGGCCTGCCGGCGGAGAATATCCAAGTAGTATTCTACGGGAACGTCAATATCCGTAAATACGGACATATCCGGTTTCCAGCGGATGGTGGAGCCGGTTTTCCCTTTATAGGGCTCTTTCTTCAGGCCGCCTACATTTTCGCCTTTTTCGAAATGCAGGGTATACCGTGCGTCCTCTGTGCGGATATCCGCGTCCATATACTCGGAAGCGTACTGGGTAGCGCAAAGGCCCAGGCCGTTCAAGCCCAGGGAATATTCATAGCTTCCGTCTGTTTCATTATTGTATTTTCCTCCGGCGTACATCTCGCAGAACACCAGTTCCCAGTTATACCTCTGCTCCTTGTTGTTAAAATCCACGGGAATGCCTCGGCCGTGGTCCACAACTTCCACCGAATGATCCGCAAACCGGGTAATGGTAATTTCTTTTCCAAATCCCGCCCTGGCCTCATCAATGGAATTAGAAAGGATCTCAAAAATAGAATGCTCACAGCCTTCTATGCCGTCGGATCCAAAAATAACCGCAGGACGCAACCGAACTCGATCCGCGCCCTTCAGCATGGAAATGCTTTCGTCGTTATAGGAGGAGCGTTTTGCCGCCATCAATGTTCCACCTTTCTTCCTGAAATGTGAAATCCTGAAATGTAAAAATCAGAGATTGCCCTACACAGAAAAATTGGGGAAATGGTCCCATTTCCCCAATTCTGCTTCTTATTCCGCCATTCCGTTTTTCTTTATGGCTCCACTTGGGTTTCCTGCGTTTCGTCTCCGGAATCCTGGTCTGCAGCGGAAGCTGTCTCTTGCTTATTTTCCTGCATAAGCTGCTCAAATTCTTCGCCGCTCATTTTTTCGTGGTTGAACAGGAACGCTGCCACCTGATGCAGCTTATCCATATGCTCCGTAAGGATCTTCTCTGTATTATGATAAGCTGTATCCACCATACGCTTGATCTCCGCATCAATGGCAGAGGCAGTGGACTCGGAATAATCCCGGATATGCCCCATGTCCCGGCCCAGAAACGGCTCACTGTCATCCCGGCCATACATGATCGTGCCCAGCGTATCGCTCATGCCATATTTGGTCACCATCGCTCTGGCGGTCTTGGTAGCTCTTTCAATATCATTGGAAGCACCGGTGGAAATGTCATCCAGCGTAAGCGCTTCCGCCACACGCCCGCCCAGCAGAACCATCAGATCCTCTTTCATTTCCTTGCGGGTCTTATAGGAACGGTCTTCCGTGGGGATCTGCATGGTATATCCTCCGGCCATTCCTCTGGGAATGATGGAGATCTGATGCACCGGATCCTGGGTTTTGCAGAAATAGGTCACCACCGCATGGCCGCCTTCATGATAGGCAGTCAGCTTTTTCTCTCTGTCCGTCATGACCCGGCTCTTCTTTTCCGTTCCAACCACCACTTTAATGGTGGCTTCTTCGATCTCCTGCATGGTAATAGCCTTAAGGCTTCTGCGAGCCGCTAAAAGAGCCGCTTCGTTCAGGAGATTTTCCAAATCCGCACCGGTAAAACCAGCGGTGGATTTAGCGATGGTGGAAAGCTCCACATCCGGCGCAATAGGTTTGCCTTTGGCGTGCACTTTCAGGATCTCCTCCCGGCCTTTAATGTCCGGGTATCCAACCATGACCTGCCGGTCAAAACGGCCGGGACGCATCAACGCGGGATCCAGAATGTCCGGCCGGTTGGTGGCGGCGATCATAATCACGCCTTCGTTGGCACCGAAGCCGTCCATCTCCACCAGAAGCTGGTTCAGCGTTTGCTCTCTTTCGTCATGGCCGCCGCCCAATCCGGCGCCTCTTTGCCGGCCTACGGCATCGATCTCGTCAATGAAAATAATGCACGGGGAATTTTTCTTGGCCTGCTCAAACAGGTCCCGGACACGGGACGCGCCCACGCCCACAAACATTTCCACAAAGTCCGAACCGGAAATGGAGAAAAACGGAACGCCGGCTTCTCCGGCCACCGCTCTGGCCAGCAAGGTTTTACCTGTGCCGGGAGGGCCCACCAGCAAAACGCCTTTGGGAATTCTGGCGCCCAACTCGTTGTATTTTTTGGGGTTCTTCAAAAACTCCACGATCTCCCGGAGTTCTTCTTTTTCCTCATCGGCTCCGGCAACGTCCGCAAAGGTGGTCTTTCTTTTTTCATCCGCCATCTGCTTGATCTTTGCCTTACCGAAATTCATCTGCTTGCCGGCGTCTCCCATGGTAGCGTTCAGACGCTTCATCATCAGCCACCAGAACAGCGCGCCCACTACCAATACCAAAAGCATGGGGATCATGCTGGTAAGCCAGGATGTCTCCGCAGGGCGCAGCAAATTCCGCACCATCCGGGCATCGGGGTGCTCCTCATTATACTGCTGCACATACGGGTCGATCTCGCTAAGCAGGAGAGACGCACTGGGCGCCGTATAATACAGCACGGTTTTTTGCTCATCATTGAGCTTAATGATCATCTCTCCGGAACCAAGATCCAAAGAAAACTCTTGCACTTCCTGATCCTGGAAATGGGCGACGATCTCCGAATAGCTGTATGTCTTGGTAGGACGGTTATTGATCAAAAGCGCCATGACGATCAAAAGAACCACAGGGATCGCCAAGTAAAGAGCCCAGCTTTTCAGCTTGCTTTTATTCTCCAAATCCAATTCACTCCTTCATTTGCCGGGACTTATTTGGAATAAACCTCAGGCTTCAAAATGCCCACATAGGGAAGATTTCTGTATTTTTCATCATAATCCAGGCCGTATCCCACAATAAACTCATCAGGAACCTGAAGCCCGGAATAATCTGCCTGAATATCCGCCGTCCGCCGCTCCGGCTTATCAAACAGCGTACACAGGCGAATGCTGCTGGGATTTCTTTGCTGCAGCATTTCCCGTATGTAGCTCAGTGTCATGCCGCTGTCCAGAATATCCTCCACCAAAAGAAGATCCTTGCCGGAAAGTTCTACATCCAGATCCTTCAAGATCCGAACCACGCCGCTGGTTTTGGTTCCGGAACCATAGCTGCTGACGGACATAAAATCAATGCTGCAGGGAATGGTAATGGCCCGCATCAGATCTGCCATAAATACCACGCTTCCCTTGAGAACACTTACCAGCAAAAGGTTTTTTCCTTTATAGTCCTCGCTGATCTTCCGTCCCATTTCCTGAACAACTTCTGCCAAATATTCTTCACTAAAAAGAACTTCCCGGATATCCTGTTCCATGCCGATCTCCTCTCTTGCACATCTTGCCTACGCATATAAATTCTTTTTGCCGGATCCTTTTTCAGCCGGGCTGCTTTCTTCATCGGATGCCTCACGACTCCGCCGGCTTTTGGGTGATCCATACCGAAATTGCTTCCGTTTCTTTCCCTTTTGAAAGCGCATCGCAGGGCCCGATCCCCTGGATCCAGAGGATTTGGGAGCTGCCTTTTTCCGCCAATAACAAACGGGTATCCCGCTCTTCAGGGGGAATGCCCTGTTCGCCGAAAAATTTCCCCAGCGGCTTGGTCACTCCTCTGCCGGGAGGACGGAAAAAGTCTCCTTGGCGGCGATAGCGCAAAATTCCGTTACACCGTATTGTATCATATAAATCCCGATTATTAAATAACAAATTATTAATTTTCCCGGCAGAATTTGGATTTTTGTGCCCCGCTTCTTCCAAAACTACCTGGGTCCCGTCGGGTAAAACAGCTTTCCCCTGCCGCAGCGGCGCTTCCCAACAGGAATTCCCTTCCCCTGGTATCTGCTTTTTCCGAGAAACCTCCACAAACACCCGGTTTCCCTTGGCAACAAGCCGCCGGTTTCCCGGGACATCCACCGCCCCTTCTCCGCGAATGCAAGCAATGGCTTTTTCAATATGCCAGGCATCCAGCCGCACGCCTTCCTCTCCCTTAAACAGAAGGGAAACCACCCGGCTCAGCACCGGTTCCAGTTCTTCGGCCAGTTTCAGGCGGCTCCATCCATAGGGCAGCCGGGCGTTCGCCAGAGCCTTTTCCGCCAAGGAAATCAGGAATTGCTGGTCTTGGGCAAGATGCAGAGACATCCGGAATACGCTTTCCTCCAATCTGGGGTTTAAAGCCCGCAAAACCGGAACCGCTTCCAAACGAAGACGATTCCGGTCATATTCCGGCAAAGCATTTGTGCTATCCGTTACAAAATCCAGCCCGTAGCATCTGCAATACTGCTCCACTTCCTGCCGGGAAATCCCCAGCAAAGGCCGCAGGATATTCCCCCGGACTGCAGGAATGCCGATCAACCCCTGGGTGCCGGTTCCTTTTGCCAAATGAAACAATACCGTTTCCGTTAAATCGGAAGCCGTATGGGCCGTGGCGATTTTTCCGGTTTCACCGGCTGCCTGCCGGAAGGCCGTATAACGCACTATCCGCCCGCATTCCTCCAGGGACATTCCTTTTTCCCGGGCCAAACGGCCTACATCCTCCGCAACAATGCGCAGAGGGAGACCCAATCGGCTGCAGAAATCCTCCGCAAACCTTTGGTCCCGAAAGCTTTCCTCCCCTCGCAGCAAATGGTTCACATGAAGAGGAAGCAGGGAGATTCCATAGTCTTCCCGATGATTCCATAAAAAATGCAAAAGGCAGGTAGAATCCGCCCCTCCGGAAAACCCCACCACCACACAGCTTCCCACAGGCAGCATGGCATAACGGCAGATCTGCTGATGGATTTTTTCCTCGATACCGGCGGCTTCCGCCGCTTTCACCGGTGCTTTATTCACTGCGGAAAACCTCCTGGGCTGTAAACCGCATAAATTCTCCCTGCCAATGGAGAGGAATGGTCTTTGTCTCGCCGTGACGGTTCTTGGCTACGATACATTCGCCGCTGTTTTTATCCGTTTCCGCCTGTCCGCCGCCTCGCTCGCTGGAATAATAATCCTCACGATACAAAAACAGAACAATATCCGCGTCCTGTTCAATAGAGCCGGAGTCCCGCAGGTCGGAAAGCATGGGGCGGTGGTTGCCCGCCCGCTTTTCACTGTCTCTGGCCAACTGGGAAAGAGCCAAAACCGGAATGTTCAGTTCCTTGGCCATAATTTTCAGCCCTCGGGTGATTTCCGAAATTTCCTGCACGCGGTTTCCGTCGTTCCGGCGATTAGAACCGGACATCAGCTGCAAATAGTCTATAATCACAAGATCCACATCCCGCAGGCGGCGAAGCTTGGCTTTGATCTCCGGCACGGTGATGGACGGCGTATCGTCCAGATAAATCTGTGTTCCGGATAAAATATCCCCCGCCTCGATCAGGCGGATCCATTCATCCTCATCCAGTTTTCCCGTACGCAGTTTGGTTCCGCCTACCATCGCTTCCGTGGACAGCAAACGGGAGCAAAGCTGCTCCTTGCCCATTTCCAAGGAAAATACGGCTACGGTCTTTTTGGCCTTCACCGCCGCATGCCGGGCAATATTCAGGGCAAAGCTGGTTTTACCCATACCAGGCCGCGCTCCCAACAGGATAAAGTCCGTGCGGTTCAGGCCGGTAATGGTATCATCCAGCTCGCCGATTCCCGTAGGGACGCCTTTATACTGGTCGCTGTCCGGAGAATTCAGCTTGTCCAAACGATCAAAGGTTTCGATGATCACCTCGTTGAGCTTCTGCAGCCCCTGCATATTTTTGCCTCTGCGAATATCAAAAATACGCTGTTCGGCGGAATCCAGAAGCGCGGAAGCATCCACCGTTCCGTCTGAGGCTTCCTCCACAATATCCCGGGCTGTAGTGATCAAGGTGCGCACATCGTATTTATCCCGGACGATCCGGGCATATACTTCCACATTGCTGATGGAAGGAACCAACTGCACCAGCTGCAACAGATAGGTTTTTCCGCTGGATTCATCGAACCCCTTCTGTTCCTTCAGCCTTTCCAAAACGGTAACGAAGTCCACTGGCAGCCCCATGGTGAACATATCCATCATCACGGAATAAATCAAGCTGTTGTTTACCTGATAAAAATACTCCGGACGGGGCAGGATCTCCGCTACCCGATCCAAACAGGAGGAATCCAGCAAAACGGCGCCCAAAACCGATTGTTCCGCTTCCGGAGAGAAAGGCAGATTCAACCCGTTATAGGAATTTACCGCTGTTTCGGCCATTTTAACATCCTCCTTTCAAAAGCAGATCCTTCACCGGCGCTTTCCAGCCCCGGCCTGCGTTCGTTTCCTTATGCTTCACCTACAACCGCGTAAAAGGTAGCGGAAACGCCGGTATACAGTTTGATCTCACAAGTATAGGTTCCAAAAGCCTTAATGTCATCGGAGACGATCTTCCGGCGGTCCACTTCCACACCAAACTGCTCTTTCAGAGCTTCCGCAATTTCTTTGGACGTAATGGACCCGAACAGCTTTCCTCCCTGCCCGGCCTTGGCTGTAAGCTTTACATTTTTTCCCGCTATTTTAGCGGCCGCGTCTTTGGCGGCCTGGGTCTCCACCTGAATCTTATGCGCCTTGGCCTCTTCCGCATTTTTCAGCTCGTTCATAGCCTGGGCGTTGGCTTCCTTAGCCAGCTTTCTGGGGAACAGAAAATTGCGGGCATACCCGTCGGAAACCGTTACCAATTCGCCTTTTTTTCCAGATCCTTTTACATCTGCCAACAAAACAACTTTCATTTTGCTACCTCCAAATATTCTACTCCCGATCACAAAAATCGGAAATGAAAAAACATAAAATTTTATCCCGGCAGGCTCAAAACTTTTTTCAGAAGATCAGGCTCAGTTTTTACGGTACAAAGAGTCTTCGCCCACTTCCTGCGCCGCTTTCTTTACCTGCTGCAAAGCTTCCGCCACACCAATATTCCGAAGCTGGGCGCCGGCCATGGTCAAATGGCCTCCGCCTCCTAATTTTTCCATCACCAGTTGCACGTTCAAATCCCCCAGACTTCTGGCGGAAATGTTCACACCGCCGTTATCCGCGAAAAGGACAAAGGACGCCGCCACCCCCTGAATGGTCAAAAGTTCATCTGCGGCCTGGGCGGCAATGATACGCAGATCCGGAAAACTCTTCTCTGTATAAGCAAATGCGCAGCGCTCATGAATTTCCGCACTGGAAACGATTTCCTGCTTTGCCCGATAGGTTTCCAAAGAATCCGAAAACATCCGCTTGACTTCCACGGTGTCTGCGCCCCTTCGCCGAAGAAACGCTGCGGCTTCAAAGGTTCGCACGCCGGTTTTCAGCACGAAATTCTTGGTATCCAGCATAATACCGGAAAGAAGCGCTTCCGCTTCCTTTCTGGAAAGACAGGTCTCTTCTATGTACTGCACCAATTCCGTTACCATCTCACTGGCGGAGCTGGCATAAGGCTCATGGTAAAATACCACCGCGTTGTTGATATGGCGAACCATCATCCGGTGATGGTCAATGATCACGATTCGGGAAACCTTTTCCAAAAGCTCTGGACTTTCCACAAAATCCGGGGAATGGGTATCCACCACAATCAGCATGGATTTCGGCGTAACCATTCCGTTAGCGTCTTCCGGAGAAATAAACACCCTCTGCTCTCCTCCCTGATGATCCATCAGAGAAAGAATAGGCTGGGCCAGGCTTTGCGGCCGGGATATTACCACATAGGCCGGTCTGTGCAATGCTTTTGACGCCGCGCTCCAAAGGCCCACTGCTGCTCCCACGCTGTCCAGATCGGAAAATTTATGCCCCATGATAAACACCGCGTCACTGGCCTTGATATGATCGGACAATGTAGCCGCGATGACCCGGGTCCGCACCTTATCCCGCTTTTCCACGCCCTTGGAAAGGCCGCCGAAAAACTCGTAGGTATCTCCCTTTTGCTTCATAGCCACCTGGTCTCCGCCGCGCCCCAAAGCCATATCCAGCGCCTTACGAGCCCACTGCTCGGCTTCCTGGAAATTCCGGGCTCCTCTGCCGATACCAATGGAAACTGTAGCGCTGCGGCGTTCATCCGCCTTTACGCTGCGCACCGCATCCAAAATCTCAAAGCGTTTTTCCGCCGCCGCACGAATATGCCCTTCGTCCGTCAAGATAATGTAACGCCCGCCGTTCATTCTCTTTAAAAAGCCGCCCATGGAAATGGCCCATTGGGTCAGCTTGGATTCCACTTCCGAAGCAATACGGGCATCCTGAGAACCGTCGGAATCCTGGGAAAGCTCCTCGCGATTGTCAAAATGCGCGATAGCCACCACAGGCCGGGTTTCCGTATAGACCCGATGGATCTCTTTATAGTAGGTATCGTCTACAAAGTACAGCGCAGCGCCTTTTTCCGTCTTTACCCCGAACACCGTGAACTTTTTCTCCCCCACGGTCACATCCACACCGGAGCCTTCCACGATCTGGCGCACATTTTTAGGGTAAATGAATCGGACGATATTTTCCCCGTAAACATCCTTCCTTCCGCTGACACCGCTTCGGAAAGCGCCATTATACCAAACAATATCTCCTTTATCCCCAATAATCACCACCGGCAGGGAAAAGGAATCCAATTCCTGGCATACTTCTCCCCCAAGGATCTGTTTGGCCGACCGGGCGGCTGCCTGCACATGGGCCCGAAACCGCAGATTTACGATAAGAAGCAGCAAAGCCTCCAAGGCAAAAATCCCCAAGCTGATATACGCAAGAAGCATTTGCCCCAAGTACCAGCTGGCGGCTGCCAAACCCAAAATGGGAATGGTAAAAATATAATAGAAGGGCGTAGAACTCCAGACCTTATTTTTCACTGCGCTTGCCCCTTTCTCAGAAAATCTGGCAAGATTTGAAAGCGATTCGTCACACTTCCATGATAATGGGAAGAATCATAGGACTGCGGCGGGTTCTGTCATACAACATCCGGGAAAGAGAATCCCGAATCCGGGTTTTCAGCGTGCCCCAATCGTGGATCCCGTTTTCCGCGCAGTCTTCCACTACTCTCTGCACCATTTCCCGGGCCTCATCCAACAAAGGCTCGCTTTCCTTTACATACACAAATCCACGGGATACTACATCCGGACCGGCGATAAGATGGCCGTCCTCCTCGGAGATGGTACACACCACTACGATCAATCCATCTTCTCCCAGATGCTTTCGATCCCGGAGAACGATGCTGCCTACATCTCCCACGCCCAGACCGTCCACCAGGACCCGTCCGGCGGGAACCGTGCCTGCGGGGCGGAGATACGCTTCATTCAGCTCCACTACATCTCCGATATTGCCGATATAGATATTGGTATTCGGAACCCCCATGGAGCGGGCCAGATTTGCATGCTTCCGCAGCATTTTCTGTTCTCCGTGAACAGGGATGAAATACTTGGGCTTCACGATGCCCTGCATGATCCGAAGCTCATCCTGGCAGGCGTGGCCGGATACATGCACCTCATACATGGATTCATATACCACTTCGCAGCCGCGTTTCATCAGCTCATCCACAACGTTGCCCACGGTCTTCTCATTGCCGGGAATGGGCCGGGCGGAGATGATAATAAAGTCCCCCGGGCCTACCTCCACCTTCCGATGGTCCGCGAAAGCCATTCGGGCCAAGGCACTCATGGGCTCTCCCTGGCTGCCGGTGGTGACCAGAACGACCTGCTCTTTGGGATAGCGGTTCAGAAGATCAATATCAATGAGAACGCCTTCCGGAACGTTCAGATAACCAAGCTCCACGGCGATTCCCATAACATTCAGCATGGAGCGACCGGAAAGAGCCACTTTTCGGCCATATCGCACAGCGCAGTTAATGATCTGCTGCACTCGGGCAATGTTGGAAGCAAATGTGGCAATAATGATCCGGCTGTTTTCCGCTCGTTTAAACAGGCTTTCAAAGGAACTGTCCACTTTTTGCTCCGTCATGGTATAGCCCGGACGTTCCGCATTGGTGGAGTCCGCCAAAAGCGCCAGCACGCCTTCCTTTCCCAGCTGAGCGAACCGGCCCAGATCGATCATCTCACCGGTGGCCGGCGTGCAGTCAATCTTGAAATCTCCCGTATGCACCAATACGCCTGCGGGAGAATGCACCGCGAAAGAAACCGCGTCCGGGATTGAGTGGTTGACATGAATGAATTCCACACGCATACATCCGGCGGGAATTACAGACCCCGGGCCGGCCACATTCAGCCGCACCTTTCCCAGCAGCCCATGTTCCCGAAGCTTGCCTTCGATCAAGCCGCAGGTGAGCCTTGTGGCATAAACCGGAAGATTTACCTTTTTCAAAAGATACGGAAGCGCTCCGATATGGTCTTCATGGCCGTGGGTAATAAAGATCCCCCGGATCTTCTCGGCGTTCCGTTCCACAAACGTAAAGTCCGGCAACACCAAGTCCACACCCAGCATATCGCCATCCGGAAATGCCATGCCGCAATCCACAATGATCATATCCTCTTCGCATTCCAGAAGGGTAAAGTTTTTCCCCACTTCATTCAAGCCGCCCAGAAAATAGAGCCGCATAGAGGGCTTGGGCTGCTCAGGCTGCTGTTTTTTTCCTCTGCGGGAACTGCGAGGCGCAGCCGTGTTCTGCGTTTCCTTGGTTTTTGCAGGCTGAGAGGGCTTTCGGGAAATCTTCTTTCCTTCCGTTTTTCCGGAAACCTCTTCCTTTTTCCCTTTCAGGGAAGCACTTACATTTTTGGCTCCGCCTTTTTCAGAAGAAACCGATTTAATCCCCGGAGTCATCCTCCTTCTGCCCGGTGCGTCCTTTTTGCGGTTTTGGGCTTTTTGCGGTTCGGAAGCCGTCTCTTTCTGCGTTTTAGCGGACTGTGCCGGTCTTTTCCCGGAAACTTCTACTTTCCCATACAAGGCTGTATGGGGAACATTTTCTTTCTTTTTTTCTGTCAATGTATAAACCTCCAATTATGCTTTCGTAAAGCATCCGCAAAACTTCAGATGCTTTAATAGTCCTAATCATTCCAATGTCTTGATGCTCCTTCTTTGCTGAGAGTCCTGCCGAGAGTTTCGCTGCGCTTTTCGCGCAGGTATGTATTTCAAATACAAAAAGCTTCTTTTTTCTTCTCCGGTAGAATTTCTCCGAAGAATGAGAACGCTTTATAATACGGGCATAAGTATACAACTATAATTGTACATGGAATGAATAAGGCTGTCAAGTGAAGCCCGGGGCTGAGCAGTCCTTCCCAAAAACCGGTTTCGCCTTAACAGCAGGGGTTTTACCTAAAACTTTTTCGGCTGTTTTTTCGTTTTCAGTATTGCCAGTTTCCTGCAATTTACTCTTTCCTCAAATTCCATTCTTTTTTGTGCAACAAACAAAGAATCTGTGTTATACTTATATGTATTCTTAGGGAAAGAAAAGGAGACCCCTTATGAAAAATATTGAGCTATTTACAGACGGCGCCTGTTCCGGAAATCCCGGCCCCGGGGGCTGGGGGGCGATTCTCCGGTGGAATGGCCACGAAAAGACCCTCTCCGGGGGCGAAAAACACACCACCAACAACCGCATGGAGCTTTCCGCTGTGATCGCCGGGCTGAAACAGCTGAAAGAACCTTGTCAGGTGGTCCTTTGCAGCGATTCCAAATATGTTTGCGACGCCATCTCCAAAGGCTGGGCGCAGAAATGGAAGCAAAACGGCTGGCGAAAAGGGGATAAATCTCCGGCTCTGAACAGCGACCTTTGGGAGGAACTTCTTGGCCTTTTGGAAATTCACTCCGTCTCCATTCACTGGGTCCGGGGGCACGCAGGGCATCCGGAAAATGAGCGCTGCGACGCTATGGCTGTGGCTGAAGCGGCCAAGGCCGCCGGGGCTTCGGATGCCGCCGGTGTGGCGGACGCAAAATAACCCTTTGAATTTCCGGCTTCAGGGGTTGAAATCTATACTAAATTGGTGTATATTAGCCTTGCACCGTTCTTTTGTCCTTTTTCTGTTTTCCGGAATCTCTCAGCAAGCTCTTAACAAGCCCTCAACAGGTGCTCAACACTTATTACCGGGAACGTCCAAGACAAAATGAATGAGTTTACAAAGATAAAGGATGAATCCTCATGGAAAATAAAACTGCTTCTCCCGCCGTGGTTTATGCGGATAATGCGGCTACTACTCCCGTTTCTCCCGCTGTCTTCCACGCGATGGAGCCCTATTTTACCCAGTATTACGGCAACCCTTCCAGCATTTATTCTGTAGGACGCCAGGCCAAAAAGGCTTTGGAGTCCTCCCGGGAAACCATCGCCGCTTGTCTGGGCGCACAGCCTTCGGAGATCTTTTTCACTTCCGGAGGAAGCGAATCGGATAACTGGGCTATCCGCGGCGCCGCTTTGAAAATGGCCCAAAAAGGAAAAAAGCATATTATCACCAGCCGGTTTGAACACCATGCCGTGCTGCACACCTGCCAGGCTTTGGAAAAAGAAGGTTTTTCCGTCACATACCTGGATGTTCACAGCGACGGTATCGTTCGTCCGGAGGAGGTGCGCTCCGCCATTCGGGAGGACACCGCTCTGGTAACCATCATGTATGCCAACAACGAGATCGGCACTTTGCAGCCCATTGAGGAAATCGGAAGGATCTGCCGGGAAAAGGGCGTGTGGTTCCATACGGACGCTGTCCAGGCCGTGACCCACGTTCCCATTGATGTAAAGGCGCAGTGCATTGATTTTCTTTCCCTTTCAGCCCATAAATTTCATGGTCCCAAAGGCGTAGGGGTTCTCTACTGCCGCCAGGGAATCGTTTTGCCCAATCTGATCCACGGCGGCGCCCAGGAGCGGAATCGCCGCGCCGGAACCGAAAACGTTGCCGGCATTGTAGGCATGGCCGCCGCCCTTCAGGAAGGCTGCCGCACCATGGAAGAACGCCGGCTTCGTCTCACCGCTATGCGGGACAGGCTGATCCAGGGAATTCTTCAGATTCCCCGCAGCCGCCTGAACGGAGATCCTGTAAAGCGTCTGCCGGGCAACGCCAGTTTCTGCTTTGAAGGCGTGGAGGGCGAATCCGTTCTGCTGATGCTGGATATGCAGGGGATCTGCGCTTCTTCCGGCTCCGCCTGCACTTCCGGCTCTCTGGATCCCAGCCATGTGCTGCTGGCTATTGGGCTTCCCCATGAAATTGCCCACGGTTCCCTCCGTCTCTCTTTCAGCGATCAAAACACGGAGGAAGACATTGATCGGATCCTGGAAGTGCTCCCTCCGCTGATCCAGCGGCTCCGGGCTATGAGTCCCCTTTGGGAGCGGATCGAAAACGGTCAGATTGCGTATACCGTCCGGGAATTCTGACGTTCCCCGCCAGTTATTCTACCGGACAGCAACGATTTTTTGAAGTTTAAAGGAGGTTTTCCCTATGGCATACAGTGAAAAAGTAATGGAACATTTTGCAAATCCGCGGAATGTGGGAGAAATTCCGGACGCAGACGGCGTAGGTGAAGTAGGAAACCCCAAATGCGGAGATATTATGCGGATGTATATTAAGGTCACCGGCAATGTGATCAGCGACGTAAAATTCAAGACCTTCGGCTGCGGCGCCGCCATTGCCACCAGCTCCATGGCCACGGAAATGGTCAAAGGCAAAACCATTGAAGAAGCCCTGAAGCTTACCAACAAAGCCGTTATGGAAGCTCTGGACGGCCTGCCGGCAGTAAAAGTGCACTGCTCGGTTCTGGCGGAACAGGCTATCAAATCCGCTGTTTCCGATTATTACCGGAAAAGAGGGATCGACCCCACCCCCATTGTAGGCGAGATCCCGGAGTGTGAGGAAGGCGCTTGCTCCCTGTAACACATTTGAAAAACGCAAAACCATAAAAGAACGGAGGATTGTGAAAGTCCTCCGTTCTTTTGCTGTCTGCCTTACTTTCTCCCTTTAACTTTTTCGGACAAACCGATTCCCGCATACCGGGCAGGTGATTTCCAGCTTTCCCTTTCCCTTGGGCACCCGCAGCGTATTTCTGCACTTCGGGCAGGAATAGTACCGATGCTGCCGGTCCTTTATGCTCCGGGCGCTTCGGCGAAACGGAGCGGCAAGCCTTTGGAAAAAGCTGCAGAAAGCCCGGTTTTCTCTGGATCTGGCTGCAATGTTCCGGGAAAACATCCGGAAAAAACTCCACAGCAGCAGCCCCATGGAAAGCCATGCTAAAAGCGGGAGCCAGAAAATCTGTGCCACAATATACAAAACAGCATAGGTAATCAGAATGGCAATATTTAATGTATCGCTTCCGTACCGTCCATACATCCACTTCTGCAGTCCAAAAGCGAACCGCCTCCAAAATCCCATTCTTCTTCCTCCCTGTATTTGTGTCTGTGTCTGTTTCCGGTTCATAGGCTTTATCGGCCTTACCCCATCCTTTTTTTCCTTTATGTATGTAAGCATACACATTTTCTGGGAGTTCCCGGTGAACAGGCTGTAAACAATTTCTGAACAGGAAAAAGCAGAAGGAAATCCTTCTGCTTTTTTTCATTGGTTCTGCTATAGCTTGTTATGGCTTACTATGGTTTGCCATAACTTGCTATAACTTTATCGATTCATTTTCTCGAAAAGCTGAGAAAGCTCCTGGATCTTTTCCTCTCGGGCGCTTTCGTCCCCTGAGGAAAATGCCTGGGAAACACAGCAGCGCATATGCGCTTCCAGGATTTCCTTCTGTGCCCGTTTCAGCACGGCCTGCGCCGCCAAAATCTGATTCAGCACATCCACGCAGTAGGCATCTTCTTCCATCATGCGCAGCACTCCGTCCAGCTGCCCCCGGGCGGTTTTCACCAGGCGGGTCACGGTGTTTTGATCCGCTTTCATTCCACCTTCACCACCTGATACCCGGCATTTTCCACAGCCTGGATCAGCTGTTCCTGTGTGACGGCTTCCGGGCAAGTGACTTCTGCGCACTTCTTTTCCAGATCCACGGAAGCGGAAACTCCCGGCAACTCATTTAACGCTTTTTCCACCCGTCCGGCGCAATGCATACACATCATTCCCTCAATATAAACGGTCTTTTTCATGGTTATTTCATCCTTTCTTTGTTGTTCACAAGAGCCTTCCAAACAACACATAGATTTTTCCGGCTCTTGGCTGTTTTCTTGTGTTTGCAGGGAAATTTTCCCCCTGTTTTTTCTTTTGGGAGAGAAGAAGCGAAGCCGCAGCGCGTTTCCTACCACACATATGGAGCTGAGGCTCATGGCTGCTGCTGCAAACATAGGGTTCAGCTTCCATCCCAACACCGGGATCCATATTCCCGCCGCCAGAGGAATCCCCACACTGTTATAGAAAAAGGCCCAGAACAGGTTCTCCCGAATATTCCGGATCACGGCACGCCCCAGCCGCAGCGCTGCCGGAACCTCCTGCAGCCCGCTGCCCATTAGCACTACGTCGGCGGATTCCATGGCAATATCCGTTCCGGCTCCTACGGCGATCCCCAGATCGGCCCGGACCAAAGAGGGCGCGTCGTTGATCCCGTCTCCCACCATGGCTACGCAGCGCCCTTCCTGCTGCAGGCGCCGGATCTCCTTTTCCTTGTCTCCGGGGAGCAATTCCGCCGAAACGGAAGAAATACCCAGTTTCTCTCCGATGGCTTTTCCTGTCTGGCGGTTATCTCCGGTGAGCATCACTACATCCAGCCCCAGATCCTGCAATTCCCTTACAGACGAGACACTTTCCGGCCGGAGAACATCCGCCAGGGAAAGCATTCCCAGAAAACGCCCTTCCCGGGCAAAATACAAAGGCGTTTCTCCCTGCAAAGCCAGTTGCTCCGCTGTGCTTTCCAAGGAACCCACGGAGATTCCTTTTTCCTGCATCAAACGAAGGTTTCCTGCCAGAATTACCTTTCCTTCCCTGGACGTGAGGATTCCTCTTCCTTCCAAAGCCTGAAACGTTTCCGGTTCCTGGAGGGAGATTCCCTTCTGCTGCGCTTTTCGCAGAACCGCCTGAGCCAGCGGATGCTCCGATTTTCGTTCCGCTTCTCCGGCATATGCCAGCAGTTCTTCCGGTGTTACGCCTTTTGCAGGGAAGATCCCTGTCACCTCCGGCCGGCCTTCCGTTACCGTGCCGGTTTTATCCAGCACCACGGTATCGATTTTATGAGCGATCTCCAAACTTTCCGCCGTTTTGAACAAGATTCCCATTTGCGCTCCCCGGCCTGTTCCGACCATGATAGCGGTAGGGGTTGCCAACCCCAGGGCGCAGGGGCAGGAGATCACCAAAACAGCAATTCCGCAGGACAAGGCGTTTCCCGGAGAATTTCCCAGCAAAAGCCAGACCAAAGCCGTCACCGCCGCAATCAGAATCACCCCGGGAACGAACACGGCGCTGACTTTATCCGCCAATCGGGCAATGGGAGCCTTGGAACCTGTAGCATTTTCCACCAGCTGTATGATCTGGGACAAAGTGGTCTCCTGGCCTACCCGCAGCGCCCGGATCTTCAGCCATCCGGAATGATTCACCGTCGCTCCTGTGACCGTATTCCCCGGCTTCTTTTCCACCGGCAGGCTTTCCCCTGTAATCGCCGATTCATCCACCGCGGAGCTTCCTTCCAGCACCTGGCCGTCCGTAGGGATCTGCATTCCTGGTTTCACCACCAGCACATCTCCCACCTGGATCTCTTCTGCCGGAATCAGCCGTTCCTGGCCGTTTTCCCATAACAAAGCCGTTTTAGGAGCCAGGTCCAAAAGCCGGTTCACCGCCTGGGAAGTTTTTCCTTTGGAGCGGGATTCCAGATATTTTCCCACTGTAATCAGCGTCAAAATCGTTCCGGCGGATTCAAAATAAAGATCCATAACCAGCCCCTGGGCCGCTTCCGGTTGCCCATGCCCCAAAGCCCATCCTATGGCGTAGAGGGTATACACCCCATGCACCACAGCCGCGGCAGAGCCTACGGCAATCAGCGTATCCATGGTAGGCGCCCGATGGAACAAAGCGCGGAACCCTCGAATATAATAACTGCGATTTAAGTATACAATAGGAAGAAGCAAAAGAAACTGCGTCAAAGCCAAAATCATGGAGTTTTCCGCCCCATGGAACAAAGGTGGAAGAGGAAAATTCATCATATGCCCCATGGAAAGATACATCAGCATCACTAGAAATACAATGGAGAAAATCAGCCTGTGCTTCATGGCTTTTGCCGAATCCTCCGTTTCCTCTTTCCGTTTTTCCACGGCCGATGAACCTTTCCCGCCGTTTTCCAAAAGCTGCGCGCCGTATCCGGCCCGATCCACCGCCTGGATGATCTCCTGCGAAGAACAACGCTCGGGATCGTATTCTACCTGCATACGGTTTTGCAGCAGATTGACCTGCACTTTCGATACGCCCGGGCATGAAGCAGCCGCTTTTTCCACGTGGGCGCTACAGGCGCTGCAGGTCATGCCGGTGACCTGATAGGTTTCTTTCATACTTTGCATACCATTTTCCCCTTTCCGCAGATCTTTAAACACCCCCACGGGGTGGGGGTATATAAAGAATAGCATAAACTAACTGGATTGTCAATCATATCTGCTTTCCCTCTTTACTTTGTGATTTTTCTTTAATCCCAGTGAAATCTGCAAAACTTGTGGAAATAAAGAAAATTTTACCGAATTTTTTCTTTTCATTTGGGTATTTTTATGCTAAAATACACATATATTGGAAATTTTTCCAAAAAATTTTGTTTTACATCTCAGAAGAAAAGAGGATCCGTATGAAGCTGAATACCAAGCAAACCTTTTTTGTGGGCCTGGCTTTCCTTTCTATCTGCGCATTTTGGCAAGTGTATGACAGCATAATTCCCCTGATCCTGAAAAATTCTTTCCATATTTCCGACACTTTAGCCGGCGCGGTTATGGCGCTGGACAATGTGCTGGCCTTATTCATGCTCCCACTGTTTGGCAGCCTTTCGGATCGGGTCCATACACCTTTGGGCCGCCGCACGCCCTTTATTTTGGGAGGAACCGCCGGCGCTGTCATTACCATGCTTTTGATTCCTCTGGCGGATCATCTTCTTTCTCTCCCACTGTTTATCTCCGCCCTGCTTCTGGTGCTGATTTCCATGGCGGTTTATCGGTCCCCGGCTGTGGCTCTGATGCCCGATGTAACCCCAAAGCCTCTTCGCTCCAAAGCCAACGCCATCATCAATCTGATGGGCGCTGTTGGCGGGATGCTTACTTTGGTTCTTGTGGCTGTATTGGTGCCGAAATCCCAAAAGCCCGACTATTTTCCTTTGTTTGGCGCTACGGCGGCTATTATGGTAGCCGCTGTGCTGCTTATGCTCTGGAAAGTCCGGGAAAATCGCCTGGCGGAGGAAATGCGGGCGCAGGACCCCGATTCCCGGGAAGAATCTTCCCAGGAATCCCCGGAAGCTGCTTCGGCGGATTCCGGCAAGAAAGCCCGGCTTCCTGCGGATGTCCGTCGCAGCCTTATATTCCTGCTTCTTTCCGTGGCCTTCTGGTTTATGGGATACAACGCCGTGACCACGGCCTTCTCCAAATACGCCCAAACCTACTGGAAAATGGAGGGCGGAGAATTTGCCTACAGCCTTTTGATCGGCACAGGGGCTGCCATTGTCTCCTATATCCCCGTAGGCATCGTGGCCACAAAACTGGGACGCAAAAAGACCATTTTATTTGGCACGGCTCTTCTTACGGTGCTGTTTGGGGCAGCCTGCCTGTTTACCACGTTCAATCCTGTGATCAATATAATGTTCGCATTGGTGGGAATTGCCTGGGCCGCTATCAATGTAAACTCCTATCCCATGGTAGTGGAAATGGGAAAAGGAAACGACATTGGAAAGTTCACCGGTTTTTACTACACGTTCTCCATGGCTGCCCAAATTTTTACCCCCATCCTTTCCGGCGCACTTTTGGAGCACGTGGGATATGTTACTCTTTTCCCCTATGCCGCTCTGTTTACCGGGCTCTCTTTCGTGACCATGCTGTTTGTCCGCCATGGAGACAGCAAGCCTGCTCCCGCTTCCAGCAAATTGGAAGCCTATGATACGCCGGATTAAGGAGGCGATTTCCCATGATCTTTCTTTATATAGCCGGAGGGATCCTTCTCCTTATTCTGCTGTACTTCTTTCTTCTGGCGCCCCGGCTGCGCAAAAAAAGCGGATTGGCCGCTGTCTTCCCCAAACCCTATGCCCATCGGGGGCTTCATGGATCTTCCACCGGCTTTCCGGAAAACTCCCTTTCCGCTTTTCAGGAGGCCGTCAACCGGGGATTTGGAATTGAGCTGGATGTTCATTTGGCATCGGATGGTGCTTTGGTAGTGATGCATGACGAGGATCTGCTGCGCACCTGCGGCGTTTCCCGGAAGATTTTTTCCAGCACCCGTCAGGAACTTTCCGCTTTTCATCTGGAAGGCACCCAGGAACCCATTCCTTTTCTGGAGCAGGTTTTACAGCAGGTCCACGGACAAGTTCCCCTGCTTCTGGAACTGAAAACCGCCGGATCCAACGCCGGTGCTCTTTGTGAAGCCGTGTGCCTTTTGCTGGATCATTATCAAGGCCCCTTCTGCGTAGAATCTTTTGACCCAAGAGTCTTGCTTTGGCTGAAAAAGCATCGGCCCAACTGGATCCGCGGCCAGCTTTCCATGAAATTTGAAAAAGACTCCGGTCTTCCTTTCTGGATCCGCTTTCCGCTGGGGAACCTTTTGACGAATTTCCTTACAAAGCCCGATTTTATCGCCTATCATTTTCAGGACCGAAAAAAACTTTCCCCATGGCTGTGCCGGAAAGGGTTTCACTGCCCGGAATTCAGCTGGACCATTACGCAACCTTCCTGGGAACAACAAGTAGAAAAAGAAAAAGGATGCTGTATTTTTGAAGGGTATCTTCCCGGCTGCTCTGAAGAGCTCTTGCATACATAACGGATTTCGCCCTGAAAAATCGGGGCGGAATTTTTATCGGCTGCAACAGTTCAATTTTTTAAAATCTTCGGGAATCTTTTCTATCTTCTTCCAAAGATTCTATTTCTATTTTCCTTCGCTATATAATGATTGGGAACTATACCGGCTTGGCCGAATTTTTAGGGAGGAACTGTTATGCCGTTTGATTTTCAAAAGAAAACTCCGGAAAGCCTGGGGATTCGTTCCAAAGACATCCTCACTTTTCTGGATCGTTTGCAGGAAAAACATGTAGAATTACATAGTCTGGTGCTTCTTCGCCATGGAGATTTGGCCGCGGAGGGGTGGTTTGCTCCGTATCGTCAGGAGCTTCCCCATGTGCTGTATTCTTTAAGCAAAAGCTTTACCAGCACCGCCATAGGCTTTGCCATTCAGGAAGGGCTCCTTTCGCTGGAGGACTTTGTGGTCTCCTTTTTCCCGGAAAAGCTCCCGGGCAGACCCTGTGAAAACATGGAAGCCATGCAGATCCGCCATTTGCTCACCATGAGCACCGGGCACGAGGAAGAACCCGGCATTATCGGCACAGAAGACTGGGTGGAGACCTTCCTCACTTCCTACGTGCCCCATAAGCCCGGCACCCATTTTCTGTACAACACTCCGGCCACCTATATGCTTTCCGCCATTCTGCAAAAGGTTACCGGTATTTCCGTGGAAGAATATTTAACCCCCCGTCTGTTTGAGCCGCTGGGGATCCAGGAACACCGCTGGGAGGTTTGCCCCAAAGGAATCACCACCGGCGGTTTCGGACTGAACCTGAAAACCCGGGATATCGCCCGTTTCGGCCAGTTCCTGCTGCAGGAAGGAAAATGGGAAGGCCGCCAGCTGCTTGACCCCCAGTGGATCCGGGAGGCTACTGCGTTCCAAGTACAAAGCGCCTGGGAAAAAGACTGGGGCTGCGGCTATGGCTACCAGTTCTGGCGCTGCGTGCCCGGACAGGGCATTTACCGGGCTGACGGCATGCATGGCCAGATCTGCGTGGTTTTCCCGGAACAGGATGCGGTTTTGGCTGCCACAGCCGGCACCAATGGTCAAACTGAGCTGGACTGCGTTTGGGAAAAGCTTCTCCCGGCTTTTCAGGATCATCCCCTTCCGGAAGATCCTTCCGGGTTGGCTCAGCTGGAGGAACGTCTTTCCTCGCTTTCCCTTCCCTTACCGGAAGGCGAAGCCCATCACTCCCAAGAGGCAGAATTCTCCGGGCGTTTGTATGAGCTTTCTTCCAATTTCTTAGGCCTTACAGCTCTTTCCTTTACCTTTGGCCAAAAGCCTTCCGTAACATTCTATGCAGGCGAAGCCAAAGCCTGTATGCCTATCGGGCTGGGCTGCTGGAAGGAAAGCCTTGCTTTCACAAAGCTGGACGATGTGCACACCTTCCAGCCGGTAGGCTTTGAACGCGCCGCCCTGGCCGGCGCATGGGACGGCGATACGTTTTGCCTTAAGATGATCTCCAATACCACCCCTTATACGGATCTTTTCCGTATTTCCTTTGAAGGGAACGCTTTGGTGGTGGAGCATCAGCGTCCTTTGAACCCCTTTAGTACTTCCCAGGAACGCATTCTGGGTGTATGCCACCTGTAAAAGTAAAAAACAGAAAAAACTCCCGCTCTTGTTTTGCAAGAGCGGGAGTTTTTTATTACTGCTGGGCTGCCCGGCAGATCGTTTACGCTTTCAGAAGGATTCCCATGCCTTCCAGATTTTTTAGGATCCGGTCCACACTGGGCTGCACTTCCTCCCGGGTCAGGGTCTTTTCATGAGACAAGAAAGAGAACCGGAACGCCAGACTCTTCTGGTGGCCGTCGTCAAAGCTATCCACCAGATACACCTGCTGAAGCAGCGGAAAATCTTCCTGGGTCCATGCTTTCTGAATATCGGAGAAGATCGTCCCCTGAGGGATCACCAAAGAAAGATCCAGTTCCATGCCCGGATATTTGGAGGGCTCCTGGTAATGGATGTCCGAAGACGGAACCGCCGCAAAATCATCCATATCCAGCTCCGCCGTTACAACGGAAGCCTTTCGGTCGATATTGGCCAGCACAGCCGGATGCAGGGCGCAGATGCTGCCCATTTTCTGGCCATGGACCCAAACCTCCGCGGTGTTCTTGGGATGCTGCCAAGTATGTTCCGGCGCTGTTTTCCGGAAAGTGACTTCCGACTGTTTCAAATCCTGCCCCAATGTGCTCAGCATTTCCAGCAGAGAGAAGAACAGCTCTTTTTCGCTCCGTGTCCGGCTGAACAAGGCAATGCCCAGCTTCTTACGCTCCCGGCACTCTCCGTTTTCCTTTTTGCCTTCCACAACCCGGCCAATTTCAAATATGCCGAAATCCGGAGCAAAGCTTTTGTTTTCCTGAACAAAGCACAACAACGTGGGAGCCATGCAGCTGCGCAAGGTATCGTTTTCCGGCGTCATGGCGTTTAACAGCCGTACATTGGGCTCCGTCTCGATTCCCAACTCCCGGCACTTCTTCCCGTCGTACCAGATATAGGAATGGACCTCGTGGAGGTTGTATTTCTGCACCAGAAGATCTTTGGCAAAATTATCCGCCTTATTCCCGGCATTTCTCTGCTCCGGATACAAAGCGCTGCGAGTGGTGGTGATTTTAAAATTGTCATAGCCATAGATCCGGGTGATTTCCTCAATGATGTCCGCTTTAATGGTTACATCCTTTGTGGCCCGCCAGCTGGGAACTTCCACGGAAAATACCTGGCCCTCCTTGGAAGCGGAAAAGCCCAAGGCGTTTAAAGTATGCAGGATCTGCTGGTCGGAAATGTCGATTCCCGTATAGCGATCCACATAGCTCTTATCAAAGGAAAGAGAAATCTGGGGATATTTTCTTACGTATACGTCCGTCATCCGGGAGATCACCTGCACCTGGGGGTCGATCTCCGTCAGAAGCTTCATAAACCGTTCAATGGCCACCGTGGTCATTTCCGGATCCAGGGTCTTTTCATAGCGCATGCTGGCATCTGTCCGCAGGCCCAGGCGCGTGGAGGATTTCCGCACGCTGACCGCATCAAAATTGGCGGATTCCAGCAGCAGGCTGTCCGTATCGTCCTCGATTTCGGAATCCAATCCGCCCATAATACCCGCTACCGCCACCGGCTCCCCTTTGGAGCAGATCATCAAAGTATTTTCATCCACCCGGCGGACCTGGCTGTCCAGCGTTTGGAAATCAAAGGGTTCCGGGAACCGCTTTACTTCGATGGAATCCACCTTGGCGCAGTCAAAAGCGTGCATGGGCTGGCCCAATTCCAGCATCAGGTAGTTGGTAAGATCTGCCAGCAGATTGATAGCCCGGGTTCCGCAGTAGTAAAGCCGGATGCGCATTTCCACAGGGCTGATCTTCTTTTGGATATTCCGGACCTTCAGCCCGGTATACCGGTAGCAGTGTTCCGTATCCAGCACCTGGATATCCACCGGATCCAATCCGTCAAAAGCAGAAAGATCCAGCGTGGCAAGAGGCTGCAGAGGGCGGCCGGTGAGCGCCGCAAATTCTCTGGCGATGCCGTAGTGGCCCCAAAGGTCCGGACGGTTGGTAAGGGATTTATTGTCCACTTCGAACACAATGTCCCGAATCGGATAAAGCTCCGTTATATCCGTTCCCGGAACGGTGTCTTCCGGAAGCTCCATCAGCCCTCTGTGATCCGCGCTGATTCCCAGCTCGCTTTCAGAGCAGCACATTCCGTGGGATTCCACCCCGGCGATTTTCGCACAACGGATCTCCATTCCTCCCGCAAAGCCCCCTTCTTTTACAAAGGGAACCACCACGCCTTCCCGCACATTGGGAGCGCCGCAGACTACATCATAAATTTTATCTCCCGCATCCACCTTCAGCAAATGCAGCTTTTTGGAATCCGGATGGTTTTCCACCGTCAGGATTTTTCCTGCCACCACATCCCGCAGCTGGCTGCCCATATGATATACTTCGTCCACTTCCGCTGTGGAAAGGGTGAAACGATGGATCAACTCTTCAATATCAAGACCGGAAAGATCGACAAAATCGCCGATCCAATTCATGGAAATAAGCATATGCGTCCTCCTTATTCATGCACAAACTGGGAAAGAGCTTTCAGGTTTCCGCTGTTCAGATCCCGAATATCCTTCACGCCGTATTTCATCATAGCCAGACGGGTCAGGCCCAGACCAAAGGCGAAGCCGGTATATTCCTCCGGATCAATCCCGCCGGCTTTCAGCACATTGGGATGGATCATGCCGCAGGGGCAAAGCTCCAGCCACCCGGAATTTTTGCAGGAGGGGCATCCTTCTCCGCCGCAGATCAAGCAGCTGATGTCCAGCTCAAAGCCCGGCTCCACGAAGGGGAAAAAGCCCGGACGCAGGCGGACATTGATGTCCTGCTGGAACACATGGGAAAGCATGGTCTTCATAAAATAGATCAAGTTGGAAATGGAAATATCCTTGTCGATCATCATGCCTTCCATCTGGAAGAATGTGTTTTCATGGCAGGCATCCGTGGATTCGTTCCGGAAGCAACGTCCCGGGAAAATGGCCCGCAAAGGCGCGCCGTACTTTTTCATAATGGCGTTCTGGGCCGCAGAAGTATGGGTCTTCAAAAGCTGGCCGTTATCCAGATAATAGGTGTCCTGCATATCTCTGGCCGGGTGATGCTTGGGAATATTCAAAGCTTCAAAGCAGTGATAATCGTCCACGATCTCGAAATAGTCCTCAATAGTGAAGCCCATGGAAGCGAAAATTTCTTCCACCTGGCGCTGCACCAGAGTAATGGGATGATAGGAGCCCTGCACATTCCGGGAAGGCAGCGTTACATCATACTCTTCCGCGGAGTCCACCTGCCGCTGCAGCTCTTCCGCTTTGATCTGGGCAATTCGGGCGGAAATGTGCTCTTCCGCGTACTTTTTCAGGGCGTTGATCTGCTGGCCTGCTTCCTTTTTCTCTTCTCCGGAAAGCTCCTTCAGGCCTTTCAGAAGCTCGGTGACCGATCCCTTTTTTCCCAAATAGGCAACTCGGATTTTTTCCACCGTTTCGCTGTCTCCTGCGGACTGAAGCTCTTCTGCGATCCGCATTTTCAGCTGTTCGATTTTTTCCTTCATACTTCTCCGTTCCTTTCTTGTGGTGGGCATTTCAAAATAAAAAGCCCCGCCCCATACAACATGGGGCGAGGCTGTGCTCGCGGTACCACCCAATTTCAGCGGAAATTCCGCCCTTTACGCGTCTGTAACGAGCCGCCGCCCGTCGAAGCCTACTGAAAACCGGTTCAGCTCCGCCGCTCCAAAGGGAACTTCCCCGCCGCCGCCTTCGGATGTGCGCTTGCAGCCTATGACGCACACTCTCTGCCCGTGCCTTCGGAGGTACTTTCCTTTTTCCACGCGTTTACAGTCAGTTTAGCACAAAGCCATCCTTTTTTCAAGAGGGCAAGGCCGTCTTTTCTTCCGGCTTCTTCTCCCTCTTTTTCAGGATTTGGAGTAAAGGGTTTTGGTCTGCACCCCGGGAAGCATCCCCAGTTTTCCGGAAAGGGCGCTGATCACCGGATTGGGAGCATCCATTACAACGCTGATAATGGAAAGCTTCCTCTCCCGATAGGGAAGGCCCATCCGCCCGATAATATATGACCGGTAGGTGTGCAGCAAGGCGTTGATTTCTTCCACGGCTTCCGGATTTTCCACCAAAATTCCGATGAGAGCAATGCGGGTATCTTTTTCCGGGCCCTGCAATTTCTTTTCGTCCTGTTCCATCTTTGCCCTCCTTTATTCCAAAAGCGCCAATGTCTGAGGGAAAATCTCCAGGCTGCGCCTGAGGATTCCTGTCACCTGGGCGATCACCATTCCGTAATTGGAAATGGGGACTCCCTGGTCCGCCGCGCAGCGGATCCTGTATTTCATTTCCCGCTCATTCAGCATGCAGCCGCCGCAATGAATCACCATTTGATAAGGCGAAAGGTCCTCGGGGAATTCCGTCCCGCTGGTCCAAACGAATCGAAGTTCTTTTTGGGTATAGGACCGGATCCAGGCCGGGAGCTTTTCCGTTCCGATATCTCCGCACTGCCGATGATGAGTGCAACCTTCGGAGATCAGCACGGAATCTCCGTCCTGCAGATTTTCCAGCGCCCGTACTCCTTTTACCAGCTCCTGCAGATTGCCTTTGTGCCGTGCAAACAAAATGGAAAAGGAGGTAAGGGGAATTTCCTTGGGCGTCTGCCGGGAAACATTGGCAAATGCCTGGCTGTCTGTAATTACCAGCCGGGGCGGCGTACGCAGCGTTTCCAGCGCCTGGGAAAGTTCCTCCGGCTGCACCACAAGGCTTACCGCTCCCGCTTCCAGCGCTTCCCGAAGGGTTTGCTGCTGGGGAAGGATCAGCCGGCCTTTGGGTGCGGCTTTATCAATGGGCGTTACCAGAATCACATTGTCGGAAGGGGCGATCAGGTCCCGCAAAATAGGATATTCCGAAAGATTTTCCGGCACTAAAGCCGCCAGTTTCTCTTTCAGCTCATAAATGTTTTCCCCGGTGGTGCAGCTGACAAACAGGACCTCCCCTCGGGGAGCGGGAAGAAGCTCCAGGGCCTTGCCTTTTTCCCGAAGCTGGTCCAGCTTATTTACAGCGATCACATAGGGGATCCGTTTTTCCAAAAGGCGGTTTTCCATAGCTTGATCTTCCGGCGTAAAGCCTTCTTCTCCGTCCACCACCAAAACCGCCGCGTCCACTTTGTTCAGGACCTGATAGCTTCTTTTTACCCGTAAAGCCCCCAGCTCCCCCTGGTCGTCCACACCGGGGGTGTCGATAAGCACTACCGGCCCCAGGGGCAAAAGCTCCATGGCCTTCTGCACAGGATCTGTGGTAGTCCCTTTCACAGGCGAAACAATGGAAAGGGATTGCCCTGTCATGGCATTGATCACGCTGGATTTTCCGGCGTTTCGCCGGCCAAAAATTCCAATATGCACTCGATCTCCGGAAGGGGTTCCGCTCATGCTCATCTTTCCGTTTCCTCCTTTTCCTCCGCAGGCTGAGACACCGGGAACACACAGGCATATTCCCGCTGCCCTATTTTTACTTTTTCCAGATACACCGGGATATCAAAGGCTTTTTCCAAAGACTCCCGGGTCAAAATCTCCGAAGCGCTGCCGAATACGGATGTGCCGTCCGGCAAAAGCAGCAGGGACAAATGGGAAATATCCAAAGCGTGCTCCGGGTAATGAGTGTTCAGCACGGCGGAAAGATTTTCTTCCTCACAAAGCCGGCGGATCACGTCCAGCACGATCCTCTGGTTCTTGAAATCCAGGTTAGATTCCGGTTCATCCAAAACCAGCATAGAAGGTTTCGCCGCCAAAGCCCTCGCTACCAGTACCAGCTGATATTCTCCACCGCTGATCCGGCTGCACAAACGGTCCTGAAGATGAGAGATCCCCACTCGCTTCAAGCATTGCTCCACCACGGCCCAGTCTTCGGCGCCGGGCTGCTCCCACACCCGAAGGTGGGCGCTTCTCCCCAGCACCACCATTTCCTTTACGGTATATACAAAGGACAAAGGCTTTGCCTGGGGAACGTATCCGATCTGCTTCCAAAGCTCCCGGGAAGGGATTTTGCGCAGATCCTTGCCGTCCAGATAGGAGCCGCCGGCGCTCCAGGGAAGCAAACCCAACATACACCTCAGCAGCGTGGTTTTTCCAGCGCCGTTAGCCCCCAGTATAGAAAGAATCTGCCCGTCTTTCACAGAAAAGGATACCTTGCTGAGGATTTCCCTTCCCTGCTTGTAAGCGAAATTTCCTTCCTTCACTTCAAAGATCATGTCCGGATCCCTCCTGTCTTTCGCAGCAGCCCGATGAAAAACGGCGCGCCGATAACAGCGGTGAGAATGGAAACCGGGATCTCCGCGGCGGTGGCCGAACGGGCGACGGTGTCGATCACCAGCATAAAGATGCTACCGAAGCCCATACTGGCAGGGATCACACTCTGGTTATTGTTTCCGAAAAGCATCCGGGAAACGTGGGGGATCAAAAGCCCCACCCAGCCGATCAGGCCGCACATGGAAACCACCGAGGCGGTGATCATGGCCGAGCCTAAAATCGTCAGCCAGCGAATCCGCTTTACCGGGATACCCAAAGACGCCGCTTCTTCCTCCGGCAAGCTCATGGCGTTAAGCTTCCAGCGCAGCACATACAAGATCCCCATTCCCAGAAGGATCAAAGGAGCGCCCATGAAAAGAGTCTCCCGGGTTGTGCCGGTGAGGCTTCCCATAAGCCAAAAGGTGATAGCCGGCAGAACATCCTGGGGATCCGCCGTGTATTTCACCAAAGAAACCAGAGCGGAAAACAGCGCGCTGATAACCATTCCGGAAAGAATCATCATGATCATGGACGAACCTGTTTTCCCCTGGCCCAGGGTGTATACCAGCACTACAGCCAGAAGTCCGGTCCCCAAAGCGCAAAGCTGCACCAAAAGCCCTGGAAGCCCCAAAAGGATCCCCAGTGCCGCTCCAAAGGAGGCTCCGGTGGCTACACCCAGCGTATCCGGCGTAGCCAAAGGGTTGGAAAACAGCGCCTGAAATGCCCCGCCTGCGGCGCTTAGCCCGGCACCGGCCAAAAGCGCCAGCAGGATCCGGGGAATCCGGATATTAAAAATCACGTTCTGCACAGCCGCCGGCACCTCCTCCCCGGGGAAAAGCCCGGGGAAAAAGGCCTGCAAAAGCTCCCGGGGAGAGACGGCGTATCTTCCCACCATAATGGCCGCAATGGAAAGCAGCACAATCGCCCCCAATGTGCCGGCGATCCATAGTCCTTTTTTTCTGTTTGATCCTTTCATCTTCTCCGTTCCCTTCCCGCGAAATGGTTCCGCCATCTTCCCGGTCTCGGCAAGATTTTGGTTCAGCGCAAAAGTCCTTCCGCTTGATGGCTTTCCGGATTGTACATTTTCTGCACCTGCTCATCCGTCAGCTCCACGCCGTAGATTTCCTTATAATAGTCCTTGACTTCCTGCTCCAGGTCGATATCGGCAAAAAGGTCCGGATATACTTTCTGCGCCATCCAAAGCAAAGTAACCGGCGTATCGGCTCCGGGAGTAAAGCTTCTGTAAGAACCCAAAGGCATTTTATACACTTCCTGGTTTTTCACCGCCTGCACCGTGCTCCAGTCCTGGCCGCCGATAGCGTTGGTGTAAAGGTCTTCCGGCATAGCCGCCGTAAAGTTGGTCAGGAATACCACGTCCGGATCCCAAGCCAGGATCTGCTCCATATTGATCACCGCCGTGGAGTTTTCCGCTTCGATCTCCTCTGCCGCGTTCCGTCCGCCTACGGCGTCGCACCAGAACTGCCCGAAGAAATGCTTGCCGGAAGTAATTATCTGCTTGTCATCATACTGATACAAAAACAGAATGTCTTTTTTCTCTTCTTCCTTCAGCCCGGAGACCCGTTCCTGAATGGTGTCGTAAACTTCCTGGCTGTATGCCGTTACTTTTTCCGTCTTGCTTTGCTCCGGGAAGATCTGGCTGAGGATTTGGATCCAGTTCTCAAAGGTTTCCAGCACGTCGTAATCCCATTTTCCCGTGGAAATTCCCACAGCCGGGATCCCCGCTCCTTCTAAGGCCGTCTGCCACTGGGTGTTGCCTGCCAGGTAAAAGACCACATCCGGCTCCAGCTTCATCAGCTCCTCAATGTTCAGGTCGCTGCCATTGGTATAGCCGGTCTCCGCGTTCAGGATCTCCGGGAAAATCTCTCCCAAAAGCCCCATTTCCGCCGCACTCATGGATGCCGGAGGCATACCAACGATCTTTTCCGCCGAGCCCAAATACATAGCCAGAACCGAGGGGAAGGGAAGGATTCCCACCACGGCGATACGGTCGATCTGTTTGGGAACTTCCACGGTGATCCCGCCATGGTCCACCACGGTTATGGTCTCCGATTCCTGCTGAGAGGATGAGGAAGTCTCCGAGCCGGAACATCCGGCAAGCAATGTCATCAGCAGAGTCAAGCAAAGAAACAGACTTAAAATTTTACGCATTTTTTCGTCTCCTTTTTTATCCGCCTCCAGGCGGTTATGAATATCGGCCTGCGAATCAGAGAACAAGACCCCAAATCACAAAGCCTCATTTCTTACAGCAAAACCGTTTTCAGCCGGTCTTCCATCCAGCGGGAAAACGCTTCCCCCGCCAGAACCGGGATCTGCGCCCGATACATACGCCCGGAATACCCCTCATGGGGCAAATCCACAAAGGGGATCTCTTTCCCCCGCAGGGCTCGGCGATACAGCGGGTCTGCCACAATGCAGGCCGCCTGGGGAAACTGCTCCAGAAAATCGTCTTCTTCCGCCGGAGAAAGGTCCCCCGGCTGCAAAATACCCGTTCCCCCTTCCAAGGGAGTAAGAATTTTCACGGAAGGAACTCCCGCTTCCCGCCGGAACCATTCCCGGAGAGAAGCACAAAATACCGGTTCTCCCACCAAAACAAAGGGCTTTTCTTCCGATGTCACCGATTTTTCCGGCAAATCCGGCATAAAAGCGGAGGGAACTTTTTCTCCCCGGGCCGACGCTTTTAAAGCTTCCAGCAGCACAGAGGAAAATTTTTCTCCCAGAGGAACCCCTGTGACCCACGGCGTCCCATATTTTTGAAACAATTCCCCGGCCAACGCTTCCCCGCATTGGGAAAGCACCAAATTTACATGGGCCTTTCCGGCGCTCATCAGCTCCTCCCAGGTGCTTCCCATGGCCCAGCAGCTCTGCACCTGAAACCCGTTTTCTTCCAAAAGGCTTCGAATTGCTTCGACCGATCCGTTCACGGAAAAATCCAAAGGTGTGACGCCTAAAAGATTCACCTTTACCGGCATTCCAGGTCTTATGGGGTCCGGCTTTACGGAAGGATCACAAAACCGCCGGGCCACCGCTGCCAGCGCCATACCGGCGCCGGAAAGGTAGGACCGCATCCCGTTGGTGGAAAACCCAAAAGCGGGAATACCGGAGCGTTTTTCGATCATCCGAGCCAGCCCGGGAAAATCCGTTCCCATCATCATGGGGATAGGCGTCCCTGCTAAAGCTACGAACCGCGGGCGCAGCTGCCGGGCGGTTTCCACCGCCTGCTGCACCAACCGTTCTTCGTCTCCCAAAACCGCCTCCATCTCCGAAAGGGCGGAAATATACACCATGGACGGCGTATGGTACCACCTTGGTTCATCGTGGGTATTGTAAGTGGAATTGCACCCGGAAGCATCGTGCATAATGGTCATGCCTCCCATTTCATATAAAGCGGAACAAACGCCGGACACATCCGCCGTATACGTGGAAAGCAATCCGCATACCTGCTTCATCCGCAGCACCCCCATCCTTTTACCTGTATAATAGCCTGGGTGTCCTTTTCCCGGGCCGCCGCTTCCTGTATCTCTTCCATCAGCCGACAAATCCCGCCGTAACCCCAAAGACTGCCACCGTCCAGAAGATTGACAAAATGGCGGGTCCCTGTAAAATATGCTGCCTTCTGCCCGATAGCCAGAACCTTGTTTCCGGCTTTCTCTTCCGGCACCCGGCTGTAGATCCCCATTTTGGGGTGCATGGTGGCAAAAAGGCGCATCCGGGGAGCATGCTGCCGAAGCCAGAGGAAATCCTCCTGTTCCTGGGAAAGAAAAGAATCCGCATACAGGGACGTAACGGTAAATCCGTGTTCTACCAGCAGCCTGGTCAGGCTCAGGATCCGGGGGGCCGCTGTGAAATCCAGGGAAATCTCAAAATCCTTAACAGCCTCCGCGGTTTTCCAAAGAGCCTGCTCCGCTTTTTCCCGGTTTTCGCTCCAATCCGGCGGAGAGGAAATCCCCAGAGCCTCTGCTGCCCGGGAAAGCTCCTTTCCGATTTCTTCCAGCCCGTAACCGAAAGACAAATGCAAATGAGGCTGCCCCAGCCGTTTTTCCAGAGTGTCCCCCGCCAGTTTGGCGGAAGGCTGGTAGGTGATATTCATCCGGCTTTTCCCCATCTCCAAATATTCCGGGTATGTACGGCAGGTGCAAATATCCCGAATGCCATACCCGGCTTTTCGGATCAGCTGCACCAGTTCCGAATCCTCCGGGGTGGCCTGGGTATTCCCTATAAAGTTCACAAAATTATCTTTCTGTTCCCCGGGCTTCAGGAAACTGTATAGCTGCTGCCGCATTTTGGCATCCGGAGGCGTTTTGCTTTTCCGCATGATGGGATTCATGTAGCAATCTGTAAATTCCACGTCCGGAAACCGCTGCCGCAGCTGCCCGTAAACATAGTTTAAATCGCAGCCGATAAAGTGGTGAATACAGCTAGTAAACAAAAGCACCGCTTTGGGCTTTTGGGGAAGCTTCCCCAAAATATCTTCTACACCGGAAAGGATCAGCTCTTCCATATCCCCTTGCATAACGTTCCGTTCCTGCACGGCAATGGTGGAAAAGCGATCCATGGCGCCCATTTCCGCCGCCGTCAGCACAACGCCCCGCAGACAGCCCTGGGCGCAGACAAAGATCTGATGGCTCTCCGGCAAAAGCATCCCCACATGGACAATGTTCCAGCCTCCCCGAGCCGGCGCCGCGTATTCCAGCCCCGAAGCAAAGGGGACCGGAAACGCAGCCTGCTCCAAAGGAAGCTCCGCCCCGCTCCAGTCCACCGGCGCTCCCAAAGGGCGAATGCCGGGGAACCCTCTTTCTTTTTCGCTGTTCATACCGGCTCCTTTCCGCAAGCCGCCAGAACCTGCTTGGCCAAAACTCTGTATCCTTCCGCCATGGGGCTTTCCGGAAACGCTTCCAGCACAGTTTTCCCCTGCTCTTCCGCCTGCTGCACCAGCGGGCTGAAATCCAGTGCGCCTACCACCGTGGTTTTCAGGTCTTCCGCCAATTCCTGCACTTTTTCCTCTTCCCGGGGAACGCCTCTGCGGTTTAAAATCACGCCTGCCAAAGTGGCGTACCCTCTGGAAGAAAAATGCTCCACGGCCGCGGCAATATTGGCCGCCGCATGAATGGCCATATTTTCCCCGGAAGTCAGCACAAACACATTTTCCGCGTATCCTTCCCGAATGGGCATGGCAAAGCCGCCGCAGACCACATCTCCCAGAACGTCATACAGCACAACGTCCGGCTGATACACCTGGAACGCATGGGCTTCTTCCAGGCATTCCAGCGCGGCGATGATCCCCCTTCCGGCACAGCCCACTCCCGGGGTGGGCCCGCCCGCTTCCACGCAAAGGATCCCGGCGCAGCCTTCCGTCACCAATTCTTCCAGAGCCGCCTGCTTTCCCTTTTCCCGGAGAATTTCCAGCACGGTTTTTACCGGCTTGCCGCCCCGGAGCAATACGGTGGAATCCGCTTTGGGATCACATCCTACCTGCATCACCCGCATTCCCTGCTGGGCAAAAGCCACAGAGAGATTGGAAACCGTGGTGGATTTTCCAATGCCGCCTTTTCCGTATATTGCCAGCTTGATCATAGCGTTCCTTCCTTTCCGGGGTAATCTCCCCGACCAACCACCATTTCATAACCAATGCTCCGAAAGCTTTCCCGAAGTTCCCGAAGGCTTTCGCCGATTTCTCCCTTGGATTCGATTTTCCCGTCATACAGCCTGTACTTTTTCCTGGCCTCTTCGGGGGAAATGTTAGGCATGACCACATTGGCTCCCGCCAGGATCCCCTGCTCTCTGCCGTCCGGCGCTATGGTTCCCAGAGCGGTGGTTGCCGGCAGAAGCACCCGGGGGTGCATCAAGCGAATCAGGCTTAAAAGGAACAGCACATCTTCCAGCTTCCCCGGGGGAAAGGCTTTAAAAGGCGTCTGCCCATGGGGAATAAACGGGCCAATCCCGATCATCTGAGGCTGGAAATCCTGCATATACAAAAGGTCCTGAGCCAGATGCTCCGCCGTCTGATACGGCGAACCCACCATGCAGCCGCACCCGGTCTGATACCCGATCTCTTTCAGATCTTCCAGGCACTGCATTCGGTGGGCCAGGGAAAGCTCCGGCGGATGCAGCTTGGCGTAATGCTCCGGGCATGCTGTCTCGTGGCGAAGCAGATAGCGGTCCGCTCCGGCTTCAAACCAGCGCCGGTAAGTCTCTTTTTCTTTTTCGCCCAGGGAAAGCGTCACAGCGCAGTCCGGGAAACGGGCTTTGATACGTTTCACCAGATCTTCCACCGCCCGATCGTCCCAGAAAGGATCTTCCCCTCCCTGGAGCACGAAGGTCCGAAATCCCGCTTCATATCCCCATGCACAGCCCTCCAGGATCTCCTGGGGAGTAAGACGGTAGCGGGGGGCTTGCCGGTTGCTCCGCCGAATACCGCAATAGAGGCAATCGTTTTTGCAGATATTGGAAATTTCCAAAAGCCCCCGGATATAGATGCCGTTGCCAAAACAGCTTTGAGAGATTTTCCTGGCTTTCTCTCCGGCGAATCGGCGGTCCTCCGGGGTATAGGAGGACAAAAGTGCTGTCAGCTCTTCTTTGGAAAGACGTTCTCCTTTTTCCAAACGAGAAATTTTCTCCCGGTTAATCAAGGATGTTTCTTTTAAATTTCTCTCATTTTTCTCATCCCGCATAGTTTCCACCTTCTTCTCCCATTCTGTGGAAAATCTTTTCAGAAAGCGGAAACTGCCTTTCCGCTCTTTTTCACCCATAGAAAAAGCCCTTTTGCCGAAAGGCAAAAGGGCTGAAAGGGCATAAAGGGCACAAAGAAACAAGGCCTGTTCCAGATCCTACGTCTTCCGACTCCGAAGCAAATCATCGTCAACTCAGAACGCACATACATTTAATTTTTTCAAGTGAGGGCAATGCAGGCAGACACTTTCCCCGAAACCGTCCGGAACAAACCATTCCGCCCGGGCAAAAAGCGCTGCTGTTCTTCTCACCTCATCATAGCACAGAGAAAAAAGGAATACAAGAGCCAATTACAGCTCGGAGAGATCCTCCTGGCAAATCAGATGAACACGATTGGCTGCCAGAACATCCACCGCCTTTTCATTGTCCTCCACCCGAAATACCATATAGGCCACTCCCGCTTTCCGGGTGATAAACGCATAGGTATATTCCAGATTGATGCCGTTGTTTCCTAGGATCTCCAGGATGCTGTCCAGCCCACCGGCCTCATCCGGCACTTCCGCCGCCAAAACCGGCGTGATGGAGCAGATATACCCGGCTTCCTTCAAAACACAGGCTGTTTTATAGGAATCGTCTACGATCAGGCGCAAAATGCCGAAATCCGGCGTCTCCGCGATGGAAAGCGCCCGCATGTCGATTTGATTCTCCCGAAGCACCTTGGTCAGGCCGGAAAGGCGCCCGGGTTTGTTCTCCAAAAATACAGAAATTTGCTTAACCGTCATTCTTCACCCTTCTTTCAGAAATCAAGCTTTGTATCTCCCGGATCCGGGAAACACACCGGAGCTTAATACAATTTCCGCTTGTCAATGATACGAACCGCTTTTCCCTCGCTGCGGGCAATGGTTTTGGGGGAAACCAGCTTTACATGGGCGTAAATACCCAGCATGGACTTCAGCGCCTCCACCAATTCCTTTTCCCGGTTGCTGATGTCCTTAACCGTATCCGAGAACATTTCCGGCGTCATTTCCACTTCTACATCCAGCTGGTCACTGTTGTTTACGCGGGTAACAATGATCTGATAGTTGGCCGGGTAGCCTTTGTTCAGCAGCACCGTTTCGATCTGAGAGGGGAATACGTTGACGCCCTTGACGATCAGCATATCATCACTGCGGCCCATGGGCTTGGTCATCTTCACGTGAGTCCGCCCGCAAGAGCATTTCTCATGGGAAAGAATGCAGATATCCCTTGTGCGGTAGCGAAGCAGGGGGAACGCTTCCTTGGTAATGCTGGTAAATACCAACTCGCCCTTTTCTCCGTCCGGAAGGACTTCTCCCGTCTCCGGGTCAATGATCTCCGCAATGAAATGGTCCTCATTGATGTGCATACCGGTCTGGGCGCTGCACTCAAAGGAAACGCCGGGGCCGGAAATCTCCGTGAGACCATAAATGTCATAGGCCTTGATCCCCAGCTTATCCTGAATATCCTGGCGCATTTCCTCGCTCCAGGCCTCCGCGCCGAAAATACCCGCCTTCAAGCGGATCTGATCCCGAAGGCCTCGTTCACAAATGCTTTCTGCCAGGTAAGCCGCATAAGAAGGGGTGCAGCAAAGAATGGTGGACCCCAGGTCGCACATAAACTGGATCTGCCGATCGGTATTTCCGGAGGACATGGGGAGAGTCAAGGATCCCAGCTTATGGGAGCCGCCGTTCAGGCCGGGGCCTCCGGTAAACAAGCCATACCCATAACAAACCTGCACCACATCATCCTTGGTGCCTCCTGCCGCCACCAAAGCTCTGGCGCAGCATTCTTCCCAAAGATCCAGATCATGCTGGGTATAAAAAGCCACTACCCGGCGGCCAGTGGTGCCGCTGGTGGACTGGATCCGCACACAGTCAGAAAGCGGTTTGGCCAGCAATCCGTAAGGATACGCGTCCCGTAGATCCGCCTTGGTCAAAAACGGAAGCTTATGAAGATCATCCACTGAGCGGATATCTTCCGGCGTTACCCCTTTCTTTTCCATCAAAGCCCGATAATAGGGCACGTTTTCATAGACATGCCGCACCTGTTTGACAAGCCGTTCATCCTGCCAAGCCCGGATCTGTTCCCGGGAGGCGCACTCGATCTCCGGCTGATAATAGTTTCCCATGATACTCAATCCCCTTTGCGTACATACGCTTTTTCTATAAAAACGTGTTCCAAAGCCCAATCAGCCACCGGCAAACACCGAATAGCCGCCGATTTCGGAGCAGCCCTGAAACCTGTTTTCTCTGAAAAGACATGCTGTTTTTAGAAGCGGAAGCCCGCACCCATGCCTTTTTTCAAATTCATGATACCATGTTTCTTTTTTGGCGTAAACCCGTTTTGAAAATTTTTGAAAAATCCCCCTGCAGATTTCGCTGTGTTCGCAGGATCTGCAGGGGGTATATTTTCAGAAAAAGGAGCGATCAATCTTTGGCTTTGGTGGCTACCTGCATCAGGACCTTGCTGAGGAAGTCTTCCACGCTCATGGCCCCCAAGTCGCCTTCCTTGCGATGACGGACGGAAACCGTACCGCTCTCCGCTTCCTTCTCGCCTACGATCAGCATATAAGGAATCTTCTGCAGCTGCGCTTCCCGGATTTTATAGCCGATCTTCTCGCTGCGCATATCGCAGGTTGCCCGAAGCCCCGCGTTTTTCAAGGCTTCCGTTACCTCCTGGGACTTCTCGTGGAAGCGCTCACTAATAGGCAGGATACGGACCTGCTCCGGCATCAACCACAAAGGCAGAGCGCCGGCATATTTCTCAATAAGCAGAGCCAGCGTGCGCTCGTAGCAGCCGATGGAAGTACGATGGATGATATAGGGATTTTTCCGCTTTCCGTCGGAATCCACATACTCCATGCCGAATTTTTCCGCCAGCATCTGGTCGATCTGGATGGTAATGAGGGTATCCTCCTTGCCATACACGTTCTTGATCTGAATATCCAGCTTGGGCCCGTAGAAAGCGGCTTCGCCCACACCTTCCACATAGGGGATCTCCAGATGGTTCAGGATGCGGCGCATGGTTCCCTGGGCTTCATCCCACTGTTCCTGGGTGCCGATATATTTTTCCCGGTTTTCCGGATCCCACATGGAGAACCGATAAGAAACATCCTCGTAGAGCCCCAGCGTCTTCAGCATGAAGATCACCAGCTCCAGGCAGCCCTTAAATTCATCTTCCAGCTGGTCAGGGCGGCACATCAGGTGCCCTTCGGAAATGGTAAACTGACGGACACGGATCAGGCCGTGCATCTCGCCGGAAGCCTCGTTGCGGAACAGGGTAGACGTCTCATTATACCGCAAAGGCAGATCCCGATAAGAGCGCTGACGATTCAGATAAGCCTGATACTGGAAGGGGCAGGTCATGGGGCGCAAAGCAAATACTTCGTCGTCCTTTTCCTCATCGCCCAGCACAAACATGCCATCCTTATAATGATCCCAGTGCCCGCTGACTTTGTACAAATCGCTTTTGGCCATAAAAGGCGTTTTCGTCAGCTGCCAGCCCCGTTTCTGCTCTTCATCTTCCACAAAGCGCTGCAGAAGCTGGATCACTCTGGCGCCGTTGGGAAGCAAAATAGGCAGGCCCTGGCCAATCAGATCGCAGGTGGTAAAATATCCCAGCTGACGGCCCAGCACGTTATGATCCCGCTTTTTGGCTTCCTCCAGAGCGGTGAGATGTTCTTCCAACTGAGAAGCTTTGGGGAAGGATACACCGTATACCCGCTGGAGCATATCATTTTTCGCGTCCCCGCGCCAATAGGCGGCGGTGGCGGCAGTAAGCTTCACCGCTTTGACACAGCCGGTGCTCATCAAATGGGGGCCGGCGCACAGATCGGTGAAATCACCCTGGCGATACAGGGAAATGGCCTCCCCTTTCCCGGCATGCTCCCGGATCAGCTCCACTTTATACTTCTGGCCATGCTCCTCCATGAATTTTTCCGCCTCTTCGGGGGAAAGCTCAAACCGCTCCAAAGGCAGGTTTTCCTTAATGATCGCTTTGATCTCCCCTTCGATCTTGGTCAAATCTTCCGGCGTGAAAGGACGCACGCCGCCGATATCATAGTAAAAGCCATTGTCCACAGAAGGGCCCACACCAAAGATGGCCTCGGGGAACAAACGCTGCACCGCCTGCGCCATAATGTGGGACGTAGTATGCCAATACGCCTTCTTGCCTTCGGGATCATCAAAGGTCAAAATAGCCAGTTCACAGTCTTCGTTTATAGGGGTGCGCAAATCCACCACCTGACCGTTCAGCTTGCCGGCGCAGGCTGCTTTATAAAGCCCCGCTCCGATGGATTTGGCTACATCCGCCACCGTGACCCCGGCTTCGAATGTCCGTGCATCTCCCTTTAAAGTGATTTGAATTGTACTCATACGCAAAGCTCTCCTTTCCTGCTTTCACCATTTTAGCAAAAGCGTATAACGCCGCATTACGCATCTATATGCAAAAAATCCCCGCCCCACAAAGGGGCGAGGATTCTCTCGCGGTTCCACCCTAATTCAGCAGCGCAGGCTTTCACACGAACACAAAAGCCGCCTGCCCTTATCTGCCTGTTAACGGAGGCAACCCGGCACGCCTTTTCAGCGCACGCTCCGGGGCGGTACCTTCTTTCCAAACCGCGTGGAAGCTTTCAGCCGGGGCTCCCACTCTCTGCCGCCGTTGTTATGGAAAAAGGCTTTCCCATCTGCGCTTTATACATATAAAGCTCTTATCTGCCTTAAAGAATAGCATTCCAAAAAACATAAGTCAAGGCCTGGGGAAGAGTTTTATCCCACGATTAAAAAAACGCGGTTAAATTCCTCTTTTTCCAACATTTTTTATAAAAAGTTTTCCTCTCTTTGTGATACACGTTTTACAAATTCCTGTTCCCAATTTAACAATTTGTACAGATTCTGTTCAAATTCCTTGACAGAACAGGGGCAAACGTAATACAATTATTCACAAGGGAGCGGAAGATTTCGGTTCCGGAATAACGCATCCGGGGCCGTTTTTTGTTTTTGCCTCCTTTCGTTTGGTTTTTCCTTCTTGGCAAGGAAAAACCATTTTTAAGCGAAAGCCGTACTGGTCCTTTCGCTTTCTGACTAACCTAAATACAACTTGATACAAACCGAAGAAAAGGAGGTGTCGGCAAATTTGGATCCAATTGTAGTAAATATTGTTGTGGGTGTGCTCTGTGCGGCGGCGGCCGGTTCTATATGCTTTTTCGCCGGAGTGAGCCACCGAAAAAAACAAGCTGAATTGACTATTGGCTCCGCTGAACAGGAAGCGAAACGCATTGTCAGCGACGCCATTAAAAATGCCGAAGCAAAGAAAAGAGAAGCCATTCTGGAAGGAAAAGACGAGATCCATAAGTTCCGGAACGAAACCGAACGGGATCTGAATGAACGCAGAAAAGAAGTGCAGCGTCAGGAACGCCGCATTCAGCAAAAAGAGGAAAACCTGGATAAAAAAATGGAGGCTCTGGAAGCCAAGGATGAACTTCTGAACAGCAAATGCCAGCAGGCCGATCAACGTCTTGCCGAAGCGGAAGCTGTGAAAAAAAGCCAGTTTGATATGTTGGAACGTATTTCCGGCTTTACTGTGGAGCAGGCAAAAGAGTATCTCCTTCATAACCTGGAAGATGAGTTGACACATGATAAAGCCTTGAAGCTGATGGAATTTGAACAGCAGACCAAAGACGAGGCGGACAAAGCGGCCCGGGAGATCATCTCCATGGCCATCCAGCGCTGTGCGGCGGACCATGTGGCGGAAGCAACCATCTCTGTTGTTCCTCTTCCCAACGATGAAATGAAAGGGCGCATCATTGGTCGGGAAGGACGGAATATCCGTGCCATTGAAACCATGACCGGTGTGGATCTGATCATTGACGATACACCGGAAGCCATCACTCTTTCCTGTTTTGAACCTGTGCGCCGGGAAGTCGCCCGTATTGCTTTGGAGCGGCTGATCACCGACGGACGAATCCATCCCGCACGAATCGAGGAAACCATTGAAAAAGCTCGCCGGGAAGTAGAGACTACCATTAAAGAAGAGGGCGAACGAGTGGTAATCGAAGCCGGCGTTACCGGGATCCATCCCGAGCTGGTTCGTCTGCTGGGGCGTTTGCGTTACCGCACCAGTTATGGCCAGAATGTTTTGCATCACTCTCTGGAAGTGGCGCACCTTGCCGGTATTATGGCATCGGAGCTGGGGCTGGATCCCACCGTTGCCCGCCGAGCCGGCTTGCTGCATGATATCGGCAAATCTCTGGATCACGAGATCGAAGGCTCCCATGTGGAGATCGGCGTAGACGTGGCACGGAAATATAAGGAAAGTGAAACGGTTGTCCATGCTATTCAGGCGCATCACGGAGACGTGGAAGCCAAGACCGTTCTGGCCTGCATCGTCCAGGCCGCTGATGCGATTTCCGCCGCCAGACCGGGCGCTCGCCGTGAGAATCTGGAAAATTACATTAAACGTCTGGAAAAACTGGAAGAAGTCGCCTCCTCCTTTGAAGGAGTGGAACGCTGCTTTGCCATTCAGGCCGGCCGGGAAATCCGCGTAATGGTGAAACCGGAGATCATCACAGACGACCGCATGGTGCTCTTGGCCCGGGATATCTGCAACAAGATCGAAAGCGATTTGGAATATCCGGGGCAGATCAAGGTAAATATCATTCGGGAAAGCCGGGCTATCGAATACGCAAAATAAACATCAGAAGGGGAACGGGGCTGAACCGCTCCCCTTTTTCTTCCGTTCCTTATTCATAGCCGGAAAGATGTTTTGGTAAACCCGGTATTCAGAAAGGAGCTCCTATGAAAATTCTTGCAATCGGAGATGTTGTAGGCAATATCGGATGCCGATTTCTTCGGGAAAAGCTTCCTTCCCTGAAGAAAAGCAAAGGAGTGGATCTCGTCATTGCCAATGGAGAAAATTCTGCAGACGGAAACGGCATTACCCCTTCCTCGGCGGATTTTTTATTTCACAGCGGCGTGGATGTGATCACCACAGGCAACCATACCTTTCGGCGAAAGGAAAGCTATCCCCTGTTTGACTCCTGCGAAACATTGCTTCGCCCGGCTAATTTCCCTGCCACGGCACCGGGAAGGGGCGTTTGTATCTATGATATGGGAAGAATTCAAATCGGTGTTATCAATCTGTTGGGAGAAGTTTATATGGACCCTATCGATTCTCCCTTTCAGATTATGGATCGTCTCTTGGAAACGTCTCTGCCGAAAATCACGCTGGTGGATTTTCACGGGGAAGCTACTGGGGAAAAGCGCAGCTTTGGGTATGCCTTCGACGGAAAAGTTTCCGCTGTTTTCGGCACGCACACTCATGTACAGACAGCGGACGCTTCCATCCTTCCTTTGGGGACCGGCTATATTTCCGATTTGGGTATGACAGGCCCTATAGATTCCGTTTTAGGCGTGAAAAAAGAGTTGGTTATTGAAAAAATGCGCAGCCGAATGCCTGTACGCTTTGATTTGGCAACGGGCCCCTGCCAAATGGATTGCGCCCTGTTCACCATTGAAGAACGCACAGGAAAAACGGTTTCCGTGGAAGCAATTCAGATAAAATGACGAATTTTTTTGCAATATCTCTTGTTTTTTTCTTCAAATTGACGTATGATTACAGTAGACAAATTCATACTGGTTTAAAGGAGGAAGCCGAATGGAAATTCTGAAAGTGTCTTCCAAATCCGCCCCCAATTCCGTGGCCGGTGCTATAGCCAATGTGATCCGCGAATCCGGTTCGGCCGAGCTACAGGCTGTGGGCGCGGGTGCCGCCAACCAAGCTATAAAAGCTGTAGCCATTGCCAGAGGATATCTGGCGCCCACAGGGATCGACCTGATCTGTGTGCCGGCCTTTGCCAGCGTGGAGATCGACGGAGAAGAGCGTACAGCCATTCGTCTGATTGTAGAATCCCGATAATAAAAGCGCTTCCGAGCTTCGGAAGCGCTTTTTTGCCCTTTTCCATAGGAAGGAAAATCTTTTGAATTTCAAAGAGTTTACGATTGCAGTTGCACGGTAAGTGTGGTATAATGCACTATATATAAAAATTCCCGGCGGCCGGGAGCGCCGCATTTGTTCCGTCTGAAAGGATAATAAAGAACCAAGGGAGTGTGCTGAAGACGTGATCCAAGGATTAGAACTTCGGGATGCGCTGATTTCCGGCGCAAATGCCATTGCAAAACATAAGACACAAGTAGATGAACTGAACATTTTCCCCGTGCCGGACGGTGATACCGGTACAAATATGGGCATGACCATGGGGGCTGCGGCAAAGGCTCTGGAAGATGCCTCCGGCTCCGCAGGGGAAATTGCCAAAAAGGCCGCCTCCGCTTTGCTGCGGGGCGCTCGAGGAAATTCCGGTGTAATTCTTTCCCTGCTGTTCCGGGGATTTGCCAAAGGCGTGGAAGGCCTGGAGAAGCTTACCGGAACGGATCTGGCCAACGCGCTGGGCATGGGCGTGGAAGCCGCCTACAAAGCTGTTATGAAGCCTACGGAAGGAACGATCCTGACGGTTTCCCGGGTAGCCTGTGAAAAAGGCAAAGCGGCTGCGGAAATCGATGATGACGCCGTTTATGTATGGGGCGCTATCTGCAAAGGAGCGGCGGAAGCTTTGGAGGAAACTCCGGAGCAGCTTCCCGTTCTGAAGAAAGCCGGTGTTGTGGATGCCGGCGGAAAAGGTCTTTGCTATATTCTGGACGGCATGATGAGCGTATTTAAAGATCATGTGATCGTTTCCAACGACACCAGTGCAGCCGTAGCCGATATGAGCAGCGATGAATTCTTCCGGAACGCCGCTGCAGAATTTGACCAGGATATTACCTTCACTTACTGCACCGAATTCATTGTGGGAAGAGACTCTTCCTGCAAGAAAGATCCTATGGATCTTCGGAAGTATTTGGAAGGTATTGGCGACTGTGTGGTAGTTGTGGACGATGATGAAATCATCAAGGTGCATGTACACACAGAAGAACCCGGAAACGCTTTGCAGGCCGCTTTGGTATTCGGCCAGCTCCTTACGGTAAAGATCGAAAATATGAAGGAGCAGCATCGTAAAGCCGCAGAAGCCAATGAAGCTGCCAAAGCTAAAGAGCCTAAGCCTTCTTTGGATCCTGTTGAGCCTACGGAAGAGATCGGTTTTGTGGCCGTAGCCGCAGGAGAGGGATTGGAAACCCTGTTTACTGATCTGGGCTGCACCCATGTGGTCAGCGGCGGACAAACCATGAATCCCAGCACAGACGATATTTACGCGGCGGTTATGGCTACCCCTGCTAAAACTGTTTTTGTGCTTCCCAACAACAAAAACATCATTATGGCAGCAGAACAAACCGTTCCCATGGTAAAGGACCGGAAAGTGATCGTCCTCCCCACCCGCACCATTCCCCAGGGGCTTTCCGCCATGCTGGCCTATGACCCTGACGCTTCCATTGAGAAGAATGCAGTTTCCATGATGGAAGCAGCCGGAAACGTGGCTACCGGCCAGGTGACCTTTGCGGCCAGAGATTCCGAGTTCGGCGGCATGAAGATCCGGGAAGGAGATATTCTGGGGCTGGAAAACGGAAAGCTCACCATGGTAGAAAAGGATTTCGTCCACGCTTGCAGCAAGCTGACCCGCTCCATGGTGCACAGAGGCACTTCCTTCATCACGCTGATCTACGGTGCAGATGTGACGGAAGAACAGGCTAATGACGCCTATACCCGCATTCGCTCCAAAGTCAGCAGCGATATTGAGATCACGTTGGTAAACGGCGGCCAGCCTGTGTATTACTTCATGGTCTCTGTGGAATAAGAACCACGAAAATTTTCCAAACAAAAAAGGGGATGCGGAAGCTTTGTCTTTCCGCTGAAAGTAACGGATAGACTGTGGACTAGGGACTAGGGACTATGCCTTCTTTATATGAACTTCCCATAACCAATTTAAAAGGCGTCGGCGAGACCCGCGCCCGGCTTTATCAGAAGCTGGGCGTGGATTCCGTCGGCGCTTTGCTACGTTTTTATCCCCGTTCCTATGTGGATATGAGCCATGTGTTCCCCATTGCTCACGCCCCTCTGGAAACGCCCTGCGCGCTGCGGGTGCGTCTGCTCTCTCCTCCGGTGGAGACAAGAGTCAAAGGCGGTATGTTGCTGACGAAAGTTACCGTTTCGGACGACTCAGCCTTTCCTTTGACTCTGACATTTTTCAACAACCCCTATATCAAGCGATCCATGAAAATGGATACAGAGTATCTGCTATATGGAAAAATCACCGCTAACTTTCTAAAACGGGAGATGACGGCGCCGGAATGGATGCAGGCGGAAACCGCTCCGGCTATCCGCCCGGTTTACCGGCAAACCAAAGGGCTCACCAGCCGCATGATTCAGGAGAATGCACGTCAGGCCCTTTCCCTGCTTCCTGACCCTATGCGGGATCCGCTGCCTTCGGCCATTCGGGAACAATATCAGCTTTGCCATCTGCGCTACGCTTTGGAAAATATTCATTTGCCCCAGGACATGCTGGGAGCGGAATTAGCCCGGAAACGCCTGATTTTTGAGGAACTTTTGGTCCTTCAGCTGGCTCTTCTGCGGATGAAAAGCCGCAGCCGAAAAGCTTCCGGTATTATTTTTGAAAAAGACACGCTGGAGGAATTCTGCGCCCGGCTGCCGTTTACCCCCACCTCCGCCCAGATCCGGGCCATGAAGGAATGCACGGCAGATCTGCGCAGCGGATTCCCTATGAACCGGCTGATTCAGGGAGACGTGGGCAGCGGTAAAACCGCTGTAGCGGCCGCTTTATGTTACGCAGCGGCAAAAAACGGATTTCAGGCCGCGCTGATGGCTCCTACGGAAATTTTGGCCCAGCAGCATTTTTCCACCCTTTCCCAATTTTTAGAAGGAACCGGCATTTCCCTTACCTTGCTCACCGGTTCCCTTTCTGCTAAGGAAAAGCGGGAAGCTTTGTCCGGCCTGGAAAACGGCTCGATTTCTTTGGCGGTGGGCACCCACGCGCTACTCTCCCAAGGGGTACATTTTACCAATCTGGGGCTTGTAATCACCGACGAACAGCATCGTTTCGGCGTTGCCCAGCGGGAGGCTTTGGCAGGAAAAGGAAAGTCCCCCCATCTTTTGGTTATGAGTGCCACACCTATTCCCCGCACATTGGCTTTGATGATTTACGGCGATTTGGACCTCTCCGTTCTGGATGAGCTCCCCCCCGGCCGCACACCGGTAAAAACCTATGCCATTTCCAGCGACAAACGGCAAAGAGCTTTTGGATTTCTGCGAAAACATGTACGGCAAGGCCTGCAGTGCTATATCATCTGCCCCATGATCGAAGAAAGCGCCAACGATATGGCCAGTGTATCCCAATACGCGGAATCCCTTCAGAAAAACTGGCTTCCCGACTGCCGGATCGGTCAACTTCACGGAAAAATGTCCTCCCAGGAAAAAGAAGTCATCATGAAACAGTTTGCTCAGGGAGAAATTGATATTTTGGTCTCCACCACAGTGGTGGAAGTAGGTATGGACGTGCCCAACGCGGCAGTAATGATGATCGAAAACGCAGAGCGCTACGGCCTTTCACAGCTGCATCAGCTTCGGGGGCGCGTGGGGCGCGGAAAAGCAGCCTCCACCTGCATTTTGGTCTCGGATGCGCAAAACGAGGAAGCCCAGGCAAGAATGCGGATCATGTGCTCCACTTCGGATGGCTTCCGCATTGCCGATGAAGATCTCCGCCTGCGGGGCCCCGGAGACTTTTTCGGTTCCCGGCAGCATGGCCTTCCGGAACTGAAAATCGCCGGCTTGCTTTCCGATACTTCCACCCTTCGGGAAACCCAGGAAGTGGCCCGGAATCTTCTCCGGGAGGATTTCTCCCTGGAACAGCCGGAACATCGGGGACTGCGGGGAGAAGTTTCTCTGTTATTAAAGAATCTGGGGAAAAACTGATTTTTTGCTTCATAGGAAAGCTGTGTATGAAAAAAGCGCCGGCGAAAGCCGACGCTTTTCATTCTCTCTGCTTATTTTTTAGCAGGCGGTTCTGCAGGAAGGATCTCCCGGAACAATGCGCAATGCCGGGGCGTAACCACGCGGTCCATGTGGCAAGCACCAAAAAACCAGCGTTTATACTGCACCTGCTTGGCAATGGCTCGGAAAAAAGCCTTCAAAGGTGCCGCCGTTTCCCGGCTGTCTTCCTCGGATAAATGCATCCCCGGCGCCGGCGTGTAGGTAATGATATAATCCACCTGCATATTGGCCTGTTTCAGTTTTTGCGCACCTTTTTCCATCTCCTCCATGGAGGGCATTTCCTTTTCCCACCAATATCCGGCGTCTTGATACATTTGCTTCTCTGGGTTTTCCCCTCCGCCAAATACAAAAAAGGTCTTCCCCTCTAAAGTATAAATCTCCCCTCGAAGCAAATGAAAGATATTTTCTCCCAGCTTCTGCACTTCTCCCCCATTCCATTCTTCCCGGGGATATTCCTCCAGAAGGTCGTAATTTTCATGCACACCATCGGCAAAGGCAATGGTGTATTTTTTCTTCTGCAATTTTTTCAGGGTTTTCTTCTCTGCGCTGTCCCCAGTCCAGAGGAATCCGAAATCGCCGCAAACCAGCAAGATGTCTCCCTTTTTCAGCTTGCGTGCCCCTTCATCCAAACGGCTGATATCCCCATGCAGATCTCCTGTTATATAAACCATGCAAAAACCTCCCAGTAAAACCAAAAAACCGAATAATTTCTTTGTCGTTCAAAAAGTTCATCTTTTCTTTTTCTTGTGTTCCTGCTATACTAAAATATGTTTGTACATCATTTACCCGAAACTGACCGAAAACGGTTCCTATACATCATATCACAACGGAGGCAAAAGTTCCATGAAAAAAAAGCTGGTTTCTTTTCTGATGGTTTTGCTGCTGGTGCTTTCTTCCTGTTTTATCCCGGCCCAAGCTGCTACGTTTACCATTGACTTTGATCTGCATTGCGCGGCTGTGGAGCTTGTGAATCTGGACACCGGCGCCGTTGTTTTCTCTAAAAATCCGGATGAGCGGCGGGAGCCTGCTTCCCTTACCAAAATCATGACGTACATTGTGGTGTGCGACGCCGTGAAGGATCCAGACAACACGGTCGTTACCGTTTCCCAGAATGTAGAAGACGCCCTGTTGGGAACAGGGGGCTCCCTTTCCGGGTTGAAAGTAGGAGATCAATTAACGGTGACCCAGCTGCTGAACTGCATGATGGTGGCTTCCGGCAACGACGCGGCTTTGGCTCTGGCGGACTATGTTTGCCAAGGAGACCTGAATGCCTTTGCGGAAAAAATGAACCAAAAGGCCCAGGAAATCGGATGCACCGGAACCCACTTCAATAATGTGCATGGTCTTCACGATGAAAACCATTACACCACAGCCCACGATCTTTCTCTGATGACCCAGTACGCCATGAACCATTCTTCCCGCTTTATCGAAACTTCCAACCAAACCCGCTATCGCTATGAACCAGTAGGTGGCCCGGAGGCCGGAGTTTCCCGCCTTTTGACAACGCCCAACCGCCTGATCGACAAGAATTTGGATCCGCAGTATTATTATTCCTATGCCCAAGGAATTAAAACCGGATTTACCGATCAGGCCGGTTACTGCATCGCTTCCATCGCCGTGAATCCCAATTCCGGATACAGTTATCTTTGTATTGCTCTGGGAGCTCCCAGTGTGGATGAAAACGGTAAAAAAATTACCACCCGGGGAGAATGTATTGACAGCGTCAACCTTTACAAATGGGCTTTTTCCAATCTGGCCATCCAGACCATTGCCAGCAAAGAAGACGCCGCTACGGAAATCGCGCTGGAATACGCCTGGAATAAGGACACTTTGCTTCTTACTCCGGAAGACGATTGCCGCACCATTCTGCCCAAGGATATTTCCCCCAGCAGTATTTTGGCCACTTTAAATGTTCCGGATTCTGTGGAAGCCCCGGTGAAGAAAGGCGATGTGATCGGAACGGTCACCTACAGCTATGCCGACCAGGAACTAACCACCGTGAATCTGGTGGCGGCGGAAAGTGTGGAGCGCAGCGAGCTTCTGAAAAGCGCCGCTACCGTTCGGGATGTAATCACCTCCGGCTGGTTTTTGGCCATTGCCGCTGTGATTGCCGTTTTGGTGGCCGCTTATCTGGTACTGGCTTTGGTCTATAATCGGAAAAAGAAAAAATTGCGGAAAGTTAAAAAATACAAAGACCTTTGATTTTCTGCGGGACTTTCACCCCATTGGGAGGAGAAAACATGAAATCTTATACCACGATTTTTCTGGATATGGACGGCACTCTTCTGGATTTTGAAAAATGCGAGTCTACGGCATTGGAGAGCATTTTCGCTAAACACGGATTCCCCTATTCCCCGGAGATCCGAAGCCGTTACAATGAAATCAACAGTCACCTGTGGAAAGAATACGAGCTGGGCCACATTGAAAAAGCCATTATTCACAGCACCCGCTTTCAGCAGCTGTTTCAGGAAATGAATATTCCCGGGGACGGAATTGCTTTTAATCGGGAGTATCTTTCCGAGCTGGGAAAAAATTGGTACCCTATACCGGGAGCCCAGGAGGTCTGCCGAATTCTGGCTTCTCGCTTCCGCCTTTACCTGGCTACCAACGGCGTGGGCCTGACACAAAGAAGCCGGGCCGAAGGCAGCGGACTTCTCCCCTTTTTGCAGAACATATTTATTTCGGAAGAAATGGGCATCCAAAAGCCCCATCCCGGATTTTTTGAAAAGGCCGCTTCCCGCATCCCTCATTTTCAAAAGGATGAGACCCTGATCGTAGGGGATTCCCTTTCTTCGGATATGAAAGGTGGGCTGAACTTCGGAATCGATGTTTGCTGGTTCAATCCCGGCGGTGAGCCAAACCCCGGCCTGCCTTTAACCTATGAGATCCGTTCCCTTTGGGATCTGCCCCCTCTTTTGGGTATTTCCAAGGAAGACTGAGAAAATCGCTTAAAGCAGATAAAAAGCCCTATGGGGAGAATACTCTCCCCATAGGGCTTTTCGCTGCTTTTTTTAAACTACCCGATTTCTCCGGCCTCCCTGCAAAAACGACCGCATATTTTCGTAAACCTCCTGCACCAGGCGTTCCCGGGACTCCTTGGCGGCCCAGGCCATGTGCGGCGTCAAAAGCAGGCGGCGATCCTCCGCCGGGAACTGCAGAAAAGGATGTTCCTTGGGCAAGGGCTCCTGGGTAAAGACATCCATTGCCGCCCCGGCCAGCTTGTGTTCTTGCAGGGCTTTTACAAGGTCCTTTTCATTTACGATCCCGCCCCGCCCCACATTCAGCAAATAGGCTGTGGATTTCATCCTGGAAAGCTCCCGGAACGTAAAGCGATTTTCCGTGCTGGGATTCAGGGGCGCGTGAATGCTTAAAATATCGGAAACTTCCAGCAGGCTTTCCAGCTCCACTTGGGGATAGGGCTCCGGACGCTGAACACCGCTGGCGGAAGCATACACCACCGAGCAGCCGAATGCCTGAGCCAATTCGGCCACCCGGTGACCAATGGCGCCCAGGCCGAAAATCCCCCAGGTTTTTCCCCGCAACTCAAAAAAAGAGCGGGAAACCGGCGCGTACCGGTCTTCGGAGACGGAGGCCCATTTTCGTGTATACCTGTGATACGTATCCAACTGTTCCATCAAATGAAACAGCATGGCAAAGGTGTGCTGGGCCACACTGTCCGTAGAATATGCCGGAACGTTGCACACGCCGATGCCCCGGCTTTTTACATACTCCAGGTCCACGGTATTGACGCCTGTAGAAGTCAGGCAGATCAGCTGAAGATTTTGGGCACAGCTCAGCGTTTCCCGGGTAAAAGGGACTTTATTGCTCACCAGGATCTGGGCGTCTTTAGCCCGCTCCCGGGCTTCCTCCACCGTGGAATGGGGGTACAGTGAAAGCTCCCCCAGCTCTTCCCAACGTTTGTAGGAAAGATCATCTCCCAGCGTTTGTGCGTCCAAAAGACAAATTTTCATAGCCTTCCTCCTGATTTTAACCATTTTCCCGGAGCCATTCTCCGCTTATTCTCATTTTGATCTATATTACCGGTTTTCCCTGTCTGTGCCGGTGCCGCTTTCCATACGCTTCGTGCACAGCTTGATTCATAACATAGCCACATCCCGAAAAATATAATTTCGGGACGCCATTTCAAATGGCCCCTTTCCCCCACGAAAAACGCAGGAGAAAGGGGCGTCATATTGGACATCAAAGAGCTTTATACCGGAAGAAACGGAAATCTGCCGCTTTTTCTTCATCCCGCATATCCTGCACGCAAACGCCCACAAAGGCGCCGGTAAAGGCTCCGGGAACCCGGTCATCCGAAAGGGCGGAAGCGTCCAATCGGCCGCCGATGGTCTTCCTCTGCCCTTCTTCTTCATACCAGAATTCGCCTTTTTCCATATGTACTTCCACACCCAGGCGATACCGCCCGGTTTCTTTCAGCGGCAGGGTTTCAAACCCCACCACTTTGCCTGCCAGAATGGAAAGCACATTGATGGTCAGGCTTCCGGTTTCATCATCCCGGCTGATAAACAAGTAATACTGATGGTCCTCATCGTAGCGATAGACAAGGCCCGCGCTTTGGGAATAGGTCTCCGGATCAAATTCCAGCTCCGTTTCCGCCTCAAAGGAGAAATCCGTCTGCCTTCTGGCCATCAGGGACTGGCGATACCGGGAGAAGATGCTTTCTCTTCCACGAATATGCAGCCATCCCGGACGATGGGTGATATTGATGTCCTGGGGATCCCTGGGAATCCGCAAAGTCTGGAAATCCCGGAGGAAGGTCCGGGCAAACTCTTCCTGGTCTTCAAAGGTGTATACCCGTTCTACGCCGGACTTGCGCATTTCTTCTATAACCGGGACATCCTCTTCCAATTCCACAAAGTCCTGGGGATGATTGCCTCCCTGCTTCAGATACAGCCAATCATCCTCCCGCCATTCCACTTCCTGTAGCGCCGTTTCTCTGCCTAAAACGCAGCAATTTGTACCGGGCAGGGGCCTTCCGCACAGATGCACCAGGAACCAGCGTCCGTCCGGCGTATCGCAAATACTGGCATGGCCAGCCTTTTTCAGCCCAGACTGTCCCATGTCGTGGAGAAGCCCTCGGAAAAGGTGGCTGGGCTTTTTCCCGTCAATGCTGCCTTCCCAGGCGGTGATCACCGGATTTTCCGGATGCACTTCATAGGGACCCTGCAAAGTGCGGCTTCTGGCCAATGTTTCCGCATGCTCGTAGCTGGTGCCTCCTTCTGCGCACATCAGATAATACCAGCCGTTGCGTTTATAGAGGTGCGGCCCTTCCGTACAAGCCAAAGGCGTTCCCTGAAAAACATTCAACGGCTTGCCCACCAGCTTTTTCAGCTGCGGATCATATTCCTGCAGCACAATACCCACAAAGGGGTTCTCTCCCCGTACTTGCTTGCGGTAATCCATTTCCATGTTCACCAGCCATTTTCTGCCGTCGTCATCATGGAACAGGGAAGGATCAAATCCGCTGGAATTCAGATACACCGGGTCCGACCAAGGGCCGGTGATGGACGGCGCTGTGGTCAGATAGTTAGGGGTCTCAAAAATTTCCCGCATATGGCCCTTGACCACCGTATAAATCAGATAAAACAAGCCGTCACTGTAAGAAAGGCAGGGCGCCCAGATTCCTCCGGAAGGCTCCACGCCTGCCATATCCAAAAGCACCTTGCTGTCCAAAGGCATAGCTACGGTTTCCCAATTCACCAAATCTCTGGAATGATGGATCCGCACGCCGGGGAACCATTCAAACGTGGACGTGGCAATATAATAATCCTCGCCTACCCGGCAAATGGACGGGTCCGCATGAAATCCCGGCAAAATCGGGTTCACAATTTTTGTGGACATAAAAACTCCTCCTTTGTTTTGCCCCTTCCGGCAAATTTTAACACTTCATTCTTGTGTAGTTCGGTTACACATGTGCGTCCAAAAACTCCCGAATACTATCCAAAAGCTCCCGACTCCAAAAAGAACCTTCGTGAGGAGCTCCTTCCACCCGAATCATAGTCGCATCTGCACCATGATCCACCAAAACGTGGTACATTCTTTCACTTTGCCAGTAAGCCACCAACTCATCCTGATCGCCGTGAAGCAGCAGGAAGGGAGGATAGGATTTTCCCGGCACCAAATGGTTTTTGGGATCCATTTCCCGGATCCTGTCCCAATCTTCCGGACGGTCACCGCCCCGAAGCCCCTGGAAGATCTCCTGAAACTCCAAATCGTCGCTTTCCAGCAAACTCATCCGCTCCACATCCAGATCCGCCGGGCCGAAGCAATCCACCACAGCCTTCACGCAATCGGAAACTTCCGGATAATCTTCCGTCTTATACCGGGCCTCATCCCCGGTGATTCCGGAAAGAAGAGCCATATTTCCTCCGGAAGAAGATCCCCAAATGGCTACTCGTTCCGGATCAATCCCATACTGAGCAGCATTGGCTCTTAAATACCGGATAGCAGACTTCACGTCCTGCAAGCAGGCCGGGAAGGGGTGGCCTTCTTTACTGTTTCTGTGGGTCACTGTAGCTACCACATAGCCCGCCTGGGCAAACAGGCTCAGCTGGGGAATCTGCACGTAAACATCCGGAAATGTCCAGGCGCTTCCCTGCACAAACACCAGCAAAGGAAATTTATGGGCGCCGGCCCCTTCTTCTCCCACCCAAGGCGACAAAATCTGCATTTTCAAAGGAATTCCCTCCGGAGAGGCGAAAACAATATCCGGAAGCATGGAAGCCATTCCTTTAAGAGACGGGTTGCAGGCAAGCACCCGGATCTCAGGATATTCTTTTTCCATGAACCATTCACGCTCCTTGTTTTTATTCTTAAAAATCCTTGTAAAGCAAAAGGCCGGGCATTATCCGTCGCCCGGCCACGCTTTTTCGCCGGAATTTCTTTTATCCGGCAGCTTCTGCCGGATCTTCTCCCTCCAGCTGGGATACATACAATTGATAGTAAAGGCCCTTCTTGGCCATCAGCTCCTCATGAGAACCGCTTTCCAGAACACCTTTATCGGACACATAGAAAATCCGGTCGCAATTACGGATAGTGGAAAGACGGTGTGCCACGATGAAAGACGTCCGGCCTTTCAGCATATTCTGCAAGCCTTCCTGTAGCTGCTTCTCTGTCTTTACGTCAATAGAAGAAGTGGCTTCGTCCAAAATCAGGATCCGGGGATCCCGGAGAATGGTTCTGGCGAAAGCAATCAGCTGCCGCTGCCCCTGGGAAAGACGGCTGCCTTTTTCCTGCACCTGGGTGTTGTACCCATCCTTCATCTCTTCAATAAATTCATCAGCACATACCGTATGGCAGGCGCGCTTTACTTCTTCCATGGTGGCGTCCAGCTTGCTGTAGCGGATATTATCCAGGATGCTGCCGGCGAAAATAAAGCTGTCCTGCAGCATAATTCCCATCTGAGAGCGCAGAGAATGCAGAGTCACCTGAGAAATGTCCATTCCGTCAATGAGAATTTCTCCTCCGGTGAGATTATAGAAGCGAGAAATCAAATTGACAATGGTGGTTTTTCCCGCGCCGGTAGGTCCTACCAGCGCCACACTTTCTCCTTCTTTCACATCCAGATTCAAATGTTCCAACACATTCACCTGGCCGTCATAGGAGAAGGTCACATCCTTAAATTCCACATGTCCTTTGATGGGCTTCATTTCCACCGCTCCGGGAAGGTCATCCACGGTCACAGGCTCATCCATGGTTTCAAAAATACGCTCCAGATATGCCAGGGTGTTGATCAGGTTATTGTACAGGTTGGAGATATTCAGGATGGGCTGCCAAAGTTTCCAGGCATAGTCTCCCATTACCACCAACACGCCGAAAGTCACCACAGGGCGGGTCCAGGCGATTCCCATAAGATACATCAAAGCCACCACGATCACGGAGATATTATCCACAAACCAAGGAACCAAGTTGGAAAGGCGAACCGCCCGCATCATGGTTTTCTGGTTAATGGTATTCAGCTGATCAAAAATTTCCGCGTTTTTCTCCTGCCGGGTAAAGCTTTGGGTAATCTTGGTGCCATCGATGCTTTCCTGAAGATACGCGTTCAAGTTGGAGCTTTTATTGTTTACCGCTCGCCAGGCACGGCGCTGCTTGGGGCGTAAAAGAACCAAAACTACCACCAGCACCGGAACACCCGCTAAAACTACCAACGTCAGTTGCACATTGGTGGTAAACATAAATCCTAAAATAAAAATAATATTAAAAATTTCCAAGACGAAATTGATGATACCGTTGGAGAGCATATCGGATACATTGTTTACATAGTTGATGATCCGAACCAAAATCTTTCCGTGAGGGCGATCATCGTAATACTGAAAAGGCAGCTTCTGCAAGTGTGCAAAAAGATCCTTCCGGATATCGTATACGATCTGCTGACCAACCACAACCATTTTCTTGGAGCGGAGGTATGAGAACAGAATATTCAGGCCAATAAGCACCACCATGCCTCCGGCCAGAATGAACAGCTCCCGCAGGTCTTTGTTGGGAATGGTATTATCCACCGCATATCCTACCAGCTTAGGGGTGAGCAGGGAACAAATTACAGCAATGGCGGAGAAGAACAAAGAAATCAGCATCACCTTGGAGTGCTGGCGAATATACACAAAGGAACGCCTTAAATGCCCAACGTTAAAGGATTCCAGCTTTTCATCCACGTCAAATCGATTTCTAGCCATTCACCTCGCCTCCTTCCTCCCGGTTCACGCCATTTTGCAGGCAATAGACATCGTAATAATACCCTTTCTTCTCCAAAAGCTCCTGATGGCTTCCTTTTTCCAGGATCTTTCCCTGTTCCAGAATCACGATCAGATCCGCATGGCGCGTGGTGGAAATTCTCTGAGCAACCATGATCTTCGTGCAGGGGAAGGAAAGCTCCCGAAGACTCTTCTGGATGAATTTTTCTGTTTCCAAATCCAAAGCGGATGTGGTATCGTCCAAAATCAGGATGGGAGGCTGCACTGCCAGCGCACGGGCCAGGGCAATTCTCTGCTTCTGGCCGCCGGAAAGACCCGTTCCTCTTTCGCCAATAATGGTATCGAAGCCGTCTGTCATACGATCAATAAAGTCCACCGCAGACATCCGGGCATACTGGGCCACTTCTTCCGAAGTAAGCTGCTGGTTTCCGTAGGCAATATTGCCGTCCACCGTATCGGAAAACAAAAATACATCCTGGCTGGCCAAACCTACGTTTTTCCGAAGGGTGTTCAAATCGTAATCCCGAACATCCACGCCGTCGATCTCCAGTTTTCCGGAGCTGATCTCCACAAAACGACTGATACAGTTAATCAGCGTGGTTTTTCCGCAGCCTGTGGTTCCCATAATGGCCACCGTCTGCCCAGCTTTAATATCCAAATCTATGGAATCCAGAACTTTGGTGCCGTTGAGGACAACGCTTACATTCTTGAAAGAAATATCCCCCCGGAAGGGTTCTTCCTGGGTAACAGCGTCTTCTTTGCTCTGGATATCCGGCTGGCCGTAGTACAGCTCGATCACCTTGTTGATGCTGGCCAAGAAACGCTGGGCGTCATTCAGCAGCATGCCCAGCATCCGCATAGGCTGGCACAAGGTCCAGCACAGGGAGTTAAATGCCAGGAACGTACCGGCGCTGATTTTCCCGTCCATCATAAACCAGCCGCCTACCAGCAGCACGGAAACGGACAAGGCCTGAGAAAGACCTTCAATGGCCGGGAAAAAGCGATACCAGGTCATACTGGCCTGCAGATTGGCTTTTTGGTATTCCCGGTTCTTTTCATCAAATTTCTTCATTTCGTAATCTTCCGTTGCGAAAGCACGAATGACCCGGTTTCCCTCAATATTTTCCTGGGCATTGCTGTTCAGCTGGGAAAGCTTTTCCCGAAGATGGCGGAATCTGGGACCCACCGTTTTGGAAAAAGCCCGCATCACCAAGAACAAAAACGGCGTGAAAACAATCAGAGAAAGCGTCAGCACTACATTCTGGCTGAACATATAGACACACGTGGAAACATACAGGAAAAAGCATTCCAGGAGCCCTCGGCTGATGAAAGAAATAGCATGCCTTCCCATTTCCATATCACCAGTGAGGCACGTCATCAGATCTCCGGTTCTCCGCCGGGAAAAGAAACCCATATCCTGGGCCTGCAATTTGTCATACAGCTCCTTTTTTACCTTATAAAGGAACTTTTGCCCGCAGCTTTCGTATGTAACCATAGATACATACCGCACGGTGGTTCGAAGCAATGTAAAACCGATCATAATGGAAACCAGAACCACCAAAGTATGAATCAGTCCGTCCAAATTATCCGGCTGATTGGGTAGCTGGTATACCACATCGTCTACAATTTTCTGGCTGATGATCGGGTTGATCAACAGCATCACCTGCAACACAACCGTGGATAAAAGAGCAAAAATATACCGTTTCCGAAATCCTTTCATTTGCTCCCACATCCATTTAAGCTGTTGCATAGGCACCCTCCTTCCATACACAAAACAACTTCCTTGCGATCCCTGAAAGAAAAACATCCGCAATGCTTTTCTCCTTCAGTTAAAAACTATATTAAAAGAATCTTATTCGGTATACAATGTCATTTTGTACGTTATTTTTTTCCGGAAATATAACAAAAAGACATCTTTTTTATTTTTACCTTTTCATCATTTCTTGATTTTTCCCAAAAGATAATTTAAAAAACCAGTGTTAAAAGGTTTGGCTATTTTCAAAAAAAACTGTGTTTTTTCCATATTTCCCTTGACAAGCTTTTAGGGGTTTCGTATAGTAAATAAGGATTTGGAACGAATCAAAAAGATTCATCCCATTCCGGATTTCTGTTATAAGGCAAAGGGGAACCCATCATGAGTAGTAGTGATTGTTTTTCATTTTATCTGGAAAAACCCATCCGGTATATGAAAACCGGAAAATTTGAATCGCCGGATCCGGAATGGGTCCATCTGGAACGCTGGTTAGCGGATGATTTTGAGCTGATGGTGGTGACCAGCGGCGTTTTGTACATCGCCAGCGGGGAAACCCAATACGAAGTAGCCGCAGGAGAATATGTTCTTTTCCCGCCCCATTCCCATCAATACGGATGGAAGCCTTCCTCCTGTGCCTTTTACTGGCTCCATTTCATTTCCGACTGTGCCAACGAAGCGGCGCCGCCGGAGGATCCCCAAACGATCCTGATTCCGCAATCCGCCCGGCTTCCCAATACGGACCGCCTGGTCATTTTGATGAAGCAGACCCAGGATTCCATCCGCAGGTATAATTCCCCTCTTCAGAATAACTATCTGACCACCTCCATCCTCTGTGAATTAAACTGCCAGTGCTTTAACCCGCAAAGAAGCAAGGTGGACATTAAAAAGCAGCAAATTTATAATGACATCGTGGATTATGTGCACTGGTATCTGCACACGGACATTAAAGTGCAGGATATCGCCCGGCATTTTGGTTACAATGAGAAATACCTTTCACATTTGTTCAGCAACGTGGCAGGGCTGCCTTTAAAACAATACATTCTGCAGCAAAAAATGGAGCAGGCCAAATTCCTTCTCTCGGATACCAACGATTCCGTCCAGAAAATCTCGGAGAAAATGGGATTTGGAGACAGCCGAAACTTTATGAAAATCTTTAAAAAGCTGGTAGGTATGACCCCTACGGATTACCGCAATTCCACTTTTCACCGTATCGTCAATCATTAAACCGTTTGCCTTTTCCTTTCCCTTTTCGCAAAAATCAAAATGCTTGCCAAAGCATAGCAAGGGATCCCCTGAGAAACAAATTGTTTCTCAGGGGATCCTTTTTTACATTTTTCTTTTATCGCAGGTCACACAAGCGATTTTTCTTTAAGAAGTCTGCAGATCCGCCCGGACTTCTCCTCCTCTGCCATCCGAAGAATATGCTTGTGGCAGGTGAAAAGAAAAATTTGGCAATTCTGTTCCCTGGCGTATTGCTGTAAAAATGCCAGCCCTCTTCTGGTGCGGTTTTCGTCGTATTGGGCAAACACATCGTCTAAAAAGATGGGGGCTTCTCCTTCCCCGGGGGAAGCCAGAAGCCGGGAAATGGCCAGCCGTAAGGCAAAATACGCCTGATCCACTGTGCCGCTGCTAAGATATTTCCATTCCCGGGAAAGACTTCCGCCGTTTTCCAGAACGCTCAGCCCAAAGGAGCGGTCCACCAGCATACCGGTATACTTTCCCCCGGTCAACGCGGAAAGGATCTCTGCCGCTCCCTGATTTAGCATGGGGCCGTAGCCGGACTGCAATTCCCGAAAAGCCTGGCTCATGGTCTCCTGGGTCATTTGCAAAGCGGCCCAACGCGCTTTGGATTCTTCCAGAAGCTCCTTCTTTTCCTGGATTTCCCGTTCCAGCTGGCTTACCGTTTTCCGCCCGTCAAACAAATGCTGCAGCGCTTGTTCCTTTGCGGCGGCAGCTTCGCCTAATTTTCTCTGCTGCTCCAGGAGCTGCTCGCCTTCCCGGCGCAATTTTTCCGGATCCTCTGCCCAAACATTTTCATGGGGCATTTCCATCTCCTGCTGAAGTTTCTCCATGGCCGCTTCCACATCCGCCAAGGAAGGAAGCTCTCTCCCGGCCGATTGACGGATCGCCTCACAGACAGACTCCGTTTCCTCTTTCCGGCGCCGGGCATCCTCCAAAGAGGCAAAGATTTTCCGGGCTTCCCCCTCTTCCAGCGTTTCCGGAGAAGGGGCAAAGGGACGGATTTGCCTTAAAAAGGCTTCTTTGGCGCTTTCCAGCGCTTCTGCCGCCCGCCCACGAGCCTCAGTTGCCTTTTTGTATTCTCGCTGAGAAGCTTCTGTCTCCCGATTTTTCGCTTCACTCTCCCGGCACAATCTTCGCAATTCTTCCATGGAAGAACAGCCTTGCTGCTGAAGCAGGCCTGTGAGCTGTTCCTGCAGCATCTCCCATTCTTGCTGTTTCTGCTGCTGAAGCAGGCGCAAAACATCCAGATCGTTTTCTTCTCCCAGTTTTTTCTCCTCTTGGGAAAGTTCCTGCTGAAGCTGTCCAAGGGAAATTTCCGCCGCTGCTTTTCTTGCTTCTATTGTATACAGGTTCCGGTTAAGGGTTTCTTCCTGCTGCTGCAGCGGTTCCATTTCTTCTTTCTTTTCCTTCAAAGCCTCCTCTGTTTCCGAAAGGCGGCGACGAAGCTCTGTAAGGTCTTGACGGAAGGTTTCCGTGGTTCCTTTCAGCTCGATGATATCCCGATGGAGCTTTTGCTCCTCTTCCTCTGAAAAAGTCTTTCTCCGTTTTACCGTCATAACGGCTATTCCCACCGAAAACACGCCCAAAGCCGCCAGTGCCCAAAGGGCCGGATGAACCGCCCATCCGGCGATCCCTCCTGAAACCACCAGCAAAAGCCCAAAAAGAGACCAAACGGCTGCCTTCTTTTTCCGGCTTTCCCAGTCTTTTTCAGCAGCCTCTTTCCGCTCTTTTTCCAAAGCCGCCCGGGTCTCTTCCTTTTTCTCACAGCTGATTCGAATATCCTCCAAACAACGCTCCCGATCTTCTTTTTCCCGTTCCAACGCTTCCCATTTTCCCTGGAAAAGTTCGACCTCTTTTTGCTTTGACTCCTTTTGCTGCGAAAGCCGTTCTAATCGCTGGTGGCAGGAAAATTCTTCCATTTCTGCTTTTCCCTTCTCTAAAAGAAGAGAACCCCAACGAACAGCGTTGTTTTTCAAGATCTTTTCCTGACGGGCTTTTTCCAAAGCCTGGGAAAGCCTCTCTCCCTGCTCTTCTGCCTCTTGCAGAGAGGATCCTTTTGGGGAAACAGAAGATTCCTGCTGTGGTTTTATCGATTGCAAGCCTTCCCAAGCGGCCGCTTCTTCCCGCACCGCCTGCTCATATACCGCTTCGGCAACTTCCCAGTTTTTTTCCGCAGACTGAGCCTTTTGGAAAAAATCTCCATCCGCCAAGGCGCCGTTCCTGCCCTGCAAAAAGCGCCGGGCAGCTTCACCGGCTTTTTCTTCCTTTTCCAGGCGAAGCACCTGTTCCCTTTTCTGCTTCCACTCTTCTAATGTTTTCTGCTTGTCCTTCCACTTCAGGCTTTTCTGAAATGTCTCATAGGTCTTTCCCAAAGCGGCCTGCTCTTCCCGGCAGGAGAGAATCTCCTTTTCCAAATTCCGCTGGGTTTCCTCTAAATCCCGGGCCTGCTGCCATTCTTTTTCCAAAGCTTCCACAGCCGCCTGCAGTTTATCTCCGGAACCTACCCCCCGTTTGGAAAACAAAGCGTTGGAGGCCTCTTGCAGACGCTTTTCTACCAAAGTGTAGGACGCCGTCTCGTCTCCGGAGGATACCAGATTGGTCAGCAGCCGGTTCATCTCTCCTTCTTTGTCTCCGGAGGAAGAAAAGCTGCCCAACTGCCCGATAAACAAGCTGCGTTCAAATGCCGAAGCACCCATCCCAAAAAACATTTCTCCCGGCTCATTGCCGCAGGGGATGGTTTCGCCGGTAACAGCGTCCACCAGAGAGACACGATCCCCGGCGTTGCTGGCGCCGAAAGAACGCTGCAGCCGAAGCTGACGCCCTTTCCATTCCAGGACGATGGCGCCTTCCATTTTCGCGCCATCCCAGGGAAGATATTTTTTTCGAGGGTTGGTGGCCGCATCTCCGCCCCGGACGGAGGATCCGTAAAACATCATGCGGACAAATTCCATGACCGTGGATTTTCCTTCTTCATTTTCTCCGTAGAACAAGGAAAATCCGTCTTCCAACTCCAATGTATAATTCCGGAATTTTCCGAATGCGCCGATTTCCAGCCGTTTAATCCGCAAAATCCGTCACTCCTCCTTCAAACGCTTTCAGCCCCAAACGCAGCGCCTGGCGGCAAAGCTGTTTCTCTTTCTCTGTTCCCGCAAGTTTTTCCTTTTCCAGCATTTGACGGACAAAGATCCCTTTTAAAGACGTCTCCTGGGCCAACTGCTGCAAGTGTCCTTGGGGAAGGGTCTCGTCCCGAAGCTGGCAGAAATGCAGTGTTTCTCCCAGCCGCAACTGAGCCGCCTGCAGATCTTCCCCTGTAAGGCGGCATTCTCCCCGCAGCAGCACCTTGTAAAAATGCTGAGAAAAGGTTTCTCCAAAGCGTTCCCGTAAAGTCTCCTTTACTGCTTTTTCCAGCTCTTCCACACCGGAAATTCCCGTTACGTCCACTGTTTCCCGCAGATACATTCTTCGGCAGATGGTGCGGAACTCCACCCGCACTTTCCCTTTTTCCACACACCCCACGCAAACGCCCCGGGGGCCGGTTTCATCAAATCCGGAGCCTTCCGGGCAGCCGCTGTAGGCATACAGGGTGTTTTCGGCCTGCAAAAAGCCGGAATGCTGATGAATATGGCCCAGGGCCACATATTGCAGCCCGCTTTCTCGAAGGTCTGCCTCCGTTATCGGATTATAAGCGCCTGTTCCTGTCAAATCTCCATGGAGAACACCCAGGCGAAATTTGTCCTGAGGATCCACGGATATTCTCCCCAGCAAAGGTTCCTTCTCATAGCTGGCGGAAAAACCTACCCCATAGATGGCGGTCTCTTTTTCAGGAAAACGGAATACGGAACCCTCCGGCAAAAAAATGTGCACATTACTGCTCCATTCCCCTAAATACGGGGAGCGTGCAGAAATATAATCATGATTTCCCGGAGCAATCAGCACTTCCGTACCTTCCAGCGAAGCAAAGAGCGCCTTCACCCGGCGCACCAAGCTTTCGTCCGGGGCGTCCGTATCAAATACATCTCCCGGGATCAGAAAAAAATCCAGACTCTCTTTCCTGCAAATTCCCACGCAGGTTTCCAGAGCCCGGTAGAGTTCTTCCCGACGCTGGCCGGCAAGGCTGCCCAAAGCGGAGCATTCCGCTCCCAGGTGCAAATCCGACGCATGCAAAAACCGTATGGTATCCATTTTTTCCGCCTTTCTTCATAAACCGGCAACCTAAAAGGCCGCCGGACAAACATTCTTATCTTCAAGTATACCTGAGGAAACGAGGGAATGCAATCCGAAAATCTTTTCTTCCCCAGAACGCAAGAATACAAGAATACAGAGACATAGGAATTCAGATTCTCAGGTTCCGGGGTCTCCAGGCTCCTGAGTTCCCCAGTTCCCGGGATTCTTAGATTTCTGATTGTTCACACCAGAAAAAGCCCTTCCCTGTGAATTTCACAAGGAAGGGCTTAAAACTACTTAAAAGAGGCTCTTAAATTTGTCCGATCAGATCTTCATGGCTGCCGTCACGCAGGAATGCAGGGATAACATCCAAAGGCGCATCCACAGAAACGGTCTGGCCGCCCTGGAAGGTTTCTCCGGTATGCATATTGGTCCAGGAAGCACCTGCAGGCAGATACACGTCCCGCTGGGAAGCGTGTTCGTACACCACCGGCGCCACCAGAATGTCGCTTCCGAACATATACTGATCCTGTACATCCCAGCACGCGCTGTCCTGGGGGAACTCATAGAACAATGTCCGCATTACCGGGCTGCCCTTCTCATGGGCCTCCTCCATCAGCGTGCGAATATAGGGCCGCATTTTCTCACGCAGGCGGATGTATTTCTCCAGAATCTCGCAAACCTTCTCGCCGAAGCTCCAGATTTCGTTATCCGCTCCGGTCCAGAGCATTTCCGTTCCATCTTTGCGGAAAACTCTCTCGTTGTGCGGATCTCTGTCTCCATGCAGACGCATAACAGGAGAGAAGGCGCCATACTGGAACCAACGAACCAAAAGCTCCTTAAAGTCATCCTCATAAATATTTCCGTTGATGAAGCCTCCGATATCCGTGGTCCACCAGGGAATACCGGCAATACCCATATGCAGGCCTGCGCAGATCTGGCGGCGGAAATCCTCATATGTGCTGTGCACGTCTCCGGACCATACCAATGCTCCGTAACGCTGGCTTCCTGCCCATGCGCACCGCACCAGGTTCACGATCTTATCCTCGCCTTCCGCTTTCATGCCCTCATAGAAGCCTCTGGAAAATCTCTGCGGATACACGTTGCCCACCTGAGCGTTGGGACCCATATAATAACGGTAGTTATCGAAATCATATACGCCATACTCCGGCTCCGCTTCATCCAGCCAGAAAAGATCAATACCCTTATCGTAGTAATTTTTCTTGCACTTCTCCCAAACATACTTCCGGGCTTCCGGATTGGTAGCGTCAAAGAACATGCTGTCTTCTACAAACTGCATTCCTACCGGCGCGCCTTTTTCCGCCCGAACCAGCAGGCCCTTATCCAGCATTTCACGATAGTTTTCACTGGTCAGCGCCACCTGGGGCCAAACAGAAACCATCAGCTTCATGCCCATTTCGTGGAGCTCCCGAGCCATAGCTTCCGGATCCGGGAAGAACTCTTCGTCAAACCGGTAATCGCCCATGTGCGGCCAATGGAAAAAGTCCACCACAATAACATCCACGGGAATGTTCCGGCGCTTATACTCTCTCGCCACCTTCAGAACCTGCTCCTGGTTCCAGTAGCGCAGTTTGCACTGCCAGAAGCCCATGCCGTATTCCGGCATCATGGGAACTTTACCGGTAGCTTCCGCATACGCTTCTTCGATCTCGGCAGGCGTATCGCCGGCAGTGATCCAGTAATCCAGCTGCTTGGTGCTCTGGGCATACCATTCCGTGGTATTCTTGCCGAAGCTTACCCGTCCGATAGCCGGGTTATGCCAGAAGAAACCATATCCCAGGCTGGACAGCACAAAGGGAACACTGGCCTGAGAATTTCTGTGCGCCAATTCGAAATTGCAGTTCTTAATGTCAAAGATCGCCTGCTGATACTGGCCCATACCGTAAAGCTTCTCATCCGGATTGGAATCGAAAGAAGCTGTCAGCTCAAAATCGCCCCCGGTGATAGGCTTAAAATATCTGGGGAAACGAGCCAGCGCGCCGCCGTTGCTGATCTCTTTCAGCAAAAGCTCGCCTTTCTGATTATAAAAACCGATGCGGTGGGTTCTGCGCCAGTCATCCAGCTCGATCACAGCCTTGATCTTTCCGTTGGTAATGGATGCGGTCTCTTCCCCGATTTCAATTTCCGCCGTGCAGGGTTTGGGCGGCAGCAAAGCAAAATCCGTATCCAGAATTTCTCCCATCCGAACAGAGCGTACACGCAGGCTGTTTTCGCCCCAAGGCTCAATCCAAATCTTCTCGCCATCGGTAAGGATTTGAAGCTTACCGTTTTCGTTTCTGTAATATCCCATACTTTATCTCCTCTCATATTTTTCCGGAAACGTTCTCCGGTTTCTTCCATTAGCTTTATTATAAAGACTTCTATGGGCTATTACTTCCTCTATACTTGCAAAAAGTTAAACTATTCTGATATTCTCCCCTTCTGCAAGGCATTTCGATATTCTCTGGGAGAACACCCCATACGCTTATGAAAAGCTCCGGTGAAATAGTTTACACTGTTAAAACCGGTACTCATAGCGATCTCCGTCATTTTCTTATCCGTCTCCCGCAAAAGCCTGGCCGCTTGGGAGATCCGGCAGGAAATCAAATATTCCATAGGAGGGATGCGGCAGTTTTCCCGAAAGACCCGACTAAAATGTCCTTCGCTCATATGCAGGTATTCCGCCACATCTTTCACCGTTACTTTTCCGTCGTAGGCCTTTTGCATAAACTGGATGGCTTTTTTCATCTGCTCCGCCCGCTGCATTCCTACCGCATCTTCCGGTTCCTTCTCTGGCATTTCTTTCCAAAGCAAAAACAGCACCTGAAACAAATATGCCTTAATCAAAAGCTCAAATCCATCCGGCTTTTCTCTATATAGTCCGGCAATTTCCCGCAGCAAATCCAGCAGCTTTCCCTCACGGCGGGAATCTTGACGGCAACAAGGCAGAAGCCATGTTTTTTCAAACAAAGGCTCCACATATTTTCGCTGCACATCGTCCTGCAAAAGGCTGGACAGAAAATCCGAGTGAACCAATACAGCCGTAAACGCAATTTCTTCTTTTAAGGGATTGCCGGCGCTGTGCAGTACGTTGGGCTGTATAACCACCACTTGCCCCGGGGACAAGAAGAAGGATTCGCCCCCTGCCGTAAACTCCGCCGAACCTTTCTCCAAATACAACAACTCCAGCTCGTCATGCCAATGGGGGTATAGAGCCACCTCTTCCCCGGCTGTGATAGTTTCATCATGCACCCGCATATGAAACAGCAGATCCCCATGGGGAACCGTTTCCCGGAGATGGGAAATTCTCATCTCTGACGACACATTTTTGCGCTCTTTTCGGATCGGATGCTCATGCTCCATATCGTCACCTTCTCGCTTATAGCTTATGGCTTGCGATTTGTGCCTTTTATCTTTCTGGTGTTTTCTGGTGTTTATCGGATCACTTTGCAAGGAACGCCGCATTGCTGCGGCGTTTTTTCAAACTTTGTAATTTTAAAGCGGCTGCATTCCAAACTCTTTAGTAAACATCTTCCACTTTTTGAGCCAGGGGTGTTTCCAAAAGCTCCGGATGCCGCAAAAATTTTTTCAGCATTTTTAGGGAGCGGGCAAAATATAAGCCGTCGCAAAACCGTTCATCTGCTACAAAGCCAAACCCCATGCGTTTCTGCACGGTAATCTCTTTTCCGTCATATACCGGCTGGCGCCGTTCCTTGCCGATGGCCATGAAAAGCCCGGTTGTACCAAATTCATACACATGATGATAAATATGATTGATTCCCAAAGACTTCAGGTTGGTGATAAAGAAAGAAGTGTGAAACGGGCTGGCTTCCATTACAGCTTTAGGCATCATATTGTGCCGGTCCAAAAACATCAGCGTATTCACGGCAAACCGAATCAACGGCCCGGGAATGGACATAATTGTTTTTGCCATACGGTCCGTGGCGTTGGCGTCTTTTGTTTTGCGGGTTTCCTTTTCAATAGCCTGATTGATGGCTTCGGCGATCTGCAGGATCGTTTCCGTTCCTTCAAAGCAAAGCTTGATGGTGGTTCCGGCTTTATCCTCCCGAAGATTCTGATGCACCACAAAGCTCACCCATATTTTCGGCCGGGTATAAATTTTCCCCCGCATGACAAACCGGTTCAGCTGGGGCCGCAAGGCGATCACGCGGATAAAGGACGCGATCATGATATGCAGATACCCCAGGGTAAGGCCTTCCTGAGCTTTTTTCTCTATGTATACATCCATTCCCTCACAGGCAATGCTTTCTTCAAACATATTCATGGAATCCGTCCGGGTTTTCATAATATAAGGAACAATTTTCTGAAACGGTTCCACTTCATGGACTTTCCTTCCATCGCTTCGTTTTCCAAACATACCTATTTCCCCTTCCTCTTTCCCTCAACACTCCGCAAATTAGAGTATATACGTTTTCAAAAGAAATCGCAAGCCTTTACCAAAAATCGGCAAAGACTTGCGAAACATAAAAATGAAAATATAAGGGGCTTAATTTCGGAGGACAAAGTTTTGCGCTGCTCCAAAGCAAAGAAACGGTCCGAATTTTTTTAATAGCTTAATAAAACAGCCTAACAAAATAGCTTAATGAGGCATCTGAAATACATCCGCAAATCGTTTTGCCAGCACATCGTACTCATAATTTTCCAGAATAAAACGATGGCCCCGTTCTCCCATGGCCTTCCGCCCTTCTTCGGATGTCTCGGATAAAGTCACAGCGGCGCGGGCAATGGATTCGCTGTCTTCCGGAGGAATGGAAATACCGCAATCTGCCTCCGCTACCATATCATTACCGGCTTCAATAGCAAAAATCACCGGTTTTCCCGCCATCATATAGTCCATCAGCTTATTGGGACTAACCCCAAAACGGAACAAAGGCTGACGCTGAAGCCCTACATACAAAGCGTCAAACTGAGAAAGAAGCTCCGGAACTTCTCCCCGCTTGACAGCCGGCAAAAATTCCACATTTTCTTCCACATGCAGCTCTTTTACTTTTTCCATTAAACGATCCCGCTCCGGCCCCTGGCCTACAGCAATCAGCTTAATGGGTTTTCCTGCAAGCTTTTGGCCAGCTTCCACATAGCTATCCAGCGCGTTGGCGATGCCGTGAGCCCCGGTATAACCCACCAGGAAAAAGCCCTGCTGCTTATACTGGGAAAGTTTTTCGTGATAAACCGGAGGTGTATGGAAGGGGGCTTCCCAATCCTTCTTTACAATTCCATTCGGGATGCAGACAAATTTCTCCGGAGCCATTCCATGCTCCACAAAATGTTCCTTGGAACAAGGCAGCAAGGAAACCACATAATCGCTATATCGGCAGCAATCGTTTTCCGCTTTTTGCATTAAGCGTATATACGGATGCTTGGGGCTCATTCCTCCCAGTTCGATAGGACTCAGCGGCCACAGATCGTGCACCTCGTAAATCAACATAGCGTTATATTTTTTCGCTATTTTACGCGCAGGATAAATATCCAGAGGATATGTGGAAGAAGCAATCACCACATCCGGCGCCTCCGGAGAAGCCAGCTGCTTCTTATGGGAATAGAGGCCCTTTAGGAAAGAAAGCATATTTCGAATCCGGGCCACGCCGTTTCCCTCATAGGCATTCCCGCGGATCCAGCAATGCCGTATTCCGTCGATTTCCTCTTCCTTATATTTTTTTCCCTGCATATCCGGGTTCTTGGTACGCAAATGGGAAAAAGAACTGGCCACAATAGTGACCTTATGCCCCATTTCCACCCAGCGTTTTGCCATAAAATACGGACGGTACTCCATTCCGTGAATGGCGCCACCGGCATAATGATTAATCAGCAGAATATTCATACCATACATCCTTCTTAAAAAACGATGATGCTCCGAACAGATGGGAACGGGATAAAACCGCAGCGCCCGGAACAAAAATTTTTAAAAGCCTCTTGTCAAGAAAAATCTTTTTGGGGTTCTTTTCCAATATCCTTAATTTTTCTTGCCAGATTTCCAACTAAAACGCAGTTTCCCTTGGGAAAGCTTTTTAGTGACCACAGAATCAGCCCCCTACCACGGTATGGGGGGCCATGTGATACAAAGAAATTCGCTATCTCTTAATAGCTCTTTTTACATATCGGAAAACACGCACCGGAAGCATCAAAGTATTTTTTCGTTTCTGTTTTTTCTGCTGACGAGATTGTTCTTTTTGGCAGGCAGCCGTAAGCGCTTCTACTTCCTCTGCAGAATGGGACAAAAATCGAGATCGGGTATACCGCATCCGGGAAAGATAGTCTTTGTATTCTTTACGAGGAACCTCTTCCGTTTCCTTTTCCGCTGCCGGTGAAAGCTGATACGGATATTCCCAATTTTCCTGGCGACAAGCCCGATACCCGCTATACACCTTATGCACCAATCGGGGATAAACCGTCTGCCCTTTCAGAATTTTTTCCGCGTCCAATTCCTCAAAGTGAATATAACCCGCCTGGGCAGCATCCAGTAAAAGCTCCAAGCCTTTTTCTGTACGAGCAATGACCACGGTCTCTCCGGCTACATGATTTCCGGAAATTCCCCAGGGATCGCCACATACAATATCACCGGATGTGCACATCTGGTCATAGCACAAAAGGCATCGATACGCTTCAAACAAACTCTTGCTGCGCGTCCGGTACGATTTATCCACAGTATACCGGCTTGCATCCGTAACAATATGCACATTTCCAGGCCATCCGCCATAAGCCGGATGGGAATAGCGAAAGCGAAATTTCGCGATCCTCTCTTTTTCACCCATTTGGGCACAATTCGCCAGATAGGGTATCATATGGCGACTGTTCTGCCCGGCACATACTAATCCAATTACATATTCCGGACGCCACCCACTGCCTTTTCCAGCCAGTTGAAGTGCTTTTGCCTGGCATCCCAACGCTACAACAGCCAACCGGTTATTTTTATAGTGCAGAGCCGTTTCCGCTACGGCACTCTGGGCATAGTAAGACCCTGCCCCTCCAACAATTTCCTCTTTTGTAGAGGCATACACCGCTTTCGGGGCCTGTTTTTCCTGGCAAAATTGGTTCACCACGGCGCCGTCGATCTTCCCCGAATCCAGCAAATACAGCAAAAGAGCTGTAACCAAGCCTCCGCTTTGGCCTTCTCTCCGAATTCTCTTTTCGGCAGCATAACTAATGCCGCCTTTCAAAAAGGATCCTCGACAAGCCTCTCGTATGGTTTCCAACGATTGATTCTTTTCATAGGAAGGGCAAACCGTCAAACATTTTCCACAATGCACACACTGTGCCTCATCCACCTCGGCCACCAAGTAGCCGCCCAGATTGTGATTCATGGAGATTGCCTTTTTCCCGCAAACACCGGCACAGGCACCGCACCCCGTGCACAAAGCCTGCTCTGTAATCCGCTGAATCATCTTAGGAATCCACCCCCAACATCTGCTTTCCTGCCGTAAGAACTGCCTCTTCCACTACAGGCTTTCTTGCCTGAATCTTTTTGCGGCTTTCTTCCCTCTGCTCCCAAAAACGATCAAACGTCTGCAAAAGTTTCCGGGAATCACAATCGTTTTCAGACAGCAGCCACTGATCCTGCTCATACCAATGCAGCAGTTCCTCATATTTATAATGCCAGCCAATCACCAAAAGAGGGACACCGGCGGACAAAGAAGCTACACAGGAATGATACCGGGAAGCCACCATAACTTCACAAGCCGCAATATGGCTTTTCAACTGGCTGCTGGAAAGTTTTTCCACATCCAAGATTTCTACCGGCAAATCGTCACCCTGAAGCTGCTCCAAACAATCTTCTGCCACATCCACATCGTTATATGAGGAATCGGGACTAAATTCGTTGGGGATCAGCAAAACAGAAGCGCCATATTCCTTGCAAATATGCCGGCATAACGCAGCCACACAGGAAATATAATCCTCGGGGCTGCTCCACTGCCGGACGATCTGGTGACTCACCGATATCCCTACGGTTTTTTGCGCAAAAGCAACAGAAGAAATCACCGGCATTAAGTTGGCAATATCCGGAGAATGAATAACTTTTTTAGGGGATACGCCGCTATCCAGCAAAAACTGAAGGCTTTTTTCCTCCCGAGCTACCATTTTGTCAAACAAAAATCGGCTGCAATATTTTGCCATCCGTTTGTAATAAGGGTTCTTAGCCGGACCAAAGCTGGACGCTGCTTTCAGAGACTTTACATGATACCGCTTAGCAAAAGCAGAAAAAGGAAAACGAAGCATGGCATAAAGGGGAAGTAAGGAAGATCTTTGGGTTTTTCTGGTTAATTTTTCACAAAAACAAATACCGTATAAATTTAAAACCACATCTGCACTTTTTATAATCTCCGCTGCCTCCGAAAGGCTGATCCCTCTCTTCGCTTGTATTTTTTTCCCAAAAAAGTAAGCTTTAAAAAAATCTTTAGCGCCAAAAGGATCTACCGAAATAGTCTGAAATCCCATATCGGAAACGGCAAGATCCGGCACTTCTCCGATCTGCAGGTTAATAAGCTCTACCTGGTCTCCATAAATTTTCTGTAACAGTTCCCGAATACCATGCAAAATGGAAGGACACCCCAAATTATACTGGGCAATTAGATCATACGTAACAATCCGTATCATAACCCGCTCCTCTTTCTCCAAATTTTAAAAGAATTTTATCCGCTTTAATAGCCAAAAATCGGTATCTAAAATTTTTAATCAATGCTGCCGGACTGATTGATGGCTTTCCACTTTCGTTTGGCAAAAGGAAAAATCGTAGCTACATATAAAGCCGTCCAAACGGCTCCCAGCAGCAAAGCTTCTCCTGTTTGACCTATAAACTGTTCCACAGGAAGAATTTCTTTAATGATAGCAAAAACAGCGGCAAAAGCAACATTCAAAAGAAAAATTTTCGCCAAAGATTTAAAGGGAATCAACGTTCTCATGGGAAAATCCATTTTTTTCGCTGTAAGACGCATGAGTTTGGATGCGCTGTAATACGAAACCACCACCGTAGCCAAAGCCGGTCCGCAAAATCCGAAGATCTTGTAAAAGAGCAGATTCAGCACCACGTTTAATCCCAGACAAAAAACGCTGTTCTTGAAAATAGCCTTGGTATTTCCTGTAGCGTTCAAGAAAAGCCCCCAGTAAGTACACCGCAGCAGTTCCAAAAACGCATAAATTCGAAACACCAAAACGCCCGGCAAATATTTCTCGGAATATAACAGCGTCATGGCCTCAGGTGCGTACGTAATTAAACCAAACACCGGGAGAGCAAGAATGGCAAAATTCAGCACCATACACTCTTTCCACAGAGAAGCCGCCTGCTCCTTTTTCTCACGTTTCAGAAGTACAGCCAGTTTTGGCATAATAACCGCAGTAGTAGAAGCGGCCAACACTGTCAGCGGTAATTCTTTAGCTGCATTAGCGAAAACCGCGTATTCTTCTGTCGTAAACAGTGCGGAAATAACCATTTTATCCAACTCTTTGGACAGGGTTCCCACAGCGGTTGCCAGGCCCAAAGGCAAGCTGAAAACTAAGATGCTCCGAAGATATCCGAAATTAAGATGTAAAGCAAATCCACCCGCCAGTTTTCCAATAAGCAAATACACCCAAAGAGCAAAGATCAGCTCCACAATTAAAAACAGCATCATATACTGCCAGAAGGAAAGCCCGATCCAATCCGCTGCCAATACAGCCAATAACAGCGCCAGACTGTTTAAGAAACGATAACAAATCAGAATGTGTGTCCGCTCATACACAACCAGGACATTTTCTATGGAAGACATGGTCAAAGACGCAAATGGATATAAAAGCAAAAAGAAACCATATTGTCCAATAGCCGGGTTGTTATAGTACCATTCCAGCGCTGGAATTCCAAAGAACAAAACTACTCCCACCAGCAAAGAAAGAAGTAAATTTAAAGTATAATACTGATTTAAGAAATTCCGTTTTTCTTCTCTTTCTTCCGCCCGAGCCAAAAAATAATTGATGCTTCCAGGGAGACCTAAAAGAAATAGGGTGGACACCAATGAAACGCTCATAAGGATCTGGGAATACGTTCCGTATTCCTCCAGAGTGCGTATCCGGGAAAGCACCATAACGCACAGCATATTCATGATCAGGCTTAGCCCTTTGGACAGGCTAATGATCACTGTGCTTTTTCCAACAGATTGCTTACTCAAAGTATTTCCTCCAATAAATACCATTCTGCGCGCAAAATGATTCAAATTATTTTTATTGCTCTACTACTTTCTCTTAATAAATCCTCATAACGTTTATTCTGGCGTGTCCGGGAAAATTGAGAGCAATATCCCGAATCTTCTGTTAAATATAAAATTTTTTGATCGATCATGGTGCGTATTGCAGCTTGAATCTTTTCGCTTGTTCGACATACAAAAGCATTTTCAGCATCTTTCAACAGATCCTCTATATCGTCTTTGGGCGGTGCCAAACAAAGAATCGGTTTATTCATCGCAATGCAATCATATACTTTTGTTCCCAATCCTAAAGTAATTATAGCCATAGCACTACATTGTGTAGCCAAATTAATAGCTTTTTGATAGGGTTGCTGCCCATATTCCACTACAAATTTTGAAGAAAGTCCCGTTTCTTCCAATAAACGCCCCAAAGCTGGTTCATAAATTCCAATGTGATGAATATTTATAGAATAACCTTCCTGAATCAATCTTTTTACCGCATACAGCAAATTTTTTGCATACTCAGGACAATAATATGCAAATTTTCCCAAAACACATATAGAAAAAGGAGATACACTCTTATTATCTGAAGAAAAGCATTCTAAAAGTTCATCCTCGTAGCCATTGTAAATGCAAATACCTTTTTCCGCTTGCTTGGGGTAATGACGCTGCATAATTTCCAAATTTCCAGGAGACACCGTAACAAATCGAGTACAAATTTCCAGCAAATTCTTCTCTACTTTATGATTTTTCAGTATATTTCTGAAAAGGCCTAATCTTCCTCTAAGCGTTTTCTTCGATCTTGGATCATACAACCATAAATCCCTGAAATCAACAATCAAAGGAATTTTTGATCGCTTTGTAAAAGAACAAATTGCAGGGATCGTATAATACGGCCCACATGTTAAAATCACGCAATCAAACTCATATTTCTTATGAATCTTCATCAGCTCGTTGCTGAAATTTTCCGACTGCATTTCTAATTCATCATATTCATAAAAATTCGGGGCATCGCCACTCCAATTTTCGCTATCCAAATCGGAACCATAACATCCATTTTTTAACTTTACAACCACTATTTCCACGTTTTGCTTCAGCAAATACTTTGCAAGGCTTGTCATTCGCAAGGCCCCTACACCGGTATACGGATAAAAATAGGGAGAAACGATAAGTAACTTCATTGTGTGAACCTCTCATTCATTTTTCTATTCCTGCAAAACACAACTGGCTTGATAGTATTCCTTAGAAAGTATTATCAAACTATATCTTTATTAACCACGCCTTGCCAAGTACCCATCGATAAAGCAATGACGCCAAGATATAGCCACATCATCAGCAAATCCTGCGCATCTGAAGAAGCTGTAGAAACGACAGGATATAAAACCAAAATACAAAGGAGCAGCGCTATATATCCCATTTGCAGACGATTTTTCTTTCGAATTCCCTGTATACCTTTCTGCAGCAAATTTTTTAAGATTAGGAAAACAATGGCACCCATGGGAATCAACGCGAAAACGCCAAAATCGGAAATCAAACGAGCAAGGAAACAATGAATACTCCAAATTTTAGCGTCAGGAATAACTTCTAATTTCTTAGCAAGCATTTCCGTATTGCCCAGGCCTACTCCCAATCCATAGGAATTTGCAAAACATTCTCCTGCATGTACAAGTAGCCGAGCCCTTATGCCGGCACTTCCCTCTGCGCGAAGCACAAGCTGACCTGTGGATTCATCCACTTCAAAAAATTGATCCCCCAAACTTTCTCCTTCCGGATCCTGAATATCCAAGCTGGCGGATTCTCCCTGCTGCAGCGCCTGGACATACGCAACAATTCGTGGCATCAGATAGTGATAGCGAGTAGCAAACTCTACTCCAAGGACACCTAAAATGATAAACAGCGGCACGAGAATTCTTCCAGGTTTCTTTTTTTCTCCAAAAACAAAGTAAAAAAAGATCCCGATAAATAAAATCAAACACCCCACCATACAGAGCCGGGCACCGGAAAACTCCACCAAGGCATACGTAAAAACGGCAAACAATGCAACGGATAACGCCGCAAGCCGGGACCATTTTTTCTCGGGCTGCAGTCTCCATACTAAGAAAATTGAAAGCAAAAACAACAAGGTAGAAGCATAGTCATTGGTATTTCCACTGAAAACAACAGGGAACTGATAAATTCCGCCGAAAATATATACACGCTTGTAATCATCATACACCGGATCCAAAACTCCGCCAAAAAACACTTCATAAAGGCCAAGAAGCAGCAAAGCAGCAAGCATGACGGTACAAACCCGTACCGTCAAATTCCGAACTTCTGGGATATGATAGATTCGAAGCACCATCAAAAAGAAAAATACGTCATAAGCCAAATTAAACAGTCGACGAAAGGTCCACTGAAAGTCCATTGCCCAAAAAAGAGAAAGGACCCCATAAATCAGCAAAGCTATTGCAAAAATGTAACACCATTTTTCTATGGTAGGAATACCGTTCCAAAATTTCTCCTTCCGAGGAATAGCCCAAACGAAATAAAGCACCACTGTAATGGGCAACAAGAAACGAAAGGCAAACAACGTACCAAATACAGGCAACGAAACCGGCAGCAAATAGCTCCCAAAAAAAGCTGATACAACCGTTGCCAGCCAAAAACCCACCATCAATGTGTACTTTTTATCCCGTTGCCAGCTTTGTAAAATACGTTCCTTCATGTTTTTCCTTTCCTTATTAAAAAATCAAACAGTTCCACATATTCGTTAGCATTTTTCTCCCAGGTCTGCCCTTGGGCTTTTTCCATTCCCCGGCGAGCGATTTCTTCTGCCTTTTCTGGGTGCTCCAGACACCAAAGAATCTTCTGGGAAATAACATCCGGCTGATCGGGAGGCACTAAAAATCCGTTCACTCCGTCTTCGATAAAGTCCGCGATACCTTCGCCTTCCGTGCCGATGGTAATACATCCGGAAGCCATGGCTTCCAGATACACAATGCCAAATCCTTCCCGCACACTGGGCATGACAAAGAATTTACTTTGCGCCATTCTTTTCATAACGTCTGCATTAGGGATCTCTCCTAAAAACACGACGGCATCCGTAATTCCCAATTCCTTGCACTGGGCTTCCAAATTCTCCTGTTCCGAACCTTTTCCAATAATAGTCAAAGTTGCCTTTGGGTGTTTTTTTAACACCTCGGCAAACGCTTCTATTGTTGTATCAAAATGCTTCTGCTGGATTAGATGCCCCACCTGTATTACGGATTCCCTGTTCCGAAATGTTTCTGGGAAAGAAACATAAGAATTATGCCCATTATATCCGTTTAAAATAACGGATATCGGCGTGCTCGTCCCGCTGGCACGCAATTTTTCAGCCAGAGGAGCCCCAACCGCCACCAAACTATCCGCACAATTGCAGGTATTCGCAAGTTCCCTTACCGTACCGCGTTCAAAGGGAACAGAAACATCCGATCCATGGGTGGTCACTACTAAGGGGCAGCCCAGCTTTTTTTTCAGATACGCTCCAAGATCACTGTCAAATCCTATCGTGTGGGCATGAATTACATCGGGGGTAAAGTCCTTTACCAGGCGGCGATAGCATCTTTCCAGTGCTCCCAGGGCACGAGCTGTGTTAAATCTTCGATCTCCATATTTGGACAGGGAAAGATATCGCATAAAGCAGTAATCTGCACCATCAACTTGTGCCTGTTGAATTCCACCGCCAAACCGTTTTCCATCCCAGCCCACCTTTCCGATAGCAATGGGTGTCAAAACCCGGACACGGTGACCCAATGCCAAATAAGCGCGGATCTGATCATGTATAAAAATAGCAGATGGACTTCCGTCTCCCTGATAATGGGCCACCACCAGGATGTTCATTGATCAAACCTCCCGGTGAAATCCGTGGAGGCCACATTCTTCAGAGGCAGTTTCACCGGAGTGCCGGACGCTGCGGATTGATACATAGCCAGAATCATTTCCAAGGCGTTGCGGCCAGCTACCGCATCAATGTAAGGCTTGCGATCTTTTTCAATGGCGTCTATTACATCGGCATACACAGCCGTATGTCCGTTGCCATACACATTGCTGGTAGCTTCCTGCAGCCCCTCCAGACCGGCATCTTCCGGCCGCTTGTCTGCAAACTGCCATACATCAATATTGTTGGTGGAGGTGCCGCCGATCTTTACCGTACCGTTCTGGCCGAAAAGATACAAAGTCTCTTCCAGATTTTTGGGGTAAACATTGGTAGTTCCCTCAATGGTGCCAATGGCGCCGTTTTTAAATTTCACCACAGCCATGCCCACATCTTCGCACTCCAAATAATCGTGGAACTGCTGTGCCGTCTGGGCATAGACCTCTTCCACTTCATCGCCCATCATCCAGCGCAGCAGGTCCACACCATGGATGCACTGGTTCATCATGCAGCCGCCGTCCTGGGCCCAAGTGCCCCGCCAGGGTGCCTGATCATAATATCCCTTATTCCGGTTCCAGCGTACATGGATGGAACCATGGGACATACGGCCAAACCGTCCTTCTTCCAAAGCCTTTCGGGCAGCCTGTACCGCCGGATTCAGCCGGTTCTGGTGGCAGGCGCACACCTTAACATGATAGGTTTCCGCCGCCTTTATAATAGCGTCTGCATCCTCCATGGACATAGCCATGGGCTTCTCGATAATCACATGAATGCCATGCTGGATACAATACATGGCAATTTCCGCATGAGATCCGCTTTCTGTTGCAATCGCCACCAACTGGGGGTTTTCTGCCTGAATCATTTCCTTATAATCCGTGTAGCGATGGATGGAAGTCTCCTTTTCCAAGCCATGCTTGGCCAAAAGGTTTTCCATCGCCTCCGGCAGAATATCACAGACAGCGGCAAATTCCAGACCGTTATTAACGACGGCTTTTACATGGTTGGTAGCAATTCGGCCACAGCCGATGAGGGCGTAATTCATAATATTTTCTCCTTTTACCTTATTTTTAGTGCAAAAATTTTCTCAAAATCGGGTCAATTTTGTCAACCTTGTAATCGGTATGCTCGTGGACAGGGGCAGACATAATCCGTTTAAAATCCGCATCGGAAAGGCCCAACCGCTCTTTGATGATGGCAATATATCTGTTCATCATCTCCTCATCGTAGAGAGGTTCTTCTAGTTCTTTCAGTGCTTGTTCCCTGGTCATCTGACCAGACACAATCATGCTGGAGAGATGGGAAATTCGCTTGTCCGAGTTAAACTTCTTGGGAAGCCAATACAGCTGGATAAATGCGGTCAAGATGTTTTCCAGATGCTTACGCCCATAATATTCAAACCCACAGAAATCGGAAAGCTCCTGGAACGCCCGATCCCGATTATAATCAACATAATTAAGCGGTCTTAAATTGACTAATTTTCCAGTCTTTTGCAGCAGGTATTTTCGATAAGCGGATACAAACTGGAGCTTGTCTATTTTTTCTGTTCCGAATCGGCGATGAATGTCCCGAAGATTGGTTAAATCCATAGCACTATGAGTGTGTCCATGTTGAAGAATGCACTCTAATGCAAAATTGCCACCATTCATAAAGTACGGGATCTTTGTTTCTCGAACGGCCTGATATAGGCAGGCAAACAAAATATTATCCTGAGGGATAGCCAAATTCGGCACGCCTGCTTCCATATACGCCCGGGTCAAGGCATCATATTGCTTTTGATCGGGAACAATGGTGCGAAGGTCAATATTGGCTTTAGTACATAACTTTTGGATATTTTGTTTGGAGATTTCTGTATCATATCCGTCATCCACATGGAAGGCCAAAATACGCAGGTTCCATTTGTACCCCAGATAAGCCAAGTAAGAGGAATCCAGTCCACCGGAAATACCCATAATGCAGTCGTAGGGTTTTCCCTTCCCGTCTTTTTTGACCGTCTCCAACATTCTTTCCAGACGGCGCTGCCCTTCCTCATTGGGAAAATAGGTGGTGGTATTAATTTGCGCAATGGCATCGTTACAATACTGGCAATGTCCTTGTTCATCGAAAGTGATGTTAGGATCGGCCACGGTATCCATAATGCAGCGAGTACAGCGTTGGTATTCCATCATTCTTTACCCCTTTTATTTGGAATCGTTCAAAATATCCTCATACAGGGCCAGAAGTTTCTTCTCTTCCACGCCCCAGTTAAACTCTTCTTTGACCGCACGGCGTCCGTTTTCTCCCATTTGCCGTGCTTCTTCTGGATGATCCAGAAGATAGCGAATGGCCTGGGCGATTTCATCGACATTTTCCGGGTCCACACAGATGCCGCAGTGGTAACGCTCCACAAATTCTTTCCAACGGATAAAATGGGTGCAAACCACAGGCAATCCCGCAATCATTTCCTCAAAAATCTTAGTGTTTCCCATAGTTCCGTTGTTCCAGTCCGTATTGCGGCCCGGCCGCAACAATGCCAAACCCACAGAACATCTAGATAACTGAACCGCCACCTCCTGGTGAGGGATTTTACCCAGATAATCGGTCTGTGCCCAGCCGGGCAAAGTCTGCAGCTGGGAAAGATACCCCTCTCCACATGGGCCACAAAGAGTATACCGGCAGTCCGGAAGCAACTCCAGTGCCTTTAAAATTGCATCATGCATCCACTGAGCAGTTACACCACCTGCAAACCCAACGCGCTTTTCAGAAAAATCCGGAACGGCAACCTGTTCCGACACAGTGGGGTAATTTGCCACTTGAACCGTGTTGGAATTTATTTTTTGATAGTATTCCACCATATGTGGGGAAACCGTTACGACTCCATCCAATTTTCGGCTAACACGATTCTCGTAAGCTTGATACCAGTGATGAACGGCACTACGCAGGAAAGACGGGAGCCATTTTTTTTCCAAAATGGCTTCCGAGGTAAATTCATGACTGTCAAAAACAACCTTTTTTCCTTTTCTTCTCAGCTTCAGTCCATAAGGCAGCAGTTCCGGATCATGAAAATGGTAAATATCCGCATCCAGCGCCAAAGCTGTTTGATAGACCTTCTTAGCAAAAGAAGTCATCCGGGATAAACGGCCGCCGGAGGGTTCACCGACGCCGATGATGTGGACGCCTTGCTTTTCAAAACTGTCTCCCGGAGCTACCAGATACACTTCATACCCGGCTTTTGCCAAAGAAACGCATTCCTTATGGAAAATCCGCACATCCTTCGCAGAATGCACACTGGTCATATGGCAAACCTTGCTCATCGCCAATACTCCTCTATCTTTTCCACAATTTTTTCCGCGCTGTGACCGTCCCCAAAGGGTTGATAAGCAGGATCAAAGGTGATCTCCCGATGAAGCTTCTCCAGGATATCCTCTTTGTCCGGTTTGGCCAACTGATTATAGCCATTGGCCATGGTTTCCGGCCACACCACAAAATCCAGCACCGTTACGCAGGGCTTCTTGGCAAAAAACGCTTCCCTCTGCACACCGCCGGAATCCGTAACGATCTTTTTGGCATGATTCACCAAGGAAATAGAGGTCTTATAGCCTACCGGCTGGGCAAGAAGCAGCTTCTTGTATCCTCCCTGAACCGCCAAACGCCGGGCGCGTTCCCGGTTTCTGGGATGAACAGGATAGATAGTGGGCGCATCCAATGCCTCCAGCGCATCAAAAATATGCTGAAGTTTTTCATCGGTATCCGTATTCTCCTGCCGGTGACAGGTCATATAATAAAACGCGTCCGGCACCGCAAGAGGTTTCCCGTCGGGATCCACCAATTCCTGGAGCTCACTGCCATCCAAACGCTGGGTATAATAGCAGAAAGCGTCATACATAGGATCCCCCACTACCGTTGCCGTATGCCCAAGGCCTTCCCGTTTCAGGAATTCCAGGCTGGACTGGGTACAGGGCAGATTGATGGAAGAAAGATGATCTGTCACTGTCCGGTTTACTTCCTCCGGGCTGTCCAGCGTGCCGAACCGATTTCCTGCTTCTACATGGCAGATGGGGATATGCAGTTTTACCGCAGCCAAAGCCGCAGCCATGGTGGAATTGGTATCTCCAAAAAGCAGCACCATATCCGGTTTTTCCTGCACAAAAACCTTTTCCAGTTCAATCAGCATCTGCCCGGTCATCTGACCATGGCTTCCTCCCGAAATTCCCAAATTATAATCCGGCCGAGGAATATCCATCTCTTCAAAAAATACATCGGACATATTGGCATCAAAATGCTGCCCGGTATGGATCAGCACTTCCTGAAATCGCTTGCGCAAAACCCGGGAGACTACCGCCAGTTTGATAAACTGCGGACGAGCCCCCACAACGGAGCAAATCTTTCTCATTTACAGCACCTCGATATTCTTCCGATCCTCTACGGCTTTCATAGCATTTTTCGTGTCGAAAACAGCCTTGGCATTGGCCGCCACCATGTCATAATCCACATTGGTGTGAGCAGCCGTTACCACAACCAGGTCATAGGATGCGATAGTCTCCGGATCAATGCCGGAAATACCGCTGTGCTGCTGGCCTTTGTATTTGTACACAGGGATGAAGGGATCGTAGAATTCCACCTGGGCGCCGGTTTTTTCAAACTCTTCGATTACCCGCAGCGCCG
>CALWUW010000026.1 GCA_944384815.1 uncultured Clostridia bacterium
GGTAGTCTCCGCAGAACAAATCCTTATCCTCTTCAAAGACGGTACTGAGATGACGGCAGATCTGTAAATCAGAAAGGAAATGCAAATGACTTATATTATGAGTTGTGTTTGGCTTGATTATATGGTAAAATATTTTCAGTGTAAAAACTGTGTGGGTTCAAGTCTCAAGACAAAAAAATGCGTGGCATCTTTTTTAGTCCCCGGAGACAACCGAGAGCCCCGAGCGCGAACTGCACTCGGGGCTTTTTCCTTTTATTAAGCTATGTTGTCCGCGCCCATAGCTGGCGTCTTTTTTTTTGTTCTCTCTTCCCAGCGGCAAGTTGCCGTTTCTAAGATACGTCCTTACTCTTGAAAAGTGCGTTTTCAGCATACGAAAATCCCCGGCCTATCACAAGGTCGGGGATGATTTTTCTGGCAATCAGGTTGTTCTGCGCCTGCCGCAAAAGAAGCGGATTTTATAGTTGCTTTTTACTCAGGGAAACCACAGCTGCTCTGGTTTATGTGGGAGCTTCTCATTCCAGTTCGATTTGCGGGGACACCGTTTTCCCTTTGCGGGAAAATCCTCATGACCTTATCATAGCCTATGGGGGTATTCCATAACAGTAGTTTTAAATTTATCCCAGGTTAAATCGATGTGCCAAGGCTTCCAACCGGCGACACACGTCTTCAATTTCCAAATATTCCGGCAATTGATTCAGGTAAATATGCATTCTTCCCTGGAAGGGACGGATCCAATGTTTCGGAATGTTTTCTTTACCGATGATCGCGCCTAAAATACTCCCCGCTGTGGCTCCGGTGCAGTCGTTATCCCCGCTGATTGCTACGGTTTCTCCAATGGTTCGAGTGAAATCTTTATTTCCGATTTTTAGCCTCATTACTACGTGCAGCGCATTGGTGATGGCACTTCCATTGAACATACCTGCATATCGTTTCCATGTAAGATCAAAGGCCTCTTGATAATCAGTGGGAGATTGTTCCAGAGCCCACCGTACTCCTTCTGCGAACAGACAGTCCTTGGAAATTTCTGTTAATCCGATCTGTAAGGCCTCTATGGGGTCATCTACCGTAAAGGCAGCGGCAATCGTCGCCGCCATAAACATGGAGCCGTAAACTCCGTTTCACCGGTGGTTCATAGCGGCATCTCGATAAGCCAGTTCTGCCGCCCGTTCCGGGTTGCCGGGAAAAACATATCCATAGCTGTCCGCTCGTGCCCAGGCGGCGATGCTTTGCAGGTTGGGATTTCCGTTGATCCCCGCTTCCGGTAAGGATTGCCCAGCCAGCAGATTTCGCAACATGGTGCGTTCTCCCCACCAGCAGCCTTTTTCTCCATCGGGCTTCTCTTTTCCCAGAGGCAGATACTTTTTCCAAATTTCCGCCAGTTGTTCCTGACGAAAATCTGCTCCATACTCTTCCATGACCAGAAGACCCAGCAAAGTATAAATGGTGTCGTCATCCGGAGGAACAGCGTTCATCCCGGATTTGGTTAAGTCTTGCTTTTTGCCTACAATATAGTGAACATTTTGTGGGTAGCGGACCTGGTTCCAGTAATCCGTCAGCGGGTAAGAATCACCATGGGAAAGAGCCCAGTTCTTAGCCGATGCAATGGGTTCAAATTCTAATGCGGCTCCCAAAGTGCAGCCGGCCATTCTTCCGAAAACGGCCCCCCGAAGCCGGTTGGAATAATCGGCGGGGAGCGCTTTTTGCAAACAGCGCGGCCCTTGCGGACGTAATTTGCGGATTTCAGCAAGGGAGTCCGGTTCATCGGGATCTTTTGCGGAAAGCACTAACGACTGAAAGCTGCGCAAAGTATTTTCCATGGATCTTTCCAACTCTTTGTATAAGGCTTCTCCGTCATTCCCACACCCAAATTCAGCAGCTAAGCGCAAGTAACGGGTGAGGTCATCCAGTTGATCCCACAGAGGGCTTTCGTTTATTTTTTCTGAGTATTGAATGTCTTGAATTTTCAATTTCTTTTTCTCCTGCCCTGTTAAGTCCATGAGCAGCATATCTTACCTGCATAGCATGAATGCTGAGTTTTAGCAAGAATCCAAAAGTATTTTATATCTGAATGATATAAATGACTGCACGTTTATTTAATTGACAAATACGATTTGATTTTTTGTTGGTTATTTCTTGTAAAAAAAGCCTTGACAAAAGATGGAAACAGGTGTATACTCATCCTCGGTTAGCAAAGGCTAACTTTTATCTTTCTTGGATTGTTAGTCAAAACTAATCATAAGGGTTACTTTTAAAAATGGAGGTGTAACATAAAATGACACTAAAGGAAGCAGTTGAGGGCAAAGCGTATACGATTCAGCAGGTTCAGACCGATGATGAAGAGATGGATGCCTTTTTGTTTTCTCTGGGTTGTTACACCGGTGAGCCTATTACGGTGGTTTCCCATTTAAAGGGAAGCTGTGTGGTTTCGATCAAAGATGGTCGCTACAATATTGATCATTTGCTTGCGGACGCAATAGTCATCGGCGAATGAGAGGATATTGTTTTGCCGGAAGGTTAGTTTAAACTAACCTTCCGATATTTACAGTGAGGAGGGCTTTTATGCGAATCGCTTTAACCGGCAACCCCAATTCAGGAAAAACCACAATGTACAATGCATTAACAGGCCGAAATGAAAAGGTAGGCAACTGGGCCGGCGTGACCGTGGAGAAAAAAGAACATCCTATCCGGAAAACATATGCATCCGGTGGAGAACAGGTGGTGGTTGTGGATCTTCCCGGCGCCTATTCTATGTCTCCGTTTACCAGCGAGGAAAGCATCACCAGTTCCTATGTAAAGAAAGAAAACCCCGATGTGATCATCAATATTGTGGACGCCACAAATTTAAGCCGAAGCTTGTTCTTTACCACGCAGTTTTTGGAGTTGGGAATTCCTGTGGTGATCGCGTTGAACAAAAGCGACATCAATGCTAAAAAAGAGACCAAAATTGATGCACAGACTCTCAGTGAAAAGTTGGGCTGCCCGGTAGTGGAAACGGTTTCCACTTCTTCTCAAGGGTTGGATACAGTGGTAAAAAAAGCTTTGTCCGTAGCCCATACCGTTCAGATTCCTCCTTATCAACAGGAGAATATCAATTTAACGGATAAAAAAGCCGTAGAGGAAGCGGATCGGAAACGGTTTGCATTTGTAAACCAGTTGGTTTCCTCTGTGGAAAATCGGAAGATTTTGACAAAGGACAGAGATTTCAGTGATAAAGTAGATACGGTGCTTACCAACAAATGGTTGGGGATCCCGATTTTTGCGGTGGTTATGTGGTTGGTATTCCAGATCTCTCAGGTCTGGGTTGGAACACCCATTGCAGACTGGATGGTAGGATGGCTGGAGACCTTTCAAGAATTTGTAAGAACATCCCTGGAAAATGCCAATCCGCTGCTGTCCGCTCTTCTTGTGGACGGTATTATCGGAGGCGTGATCGCGGTAATCGGCTTTTTGCCATTGGTCATGGTAATGTATTTTCTGATCGCCATTCTGGAAGACTGCGGTTATATGTCTCGTGTGGCGGTGGTACTGGATCCCATCTTTAAGAAAGTGGGACTTTCCGGGAAATCCGTGATTCCGTTTGTAATCACCATCGGATGCGCCGTGCCGGGAATCATGGCCAGCCGTACCATTCGCAGCGAACGTCAGCGGCGGGCCACAGCTATGCTTGCTCCGTTTATGCCCTGCGGTGCTAAAATCCCGGTGATCGCTTTGTTTGCCGGTGCATTTTTCGATGATGCCGGATGGGTAAGCACGCTGATGTATCTTTCCGGGATCGTGTTGATTTTCCTGGGAGCTTTACTGGTCAATAAAATTGCGGGCTATAAGTCCAGAAAATCCTTTTTCATTATGGAATTGCCCCAGTATAAACTTCCTTCCTTGTGGAGCGCGTTTAAATCCATGTGCGGGCGCGGCTGGGCTTACATTGTAAAAGCGGCGACCATTATCCTGCTGTGCAATACGGCCGTACATATTATGCAGACCTTCAGTTGGAATTTTTCTGTTGCAGAGACGGCGGATTCTTCCATCCTGGCTTCCATAGCAGGACCTTTTGCCTATCTTCTGGTTCCCATTGTGGGCGTTCTTTCCTGGCAATTGGCGGCGGCAGCCGTTACCGGATTTATCGCAAAAGAAAACGTGGTGGGCACGTTAGCTGTTTGCTTTGTAGGACTGGAAAATTTCATTGATACTGAGGAATTGGTCCTTATGGAAGGTGCCGGCGCGGAAGTTGCGGGCGTGATGGCCATTACCAAAGTTGCTGCTTTGGCCTACCTGATGTTCAATCTTTATACCCCGCCTTGCTTTGCGGCTATTGGCGCTATGAATGCGGAAATGAAAAGCGGAAAATGGCTTTTGGGTGGAATCGGTCTTCAGTTGGGAGTAGGATATACCGTAGGTTACTTGGTATACACCATCGGAACTTTGATTACAGCTCCGGCTTCTCTGCATGTAGGTGCGGCTATAGGAGGTTTGTTAGTTGTGTTGGCGTTCGCTGTCACGATTCTGCTTTTGATTCGTCATACCAATCAGAAACTTAAAAAGGAATATGTGCTGAGTGGGGCTGAAAAAATAGGAAAGGAATGTGTGGTGAGCCAATAAGTATGGAAGATGGTGTCATCATTGGAATTGTTGTTTTCCTTGTAGTTGGAATTTCCTTGTATTTGTATCGCTCTAAAAAACGAGGAGAGACTTGTATTGGCTGCCCTTACTGCAAAAAATGTGCAGGAAAAGGAAGCTGTGGAAACTGTGGAGGAAAAGAAGAAAAAAAGCATACCGGATAAAAAACGGCGGAAGAGAGTCTATTCTCTTCCGCCGTTTTTTGTAAAGAATAGGCAAGAGGCAGACACTTTTCGTTAGGGAATGAATAGAATGAAGTGGAATACAATAAACAGGGAGGGGATCATTTGTCTATTCGTATTTTTGTGGATCAGGGTCATAATCCCAGTGGGCCGAATGCCGGAGCGGAGGGAAACGGACTTCGTGAGCAGGATATTACGTACAACGTAGGAATTTATTTGGCGAAAATGCTCAATGATGATCCTAGGTTTACCGCAAGAGTGTCCAGACCCACCCCGGAAACCGTGTTGGGAACCAGTAATTCCACCAGCTTGCAGGCACGGGTCAATATGGCCAATTCCTGGCCAGCCAATTATTTTCTCAGCATCCATTGCAACGCCAATACCAATCCGGCCATTAACGGCAGTGAGATGTATGTATTTCGTACCAATACGCAGTCTTATTGGATGGCGCAGCATCTTTTAAATGCAGTGGTTCAGACGGTGGGAACAAAGGATAACGGCGTGCGGTTAAATCCTTCTCTTTACGTGCTGCGGCGAACCACCATGCCGGCGGTTTTGGTGGAATTGGCGTATCTTACCAATACATCCGACGCGCAAAAGCTTCGGGACGATCAAAAGGAATTCGCCCAGGGAATTTATACGGGTCTGCTTAGCTATTTTGGTCTTCCAGCGCTTTCGTAAGTTGAAAAGTGCGCAGCTTTCTGATTTTCTGAATCGGAAAGCTGCTTGTTTTAAAAGTGTTCAAAATATTCCATATAAAGGATGTGGCTTCACGGAATTTAAGACAATTTTCACTTGGTCCCAGAAATGAAATTTTGTTGTTTTTGTCAGATGTTATATAAATTAATTAAGTTTATAGGGGATAAACATACACAATATATATGGATTGAATATCGCATTTTTAACAAATAGTTTAAATAATGAATAAATATATAAAATATTATTGGCAAATTATAAACAGATTTCCATACTAAAGTTAACAAAGGGCCGAATTTGAGAATAGGCTCAAATTTTTTTCAAGGAGGAATGGTTATGAAAAAATTGCTGGCACCGTTGCTGGCTTGCGTGCTTTTGATAGGAACATTTGCAGCTTGCAGCAACAATCCGTCTGAAAGCAGTTCTGGAAGCGGATCCGGTACTTCTTCCGGCGGAGGAACTTCGGAAGAACCCAAAGGGGAAATTATCGGCGAGAATGTACAGTTCGATACAGGCAAAGAGATGGAAGGCGAATTGAATGTCTGGTTCTATGAAGACGGCAAACGTTTCATCCAGCCTCTGTTTGATGATTACCAGAAGTATCGTCCTAATGTAAAGCTGAACGTTACATATGTAGCTTGGGGTGATTATTGGACCAAGATTCCTGTAGAAGTCAGCGGCGGAAATGGACCGGACGTGTTCTATTTCCATAATTCCTACCAGAACCTGATGGTAGACAGCGGCTTGATGAAGCCGTATTCGGATGAGCTGGTAGAAGCTCTGCGTAAGGATTACAAAGGCGTAGACAGCTACGCAGCTCTGGACGGAAACATCTATTATATCGCTACCGGCGGCGGCCACGGTGTTATTTACTACAATAAAGCTCTTTGGGCGGATGCCGGTTTGACGGAAGAGGATATTCCGGAAACCTGGGAAGAATTCCGCGAGATCGCTATGCAGCTGACCCAGAAAGAAGGCGACAGTATTAAGGTCGCTGGCTTTAACTATACGCCTGCAAGTGCGTTTATCAACGATTGGAGCCTCTTGAGCGGACGTTTCCTGTTTAGTGAAGACGGCAAGCAGCTTCTCTTTGATAACGATGATTTCAAGAAATCCATGCAGTTCTTTGTGGATATGTACCTGGTAGATGGAATTTGCTCTCCCACCTTCCCCGATGCAGAGCAGTCCTTTAAGGATGGTACATCGGCTATGATTTGGAATCATCCGTATTTCGCAGGTATCCTGCGCGGTGAACTTCCGGATTTTGAATTCGGCGTATTCCCGCAGCCCAGATTTGAAGACAAGGAACGTAACTGGCACTATAACAACCCGGACGTTTCCATGGGTATCAATGCGCAGTGCGACGAAAAGCAGACGGAGCTGGCAGAAGATCTGCTGACCCTGTTCTTTGCAAGCGATAAGTATATGCTGGATTGGTGCAAAGAGCAGTGCTTGGCTCCCACTAAGATCTCTCTGGAAGATAACGAAGAGCTGGCATCCGATCCGGTGATCAAGGTTCTGATGGAAGACTATGACAATAGTATCTACGTTGGTCCTACTCCTAATCAGATGGGCCAGGATTTGGTTCAGACTTTGTTGGACCCCGTTCTGCTGTCTGGTGTATCCATCGACGAGGCCTTGCCCAATGCAGTAGCCAAAGTAAATCAGACATTGGCGGACTATAACTGGAAGCCTGCTGAATGCGACTCAGCAATAGCAGACGAGCTTAAATAAACTGTTTTTGAAAGGCGGGGTGTGGAAAGAAAGAATTCCATACCCCGCCCTTTTTCAAGACTGGGTGAGGAAAGAGGTGCAATGATCCTATGAAAAGAGGCAAGTCTCTGACGTTTAAGCAGACGCTGTTTGCGTGGAGCGCGGTAATTCCATGTTTTATTGTTATCTGCATATTCGTATTAAGTCCTATTATACAAACTTTTTACGGCAGCTTTTTTAACTGGAATGCTTTGACCGGTAAAATGACATTTAACGGTTTTGATAATTATTCCAATGCGTTTAAGGATCCCCTTTTGGGAAAAACATTGCTCAATACGTTTTATCTGACATTTTTCGCAGTTTTGATCAAAACGATTTTAGCTTTCTTTGTGGCCATGGCAGTCAGCAGTGTGAAAAAGGTGCAGGGACTTTATCGCTCCATTTTCTTCCTTCCTACGATTTGCACCATGATTGCCACGGCATATGTATTCCGGTTTTTACTGCAGCCGGAAGCCGGTACCATTAACGGCTATCTTGCCGCCTTGGGAATTTCCGGTCCCGGATGGCTGCTGGATCCCAACTGGGCCATGCCTACGGTTATTCTTTTTACGATTTGGAAAGACTTTGGCTACGTATTTTTGATTTTCCTGGCAGGTGTGCAGGGAATTTCAAAAGATGTGGTGGAAGCCGCTATGATCGACGGTGCTACCGGATTCAAAAAAGTCCGCTACGTAATTCTTCCCCTTCTGCGGCCTATCACAGTTTATAACGTGGTGACCCAGGTGATCGGATTGCTGCAGATCTTTATCTCCATCGTGGGCTTGACAGGAGACAGCAGCAACGCGTCCACCGGCGGACCAATGTATTCCACGACAACAACCGGATTGTATATTTATCAGCAGGCCTTTATCAGTTATAAACTCGGATATGCTTCGGCAATAGCGGTTATCCTGTTTGTGATCATTATGGTGTTTACGTTATTGCAGATTAAATTTGGCGACAGGAAGGGGGATTTCTGATGACAGGGATGAATAAACGCCCCATTCGTCCGGGAAAAATCCTGATACATGTTTTTTTGATTCTGGGCTGTGTGATTGCTCTGTATCCCTTGTTCTGGATGTTTTTCTCTTCCTTTAAAGCTACGCCGAAAGTTATGAGCGTTCCGCCAAAGTTCTTCCCGGAAGAGCCTACTTTTGAGAACTATGAGACAATTTTTAAGGATAATCTGGGCGTATTCCTTTGGCAACAGCGTTTATATCGCCATCCTTCGTACAGCAATCCCCGTATATACCAGTGCTCTTTTAGGGTATATATTTGCGAAGTTCAAATTTAAGGGAAAAAATGTCATCTTCACTATTTTTATAGCTACGATGATGATTCCCTGGGTGGTTACCATTATTCCGTTATATAACTTATTTAACCAAATTGATTTGTTAAATACCCACTGGGCATTGATCCTTCCGTCTATTTGCTCCGGCTATGGTGTGTACCTGGTTCGTTCGTTTATGCACCAGGTTCCTGCTTCTTTGGTTGAATCTGCCCGCATAGACGGATGCGGCGAGTTTAAAATTTTTAACCGGATCGTTCTTCCTTTGGTGACACCAGCCATGGCCGCTTTGGGAATTATTCTGTTCCTGGGAGCATGGGATGATTATCTCTGGCCTTTCCTGGTGCTGACAGATGAGAAGAAGTATACACTGACCATTGGGCTTTCCAAGTATGCGTTCCGACATAAGACCGTTGAGTATGGCCCTGTTCTGGCTGGAGCGGTAATGTCCATCATGCCGGTGGTAATCGTATACATAATCCTTCAGAAAAATATTGTGGAAGGAATCAGTATTGGCGGCGTAAAGGGATAACATGTATCCGATTCTGTAAAGAATGAAGAGCGGACAGGTTCGTGAAAGTGAAGTGCCCCCAAAAAGTTAGACAATATTTTCAAGTAAAAAATGCGCAAGCAACCGAAAGGGTTTGCTGTCTGTGAATTGCAGGCGGCAAGCCCTTTGGCTTTTCCTTAATAGGTCAGTCATTGTAGCAGTCCAGGTGTTCAATGAGCTCTTGCTTGAAATGTACCATAGACTAAAATTTTAAGACTTGCAAGTTTTTTAAGGATTCGTTTCCTGCATGTAGCTGCTGGTTCTCTGCAATACGGTCTTCCAACCTTCTTAGGCAACTTAGCTGGTCCCCTGCTACTTTTATACCCCCGGCGTTCTACCGCCAAGCCTTCCAGGCCTACCTCAAGATAAATTTGCTCTCAGCGTTCTATGATGCCATGGTCATTGATTTTAAACATTCCCATTGTTTCGTGAACACTTGAGTGTTCTTTTCGCATTGTCTATATAACCGTTTGCTTAAATTCCATCGTGTATCTTTTGTTCGGTATCCCTTTTGGCATAATAAAGCACCCCGCTTGTTATCCGTATATCATACAGTCTAACAAATGGGGTGCAGTTCAAGGTTGGATCATTGAAGGGAAAGAAACAAGCAGAAAACTCAATATTGTCCGTATTCCTGGATAGCAAACATCACAGCCCGCATACTGGTCAGAAGGGAGCCATTGTTAATGGAACCGGCGGTGCTTATGTTCAAGCCACGGCTTTTGCAGGCGCGAATGCTTTCACAGTCCCTTCGAACCTCCGCAATGATGGCTTCTTCGTCGTTGCCCATGAATGTAAACGGAGCCAGTTGCCCGTCAATGCGTGTATTAGGCATATAGCGACGGATTTCCTCCACTGTTACGGTAGGACCGAAATTGCAGCCGGTCAAATTAAGCCGGGAAAGAATGGGTATTAGGTGCCCCATGGCAGAATCCGAGTGTTGGTAGCGTTCGTCTTCCGGATTGGGAGAGCACAGAGAAAAAACTTCTTTCAAAATTGGAAATCCAAAGATCTCATACATTTCCGGTGTGAACAAATTACAGTCATCGTCTGCGAAAGAGAAACCGTGGGGAGCGGTTTCGGGGGTATACCCTGCCTCCCGTGTGGAAACCCGGATGTAAGTGAGAATGACCCGAAGGATGCTTTGGCTGAACCGGAGGAAAAGTTCCGGAGCATCATAATAGAGAAATATCAGATTTTCTGTGCCAAAAATGGAAGTAGCCAGCGTTACAGGCCCTCGAACGTGTCGCCATAGAGGCGGCTTTGTACCGTAAGTTTGGAAGATTCGTTCCTTTTCCCGATACCAGTTGGAAGGAAGCAGAAAATCTTCCACATCCATTCGATCGACTCGATCCAGTACAGCTTCCAGTTCTTCAGGGGTTTGGCAAGAGCTTTTCAGCCAGGTTACGTTTCCGTCAAATACGTAGGAACCGCCGAACACTTCTCCGATTCCGCGATACGCCGGGAAAATTTCATCCGGATGAGGGAAATTCTCCCGAAGCAGACGTTTTCCCACGATTTTCTCCGCTTTGTCATTATAGCGCCGGTTCAGTTCCATCCGTCGTTCTCTGGGAGTTTCACCCCAGGGATTTCCCGGTTCTCCCAGCTCTGCAAAAACACATTCATCGCTCATTCGGATTCCTAAAGCAACTTGCTTTGCTGTTGAGGAAAAACAGTTTTCTTCATGTGCGCGTTCATCCTCTGCCCAAAATCGTTCCAGATCTACCGGCCTCATACATACGGCTCCTTTCAATTTACACATTTGCGTGACTGCGTAACTATGTAACTATGTAGCTGCGTAACCACATGACTGTGAGTTTATGTGCCTGTGTGCCTGCGTCTTTGAACTTCTGTAGTCTGTACGGTTGCGTATTCCCATGGATTTAGGCTGTACATAAGCTTTCTGATATGATACAGTATACAAAAAGCGGAGAAAAAGTACATGGATAAATTCGGCAGGATTTGCACAAAATACGGATTTTTGGGGTGAAACTATGGATCTTTCCGTAGAGTATTTTGTCCATAAGCGTTGTTCTTCTCAGTGGCAGTTAGCGCCTGAAAGGATTCCTTTCCATGATTTGACCTTTCTGCTGAAAGGAAGTGGCGCCTATTATTCGGAAAGCGGAGAATATTGGTTGCGTGCCGGGCAGGCGGTGTATCTTCCCAAGGAAAGTTTGAGACGTGCTCAAACCCAAGGGATGGAATGCGTGGCGTTTAATTTTCAGGCAAGTTCTCCTATCCCTTTATCTCCGGGCGTTTTAGATTGGGAACAGGATGAGCTGCTGAGAAATTATTTTTTGAACTTTGAGAAGGTATGGATGAGTTTGGACCCGCAGAGATCTCTTTATGGGCAGGGAATGCTGCTGCTGATTCTGCATCGTTTGCAGACGCTTTCCGGGCGCAAGCAAAATAGTCCTCATGTGGAAACCATACGGCAATATTTGGAGCAGCATTATCTGGAGCCGCTTACGGTGGAGGAAGTGGCGGCTTCCGTAGGATTAAGCCCTTCATACTGTGGGGCGTTATTCCGAAAAGAAACCGGACGCACGATTTTACAGACAGTCAATCTTCTGCGAATCAATCGCGCCAGTGCAATGTTGGCATATGGAGGGTCCGGAATTACGGAAGTGGCATTGGAATGTGGTTTTTCAGATTTGTTCTATTTCAGCCGTGTTTTTCGAAAAGTAACAGGCCGCTCTCCCCGGCAATATGCCGCTGAGATGAACAAATGATTTTACGATTAACGAATCAGGCTCTATAAATATTCTTTGAAAGGAAGGGAAATGGATGTATTTCGAACCCAAAGCGCCGCTTTACCGGGATCCTATTTGGGATGGTGCGGCAGATCCTGTGGTGATTTGGAACCGGGAGGAAAAAAACTGGTGGATGCTGTATACCAATCGGAGAGCCGCCGCCATCAATCACGGAGTAAGCTATATTCACGGCACACGGATCGGTGTAGCCAGTTCCGGGGACGGCGGAAGAACTTGGCTTTACCGGGGTGAATTGGATCTGGAGTTTGAAAAGGGACACAACACCTTTTGGGCGCCGGAGGTGATCTGGGCACAGGGGAAATATCATATGTATGTTTCTTATGTCCGGGGAATCCCTCAGGAATGGCAAGGTGACCGGCATATCCTGCATTATACGGCGGATACACTGTGGGACTGGAAATGGGAAGGCGTTGTGCCTCTTTCTTCGGAACGGGTGATTGATGCCTGTGTATGTGAAGTCCGCCCAGGGGAATATAAGCTTTGGTATAAGGATGAAGCCCATGGCTCCCATACATATTCCGCTGTCAGCCGGGATTTGTATCACTGGAGCGTTCTGGGGCCGGAGATCCAGCGGAATCCTCATGAAGGGCCAAATGTGTTTTCTTTTGCAGGAAAATTCTGGATGCTGACAGATCCCTGGCATGGCTTGGACGTATACAGCAGCTTGGATGCTTCCCAGTGGGAATACCGGGGCAATATTCTGCGAACCCCAGGGATTCGTCCGGACGATGGGAGTATAGGCGGGCATGCGGATGTGGTGGTGCATCAGGGGCACGCATATGTTTTTTACTTTACCCATCCCCAGGTAACGGAGGAGCAGAGAAATCAGGAGGACTTTGTCTGGGAATACCAGCATCGGCGTTCTTCCATTCAGGTGGCAGAGCTTCAGGAAAAAGACGGAAATCTGATTTGTTCCCGGGATCATGTCCTGTTTTCTTTGGATCCTGTGTAAACCGTGTAAACGAAGCTTTAAAATTTAGAAGAAAAACCCGCGGAAGAATTTTTCCGCGGGTTTTTTGGCTTCTTTTTCAATACTGAAAGTATATTCTGATTTAAAATAGTCATATAGTAGTAAAATCGCTTGTATAAAAAAGACAATGTGTTGATTCTGATGTGCGGCAGAGGGCACAAGGCATGGTATACGTTACATAGCTTTATGGGGATAAAAGAAAAAAGGAGCCGGCCCAGCCGTTGCGTCAATCTTGAATGGAAGAAAGCAGCTTTTTCTGGTACTGCAAAGGAGTCATACCGAAACGGCGCTTGAATTTACGGTAAAAAAAGGCGTTATCTGTAAATCCGCATTTTTCCCAAATTTGGGCCAGAGGGCATTGCCGTTCCGCCATAAGCTGGCAGGCATACTGCAGGCGAAGCTCCGAAAGGTAGGAAGAGGGTGTGGTGCCATAAATCTCTTTAAATACCCGGTCATATTGGCGGGGAGAGAGAAAAACCTGCTCTGCCAGCTGAGGAATGGTGATTTTTTGCCGAAGATTTTCTTCCATAAAGGTGACAGTGGGGATGATTTTTTCCATGCGCAGGGAAAGAGCATTCTCATCCGGCAGAAAGCACCGGGCCAGATAAGCTGTCAGCGCCAGAAGATGGGTTCGGATAATGATTTTGTACCCGGGTCTGCGCTGGGAGAATTCCTGAAACATGGTGGAGATCAGCATGCGTACATGCTCCAGCTGCTGCGCATCCAGAAGCAGAGGCGCTCCCGCTTTTTGGCTTTGCAGGGAAGGAGGACATTGAATAAACAAAGAACGAAATCCGGCATGGTTGCGCAGGTCATATCCATAGGAATTCAGGCCGTTTAAGTCGAATTTCAGCACATACATTTCCAGATCTTTCATTTTATCCATTTCATGAGCCAACGGAGGGGGAACCGTTACAACAGCGCCGGTGGAAAGAAGAAATTTTCCTTTGTCCGAACAATGCCATCCTGTGCCGCTGAGCACCACCAAAAGTTCCGTATAAGAATGGGTGTGTTCCGGAAAAAATCCCTGGGCTACCGCGTATTCCGCCGCAAAGGGAAATGTGTCGTCCGGTCTTCCTGTTATATCATAGCTTCGCAAAGGCGACCCTCCCTTTTCAATCGTTGGTATGTCTCAAGAATACAATAACAAGTCCGGAATGTCAATTGCGGAAAAAAGAGCACAGGTTATAATGAAAGAGAATTTGAAGCAGATTGAGTAGATTAAACAGAAGAACATAAAAGAGAGGAAGATACGTATGAATCGACGGGAACGGGTTCAGCTGGCTATCCGGCATCTGGAAGGAGACGGGATCCCTTCCTGCATCCATTTGGACGCAGGCGGGCAGAAAAAATACTTTGACGCTCTCATGGAGAAATACGTTCACGGAGAAATCTTGGAACTGTATCGGGAAGGAAAAATTTCCAAACGGCATGCCATTTATTATTCCATGGGGAATCATGTGCTTACTGTGGATTGTCCGTGGTGGGATTGGTATCAGGTGCCGGAAGAGTATCTGCAGGAAGAGGCGCCGGAGTATCTTCCCCGTACCATAGGCACAGGCAGCTATGAGGAGTTTATTCGCCAGATCCAAAGCATCAAGCAGTATACGGATGCGTATGTTTTGGTTACTATCTGGGGAAGCCACTTTGAAAAAGCGTATTTTGCCAGAGGAATCGAGAATTTTCTGGCGGACCTGGCGGTGGAGCCGGAATATGCGGAAAAGCTGCTGAAAACCATTATCCGGAAAAACATGGTGATGCTGGAAAATATTGTGCATATCCCGGGAATCGACGGGATTCTTCTGGGAAGCGACTGGGGCTCCCAAAAGGATTTGCTTATGTCTCCTAATGTGTGGCGGCAGCTGATCCGTCCGGGAGAAGAAGAGGAGTATGCGCTGATTCGGGAAGCGGGGCTGGATGTATGGGTGCATTCCTGCGGCAATATTCGCCGGATCATGCCCGATCTGGCGGAAATAAAAGTGGATGTTTTAAACCCTCTGCAACCGGAGTGTATGGATGTCTATGAAATTAAAAAGGAGTTTGGCAACGCTATGACCTTCTGGGGCGGCATAAGCACACAGGAGATTTTGCCCTATGGCACGCCGGAGCAGGTTCGGGAAGAAACGCTGAAAATCGCGAAAAATCTCTCGAAGGGCGGCGGCTATATTACGGCGCCTTCCCAGGAGATTCAGGCGGATGTTCCTTTCGAAAATCTTTGCATGCTGGTGGATACAGCCAAAGAATTGGCGGGAATCGATTAAGGATAATCGGTTTTTATCCGTAATATAAACCGTATAAAAAGGAGGAAGTTGTATGTCCAAAATCCATGGAATGCAGGCGCTGAATCTGGAAATGCCGGAGCGGGTACCCAGAACGGAGTATTCTGTTCTGGGGCATCCGGAACTATTGACGCGTGTTACGGGGATACCGGTAACTAAGGACTCTTCTCCGGATGTTTGGCGGCAGGCGCAAAGAGCCTTTCTTAAAGCCTGGAACTTTGACTTTATGTGGAATACGGATATCGCCCACTCCATTTTTGGGGAGTATTATACGGATATGGGCCACGCGGTATACGCAGCCGGAGGAACGGATTTCAGCGCGGCAAAGGAAAGTAAATTTAAGGATGAAGACGATGTTCTGGCGTTTGATCCCTGGGAAGCCTTTGGGGAGAGAAAGGAAGAGGAGATCATTGCCTTTTTGAATCAGGAGTATGCGCGAGGCTGTGATTTCTGGGACGACGCCGTGAATATGAACGGCATCTATGTCACCTGCATGTCCGGATTGATTGATCTGTTTGGCTGGGACCTTTTGCTGACGGCGGCAGGGGTGGATCCCAAGGGGTTTGGTGAAACGGCTAACCGGTATGCCCAGTGGGTGCAGCAGTATATAAACGCCCTGGCCAAATGCCAGGCTCCGGTGATTATGCTCCACGACGATATTGTATGGACGGAAGGGCCGTTTTTGCATCCTCAGTGGTATCGGGAGTATATTTTCCCCAACTATAAAAAGTATCTTCGCCCGCTTTTGGAGGCAGGGAAGAAAGTGCTCTTTACTTCCGATGGGTGTTACACCCAGTTTGTGGATGATATTGCCCAGTGCGGATTTCATGGCTTTGTGCTGGAACCGGGCACCGATATGGAGTATATCGCCCATAAATATGGGAAGACCCACGCGTTTGTTGGAAACGCAGATACCCGCATTTTGCTGATGGGAGACCGGGAAGACATTTATAAAGAGGTAAAGCGGTGCATGGATATTGGGAAAAACTGCCCCGGCTTTTTCATGGCAGTGGGGAATCACATTCCGGCTAATACCCCGGTGGACCATGCTTTATGGTACAATGAATTTTATGAAGAGCTTTCCCGGCGTTAATGGGAAAAAGAGCAGACAAAAGAGATTCTTCAAAACAAACCGTGCCCCGGCGAAAGTCCGCCGGGGCACGGTTGCTGTTTTGCTGTTTTGTCGTTTTGTGCTTTGTTGCTCTTTAGTTTTTCAGGAAAGGCCGATCTCTTTTCTCAGATAAGGAGCCGTTACGGAATGGGGACATTCCAGCATAGCAGCCGGTGTGCCGGAAAAAAGCAGATGGCCGCCCCGGTGTCCTCCCCCGGGGCCTAATTCCACCACATAGTCCGCGGCTTTTAAAACTTCCAGGCTGTGCTCGATGAGAAATACGGAATTTCCGTTTTCTACCATGCGCCGAAACAGATCCAGCAGCCGGCGGATATCTCCAATGTGCAGGCCGTCCGTGGGTTCATCCAAAATGAAGATCTGGTTCTTTTCTCCCAGATAGGAAGCCAGTTTCAGGCGCTGCAGCTCTCCTCCCGAAAGCGTGGAGAGGGACTGATTCAAATGCAGATAGGAAAGCCCTACTTCCAAAAGAGGAAGAAGCAACGTGCGGACCGATGTTCCCTGGAACCATTCCGCCGCCTGAGCAACGGTCAGATCCAGAACCTGAGCGATGTTCAGGCCGTCCACTGTATATTGCAGCACCTCCGGAGAATATCGAAGGCCCTGGCAGGCTTCACATACAGTTTCAATGGAATCCATAAAGGCCATATCCGACACTAAAACGCCCTTGCCTGCGCATACAGGACAAGCCCCCTTGCCGTTAAAGGAAAAAAGGCTGGCTTTTACGCCGCAGCGTTTGGCGAAAATTTTCCGGATCTCATCGGCGGCCCCCAGGTAGGTGGCTGGGGTGGAACGCAGACTGATGCCAATATTTTTCTGGCTGATATACACGGGGGTTTCCTGGGCCGCCTTGCAGAAGCACTCCATCAGGGAGCTTTTCCCGGAACCCGCTACTCCGGCAATCACCGCCAGCACTCCCAAAGGAAGGGACACATTCAGGTTCTGCAGATTATGAAGGGAAAGGTTCTTCAGCGGAAACCATCCGTTGGGGGCTTTCGGAGAAGGATTCAGCCCTCCGGTCTCCAGGAGCAGCCGTGCCGTCAGCGTATTGCTGTTTAAAAAATCCGCCCGGGAACCCTGAAACAGGATCTCTCCGCCGGAAGAACCCGGCCCGGGACCCATATCCACCACATAGTCCGCCGCCAAGATCATCTCTTTATGGTGCTCCACCAGAAGGACCGTGTTTCCCCGGTCCCGAAGCTGTTCCACCGCTTCCCGAAGCCGGTAGATGTCATGGCTGTGAAGCCCCACACTGGGCTCGTCCAGAATATACAAAAGATCGGAAAGGGAGGAATTGTTGTATTTGGCGATTTTGCAGCGCTGGGCTTCCCCGCCGGAAAGGGTGTTCATCCCCCGGTCCAGAGTAAGATAATCCAGGCCGATCTGTACCAGGCCGGAAAGCCTCGCCTTTAAAGTTCTTACAATATCTTCCCCCAAAGGATCGGTAATGGCGCAGACCCAGTCCAACAATTCCTCCAAGGGCATGGCGGCCGCTTCCGCAATGTTCTTTCCCTGGATCTTGCAGGAAAGGATCTTAGGATTCAGCCTGGCTCCGTGGCATTCCGGGCAAACCCCTTGAGTCACCATGGGCTCCAGGATCTTCCAGTGCAGCTTCCCTTCCTCGGACTGGATCACGCTGCGGTACATTCGAGGAACCAAACCCTCGTATTTGGCGGTTTTGGGCCAATTTTCCGGCCTGGGATTCAGACGGATCTGGGGAGAGTAGAGAAAAAGCTCCAGCTCTTCCGGGGTATAGTCCCGGATTTTTTTATTGAGATCAAACAGGCCGCTGTTGGCGTAACGGATCCAGCGCCACTGCCCGGGTTCAAAATCCACGTAATGGATCACTCCGGGGTCGTTCAGGCATTTATCAAAATCCACCAGCTTGTGGATATCCAAATCCGTAACCTGGCCCAATCCGTCACAGCGCAGGCACCGCCCTTGGGGGTGATTAAAGGAAAAACTGTCAGAATAGCCTACAAACGGCTTTCCCACCCGGGAAAATAAAAGGCGGAGCAGGGCGTAGATGTCCGTATACGTTCCCACAGTGGATCGGGCGTTGGGCGCAGGCTTCTTTTGGTCAATGACAATGGCCGCCGGAAGATGGTCGATCCGGCTGACATGGGGCCTGCCGTATTTGGGTAGATAGTTTTGCACAAAGCTGGGGAACGTATCGTTCAGCTCCCGCCTGGACTGGGCGGCGATGGTGTCCATCACCAAAGAGGATTTCCCGGAGCCGGAGACGCCGGTAAAAACCGTAATGGCTCCTTTGGGGATGTCCAAAGAAAGATGTTTCAGGTTGTTTTCATACGCGTTTTCTACATGGATATATTCATGGGTATTGATCTCCATATTAGCCTCCGTAAGCCTTCATAAGTCTCCCACAGCTGAAATCTTTTGGGTTCCGGCAAAGTGTATTGTTTATGCATGATTCACGGTTATTATAAAAGAACCGGAAGGAAAAAGCAAATTTTCTCCAGAGAAGAGAGAGGGGGCTTGCTCTCTTGTTAAAAAAAGGTGTATGATAAAAGAAAAGCAGTTGTTTTGCCCCGTGAGGGAGAGAATAGGAGGAAACCATGGCAAACGTAACTTTAGGAAGAACGGGGATCACCGTGAACCGCAACGGATTCGGTGCTTTGCCTATTCAGCGGATCTCTTTGCAGGAGAGTGTAAAGCTTTTGCAAAAAGCTTATGCCCACGGAATCAACTTTTTCGACACAGCCCGGGCATATTCCGACAGTGAAGAAAAATTGGGAGCGGCGCTGTCCCACGTTCGGGATGAGATCATACTGGCAACGAAAACCGGGCAGACCACGGTGGAAGGATTTTGGAAGGATCTGGAAACCAGTCTTTCTTTGCTGAAAACAGACCACGTGGACATTTATCAGTTTCACAATCCCGCTTTCTGCCCTAAACCGGGGGACGGCACCGGGCTGTATGAAGCCATGCTTCAGGCAAAAGAACAGGGAAAGATCCGCTTTATCGGGTTGACCAATCATCGCCTTTCTGTGGCCCGGGAAGCGGTGGAGTCGGGATTGTATGATACGCTGCAGTTTCCTTTCAGCTATTTGGCCAGCGAAAAGGAAGAGAAGCTGGTGAAGCTTTGCAAAGAGAAAAATGTAGGATTTATCTGCATGAAAGCTCTTTCCGGCGGCCTTATTACCCGTTCCGATGCGGCGTATGCCTTTTTGGCGCAATTTGAGAACACCCTTCCCATTTGGGGTATTCAGCGGGAAAGTGAATTGGATGAATTCCTTTCGTATATGGAGAACCCTCCCCAAATGACCGGGGAGATCCAGAAGCTGATCGAAAAGGACCGGCTGGAACTGGCAGGGGAATTCTGCCGGGGCTGCGGGTATTGCATGCCCTGCCCCCAGGGAATTGAGATCAACACTTGCGCTCGGATGTCGTTATTGCTGCGGCGCTCTCCGGCGGCGGGATGGCTTTCTCCTTCCGGCCAGGAAATGATGAAGAAAATTGAAAGCTGCCTGCACTGCGGGCTTTGCAGCTCCAAATGCCCCTATGGTTTGGATACGCCCAATCTTTTACAGCGTAACTATGAGGATTATAAAACTTTTCTTTCATAAGAGCTGCAGGGAAAGGAACATAATATAAGCAAAAAGCAGAAGGCATGCCTTCTGCTTTTCGCTTTTTAGATGTGAGGGAAATAGAGCCAATGGGGAAAAGCAGGACTAAAAGAAAAGGAGAAACAGGGTTTCATAAAAACAAGAGAAAGGCTCCCGTTTTTCTTTGAAATATGATATAATAAAAAGACGTAAAGCCAACGGCGATTGGGCTGCTGGGGAAAATGGTTTGGAGAAAAGGGAGGAAGACATATGCTGACATTGGAACAGGCACGGGAGATTTTAAAAAAATACGTAAAGCAAGAGCATTTGCTGGCGCATTCTCTGGCAGTGAGCGGCGCCATGGGCGCTATGGCTCGGCATTTTGGCCAGGATGTTGCATATTGGGAAGGAATCGGTTATCTGCATGATGTGGATTTTGAGCTTTACCCCCAGGAGCATTGCGGCCATGTGAAGGAGCTTTTGGAGCCGGAGGGTATTTCTGCCGAAGATATTCGGGCTATTGAAAGCCATGGATATGGCCTGGTTTGCCAGGTGGAACCGAAGACCTCCATGGAGAAAAGCCTGTTTACGGTGGACGAGCTGACGGGGATCCTGATGGCGGCGGCTTTGATGCGTCCTACAGGAATTACGGATCTTACCGTGAAAAGCGCTATGAAAAAATTTAAGGATAAAAAATTTGCCGCCAAGTGTGATAGAGATGTGATCTTACATGGCTGCCAGATGCTGGGAATGGAACTTTCCCAGGTGATGGAGCTGTGCATTCAGGGAATGCAGAAATATGCCGGAGAACTGGGCTTGCTGGGCAGTGAGCAGAGCTGAATGCTGTGGGTTACTCCGGAAAAAAGAAAAGACCATAAGATCTTGAGGTGATTGGGTGATTAGGCGTTTAGGGCATTTCTTCCGAAAGGAAGCTGTGCTTTGTATTTCAGCGGTGTGTGCCGCTCTCTCCATGCTGTTGGTTCCCCCCAGCCAGGTGTATGCTTCTTATATTGACTATCGCGTGTTAGGGCTGTTGTTTTCTTTGATGGCGGTGGTAGCGGGGCTGCAGCGGTCCGGGCTGTTTGTATTCTTGGCTCAGAAGCTTCTCAACGGAAAAAAGCAGCTGCGTGTGCTTTCTTTGCTTCTGGTTTTGCTTCCTTTCTTTTCCTCCATGCTGATTACCAACGATGTGGCACTGATCACTTTTGTGCCCTTTGCTTTACTGACACTTCGTTTGATTGGGCAGGAACAATATACCATCTGGATCCTGGTGCTGCAGACGGCGGCAGCCAACCTGGGAAGCATGATGACGCCGGTGGGAAATCCGCAGAACCTGTTTTTATACGCAAAATTTCAGCTTTCTCCGGAAAACTTTTTTTCCACCATGCTGCCCCTGACTTTGGCCAGCTTATTTGTACTTTCCATCGCGGCTTTGAGCGTGCGGAATGTGATTTTACAAGTAGAGCTTCCAAAAGGGGAGATCCCTTTGGCCCCTCAAAAGTTGATTGTATTCGGAGCCTTATTTTTACTTTGTCTTTTGTCGGTATTTCGTGTGCTGCCATATGAGATCCTTTTGGGAATCATTGTTTTGGGCTTGTTGGTGTTTGACCGGAAAATTTTTTGCTTGGTGGATTATAGCCTTCTTCTCACATTTGTTTGCTTTTTTGTTTTTGCTGGAAATTTGGGGCAGTATCCGCCGGTGCGGGGATTTCTGGAAAGATTGATGCAGAACTCTCCTCTTTTTACATCCATTGCGGCCAGCCAGGTGATCAGCAATGTGCCGGCGGCTGTATTGCTGTCCGGCTTCAGCACGGATTGGAAAAGCTTGCTGCTGGGAACCAATATCGGCGGCTTGGGAACTTTGATTGCTTCCCTGGCCAGCTTGATTTCGTTCCGATTCTATATGAAGACGCCCGGAGCAAAACCGCTGCGGTATCTGGGAGTATTTACGCTGGTCAACGGTATTGGTTTGGCGGTTCTGATTTCCGTATGTTTCCCGGGATAAACGGGGAACGCGGCAAAAGAAAGGAGATCCGGTTTTGGCGCAGGAAAAGACGGTTGATTTAAGAGAGCAGGAAGAAATTTGGGAAAACGCAAACCCGGAAAGTCCGTTGGAGCTTTCGGTTTTGGCAGGAGAGATCCTTCTTTATAACGGCGCGGAAATTTTTCGCGTGCAGGAAACCATGGAGCGAATTGCCAAGGCGTATCGGATGGATTCTTTTCATGTGTATGTCATTTCCAACGGTATCTTTGCTTGCGGAACAGAAAACGGAGTGGTGCATACGGCGGAGATTCGAGCGGTTTCTTTGGCGCCTACACATTTAGGAAGAATCGCGGCGGTGAACCAGCTTTCCCGGGAGATCGAGGAAGGAAAATATACGGTGCCCCAAGCCTTTCAGCGGTTGGAGGAAATCAAAGCCCTTCCTTTTGCTTCCAAGTGGTTTCGTTTGCTGGCCTGCGCTGTGGGCAGTGCCGGATTTTGCTACCTTTTGGGCGGAACCTTGTGGGATAGCTTTGCCTCCTTTTTCACCGGGCTTCTGCTGTATTTGTTCCTTTTGATGAAGGGAACCCAAAAACTTTCCAAAATCATGACCAATATTTTGGGAAGCGGTTTGGTCACCCTTTGCAGCGTGCTTTTGTATATGCTGGGAATTGGGCATCATATCGACCACATGGTGATCGGTTCCATTATCCCTTTGGTGCCGGGAGTGGCGTTTACCACGTCCATTCGGGATTTTTTCAACGGCGATTATGTATCCGGAGCCATCCGGTTGATAGATGCGCTGTTGATCGCGGCTTGTATCGCGTTAGGTGTAGGCTTTGTGCTTCGTACAGCCAGCGCGTGGTTTGGGGTGGTGTTATAAATGGGAGATATACAGTGGTTGGAATGGGCCTTTCAAACGGCCGTGGCCTTTGCGGGAGTAATTTCTTTTGCGGTTCTTTTCAGCGCGCCTAAGGAGCAGTATATTTGGGCAGGAATCACGGGAGCTGTGGCATGGATGGTATATCTTTTGGCCGGCCATATGGGTGCGTCTTTTTGGGTAGCTTCTTTTTTCTCCACCATGGTTCTTACAGCTCTTTCCCGCGTGTTTGCTATTTGGCGGAGAACGCCGATTACCATTTTTTTGATTTGCGGGATCTTCCCGTTGGTGCCCGGCGCCGGGATCTACTATACGGCCTACTATCTTATCAACGGAGATATGAATATGGCCGGCATCAAAGGAATGGAGACTTTGAAGATCGCCGTGGCCATTGCGCTGGGAATTGTAGTGGTGTTATCGCTGCCCCAAAGAATTTTTCGCCTGAAAAAATAAAATCCGCCCGATCCCGAAAGGATCAGACGGAAAGAGTGCAAAAAAGGGTTTCGCCGGCTTAAAGCTGGCGGAACCCTTTTCCAATGGTCTCCGAAGAGTTAACGATGCTTAAAAAGGCTTTGGCATCGGTTTTGCGAATGAAGTTTCGGAGTTCTACTGCCTGGCGCCGGCCAACAATGGTGGTGATCACATGCAAAGGCTGGTGAGAATAAGCGCCTTGTGCCTCATAGATTGTAGCGCTTCTTCCTAATTTGTTCATAATGAAATCCAGAATTTCATCAGGGTGTGCAGAAACGATAGTAATTTTCTTACGGACGTTGATGCCTTCAATAACGCTGTCTACCAAAAAGGCTTTGGAAAGCAATCCTAAGATACAGTAGAGACCGGTGCGAACATCGTAAATAAACAAAGTGGAGGCCGCGATCAGAAAATCGCAAACTAAAAGGGCTTTTCCGATTTCCAGGCTGGTGTGTCTGGAAAGAATCATGGCAAGGATATCCGTGCCGCCGGTAGAAGCGCCTACATTAAACACAATGGCACTTCCGGCTGCGGGGAGTATCACCGCAAAGCAAAGCTCCAAAAAAGTGTCTTGGGTAAACGGCGACGGCATGGGATAGACCCATTCAAAAATCCATACATATAGGGAAAGCGCCAAAGAAGAATAGATCGTGATTCCCATGGACTTGGCCCCCAGAAAAATCAAGCCCAAAAGGATAAGCAGCGCATTGACGATGAACATAAAGTCGCCCACATTCAAAGCCGGGAAGAGGGTAGAGGCCAGAATGGAGATACCGGAAGTTCCTCCCATGGCAAAATGGTTGGGGCTTTTAAACAGGTGAATGCCGGCCGCGGTGAGGAACAGGCCAAAATTCAGCAGGGTGAAATAGATCACGTGGTTTCGGGTGAAAATTTTACGCAGCATGCCGGACATAAATACGTCTCCTTGTCAGTTAAAATAAGAGCATGAAAGGAAATCACAATATTTGCTTTTATCATAGCACAGAATGAAAAAAAATGAAAGATATTTCTCTTGTGAGCAAAATATCAATCATTCAAAATAAAACTGCTCCTTGCAGCGCAAGGAGCAGTCGCAGAATCAAACTTCAGCCGCTTTTTTGGTGCAGGCTTTCATGGCCTCAAAAATCGTGCTGCGGAATCCTTTTTCTTCCAGAACACGAACGGCCTCAATGGTGGTTCCTCCGGGGGAGCAAACCATATCCTTCAGTTCACCGGGATGTTTGCCGGTTTCCAAAACCATCTTGGCGCTTCCCAAAACAGCCTGTGCGGCAAAGGTGTACGCCTGAGCACGGGGCATACCGTCAGCCACGGCGGCGTCGGCCATAGCTTCAATAAAGATGAAAACGTAAGCCGGAGAGCTTCCGCTTACGGAAACAACAACGTCCATCAGCCGTTCCGGAATGATTTCTACCCGGCTGAATCCGCTGAGGATCTTCAGAGCCCGGTCTTTTTCCTCTTCGGTAACGTAGGGGCTCAGGCAAACAGCAGTAATGCCTTCATTGACCATAGCCGGTGTGTTGGGCATAGTGCGAATCACATGAACATGTTTGCCGAAGGTCTCATCCAGCCAAGCCAGCGTTTTTCCGGGAGCAATGGTGATGACCAGCTGGTCCGTGATATGAGGAGCGATTCCATGAATAACTTCTGCGTAAAACTGAGGTTTTACAGACAAAATAATGGTATCCGCAAAAGCTACCACTTCGTTATTATCCTGCGTGGTGTGAATGCCCAGGTCTTTGGAAGCTTTTTCCAAAGCCGGCGCAAACAGGTCGGAAGCCATAATATTTTCCGCCGGGCAGATATTGTTTTGAATAATGCCGCCCATCATGGCCTTTGCCATGTTTCCACATCCAATAAACCCTAACTTCATAATGGAATTCTCCTCTCATTCTTTCCTGCCAGGACGGCAGAGATTTACACAAGTAAGCAACAACACAATTTTCGGAAAGCACCCCGCTTTCCGACATTTTTATCAGCCTTCGCCATTATACTCTTTTTTTAGTGTCTTGGCAAATGAATTTTGAAAAAAAGCGGAATTTTTTCAATAAAATGAAACGGCATAAAACACCCCCGCACATTTGAATTTTTTCGAATGTGCGGGGAATTGTGTTTTAGAATTCTTTACACCGAAAATCAGGCAAAGGACTGCTCTGTACGTTCGATGATCTCATCCTGCAGTGCACGGCTCAGATTGTTGAAGTGGTCGCTGTAGCCGGCAACACGAACGATCAGATCCTTGTAATCTTCCGGATGTGCCTGTGCATTCAGAAGCACCTGCCGATCGATTACGTTGAACTGAATGTGATGTCCGTCCATATTGAAGTACGAACGAATCAGGTTGGCCATCTGCTGGAGGCCCTGCTCTCCGGCCACTACGCTGGGAGTAAACTTCTGGTTCAGCAAAGTGCCGCCGGTGGACAGGTGGTCCATCTTGGCGCAGGACTTCACAACAGCGGTAGGGCCATGGGTATCGGCGCTCTTTTCAGGAGAAATGCCCTCGCTTACAGGCTTATGGGCACGACGGCCGTTGGCGCTGGCCATCATCACTTCACCGAAATACACGTGGCAAGTGGTGGGCAGCATGTTCACACGATACATGCCTCCGCGCATGTTGGGACGGCCGGTCATGGTATCCCGATAGAATTCGAATACGCTCTTCATGATATCATCGGCGTAGTCGTCATCGTTGCCGTATTTGGGGCTGTGGTTCTGCACCAGATTCAGGATCCGGTCATAACCTTCAAAGTCCTTCTTCATGGCGTCGGTGAGCTCTGCCATGGTGAACTTCTTCTCATCATAGACGTTGTACTTGATAGCGGCAAGGCAGTCCGTAATGGTGCCGATGCCTACGCCCTGCAGATAGCTGGTGTTGTAACGAGCGCCGCCGGCGTTGTAATCCTTGCCCTTCTTGATGCAGTCATTGGTAATGATGGAGAGGAAGGGAACAGGCATATACTCCGCATAGATCTTTTCGATCACGTTGCTGCCTTTGACCTTGATGTCGGCAAAGTATTCCACCTGCTTCTTGAAGGCGTCAAACAACTCTTCGTAGGACTTGAAATCCTCCGCATTTCCCAGCTGCAATCCCAACTGCTGGCCGGATACATGGTCATAGCCGTTGTAAAGGGTCAGTTCCAGGATCTTAGGCAGGTTGAAATAACCGGTGAGGATATACGCTTCGTTTCCGAAAGCGCCGGTCTCCACGCATCCGCTGGTGCCGCCCATACGAGCGTCCTCAATGGATTTGCCGGCATTCAGCAATTCCTGAATGATGGCTTCCGTGTTGTAGAAAGCGGGCTGGCCCCATCCCTTCCGGGAGATCTCGCAGGCGCGCAGCAGGAACTTGTTGGGAGTCTTGCGGCTGATCTGCACGTTGGAGCTGGGCTGGAGCAGACGCATATCGTCCATGCAGTCCAGAATCAGATAGCTTACATCGTTTACGCCGTTGCTTCCGTCCGGAGCAATACCGCCGGTGTTGATGTTGGCGAAGTCCGTATAAGTGCCGCTCTCCTTCAGAGTGATGCCTACCTTAGGCGGCGCAGGCTGGTTGTTGAATTTTACCCACAGACATTCCAGCAGCTCCAGAGCGTGCTCACGATCCAGAGAGCCGTCCGCTACATCTTTCTTGTAGAAGGGATACAAATGCTGATCCAAACGGCCGGGGCTGTAAGCGTCCCAGGGGTTGAGTTCGCTGGTTACGGCCAGATGCACGAACCAGTACATCTGCAGAGCCTGATGGAAGGTTTCCGGCTTATGAGCGGGAACCACATCGCAGTTGGCGGCGATCTTCAGCAGATCTTCTTTCCGCTGGGGATCGGTTGCCTCTGCAGCCATGCTCCGAGCCAGTTCGCCATAGCGGCGGCCCAGGATCATAATGGCATCGCAGGCGATAGACATAGCGTTCAGCTGCTCTTTCTTCTTCAGAGCTTCCGGATCATGATAGAAGTCCAGAGCGTCGATAGCCTCCTGAATATCCTTCTGGTAATCCAGGAAACCTTTCTGGTAGATCTTAATGGATCCTACCGTGTGGCCGGGGCCGCGCTGCTCCATGAACTCGGTAAAGATACCGGCATGGTAAGCTTTCTTCCATTCCTCGGTCATGCTGTTCAGGATCTTATGACGGATAGAACGCTTCTCCCAGAAAGGAATGATCTTCTCTTCCTGGATCTTGAAATCCTCATCCTTCACTTTGAAGTTGATGAGATCCCGATCGTTCATAACGTGCATGTCTTCCAAAGTGTGGCAGCACAGTTCCGGGAAGGAAGGAGCGGACTGCGGTCCGTTTCCCTTTTCACCAACGATCAGTTCGCCGTCGTGAATGGAGATCTCTTTGTTGGAAAAATAGTGCTTCAGGAACAGAGCGCGGAGCTCAGGAACGGAAACTTCACCTTCATATTTTTCATAGGCTTCCGTTTCCAATACTGCACGGCCAATGTACAGGCTGGGCTGCGTGTTCAGGCTTTCCGCACGAAGCTTGCGAATTCGCTCGTTCATGCCGTGAACTTCGTTTCTGCCGCTGTTATCCGATACGGGAGCAGCGCAGGAGCAATTGATTTCTGCCATGATTCATCCTCCTATTCTTACATTCGGGAAACCGTTCTTTCGGAACAGTTCCGCAATTTCTTCCAATCGTTCAGGGCTGGGGACATTAAAAACGGAATTTATATCGTAAAGCCGGCCGAGCCGCGCATATTTACTTTTCCCTGTGTTATGATAGGGAAGCAGATATACCCGTTCCGCCCGCACTCCCTGCTGCATGAGCTGAATCACCGGGAGAATATCCTCGTCATCGGTGTTCAGGCCTCCCACCAGAGGCATACGCAAGTAAACTTTGGCGCCGTTCTGGCTCAGCTTTCGGAGATTATCCAAAATCAGATTGTTTTCAGCGCCGATCAGCCTTTTATGCTTTTCCGGATCCATGGCTTTCAGATCATAAAGGAAAACATCCGCAAAAGGAAGCAAGGCTTCGAATCGTTCCCAAGGAGCAAATCCGCTGGTATCAATAGCCACGGGGATCCCTTTCTCGTGCAGACGGCGGGTAAGTTCCACGATCAAATGGAAAGGTTCCTGCGCCATCACTTCGCCGCCGGAAAGAGTCACGCCGCCGCCGGATTCTTCGTAGAACATCTGATCTTTCTCAGCTTCTTCCACCAGTTCTTCCACAGTGTAATATTTTCCCGCCAACTCCCGGACGTTATTCAGGCAAGCCTCTACGCATTTTCCGCATTGGGTGCACAGAGAACGATCCATGATTACTTTGGAACCATTCCATTTCATCGCGTGTGTGGGGCAAACCTCCACGCAGGCGCCGCAGTTGGTGCATTTTTCCTGGTTCCACAGCAGCTCCGGGCCAAAGCGTTGGCTTTCCGGATTGTGACACCATGCGCAGCGAATGGGGCATCCTTTAAAGAAAATAGTTGTACGAATTCCGTCCCCATCGTGGATGGAATATTTTTGAATGTTAAATACGAAAAGCTTATCCATGTTGCACCCATTCCTTCTCCGTACGGCTTTCCTTATATACATAGCCGTATGTTTTTCTGTGGTACGCTTATAGGCTTATAGGCTGGTTCGCGGTACGTTTGCGCCTTTTAGCAGAAGCAACGAGCATTTCATTTCCGTGAAAATTCATCCGAAGTGCTCTCCTTGGTTACAACCTCATTATATTCGATTGATATACTTTTGTCAACCCTGTTATTTCATACTTTTTGCCGATTTATTCCTGATTTTTTCATTAAAAATTCAGCAAAAATATGAGACGTTTCTATTTCACGAAAAACCTGAATTTTCAGAGACGATTTCATACCTATAAAATTTAAGTTGGGAGCGCAGATTGACAAAAAAACGTAAAAACAATATACTTTATATCGTATTAATACTGTTGTGAAAAATAAGACAAAGTGTTGCTCCGGCCATTTCCGTATGCTGTCGGTTCAACAATCGGTTCTACAAATGGGGAGTGGGAAGTATGAACGCGAATGAAGCGATCGGAGCGAAAGTGAAACAGCTGCGGATGGATAAAAATCTGACATTAAAGCAGCTGAGTGAAGCCAGCGGTTTATCCATTGGTTTTTTGTCACAGTTTGAGCGGGGATTGTCCTCCATTGCGTTGGATTCTTTGGAAAAATTGGCAGAGATCATGGAGGTTTCCCTTTTTGATCTTTTGGAAAAGAAGCCTTCGGCTTCCGGCAATGACCCGGTTTGTCATCATGTGGATCTTTTGCCTACGGAGATTAGTCCGGAGATTTATCAGTATATGTTGGGCACGCCGGATACGGATTTTATTCTTCTTCCCAGAATTTACCTTCTTTTGCCCTTTGCGGAAGCCACCACGGTGTCGGAACCCTATGTCCACGAGGGAGAAGAGTTTATTTATGTGCTGGAAGGCGTAGTGACGGTATACTTGGAAGAAAATCAGTATGTTCTTTATCCGGGGGACAGCATCCATATTTTGTCTACCCAGCCTCATAACTGGATGAATCGTACCAATAAAATCGCGCGGATTCTTACAGTGAACACACCCAATCCTCTGCATCATCCGGAGGCGGAAGAAAAAATGAATCAGGAATAAGAATCAGAATCAGAGAGAGCATACTGCAGGAATGATATTGAAAAGGTGCAAAGAAAAATAGGATTCTTTAGGATTCTTCATGAAAATGAAAAGGTTTGTCGGATAGGTACTTTAAAATCAAAAATAATGGGTTTTGATTTTTGACCAATCGGTCTGGGAGGAATTTTGTATGAAAAAAATTGTATTGATTCCGGATTCTTTTAAGGGGACGTTGTCCTCCGAAACCATCTGCCGGATTTTAGGAGAAGAGTGCCGCAGGCAGTTTCCTGGTATACAGGCGGTGGAGATTCCTGTGGCGGACGGCGGGGAAGGAAGTATAGACGCCTTTCTGCAGGCTTTAGGGGGCGATAAGGTTCCGGTTACTGTAAAAGATCCCTACGGGAATCCCATGAAAAGCGCTTACGGGATCATGCTGGATGGAGTAGGCATTGTGGAAGTGGCTTCCACAGCCGGTCTCCCTTTGGTGGAAGGAAACAAAGATCCGGAAAAAACCACCACCTACGGAGTAGGCCAGCTCATTGCCGCAGCTATGGAAGAGGGCTGCCGGAAAATTATTGTAGGGCTGGGCGGCAGCGCTACCAACGATGGCGGCTGCGGCGCGGCTGCAGCGTTGGGGGTTACGTTCCGCAACCGGCAGGGGAATTCGTTTATCCCTACCGGGAAAACCCTTCGGCAGATCGATTCTATCCATCTTGATAAAATGCATCCCCTTTTAAGGCAAACGGAAATCATCGTTATGTGTGATGTTGATAATCCTTTGTGCGGCGAAAATGGCGCCGCCAGGGTATTTGCTCCTCAAAAAGGAGCGGATGAAGCTATGGTAAAGCGGTTGGATAAGGGATTGGCGCATCTGGCGGAAATCATTGAACGGGATGTGGGCGTTTCCATTTTGAATATGCCGGGAGCCGGCGCGGCCGGGGGTATGGGCGGCGCTATGGCGGCGTTTTTCGGAAGTCCTCTGCGAATGGGCATTGAAACCGTATTGGATACCGTAGGGTTTGACGCGCTTTTGGAAGGCGCGGATTTGGTAGTGACAGGGGAAGGCCGGTTGGATGCACAGTCTCTGCGGGGGAAAGTAGTCTTGGGAGTTTGCCGGAGAGCCAAGAAAGCCGGTGTGCCGGTGGTAGCCATCGTAGGAGATGTGGGAGAGGGAATCTCTTCCCTTTATGAGGAAGGACTTTCGGCGGTTTTCAGCATCAACCGTGTGGCAGTTCCTTATGAAGAGGCAAAACTTCGGGCTCGGGAAGACCTTCGGGAGACCATGTCCGCCATTTTGGAACTATGGAAAATAGCGGAGAAGGCAGGAAAAGGCGAAATGCCCCAACGCGGGTGAAAAACGAAACAAAGCGGTTTCTTCTGTGCATTGGGAAGAGACCGCTTTCTTAATGGAAGCTGCTTTTTTCGGCTGCATTTAAGCTGGATTTACAGGGAAGGCTAGACGCTTTATTATAAAAGGAAAAGAAAGAGTTTTTCCTGCTTTCTCTGTTCAAGTGTGGCCGGTTTGTGGTATAATGCACAGGAAAGCGCCTTGGATTTTCCGCAGTGCAAAGATAAGGCGGAAAAATCAGCTTTGGAAGAACCGAAAATTCACGAAAACGGATAGGATGATAGGATTGGCCATTGACAGGAATAAAATTCGAAATTTTAGTATAATCGCACATATCGACCATGGAAAAAGCACCTTGGCGGATCGGATCCTGGAGCAAACCAGCGCTGTGGCTTTGCGGGATATGGAGGATCAGATTCTGGACAATATGGACCTAGAACGGGAAAGAGGCATCACCATCAAAGCCCATGCCGTTACGCTGGTCTATCATGCAAAGGACGGGCAGGAGTATGTATTCAACCTGATCGATACCCCGGGCCATGTGGACTTTAACTACGAAGTATCCCGGAGCCTGGCGGCCTGTGAAGGCGCGGTGCTGGTAGTGGACGCGTCCCAGGGAATTGAAGCACAGACCCTGGCCAATACGTATCTTGCGGTGGACGCAGGGCTGGAGATCGTGCCGGTTATCAATAAAATCGATCTTCCCAGTGCGGACCCGGATCGTGTGCGCCATGAAGTGGAGGATGTGATCGGTATTCCTGCCGATGACGCGCCGGCCATCTCCGCCAAAATGGGGATCAATATCGACCAGGTAATGGAGCAGGTGGTTCGCTTGGTCCCTCCGCCGGAAGGGGACGAAAAAGCACCCTTAAAAGCCTTGATTTTCGACTCGTATTATGATGCCTATAAGGGAGTGATTGCCCATGTCCGCCTGAAGGACGGCACGGTGCATCCCGGAGATACCATCCGTATGATGAGTGTGGGCAGCGAGTTTACCGTTACGGAATGCGGCTATATGCGGGCTACCAATTTTGAGCCGGCCAAAGAACTTTCCGCAGGAGAGGTGGGTTATATTGCGGCCTCCATTAAAGCGGTAAAAGACGCTCGGGTGGGCGATACCATCACTCGGGCGGATGATCCGGCCAAGGAGCCGCTTCCCGGTTACCGGGCTGTGCAGCCTATGGTGTTCTGCGGCATTTATCCGGCGGACGGAGCGAAGTATCCGGATCTGCGGGATGCTTTGGAGCGTCTGCAGCTGAACGACGCGGCGCTTTCCTTTGAGCCGGAAACGTCTGTGGCGTTGGGGTTTGGATTCCGCTGCGGATTTTTGGGGCTTTTGCACATGGAAGTGATCCAGGAACGCTTGGAGCGGGAATACAATCTGGATCTGATCACCACTGCTCCCAGCGTAATTTATCGAATCACCAAAACCAGCGGCGATGTGATTTACATTGATAATCCCACCAATTATCCCGATCCTTCTTTGATTGCCACAGCGGAAGAACCCATGACCAACGCTCATATTTATACACCTACAGAGTACGTGGGAAACATCATGGAGCTTTGTCAGGAACGGCGGGGCACTTTTAAGGATATGACCTATATTGATTCCGATCGGGTGGATATTCACTATGAGCTTCCTCTGAATGAAATCATCTACGATTTCTTTGACGCGCTGAAATCCAGGACCCGGGGATACGCCAGTTTTGACTATGAGCTGATGGGATATCAGAAGAGCGACCTGGTGAAGCTGGATATTATGCTCAACGGAGAAGTGGTGGACGCCCTTTCCTTTATTGTTCACGCGGACAAAGCGTATCCCAGAGCCCGGAAGATGGCCGAAAAGCTGAAGGATAAAATTCCGCGTCAGCTGTTTGAGGTGCCTATTCAGGCCTGTGTGGGAGGCAGGATCATCGCCCGGGAAACGGTAAAGGCTTTGCGCAAGGACGTTTTGGCCAAATGCTACGGCGGCGATATTACCCGAAAGAAAAAGCTTCTGGAAAAGCAGAAGGAAGGAAAGAAACGGATGCGCCAGCTGGGAACGGTGGAAGTGCCCCAGGAGGCCTTTATGTCCGTGCTGAAACTGGACGAGTAACGGAAAAAAGACGAGAAAAGACAAGAAAAGAAAGGGGAAAGCAGTATGTCCTGGAACTCCCCGCCGATCGGCCTCTATATTCACACTCCGTTCTGCCAGGTGAAATGTCCGTATTGCGATTTTTATTCCCTGCCATCCCAGGGAGAAGAATTTTATGATGCCTATGTGGAAGCTTTGGAGAAGCAGCTTTCCTGCTTTTTTGGGGGAACGGCAGCGCGACGAATAGACAGCGTGTATTTTGGCGGCGGAACGCCGAATCTTTTGGGAGAAAAACGGATCGGCCGGATTTTGGAACAGGTGAGCCCTTATTTGGAAAACGATACGGAGATCACTTTGGAGGCCAATCCGGGAGAGAATCTGGAATCTTTCTTTCAAGGAATCCACAAATCCGGGGTGAACCGGATTTCTCTGGGGCTTCAGTCTGCCTGCGCAGAAGAATTGAAACAGCTGGGAAGGCGCCACACAGCTATGCAGGCGGCGCAGGCCGTGGAAGCGGCCAGAAAAGCGGGAATTTCCAATATTTCGCTGGATCTGATGCTGGCCATTCCCCGGCAAACGCAGGATTCCTTGGGGCAAAGCCTGGCATTTTGCGAAAAGCTCCATCCGGAGCATCTTTCCGCTTATCTTTTGAAGTTGGAACCGGGAACCCGGTTCTGGAAGGAAAAAGAGCGGCTTTTTCTGCCGGAGGAAGAAGAGACCTGTGAATTATATTTGTTCGCCTGCCGGGAGCTGGAGCGCTTGGGATATCACCAGTATGAGATCTCTAATTTTGCCCGTCCCGGAAAAGAAGGAAGGCATAACCTGAAATATTGGCACTGTGAGGAATATTTGGGGCTGGGCCCCGGAGCTCATTCCTTTCTGGAAGGAAAGCGATTTTATTATCCCCGGGATCTTCACGGATTTCTGGACGGGAAGCCTCCTGTGCAGGATGGAGCCGGCGGGGGTATGGAAGAATTTTGTATGCTGGCCCTTCGCCTGCGGGAAGGTTTGCAGGAAGAGACGTTTCAAAAGCGTTTTGGTATTCCTTTGCCCAAGTCCCTGCTCCGGTTTGCCGGGCAGCTGGAAAAAGCGGGATACGCGGAGGTTAGACCGGGAGGCTTTGCCTTAACGGCCAAGGGCTTTTTGGTGTCCAATTCCATTTTGGCGCAAGCGGCGGTTTGCCTGGAACAAGCAGGCCTTTGTACATAAAATGTAAGCGGATAAAGGCCTGATTAAAAGGACTGGGAAAAAGGCGCAATAACATAATGTAGCACAATGTAAAAAACGGATCAATGGTCAAATGACCGGTATGCCGAGGAAAATCGGCAATCGGCAACAGGGAACCGGCAACCGGCAACAGGGAATCAGAATTCCAGAAAAGGAGCATTGGTATGGAAGAGATTTTGCGAGTAGAAAATCTTCGAAAAACATTTCAGCTTTCTCAAAAACAGCAAAAATTGGAGCATACCCGGGAAAAGAAGCGAGTGGCAGTGGACGGGATCTCATTTTCCGCATATCGCGGGGAAGTGTTTGGACTGTTGGGCCCCAACGGCGCCGGAAAAACCACCACACTGCGGATCCTGGCTTCTTTGATCCGGCCGGATGAAGGGGATGCCTGGGTCCAGGGGTGCAGCGTATGCCATGAACCAGGAAAGGTGCGGGAAAAGATCGGATTTCTGACCAGCGAATTGAAGCTGGAGGATTTTTTTACCCCCAATTACCTGTTTGACTTTTTCTCCCAGCTTCACAGCGTGGAACCGCAAGTGCGGGAACAGCGGAAAAAGGAGCTGTTCCACACTTTTGGCATTGAAAACTTTGCGGAAGTGAAGGTGGCCAATCTTTCCACCGGTATGAAGCAAAAAGTATCTCTGGTGATTTCCATTGTGCACGATCCGGACTTTATCATTTTTGATGAACCCACCAACGGACTGGATGTGCTGACGGCAAAAGTAGTGACGGATTTCCTTTTGGACCTGAAACGTCGGGGAAAAAGCATTCTGCTTTCCACACATATCTTCAGCCTGGCGGAAAGCATTTGTGACCGGGTAGGAATCATTATAAACGGGAAAATGATCCTCTGCGATACGCTGCAGCAAGTGACAAACGGGGATACGTTGGAAAACCGGTTTTTCCAGCTGTATAACGCATATGCCCAGGAGACAGGAGGCGAGCAGGTATGAATAGAAAGAAATCTCCCGGAAGCGGTGCCGGCGGGCGTAATGTATGGACGATTATGAAAAAGGAATTCGCCCGTTTTTTTGGAGATAAAAAATTGGTTTTCACCACTTTGCTGCTCCCGGGCCTTTTGATTTATGCGGTGTACTCCTTTATGGGCGAAGGAATCACCCGGCAATTTTCTCCTGATGAGGAAAATCCGCCGGTCATTTACGGAGAGAATATGCCGGCGTCTGTGCAGACGATTTTGGACCAGACGTCCCTTCCCTGGCAAGAAACCCAGGATGCGGAAGCTGTCAAGGAAGAGATCCGGGAAAAAACAGCCGATCTTCTTCTGGTGTTCCCGGAAGATTTTGACCGGCAGGTGGAAGCATACCAGACGTCGGAAGAGCCTGCTCCGGAGATCCAAATTTTCTTTAACTCCTCTCAGTCTTCCTCCCAGTCGGCGTATACCCAGATACGGGAGCTGTTGGACCAATACGAAACCGGCCTTGCCAATAAGTTTGATGTGAACCGAAGCCAGGAAACAGGGGAGCCCTTTGATCTTGCCACTAAGGAGGATACCACAGCCCAAGTCTTTTCCATGCTGCTGCCTCTTTTGCTGATGGTGTTCCTGTTCAGCGGATGTATGGCGGTGGTGCCGGAATCCATTGCCGGCGAGAAAGAACGGGGAACCATTGCTACGTTGTTGGTTACGCCGGTTCGCCGGTGGGAATTGGCGGTGGGCAAGATCTTAAGCCTGAGCATCATCGCTTTGCTCAGCGGCATTTCCAGCTTTGCGGGCACGATCCTCTCCCTGCCTAAACTGATGGGAGCGGCGGCGGACAGTATGAGCGCCAGCGTGTATGGGATCTCGGAATATTTGCTTCTTCTGGGGCTGGTTTTAAGTACGGTTTTGGTGCTGACGGCCCTGATGGCTATTATTTCCTCCTTCGCCAAAAGCGTAAAGGAAGCCGGAACAGCCGTGACGCCTTTAATGATAGTGGTCATGTTTTTGGCCATTACTTCCATGATGGGAGGAGGGCCTGCCCAGGATGTGCTCCTGTATATGATCCCTCTCTATAATACCGTGCAGAGCATGGTGTCCATTTTCTCCCTGCAGTATTCCATGGTATGTGTGGGTGTGGCCATTGTTTCCAATCTGATTTGTTCCGTTTTGCTGGCCTATGTGGTCACCAGGCTGTTCAGCAGCGAAAAAGTAATGTTTACTCGATAAATTGAAAGATGAAAAATTCCTCCCGGCTGCTGTCAACCGGGAGGAATTTTTGTTGTGATTGTTGTGATCGTATTTACCTGGTTTCGGATACGGAAATGCGAAGGACCGCAAAGGTATTGCCCTGAAGCTGATAGAAACCTGCAAAAGAGGCTTCGCCGGAAACCGAAACGACCTTTTCCTTTGAAATCTGAATTTGTATGGTGTCACATCTCCATTTAGATTGCAGAAATTATTAGAATTATAAATTTGTGAAATTAGAATTTTATTTGGGTAAGCGTATCATATTTTTAAAAGGGAAACAAGAGTCTTTTAAAGAAAATACAAAAATTTGCCGGAAAAATTTTGTTTTTGATTGACAGGGAAAAGGAGGACATGCTAAGGTGAAAGAAATCGTTTTCCTGATGCAGAAGACTTAGAAAGCATAGGAAACATAGGAAGCATAAAAAGGAGGAGGAAAGATATGCAGGAGGCTTTGCTGTGGGCGGCGGCCGGAACAGGCTTTACGTTTTTTATGACAGCTCTGGGCGCGGCGGTGGTATTCTTTTTCCGTGGAGAGATCCGCCCGGGGGCGCAACGGATCTTTTTGGGTTTTGCTGCGGGCGTTATGATCGCGGCTTCGGTATGGAGCCTTTTGATCCCGGCCATTGAAGAGGCGGAGGCCGCAGGGACCATTGGTTTTATTCCGGCGGCGGGAGGATTTATATTGGGTGTGGCTTTCCTTATGCTGTTGGACAGCGTGATGCCTCATTTGCATCCCGGCGGAGAAAAAGAAGGAATGAAATCTTCCCTGGGCAACAGCGCTCTTTTGCTTTTGGCGGTGACCCTTCATAACATCCCGGAGGGAATGGCTGTGGGGCTTACTTTTGCTTTGGCCAGTCAGCAGGCACATCGTCCGGAACTGTATATGTCGGCTTTGGTGCTGGCTTTGGGTATGGGTATCCAGAATTTTCCCGAAGGAACGGCGGTTGCGCTGCCTCTTCGAAAAGAAGGATTGAGCCCCCGCAAGGCGTTTCTGTGGGGAAGCGCTTCGGGGATCGTGGAGCCGATTTTCGGCACGGCCGTGGTGCTGTGCGCCCGATTCATTCAGCCTGCCATGCCTTGGATGCTGTCTTTTGCGGCCGGTGCCATGCTGTATGTGGTGGTAGAGGAGCTGATTCCCCAGGCGCATTTAGGTGAGCATTCCCACGCGGGGACGTTGGGCGTTATGACCGGTTTTCTTCTCATGATGATTTTGGATGTGGCGCTGGGATAAGCCGCAAGACAGAGAAAAAAAGAGTAAACAGTTCCCGATCCGCCGGAAATGGCCGGAGCTTTTTGTGATTTTCCGGAGATTTTCCGTGGGTTTGGAAACCTGAGACATCTTCTGCGGCCGGAAACAGCAACTCTATAAGAAATTTGTAAAAAAGACGGAGAAAAAATATAGGAAAGAAAAACCTTTTTTGTGCAGGGAAACACCTTGACAGAGAAGGTTTTTTATTGTATAATAACCAACTGTAAAGTAAATATCTTTACAGCGTGAGGGGGCTGGAAAATGGCAAAAAACCTGGAAATTTCGTTTTTGTTGGATTTTTACGGCGAGATGCTCACGCAAAAGCAGAGAGAAGTTATCGAGTATTATTATAACGATGATCTTTCTCTTTCCGAAATTGCGGATAATGAGGGGATCACCCGCCAGGGCGTGCGGGACGCCATCAAGCGCGCGGAAGCGCAGCTTTTGGAGATGGAAGAGCGACTGGGCCTTGCCCGTCGGTTCCGGGAAGTACAGGGCGGTTTAGAGGAGATTCTGGAAGCATCCCGGGCTATTCTGGAATACAATCGAAAATATGTGTACGCTCCTGTTTTAGAGCAGCAGGCGACGCGCATTGAAGAAACGGCAGAACGGCTCAGCCGCTGAGAGTTGGGCGTATAGAGAAAAGCCGAGGTTTGAATCCATTTGTTTTTGGAAGGAGAGATCCGGTTGGCGTTTGAAGGTCTTGCAGATAAACTTTCCGCTGCGTTTAAGCGGCTGAAATCCAAGGGAAAGCTTTCTCCTTCGGATATTAAGGAAGCCATGCGGGAAGTGCGGCTGGCTCTCCTGGAAGCGGATGTAAACTATAAAGTGGCCAAAGAATTTACCGCGAAAGTCAGCGAACGTGCTGTGGGAACGGAGGTCATGGAAAGCCTGACTCCGGCTCAGATGGTGGTGAAGATCGTCAATGAAGAGTTGACGGCTCTCATGGGCGGCGGAGAAGCCCGGTTGGCTTCCCCCTCCACCCCTCCGGCGGTGGTTCTGATGTGCGGCCTGCAGGGCTCCGGTAAAACCACCCATTGCGGAAAACTGGGGCGGATGCTGAAAAGCAAAGGTCATAGGCCTCTTTTGGTGGCTTGTGATATTTACCGCCCGGCTGCTATCCAGCAGCTGCAGGTAGTGGGGCAAAAGGCGGAAGTGCCTGTATTCGAAATGGGAACGGCGGACCCGGTGGATATTTGCCGCCAGGCTATCCGCCACGCCAAGGATTATGGAAACGATTATGTGATCATCGATACCGCCGGTCGTCTCCAGATCGATGAAGCCCTGATGGGCGAGCTGAAACGGATCCGGGACGCAGTGCAGCCCACGGATATTCTCCTGGTGGTGGACGCTATGACCGGCCAGGAAGCGGTAAACGTCGCTAAAGCGTTTGATGAGCTTTTGGATATTACCGGCGTGATCCTTACCAAACTGGACGGCGATACCCGAGGCGGCGCCGCTTTGTCCGTACGGGCGGTAACAGGAAAGCCTATTAAATTTGCCGGTACCGGGGAAAAAATCTCCGATTTGGAAGTGTTCCACCCGGATCGTATGGCTTCCCGAATTTTGGGCATGGGCGATGTGCTGACTTTGATCGAAGAAGCCCAGGCGAAGCTGGATGAGAAAGAAGCCGCTAAAATGGCCCAGAAGCTGATCCAGAACAAAATGGACTTCAACGATATGTTGGCGCAGTTTCAGCAGGTGAAAAAAATGGGCCCGCTGAAAAATGTTCTGGGACGCTTGCCAGGCATGGAGAAGCAGCTGAAAGATGTGGATATAGATGATCGGATTATGGACCGCACAGCCGCTATTATATTGTCCATGACGCCGGAGGAGCGGAGCAAACCGTCTCTCATCAACCCCTCCCGGAAACGCCGGATCGCGGCGGGCTCGGGAATGCAGGTGGAAGACGTGAACCGTCTGCTGAAACAGCTGGAGCAAATGCAGAAGCTGATGAAGCAGTTTGGTGGCAAAAACGGAAAACGCAGAATGCGGCTTCCGTTTTGACCGGACAGACTTCAGCGCATTTAAACCTTAACCTTTTTAACATGCATTCACCCAATATTATTTATTGGTGAAATAGATCTTATCAAACCCGGAGGTGAATCAAAATGGCAGTAAAGATCAGACTGCGCAGAATGGGCGCCAAGAAGGCTCCTTTCTATCGCATTGTTGTAGCGGATTCCCGTTTTCCCCGTGACGGCCGTTTCATCGAAGAAATCGGTACGTATGATCCCATGCAGGAGCCTTCCGTTGTGAAGGTGGACGCTGAGAAGGCAAAGAAGTGGATTTCCAACGGCGCTCAGCCCACGGATACCGTGAAGACTCTCTTCAAGAAACATGGTGTTCTGTAATTGGAGGGAATAAGCATGGAAGAATTGCTGGTTGCCATTGCCCGCGGACTGGTGGAAGATCCTTCCGCTGTTCGTGTGGATGTGGATGAGCCGGATGAAGACGGCACGGTTGTGTATCATCTTCATGTGGCCGAAGGAGATATGGGCAGAGTTATCGGCAAGCAAGGACGGATCGCGAAAGCGATTCGTGTTGTGATGCGTGCCGCTGCAACTCGCAGCAACGATAAGATTTCCGTGGAAATCGATTGATGAAGGGCGGACAGCGTATGCGTCCGCCTTTTTTCTTCTGTGGAGAAACCAATAGAAAGGAAATGGAAAACATGGAGCATAGCCTGAAGCAGTATTTGGAAGCGGGAAAAATTGTAGGGACCCATGGCGTTCGGGGAGAGCTTCGGGTAGAGCCCTGGTGTGATTCGGCGGACTTTTTAACGGGAATGCGGCAGTTTTACTGGGATGAAAAAGGAGCCCGCCCCGTCAAAGTTTTGCAGGCACGTCCTCATAAATCCTTGCTGCTTTTAAAATTAGAAGGCATCGAAACCGTGGAACAGGGAGACGCTTTGCGGGGGAAGATTTTGTACTTGGATCGGAAAGACGTGAAGCTACCTAAGGGGCGTTATTTTATACAGGATTTGCTGGGCCTTTCTGTGCTGGATGCGGACACGGGAAAGGCATGTGGTGTGCTGACACAAGTGATCCCCACAGGCGCTAACGATGTGTATGAAGTAAAGACGCCGGAGGGGAAGACGTATTTGGTTCCTGCCATTAAGGAGATCATTGTGGAGATTCAGCCGAAAAACGGAAAGCTGCTTCTTCGTCCCATGAAAGGGTTGTTTGACGATGAGGATTGATATATTGACACTGTTTCCGGAAATGTGTGAAGCAGTGATGGGGGAAAGTATTATCGGACGTGCCCGAAAAAAGGGGGTTCTGCAGGTTTTTTGCCATCAATTTCGGGATTTTGCCGGTAATAAACACAATCGGGTAGACGATACTATATTTGGCGGCGGAATGGGAATGCTGCTGATGGCGGAGCCTATCGCCGCTTGTTTGGACGACCTATATGAACAATTGGGGAAACGTCCGCATACAGTGTATATGTCTCCGCAAGGAAAAACATTGACCCAGGCCCGGGTCAAAGAATTGGCATCCATGGAAAATCTGGTGATTCTTTGCGGCCATTACGAAGGCGTGGATGAGCGGGTTCTGGAAGAGTACGTGGATGAGGAAATCTCCTTGGGAGATTTTGTGCTCACCGGCGGGGAGATTCCGGCATTGGCACTGGCGGATTCGGTAAGCCGACTGGTTCCCGGGGTGCTTTCGGCGGAGGAATGTTTCGAGGAGGAAAGCCATTACAACGGGCTTCTGGAATATCCCCAGTATACCCGGCCTGCGGTATGGCGGGGAAAAGAAGTGCCGGAAGTTCTGCTTTCCGGGCATCATGCCAATATTCGCCGGTGGCGGCATCAGCAATCTTTGCTTCGGACGGCGCAGAAACGTCCTGAACTTTTGGAGAAAGCTGATTTAACGGAAGAAGATCGGATGTTTCTTGAGGAGATGAAAAAGTCGGAAGATCTTTGATCTATGCTGTCTGGTGTATATTTTTAGACGGCGAAAACAAAGTTTCACATATGAAAATTCAGCATAAACAATAATAGTTTTCCACAATAATAGCAAAGTGCACAATTGCACTTGGTCACTAAAACCACGCTTTCAGCTAGAAAACCAAAGTTTTGGAAAGCAGTTGACGGTATGTGGGTTTGTGATATAATAGGGTCATATAGAGCTGAAGGCAGTTGTCTGCCGGGCAGGTATGTCCTTATACGAAAATTTGAAATTAAGAATTTTGACGAATGTAGGAGTGAATTTGCAATGTGTGTGAAAGAAGTACTGGTTCAGAATCAGGTAGGGCTGCATGCCCGTCCGGCCACATTTTTTATTCAGAAGGCCAATGAGTTTAAGTCTTCCATTTGGGTGGAAAAGGAAGAGAGAAGAGTAAACGCGAAGAGTTTGCTGGGCGTTTTGTCTTTGGGTATTGTGGGCGGAACCAGTATCCGCATTATTGCAGACGGCTCGGATGAAGAAGAAGCTGTGGACAGCCTGGTAAGCCTGGTGCAGTCCGGATTTGCCGAATAAGGCTGGGATCGGAAGATCTTGGTTTTCCGGAAGAAGACAAGCTGCTCTTTCGGAGGGCAAAATGAAGAAATGAAAGCGCTCTGTACAATGTACCGGGCGCTTTTTCTCTTTTCCGATGTATTGCTTATGAAGCCGCCTTTGCGGAGAAAGGAAAAACATGGAGACCCAGAAGCAAAGAATTAGGAGATTACGGGAAAAAGCCATGAAACTGCCGCTGCAGCCCGGCGTGTATATCATGCGGGACGCATATGGGCATATTATTTACATTGGTAAGGCAAAGGCGCTGAAAAATCGTGTCAGCCAATATTTTGGCAGCGATAAAAACCATCATGAAAAGGTTCGGCGTATGGTTTCCAATGTGGAGGATTTTGAGTATATTCTTACGGACAGCGAATTTGAAGCTTTGGTTTTGGAATGCAGCCTGATCAAGCAGCATACGCCTAAATATAATATCCTTTTGAAGGACGACAAGGGGTATCATTATATCCGGATCACCCGGGAGGCTTGGCCCAAAATTTCCCCGGCAAAGCAAAAACTGGAGGACGGAGCCGAGTACATTGGCCCATATGTCAGCGCCTGGGCTACCCGGGAAAGTGTGGAGGAAGCGCTGCGTATCTTTAAACTGCCGGATTGTAGCCGGGTGTTCCCCCGGGATATAGGGAAAGAACGGCCCTGTCTGCAGTTTTTTATCGGTCAGTGCTGTGCTCCCTGTGCCGGAAAAGTCAGCCAGGAAGAATATGCGGAATTTTGCCGGGAGGCGGAAGCATTTCTTCGGGGCGGAGGAAAAACCAATCTTCAGGAATTGTCCAGAGAGATGGAAGAAGCGGCGGAAAATCTGGAATTCGAAAAGGCGGCCCGGCTGCGGGATCGCATCGCCGCGCTGAAGAAAATCACAGCGAAGCAAAAGGTGGTGGCCCTGAAATATCCGGAACAGGATATGATTGCTCTGGCCCAGGTGGGAGGAACCAGCTGCTTTGAAGTGTTTCGCTTTTCCGGGGGGCGCCTGTACGATCGGGAAACGTTTCTTCTGGGTGAAATCGGGGATACCGCTCAGGCACGCATGGAGTTTTTAGAGCGGTATTATTCCATGCGGGAGCATGTCCCTCCCCGGATCTGTTTGGACGGAGAGGCCGCAGAGATGCCTCTTCTTTCCCAGTGGCTTTCTTCCAAAGCCGGGAGAAAGGTGACTTTGTTCCTGCCCCAGCGGGGAGAGCAGGCCCAGCTGGTGGAAATGTGCCGCAGCAACGCGGCGGAGCACGTCGCCCAAGCTGTGGGGCGGACAGGCCGGGAAGCGGCGGCTTTAAATGAATTGGCCCGGCTTTTGGGAATGGAGGTTCCTCCCAGACGGATCGAGGCGTATGACATCAGCCATTTGGCCGGCGGGGAAAACGTCGCAGGTATGGTTGTGTTTGTGGACGGAAGGCCGGCAAAGCAGGAATACCGAAAATTTCAAATCAAAACTGTTTCCGGAGCGGATGACTACGCTTCCATGCGAGAAGTGCTGCAACGGCGGCTGCAGGAATACAAAAAATCTTTGGAAACAAAGGAAGCAGAGAAACCAGAAAGCGAAAAAACAGGGTTCGCCTGTTTGCCGGATCTGATCTTGTTGGATGGAGGCAAGGGGCAGGTGTCCGCGGTGCGGCCTGTGCTGGAGGAGGCAGAAGTGGATATCCCTCTGTTCGGCATGGTGAAGGATGATAAGCACAGGACCCGTGCCATTGCCCAGGAAGGCGGGGAAATCTCCATTTCTTCCACCCGTTCTGCGTTTACGCTGGTCAGTGCCATTCAGGAAGAAGTGCATCGGTTTGCTATCGGATACCATCGGCAGCTGCGGAAAAAGAATGTGCTGGGATCTTCCTTGCAGGAAATTCCTGGAATCGGTCCTGCCAGAGCCAAGGCGCTTTTGCGGTATTTCCGAACAGTTTCCTCCATTCGGGACGCACAGGTGGAGGAGCTGGAAAAGGCGCCGGGAATGAATCGCCCCGTGGCTTTGGCGGTATACCGTTTTTATCATCCGGAACAGGCTTCCGGAGAATGTGAAGAGAAGGAAATAACAGAGAAAGACGGAGGCGTTTCTCCTCTGGGTTGACAAGAGAACCGAATCATGTGATAATTGTAACAACATCGGGAGCAGTGGAGGAAAGAGCATGCGAGTCATTACAGGCACAGCCCGGGGGAAACGGCTGGTTACTCTGGAAGGAGAAGCGGTTCGGCCTACGCCCGATCGGGTAAAAGAAGGGATTTTCAGCGCCGTGCAGTTTCAGGTAGAAGGACGTACGGTTTTGGATTTGTTTACAGGCTCCGGGCAGCTGGCCATTGAGGCGCTGAGCCGGGGAGCGGCGAAAGCCGTTATGGTGGACGCCTCCAAGAACTCTCTGGCGGTGGCGGAAAAGAATTTGAAAACAACGGAGCTGCTGGATAAAGCGAAGTTGGTGCGTTCGGATTTTGCGTCCTATCTTTCTGCGTCCGGAGAGAAATTCGATTTAGCGTTTTTGGACCCTCCCTATCGGGCGGGGCTTCTTCAGCAGGCTTTGCCCATGGTGGTAAAGCGGATGAATCCGGGAGGAAGCATTTTTTGTGAACATCCCTGGGACGAGCCTCTTCCGGAGCAGGTGGAAAATTTTGTAAAGAAGAAAGAATACCGTTACGGTAAAATTCTGGTGACACTTTATCAACGTGAGGATGTGGAGCTATGACAATGGCAATTTGTCCCGGCAGTTTTGACCCGGTGACATTGGGTCATATGGATATTATTCAAAGAGCGACCAAGCTGTTCGATCATGTGATCGTGGCTGTAATGGTGAATCCCGCCAAGAAAACCATGTTCAGTGTGGAAGAACGGATGGAGCTTCTGAAAAAATGCGTTGCCGATATGCCCAATGTGGAAGTGGTAGGTTTTCGGGGCCTTTTGGCCGAGTATGCCCGGGAAAGAGGAATCACAGCCATTGTGAAAGGGCTCCGGGCAGTTTCCGATTTTGAATACGAGTTCCAGATGGCTTTGACAAACAAAAAGCTGAATCACGAGCTGGAGACGGTATTTCTCACCACTCAGGCGCAGAATATGTATCTCAGCTCCAGTATTGTAAAAGATATTGCCAGCTTTGGCGGAGATATTTCCGGGTTTGTTCCGGAGCCGGTTTTGGAAGATATCCGCAAGAGACTGTATACAGGGGGAACGGAAAAATGAACGTGGAAGAACTGATTGAGGAGTTGCTGAATCTGGTGGACAAGGCCTGGCATCCGCCGCTGACCAGAGGCCATATTATGCTGGACGGAGAAGAGGTGCGCCAGATTTTGGAGGAAATCCAAAGCGGCCTCCCCGATGAAATCCGTCAGGCGAAAGCCATTGTAGCCGATCGTTCCCAGATCATCAGTGACGCAAAGCGGGAAGCGGAAACCATTGTACGGGTGGCGGAAGAGCGGGCCAAGGCCATGGTGAATCAGAACGAGATCGTAAAGCAGGCGCAGCAGAAGTCCAGTGAAATGCTGGCTCAGGCTCAGGCCCGGTTCCGGGAGATGCGCAAAGCTTCCAACGACTATATTGACGATTTGATGCGGAGAACGGATGAAGGCCTGGCTGCCAATCTGGCGGAATTGCGTCAGACACGGCAGAATATCAAGGCTTCTCAAAAGTCCGGGCAGAGCTAAATCCTTTTGTAAATACAACAGCAAAGCACATTCTTTCCCAACTGCGGATAGAATGTGCTTTTTTGTCGCAAAATGGAAAAAGATAAAAAAGTACAGGAAAAAATTGGCGAAAAAAGCAAAAATTTTCCAGAGAAAAAGAGTTAACATAATTGTATTTTTGGGTTGCAATTTTGATACGCTTAGGGTATAATTTTACCATCAGGTGGTTGAAAGTGGTTTAATATGCCACAAAGTGGAGGGAAAAATGCTGATAGGGGAGTACCAACATAGCATTGACCCGAAAGGTCGGATCATTGTCCCGTCGAAATTTCGTGAAGATCTCGGCGATTGCTTCTATGTCACAAAGGGCATAGGGCAGTCTCTTTTTGTGCTTTCACTGCCTGAATGGGAAAAACTGCAGGAAAAGATCATGGCTATGCCTATGAGCAAAGCCAGAGCTTTGCAACTTTACTTTTTTGCAGGAGCCACCGAAGTGGAGCCGGACAAGCAGGGAAGAATCATGATTCCGGCGCATCTGCGGGAACATGCAGGCCTGACGAAGGACGTAGCCTTTGTGGGTGTTTCCCGGCGGGCGGAAATTTGGGACTACAGCAAGTGGACAGCCTTTAACGCTTCTTTGACCCAGGAGAGCATTGCCGAAGCGATGGACGAGCTGGAGCTTTGAGAAGAGAGGACGGTGTCTTGTGGAATTTTCGCATAAACCGGTCCTGTTTCAGGAGACCATAGAATCTTTGGCTATTCAGCCCCAGGGAATCTACATTGACGGCACGGCAGGCGGCGGAGGTCATTCCTCTGCGATTTTGGAACGCTTGACCACAGGCAAGCTGCTTTCCATCGACCAGGATCCCGATGCCATAGCTGTGGTTACGAAGCGTTTTGCCGGAAACCCTTGTTCGTTGGTTCGTCGAGGGAATTTTTCACAAATGGCGGAATTGGCCGCAAAGGAAGGTATTTTCCAAGTGGACGGCGTTTTGCTGGACATCGGCGTATCCTCTCATCAATTGGACACGGCGGAGCGGGGCTTTTCGTATCATCAGGATGCGCCGCTGGATATGCGCATGAGCCAGGAGGGGCTCTCCGCTGCGGATTTGGTAAATACGCTTTCCTGGCAGCAGCTGGCGGAGATCATCAGCCGCTACGGCGAAGATAAAAGTGCAAAAAGTATCGCAAAGGGCATTGTAGCCGCCCGGGAGGAGCAACCCATTGAGACTACGCTTCAATTGGCGGAGATCATAAAAGCCTCGGTGCCGGCAGCGGTTCGGAGAGAGCCGGGACATCCCGCCAGAAAGACCTTTCAGGCGCTTAGGATCGCGGTAAACGGAGAACTGGACAGGCTTTCCGAAGGATTGGACGCCGCTTTTTCCCTGCTGAAACCGGGAGGAAGGCTGGCGGTGATCACTTTCCATTCCCTGGAAGACCGGATGGTCAAGCAAAGAATGGCTTCCTGGTGTTCGGGATGTACGTGCCCGCCGGATTTTCCGGTGTGTGTATGCGGGAAAAAGCCCAAGGCAGAGCTTCTCTACAAAAAGGGACTGGCTCCCAGTGAGAAGGAACTGGAGGAAAATCCCAGAGCGCGCAGCGCCAGGCTGCGTGTGTGTATTCGCTTGGATAATGGAGAAAACGCTTGAAAAAAGCTGACGATAGAATTTCGGAAAGGACGGAAGTAAAACATGGCGCTGCACAACGAAGCTTACGATTTTTCGATGTTTGAGCCCAAACGCCGGGAACGGGAGGCTTCTCAAACTTCTAAAAAGAATATTATTGTCCTTCCGGAAAAAGAGCTGCAGAAAAACAGCAGACCTAAACTGCACCCCTTTAAAATGCTTTCCCGATTTTTCTGCTTGGCTTTGATTTTAGGGGCTTTGGGAACGCTGGTGTATGGTCAGGTTCGATTGACGGAGCTGACGGAAGAAATCAATGTGGCTTCTCAAACGTTAGCGGAAGGGCAGAGCCTTCATACGCAGCTCCAGATGAAAACCAATGCACAGCTTTCTTTGGATGACGTGGAAGAATATGCCCGGAACACTTTGGGTATGCGGCCCGCCGAACAAGGACAAGTGGAATACATTGTGCTTTCGGAAGGAGACGCCGGAGAGGTGCTGATCAGCGGGCAGGAGGAAAATGTGTTTTCTGCCATATGGCATTGGCTGGAAGACCTGCTTTCCTGAAAAGATTCGGTAAGAGAGACAGGCATAATCGCTTTCTTTAGGAAATAAGTATGAAATGCCGCATCTGCGGCTGAGCAAGGCGAATGGAAGTTAAGACAAACTCTTAACTTCCATTTTTGCAATGCCGGCGGTTTGTTCAGAAGGGATGGTGGATGATTTGGCAAAAGGAACGACGGTTCGCATGTGGCGCCGAACAACGACGGCGTTATTTGCATTGATTTTAATAGGATTTGGAGCGGTGGTCGTCAGTTTATTCCGCTTGCAGATTCTGCAGGGGGAAGAACTGGAAGCCAGAGCCGTGAACCAGCAGACACAGGATACGGTTTTGACGGCCCAGCGGGGCACGATTTATGATACCAATATGCAGGTTCTTGCTCAAAGCGCCTCTGTTTGGAAAGTGATTGCCAATCCCAATTACATAAAAGATCCCGAAATGAAAGAACAGATCGCCCAGGGATTGGCGGATATTCTCAGCCTGGATAAGGATGAAGTTTTGGAAAAGCTTCAGAAAAAGACCTATTATGTAAAAATCGCCGGAGAAGTGGAAACGGATATTAAAGACAAGATTCTGGCGTTTAAGGAAGAAAATAATTTGAGCTATGCCATTACGCTGGAGGAAGACTACAAGCGGTATTATCCGCAGCCCAACGGCTCGGCAGCAGTTGTGCTGGGATTTACCAATGCGGAGCACCAGGGTGTTATGGGCGTGGAAGCGGCTTATAACGACTATCTTTCCGGAACCTCGGGAAAATTGGTAACCTCCAGAAATGCCCGGGGCTCTGATATGCCCTTCCAGTATGAGCAGAAAATTGAAGCGGAAAATGGATGCAGTTTGGTTTTGACCATTGACGCCTCCATCCAAAGAATTTTGGAAAACGCTGTAGAGGATGCGGCAGCGGCTTGCGGGGCGGAGAACCGTGCCTGCGGAATTGTGATGGACGTGGAAACCGGAGCTATTTTGGCCATGACGGTTTCCGAAGACTTTGATCCCAACGAACCTTATGTAATTACCGATCCGGAAGTTGCTGCTTATATCGAAACGTTGGAGGGTGAAGAAAAAAGCGCTGCTTTGCGGGAAGCTCAGGAGCAGCAGTGGCGAAACAAATGTATCAGCGATACCTATAACCCCGGTTCCGTTTTTAAAATGCTGACGGCGGCTATGGGCCTGGAAGAGGGGCTGATTACGGAAGAGACGCCCTTTAACTGCACAGGCGGGTATATGGTTTCCGGATGGCCGCGCCCTATTAAGTGTTGGCGAACCTGGGGCCACGGGGCGGAAACCTTTAAGGAAGGCCTTTCCAATTCCTGCAACCCGGTATTTATGCAGGTAGGCGAAATGCTGGGAGCCGATACCTTTTTCCGTTATTTTGAAGGCTTTGGCCTGACGGAAAAAACCGGCATTGACTTGATCGGAGAAAGCACCAGTATTTACTATACAGCGGAAGAATTAGGCCCCACTCAGCTGGCCACATCTTCTTTCGGACAGTCTTTCCGTGTAACGCCTATCCAGATGATCACCGCTGCCGCCTGCATGGCCAACGGTGGATATTTGGTACAGCCGCATGTAGTGGAAAAAATTTTGGATGATGAAGGAAATATTGTCAAGACTATAGATACCACCGTAAAACGGCAGGTAGTTTCAGAGGAAACCAGCGCCCGTGTCAGCAGTATGCTGCAGTATACGGCTACGGTGGGAACCGCGAAAAACGGGTATATCCCGGGCTATCGGGTAGCCGGAAAAACCGGTACTTCCGAAAAGATTGACGAATGGAACGCTGCCGGGCGTCCGGAGGGCGGAGAAAAGCACATTGCTTCCTATTGCGGCTATGCGCCGGCAGATGATCCGGAAGTTATTATGCTGGTTTTCTTTGACGAACCGTCTGAAGAAAATGGGCAGGTTTTCGGAAGCGCCATCGCAGGGCCGGTGTTCGCGGAGGTTATGGCGCAGGTATTGGCTTCCCGGGGCGTGGAACCGCAGTATACCGAAGAAGAACTGGCGAAGCTGGATGAGGAGACCCCTGCGGTTACCGGAGAAACACTGGAAACCGCTAAGGCAAAAATAGTGGCAAAGAGCCTCACCTATAAGATTTACGGCAACGGAGAAACGGTTGTCTCTCAGATGCCCGCAGCCGGTGAAGCAGTTCCCAAGGGAGGAACGGTGGTTTTGTTCACGGATGATTCGGGAGGAGAAACGCTGGTGGAGGTGCCTAAACTTACAGGGATGACGGTAAGCCAGGCAAATGCTACAGCCGGCGCCTTAGGCTTGAACATCAGTGTTTCCGGGGCGGCTCTCACAGGGGAGAATGCCTTATCGGATTCCCAGAGCATAGAGCCGGGAGAAAAAGTTTCTCCGGGCACAGTTATCAACGTGAATTTCGTAGAGTATGAAGCTGTACAGTAGCGGAGAGCCGTGAAAGATTTGGAAGATAGCCTGTCTGACATTTGACAGGTTTGGAAAAATAAAAGCAAAGTGCGATTGTGAGGGTGGAAGCGATGGATGGGATCTGGATTTTGTTGGCAGCAGCTCTTTCCTTTGGCGTGACGGCGCTTTTGGGAAAATGGATGGTACCTTTTCTACACAAGATCAATTTTGGGCAAACCATTCGGGAAGTAGGGCCTAAATGGCATCAAAAGAAGAACGGTACACCCACAATGGGCGGATTTATGTTTATTATCGGCATTTTTGTGGCCTGCGCCGTATCCATTCCGCTGCTGTACATACTGGCGGCTGAATCTTTTTCCGATATTCTGATTCGGGGCCAGTCTTTGGCAAAGGCGGTAGGTGGCCTGTTAATGGCCCTTGGATTTGGTCTTATTGGCTTTTTGGATGACTACATCAAGGTAGTGAAAAAAAGAAATCTGGGGCTGACGGAAAAGCAGAAACTGGTGCTGCAATTCTTGGTGGCCGGTGCCTATCTTTTCTCCCTCTACCTTGCGGGGAATACCAGCAGTACGCTGATCCCATTTTTCGGGGCTGTGGATCTGGGCGTTTTCTACTGGATTTTGGCACTTCTGGGAATCGTGGGCCTTGTCAATGCCGTGAATTTTACCGATGGAATTGACGGCTTGAATGCTTCCGTTACGTTTTGGGTTTCCGTTGCCTTTATGATGATCGCCGGGTGGCTTCGGCTTTATAATATCAGTGTACTGGCGGCTGCCACAGCCGGAGGGTGCATCGGATTCCTGATTTGGAATTTCAACCCGGCCAAGGTTTTTATGGGGGATACCGGTTCTTTGTTTTTAGGCGGTATGGTATGCGCCTTGGGGTTTGGCCTCAATATGCCGATCCTTTTGATTTTGGTGGGGCTGATTTATATTGCGGAGATTTTGTCCGTTGTGATTCAGGTAACGTATTTTAAGCTGACTCATGGTAAGCGCTTGTTTAAAATGTCTCCCATTCATCATCATTTTGAGATGTGCGGCTGGAGCGAAGTGAAGATTTGTACGGTGTTTAGTCTGATTACGGTTCTGGCCGGAACAGCTGCCTATTTTATGGTGATATTTGGATTTTAATTAAGCGCCATGATTTGACAATATTTATGGGGAAACTATGATTGAATGAACTTCTGAGCGGAATTGGAGCTCCGCCGGGCAAAGTTTCAGTGATTTGTCCGAAATGAAGGAAAGAAAGGGAACGGTGCTATGCGAGACAATTATTCTCAAAGAACTTCCGGACGAAGCGCCGGCAGGGGAGAACGTTCTCCCGGACGCTCCAGAGCGTCCGTTTCTCCGGGAAGACGTGAAAAGGCCGCCGTTTCTTCTGGCAGGGCAAACACTGCAGGTCGTGTGGGAGCTCCCGGAATTTGTTCCGGAGCGCCGGTCTCCCGGGCAGCGGCCACTCCCAGGCAGACGGTAACAAAACGGATTCGGAGAAAGCTGCAATGGTTTTCTGTTCGTTCCGGAATGGATTTGCCGCTTTTTTTCCTGGTGTTGGTTTTGCTGACCATCGGGCTGGTGATGCTGTTTTCTTCCAGCTATGCCTATGCCTACTATAACCGGGACGGAGATAGCTACTGGTTTATTTCCAGGCAGGCGATGTTTGCCGTTTTAGGTGTATTCCTGATGATTTTGGTTTCCTATTTTGACTACCATCATCTGCATAAGCTGGCTATCCCCATTCTGTTGGTCACCTATGCCATTTTGGTTTTAATGCTGGTGGCTAAAGGAACGGCTTTGGTTCCCCCTGTAAATAACACGTACCGCTGGTTTTATATTGGTCCTATCAATTTTCAGCCCTCTGAAATCGCAAAATTTTCTTTGGTTCTTATTTTTTCCCATTTGATTTCCCTGAACTTTGATAAAATGCAAACCTTTCGATATGGGATATTGCCCTATGTCCTGATTTTAGGATCCATCGCCGCATTGGTAGTGGCGGAAAAGCATATGTCCGCTACCATTATTCTGCTGATGCTGGGAGCAGTTATGCTGTATGTAGGCGGCGTGCGGCTGCGTTGGTTTGGCTTTGCTTTGGGAGGCCTGGGAGCCGCCGTAATGTACTTGCTGTTTTGCACAGATGTGTTCAAATATGCTATGGATCGCGTTTACGGGTGGCTGGATCCTTTCAACCCGCCTGCCGGCGTGGATACCTGGCAGACCCGGCAGTCTCTTATGTCCATTGGTTCCGGTGGCTTGTTGGGGCTTGGCTTAGGGCAGTCCCGGCAAAAGTACCTGTATTTGCCCGAACCCCAGAACGATTTTATTTTTGCTATTGTCTGTGAAGAACTGGGATTTATCGGTGCCTTGATTATTATTATTTTATTTGCTATGCTGGTATGGAGAGGAATTATGGTTTCCATGCGGGCAAAGGATAAATTTGGTATGCTTCTGGGCGTAGGGCTTACCTTGCAGGTAGGTCTGCAGGTGATGCTGAACATTGCCGTCGTTACCAATACCATTCCCAATACCGGTATCAGCCTTCCGTTTTTCAGTTACGGAGGAACATCTTTAGTGCTGCTGTTGGTGCAGATGGGAATTGTGCTTTCCATCAGCCGAAACTCGGCAATTGAGAAATCCTGAGATTCCGAAAGGGATCGGAAAAGAAAGGTGCATGTATATGAAAGTTCTTCTGGCAGGAGGCGGTACAGCCGGGCACATCAATCCGGCTTTGGCCATCGCGGGAACCATCCGGGAAAATGAGCCGGATGCCCAGATTCTGTATGTGGGAGCCAAGGGTGGAATGGAGGAGCGGTTGGTCCCCGCGGCGGGATATGAATTCCGCAGCGTGGTGATTTCCGGCTTCCAGAGAAAACTGACCTGGAATAATGTAAAAAAGAATGTGAAAACCGTTGCCCATATCTTTACCTCTACGGCAGAAGCCAAGAAGATCATCCGGGAATTTCAGCCGGATATCTGTATCGGAACAGGGGGATATGTTTCCGGGCCGGTGATTCGGGAGGCAATGCGTTTGGGGATTCCCGCGCTGATCCACGAGCAGAACGCTTACCCGGGAGTAACCAATAAGGCGCTTTGCAAAAAAGCGAAAAAAACAATGCTGGCCGTAGCGGATGCCCAGAGAAATCTTCCGGCCGCAGCCCGCTGCGTGGTCACCGGCAACCCGGTTCGTTCGGCAGTACTGCATGTGGATCGCCAGCAGGCACGGGAAGCCATGGGCCTGCGTGAGGAGGACCGCCTGGTTCTTAGCTTTGGCGGCAGCCTGGGAGCCCGGCGGATCAATGAAGCCATGGTGGAGGTTTTGACGCAAAGCGTTTCCTATGGAAAGATACGGCATATTCACGGCTATGGACAGTGGGGAAAATGGTTCCCCGGAGCCTTGGAAGAAAGAGGAATTTTGCTGGGAGAACATCCTGAATTGGATATTCGGGAATATATCTCCGATATGCCCCAATGCCTGGCGGCGGCGGACCTGGTGATCTGCCGGGCGGGCGCCATTACCCTTTCCGAATTACAGGCCTGCGGTCGGGCGGCCATTTTGATTCCCTCTCCCAACGTGGCGGAAAACCATCAGTATCACAACGCTATGGCCATGGTAAAGCGTGGAGCGGCAGAGATCCTGGAAGAAAAAGATCTTACAGGGGAAGCGCTTTGGAATAAGATCCAGGAGTTGTTGGAACAGCCGGAGCGCCTGAAAAGTTTGGCGGAGCACGCCAAAGAAATGGCCATTCTGGACGCTAATCAGCGAATTTATAAGATCATAAAGGAAGTTCTGGCGCAACCTGCCGGACGGCCGTAACGGAAAAATTCGGCACACTTCCGGCACACCGTTTTTCCTTGTTTTGCATAGAATGGAATACTTTATGCAAAAGGGGAATGAGCCATGGCGACTTTACAGATTCGAGGGCCTGTACGGCTTTCCGGGGAATTAACGGTGCACGGAGCTAAAAACAGCACGCTTCCTTTAATGGCGGCGGCGCTGCTTTGTGAGGAAGAAAGCGTTTTACATAATTGCCCCAAATTATCCGACGTGGATGTTTCCACCCGTATCCTTCGCCGGTTGGGCTGTAAGGTGGAGCGGCAGGGAGCGTCTTTGCGGATCGATCCCAGACCGGCGGATGATTGGGAGATCCCGGATACACTGATGCGGGAGATGCGCTCTTCCATTGTATTTCTGGGAGCGATCCTTTCCAAAATGGGGAAGGCGGTCATGTCTTTTCCCGGCGGCTGTGAATTGGGACCTCGCCCCATTGACCTGCATTTAAAAGCTCTTCGGCGGCTGGGAGTTGAAATTTGTGAAGATTACGGCTGTTTGACTTGCACAGTGCCCGGCAAAGTTAAAGGGGCTTCCGTGAACCTTTCCTTTCCCAGCGTAGGGGCTACGGAAAATATCCTTTTGGCTGCGGCCAGAGCGGAAGGAATCACCGTTATCAGCAATGCAGCCAGAGAACCGGAAATTTGCGATCTGGCCAATTTCCTTAACGCCTGCGGCGCGAAGATCAGCGGCGCAGGGGGAAGCACCATTGTGATCCAAGGAGTAGAAAAGCTTCATGGCTGTCAACATAAGGTAATTGCAGACAGAATCACTACAGCTACGTATCTTTCCGCCGCTGCCATTACAGGAGGAAACATCCTTCTGCATGGAACGGAGCCGGAGCATTTACTGCCGGTTTTGCCTGTTTTTGAGGAATGCGGCTGCACGCTGGAAACCAGCGGGGATATGGTTTGGCTGAAAGCACCCAGAAGACTCTCCCGGGTACGGAGCATACGCACCATGCCCTATCCCGGCTTTCCCACGGACGCACAGCCGCCGGTGATGGCGATGCTGACGTTGGCATCGGGGACCAGCATTTTTGTGGAAAATATGTTTGAAAACCGCTATAAACACGTGGGAGAATTGCTGCGGCTGGGGGCTAACATTAAAGTAGAAGGCCGGGTAGCTGTTGTGGAAGGAACATCCCGGCTCACTGGGGCCTCCGTGGAAGCGGCGGATCTTCGGGGCGGGGCGGCGCTGGTGGTGGCTGGATTGGCCGCTCACGGCGTGACGACGGTATCCGGTGTGCGGCATATTGACAGAGGGTACGAAAGCATTGAGAAAAACCTTTCCATATTGGGAGCGGATGTCAGCCGGGTATTCTCCTGATCCGGTATTTTAAGTTCCGGATTCGGAAGGATGTCTTTCCGGGCGATAGAAAAGGATGTGAAACAATGGATCGCAGAGCTTCAGGAAAACAAAGCCGGCCCTCCGGCAATCAACGCACGGAAGGGCAGAGAATGTATACTGCTTCCCCTTCTTCCCGGGGAAAAGAAAGAGCCGCTTTGCGCAGACGTCGCAAGAGGCGGCAAACCATTCTGTTTTATGTTTTTCTCTTTTTTCTGGTAATCACAGCAGCGGTTGTGTTAAGTTTCACAGTTCTATTCCGCATGGAAACTATATCGGTAACGGGTTCCTCTCCTTATACCCAGGAAGAGATCATAGAAGCTTCCGGGTTAAAAAAAGGAGAAAACCTGTTTCGGTTAGATCTGGAAAAGGCGGAATCTCTTTTGGAAAGCGGGCTTCCTTATATTGGAAAAGCGCAGATTAGCCGGAAATTGCCGGATAGCGTGGTGATCCACGTTGAAATGGCGGAAACTGCCGGTGCGGTAGAATATAGCGGCCAGGTGGCTCTGATCGACAGCAGCGGAAAAGTTTTAGAGATTCGATCGGATATACCGGAAGGTTGCCCTGCTATTAAAGGCGTGGATATTTCTCAGGCGCAGCCTGGGCAGGCGCTGGTGTATAAGGATACGGAGAAAAAGGAAAATTTGGAGCTTTTGATGCAAGCTATGGAAAGCACAGGCCTTTCCTCCGTAACAGAATTGGATTTAGATGATCCGTTTAATTTGATCGCTGTATACCAGGGGCGTATTCGTTTGGAATTGGGAGTTGCTACCGATCTTACGGAAAAAATTCGCTTTTTCAAGGACGGAATTCTTCCTTCCGGACAAATTACGGAAAATATGAGAGGAACTTTGGATCTTTCTTTGGTTCCGAAAACCAATAAGGCCTATTTTTCAGAAGAACTTACTTCTTCCCAGTCGGAAACGCCGGTTTCCTCTCAGCCGGAAGAATCTTCTTCCGCATCCGGAGGAGAAGAAGCTAGTTCTTCACAAGGATCGGCCTCTTCTGAGCAGACGACGTCATGACCCGGTGAAGAAAATTTAGGAAATCGGCAAATATTTATTGAAATCGAGCTTTAAACGTGTTAAATTAGTAATATATAAGCAGAATTTTACAGCTTGTGTAAAAGCAAGACGTGGAATAGAACAGATTTTTAAGGGGGACGCACACCAATGCCGTTTGAAATTGATAATGATTTTGACAACAACAGTGTTCAAATAAAAGTAATCGGTGTCGGCGGCGGCGGCGGAAACGCCGTGGACCGCATGGTTACTATGGGAGCCAAAGGAATGGAATTTATTTCCATCAACACAGATCGTCAGGCTCTCAATCGTTCCAAAGCCACCCAGAAGATCCAGATCGGCGAAAAGGTTACCCACGGAAAAGGAGCCGGTTCCAAGCCGGAAGTGGGGCAGAAGTCTGCTGAAGAGAGCCGTGAGGCTGTGGCTGCGGCCATCCGCGGCAGCGATATGGTGTTTATTACAGCCGGCATGGGCGGCGGCACCGGTACGGGAGCGGCGCCTGTAGTGGCGGAGATTGCCCGGGATATGGGCGTGCTGACAGTGGGCATCGTAACCAAGCCTTTCCATTTTGAAGGAAAACGGCGTATGGAGCAGGCTGAGAAAGGCATTACCGCCCTGAGGGAACATGTGGATTCCCTGGTGGTGATCCCCAACGAGCGGCTGAAGCTGGTCAGCGAGCAGAAAATTACTTTGCTCAATGCTTTCTCTGTGGCGGATGACGTGCTGCGTCAGGGCGTGCAGAGTATTTCCGATTTGATTAAACTTCCCGGCCTTGTAAACCTGGACTTTGCCGACGTAACGGCGGTTATGAAGGATGCAGGATACGCTCACATGGGTGTGGGACGTGCCTCCGGCAAGGATAAAGCGGAAACTGCCGCTAAAATGGCTATTTCCAGCCCCTTGCTGGAAACCGCTATCAACGGCGCAAAGGGCGTGATCATCAACATCACTTCCTCTCCGGATGTAGGCTTGGAAGAGATCGAGACGGCTTCTTCCATGATTACTTCCCAGGCTCATGAAGATGCCAACATTATCTGGGGCGCGGCCTTTGATGATACCATGGAAGACGAGCTAAGCGTTACTGTAATCGCTACCGGGTTTACGGATCTTGGCTCCGGCGCAGAAGCCTCCGCGGAGGGTTCTGGGGAAAGCGAAAAGGCAAATCCGCAGGCAGCGCCTGTAGCCTCTGCGGCCAATGCCATGGATGACGAAACCTGGGTGGAGATTGCTTCCATTTTTAATCGCAGATAAGGAATTCTTTTAACGAGAACAAAAAGGCCGATTCTATCGGCCTTTTTTTGCTACTCTTTTTTGAAAAGAGCAGAGAGGGAAAATGGTATCTGAAAAAGGGGAGATGGATTCGGAAGCTTTCCCTGCTTTTTTTGATTCATTTTTGTTGGTTTTTAACTGAAATTTAACGTTTCCGGCGATCAGCGTTGTTTTTCCTGCGTTTTCTGAAAATATTGGCTGTTTTCTCTTGAAATCGTTAATTTTTATGTTATAATAACCTTTGACGGCTGAAATTGGCCTGTAAGGAGGTGGCATTGTGAAACCGGACCCTTTATGTAGTGAATCAAGGAAAAATAGAAATAAAGGAGATGAGCGCAATGCTGTCTTATTACAAAACTGTGGATGGACAGATGATGCCTCTTGCTGCCTGTGAACCCGGATGCTGGATTCATTGTGTAGCGCCCACGGATGAAGAAATCAGCGGTTTGATCCGGGATTTTCAAATCGAACCGGATTTCTTCCGGTCGGCATTGGATGAGGAGGAATCTTCCCATATTGACAAGGAAGACGAGAGCACGTTGATTGTTCTGGATATTCCTGTTGTGGAAAAAAACGGAAAACATGTTACGTATACCACGATGCCTTTGGGGTTTATTATCACAGAAAAGAATGTGATCACCGTAAGTCTTCGGGAGAATCCTGTGTTGACGGAATTTCAGGAAGGATTGGTAAAAGGAGTTCAGACCAATCTGAAGACGCGTTTCATTTTGCACGTAATGCTGCGGATCGCTACTCGCTATTTGCAGTATCTGAAGCAGATTGATAAGATGAGCGATCAGGTGGAAAAGCTTCTGCGGAAATCCATGAAAAACGCAGAGCTGATCCAGCTTTTGGATATTGAAAAATCTCTGGTTTATTTTTCGTCTTCTCTGAAGGCCAACGAGATCACTACGGAAAAAATCATGCGGGGCCGGGCCATCAAGCTCTATGAGGAAGACCAGGAGCTTCTTGAGGATGTGCTGATCGAAATCAAGCAGGCCATAGAGATGAGCAATATTCACCTGAATATTTTGTCCGGAACAATGGACGCCTTTGCTTCCGTGATCAGTAACAATCTGAATATTGTTATGAAAGTGCTGGCTTCCATTACGCTGCTGATTTCCATTCCTACTGTTATTTCCAGCTTTTATGGAATGAACGTGGATGGAATGCCTGTGCCGCAGTTCTGGTTCCCTGTTGCTTTGGCAGCGGTATGTATGCTGGGAGCGTTCTTTATTTTGCGGAAAAAAGATATGTTCTGAGAGAAGAAATTTTAAATGTTTCATATAGGATGAAAACAGGGTGAGGAATCTCCCTGTTTCTTTCTATGTATACCAAAGGCCGAAAAAGCGGAGAACCAGTGATTTCTCCCAGAGACTGAAAGGGGATTTTCGTTCTATGGAGCAGGAAAAAAGAATATGTATACATACGGATGAACTGGCGGAATGCGCCCGAGAATTAAAGGCCGGGCAAAGCATTCTGCTTACCGGAACGGTTTATACAGCCAGAGATGCCGCCCATAAACGAATGACGGCTATGCTGGATGCCGGAGAAGCGTTGCCGTTTTCCTTAAAGGGAGCGGTGATCTATTATGCCGGTCCCACTCCTGCCCCCAAAGGATTGCCTATTGGTTCCTGTGGCCCCACAACATCCTCCCGGATGGATGTGTATACGCCTCGCTTTTTGGACCTTGGCCTGAAAGCCATGATCGGGAAGGGAAATCGGAATGCCGCTGTGCAGGAGGCCATTCGCCGCAATCAGGCGGTTTACCTTTGTGCTTTGGGAGGCGCGGGAGCTTTGGCCGCTCAGGCGGTGCGCTCCATGGAGGTAGTGGCTTTTGAGGATTTGGGCTGCGAATCGGTAAAACGGCTTCAGGTGGAAAAATTCCCGCTGATTGTAGGAATCGATTGCCGGGGCGGAAGCCTGTTTTCCGTATAACGCCGTATAACGGGTAACGAGGAGGAAATAAGAGAATCAATGACCAATTTTTTGATCCGGATTTTTGTAAGAGAATATAAAAACACCCAGGATCCAGCAGTTCGCCAGCGATATGGAAAATTTGCCGGAGCAGTGGGGATCGTCACCAACTTTCTGCTGTTCCTGGCCAAGCTTTTGGCAGGCTTACTGACAGGAAGTGTCTCCGTAGTGGCGGATGCTGTGAATAACCTTTCGGATTCCGCTTCTTCCGTTATTACGTTGGTGGGATTCAAGCTTTCCGAAAAACCGGCGGATGCGGAACACCCCTATGGGCATGCCCGAATTGAATATATTTCCGGCATGATTGTAGCGTTTTTGATCCTGATGCTGGGGTTTCAGTTGGCTGGTACATCGGTGGGGAAAATTTTGCAGCCGGAGAACGCGTTTTTCAGCTGGCTGACTTTGGTGATTTTAATACTTTCCATTTTGGGAAAAGGCTGGCAGTTTTTGTTTTACAGAAAGGTGGGCAAAACGATCTCTTCGCCTACCATTTCCGCTACAGCGGCGGACAGTTTAAACGATGTGGTCTCCACTTCGGCGGTTTTACTGGGGCTGCTGATTACCCAGTGGACAAGATTTAATCTGGATGGGTATATGGGCCTGGCGGTAGCGCTGCTGATTTTGTTTAACGGCGTAAAGGTGATTATGGAGACCAGCAGTCCTTTGCTGGGAAAAGCGCCGTCCAGGGAACTGGTAGAAAAAATGTGCCACAAGATCCTTTCGTATCCGGGAATTTTGGGCATTCATGACCTGGCGGTTCACAGCTATGGCGCGGGGCGGTGCTTTGCTACCGTGCATTGTGAAGTTTCCGCAGCTTCGGATATGATGGAAAGCCACGATGTGGTGGATACTATTGAGCGGGATTTTCTCCGGCAGGAAGGAATTCACTTGGTGATCCATATGGATCCTATCGATATTAGCGATGAGAAAACCATGCAGCTTCGGGAAACGGTGCGGAAAAAACTGGCGGAATTGGATCCGGTGATCTCTATGCACGATTTTCGAGTGGTGTGGGGTATTTCTCACAGCAACGTGATTTTTGATGTTTGTGTTCCTTTCGGCTATCCCGTAGAGGATGAGGAACTGCAGCACCGTGTACAGAATTGTGTAAAGGAAATTTCTCCGGATTATTTCGCCATAGTGACGGTGGATCACGACTATGTTCCCCAAGAGTAAAAAATGAATCCATAAAAAAGAAGGAACCTCTACGAGGTTCCTTCTTTTTTATCGTATGTAAAAAATCGTTCGGCAAAATACCGCTTCGCTGTACATCATTTCGGTGGGGCGCAAAGCAACCGATAGCTGATACTATTTCCAGGGGAAATCAGGCTTTGGCTTCAATCATTCGCCGCAGTTCTTCCATAAAAGTGTTAATATCCTTAAATTGCCGGTATACGGAAGCAAATCGTACATAAGCGACTTGGTCGATGTCCTTCAGCTTATCCATGGCCAATTCTCCGATCAAAGAAGAGGGAATCTCCCGATCCAGAGAATTCTGCAGGGAATTCTGGATTTCATCCACAGCGGCTTCCAGAGTGTCCAAAGAAACCGGCCGTTTTTCGCATGCCCGGAGCATACCGCCCAGAAGCTTGTTGGGATCAAAGGATTCCCGGGATTTGTCTTTTTTGATCACGATCACAGGCACATTTTCGATGATTTCATATGTGGTGAATCGCTTGCTGCATTTCAGGCATTCTCTCCGCCGGCGGATCCGTTCTCCTTCGTCCGTAGGCCGGGAATCGATGACCTTGCTCTCGCTGTATCCGCAGTAAGGACATTTCATGGCTTGCTCCCCCTGATTGTAAAGTTTCTATACGCAAAGTATAACATAGAAGAATTTATACTTGCAAGCGGTTTCAGGAGAATTCTGTCAAAATTTGCTGCAGAAACTTCCGGGAACCCAAAAACTCTTCAGGAGAAGAAAAATTGTGCCGGTAGACTTCTAGAATCAGCGCTCCTTGGTAGTTATGATCCCGAAGAAGGGTAAACAAGGGCTTGTAGTTCATGGTTCCGGCGCCGGGGAGCAGACAGTCTTTTCCGGGAGCGTGGTCGTTGATGTGAATATGCACCAGATTTTCTCCCATGGCGTGAACCATCTGAAGGGGATCAAATCCTGCCCGAACGGCTTGCTTGCAGTCCAGCACAAAGGCGCAGCGGTCCTTCAGCCGGCGGCGCATCCGCGCAATAAACCCGGGATCCTGGCTGCGAAACGCATTCACGTTTTCCTGGGCTAAGGTGATGCCGTATTCCTTCCCAATTTGATAAAGATAGGCATACCGTTCCATATATTCTTCTTCCGGCAGAACGGAATTCAGCAGGATTTTTTGCCCGTGAAATACCAGCAGAGAAGCTCCCAAAAACTGAGCGGCCTTGAAATAATTTCGATAAAGCTCTACCCCGTCCAAAAATCTTCTTTGATACTCCGAAAAAAACAAGGTGGTTTCAAATCCGGAGGTGAAAGGATGCAGGGAAAGGATCCTGTATTCCGGAGAAGGCGCAATTTCTTGCAGTTGGTTTAGAAAGTCCGGCTGCAGCTCCCGATAGGTATTCATAAAAAGCTCAAAGCGATGAAATCCTAAGGAAGTCAGCGTTTTCAGCGCGTCTTCCAAAGGCTGCGGGTAAAGACAAGCCGTAGAAATTCCAATTTGCATACCATCCCTCCCATTTTTGATTATATCCGGCTTTTGGGGAAAAGTCCAGAGAGGCTTCCCCAAAACGGCACAGAAAATGTGGAGCGGATCACAGCAGATTTTCCGGAGTGGGATACTCTATGCTTTTGAGACTTTTGATCTGGGAAAGGCAGCGGGCAATTTCTGCCCGGAGCTGTTCCTGGGAAGGTTCTGCGGCCAAGGATTCTAGCAGAGCGATATTTTGGTCGATGGATTCCAGGCGGGTATGGGAAACGTAGAGGCAAAGCTTTCTGTGAGCGGTTTCCCAGGTTTCTTTGGATTGGCGGCACAAGGCCTGTGTGGTTTCCCAATCCTGCTCTAGAGAAGCGGCATGGGCTTCCTCCAAAACGGAGGTGATTTCCGTGGAGCAGGATTCCGTGGTGGAAATTTCCCAAAGGCACAGCCCTGTCAGCAAAGCCAGAAGCACGGAAGCAATCCAGAACCGATTCATGATGTTCCCTTCTTTTCTTTCTTAATGATGTAAAATTTTCCGGAAGTATCCGCCGTCATAAGGAAAATGTCCTCCTTCTGAAGATTTTTTCCCCGGAGAACACCTTCCAGCCATCCCCGGCTTTTTCGGATGAGCTTTAAAGAAAAATCAGAAATGGAGCCGTCGCTGATGACTACAGCCTCAATGCCCTGTTCCGGAAGGGCAATGGCCAACATTCCGGCTGTCACTGTAGATTGAGGGGCTTTTTTAATCACGCTGAGCTTTCCGTTGGTTTCCACCAAGGCATATGCCACGTCTTCCAAAGCGAAAACATCTTTTTCCCGCAATTGTTCTGTGAGATCTTCTATGCTCATACGAAGATTTTTCAAAGCGGTTTGATCCAATTTACCGTTATTGATGACCACAACGGGTTTTCCACAGATCACCCGGCGAAACCGGGGCATTTTGATCATTAGCACGGAAATGACAATTTCGCAGAACACCAGGATTCCAATGGGAAACAAGCCGCTGACCAGGGGCTGCCCTGTGTCCTGCATGGGAATGGCGGCAATATCGGAAATCAAAAGCGTTACCACCAATTCGCTGGTTTGCAGTTCGCTGATTTGCCGTTTTCCCATAAGCCGTACGGCTCCAATGATGCAAATATACAGTAAAAATGTCCGTAACAGAGAGATAGCCAAAAACCTCATCCTTTGCTTGCTGTTTTTGTCCGCAGAATATCCACAGGGTTAGAATGCAACTGTTTTTACGGAATATGCATAAAAACACCGGATTCCCACAGACTAAAGGAAAATAAGAAGAAACACGGGAATGAGTATGGAAGTTGGAGCGTGAAGCCATGAAGAAAAATATTTCAGCGTCCCTGGAGAAAAATTTGCAGGACCTGCAGACAGAATTTGACAACAGTGCGGACCTGATGATTCGGCGAATGCAGGTCTGCGGAGTTCCGGCGGCTTTGGTCAGTATGGAGGGGTTGGTCAATAAGCTGAATATTGCGGAAAGCATTTTAAATCCTATTTTGCAGGCGGAGCTGGAAGAAAAAAATCCGGTAAAGCTTTTTTCACTTTTGGAAACCCGTATTCTTTCCACAACGGATCACAATACCTTTACCGATCAAGAGGAGCTGATGACGTTTCTCCTGAACGGTTTTGCCATTTTTCTCCTGGACGGCTGCGGAAAAGCACTGGCCGCGGGCGTGCAAGGGTATGCCTACCGGAGCATTGCGGAACCGCAGAATGAAAATTCCCAGAAAGGTTCCCGGGAAAGCTTTGTGGAACCGTTTTTGATCAATATGTCCATGATCCGCCGGAGAATTCGGGACCCCCGTTTGAAATTTGAACGATTGGTGGTGGGGAAAAGAAGTCGCACTAACCTTCTTTTGTGCTATGTTCGGGACGTGGCAGCCAAGGAGCTGGTGGACGGCATACGGGAAAAATTATTGCAGGCGGATATGGAAACGGTAATGGGTTCCGGTTATATCGCTCCCTTTGTTTCCAAGCAGGAAAGCGGATTTTTCTTCGTGGGAGCGGGACGTTCCGAGCGCCCGGATACAGTATGCGGAAAGCTTGTGGAAGGCCGGGTGGCGGTGATTATAGACGGGACCCCCAGTGTTCTGGTGCTTCCTCGATTGTTTGTGGAAAATTTTCAGACCTTCGACGATTATGTAAATCGCCCGTTCTATGCTTTTTTTACCCGCATTTTAAAATATATCGCTTTTTTTCTTTCTTTGTTTTTCCCCGGATTCTATGTGGCCACAGCGGCCTTTCACCCGGAACTGCTGCCGCAGCCGCTTTTGATTAAAATTGCCCAGTCGGAAGTGAGCACGCCGTTTCCCTTGATGCTGGAGCTTTTGCTGATCCATATTATTTATGAAATTATGCGGGAGGCTGGTTTACGGGCTCCAAAACCTTTGGGGCATGCTGTTAGTATCGTAGGTGCGTTGGTGATTGGGGATATGGCGGTGAGCTCCGGATTGGTGGGTCCTCCCACCCTGATGGTAGTGGCGGTTACGGCAACAGCAGCGTATGTGACACCCAGCCTGTATGAAATTTCCTCCGTGATCCGGCTGGTGATGATTTTTGTAGGAGGCTGGCTGGGTTTTTGGGGACTGATGCTGGGAGTTTTTTTGGTGCTGGTAAATATCTGCAGCGAAACGGTATATGGCATTCCGTTTAGTGCGCCGGTTTCTCCCTTTAGCTGGAAAAGTATGCGGGATGTGTTCTGGAGAAGCAGTTGGAAACGATTGGGAAGGCGGGATGCGCGAATTCAAGATCTTCCCGGTTCAAAACTATTTTCCGGGGAAAAGCAGAAGGAATCCTCGGAAAACCGGAAATAATCGTTTTTGAAAAAGGAGAGTCCTATGGAAGCAAAACAAAAGACCGGGACGCTTTTGCGGTCCAGCCAATTGTACGGAGCTATGTTTGTTTCACAGCTTCTGATGATTTTAACGTTAAATACGGTTTTGTCCGGCGGCGGACGAATGCAGGATTTTATTCCGGCAGCCCTTTTGACCTTTGTGGGTAATTTTATCTTTATTCTTCCTGCTGCGTTTTTGTTTAAAAAGTATCCGGGAAAAAATGTTCTGGATATTGCGGATTTGCTTTTGGGAAAAGGCGCTTCGGTTGTCCGGCTGCTTTACGGAACGTATTTTGTCTTTTTGGCTGCGTATTATCTTTCTTTATTCCAGTTGTTTTTAGCCAACGTAATGGATCCCAGACAATCCCTGGCAGGTGTGGCAGCGGCGGTAATGGGAGTAGCAGTATATTCGGCGCTGCGGGGAATAGAAGCCGTCGTTCGGGCGGCGGCCATTGTGGGAGCCTTTACGGTTTTAGGCTGCGTGATTTTGTTGTTTATTTTATTTCCCCGATTTGAAGAAGTGGAGTTTCTTCCCTTTTTTGAGGAGGGAATGCAGCCTATTTTTACGGGAGCTCTTTTGATCCTTGGCCGGACAGGAAGCTTTGTTTTGTGGGGATTCCTTGCCCCTTATACCAGCGGGAAAAAAGGAAAGGGATATTTAGCCTGGAATTTTGCCATTTATATTTTTACCACATTGATTCTGGCGGCAGCGATAGGTGCTCTGGGGGCGAACCTGGATGCGTGGCTGTTTCCTATTTACTCTGCGTCGGCTTTTGCGCAAACCGGGTTACTGCAAAGCATGGATACTTTGTTTATCGCCATGTGGGTATTTGGACTTCTGGCTAAACTTTCCATGAATCTGATTACATTGCAAATGAGCTTTCAAGGGAGAAAGAGAAGAAAAAAATGGCCTGTTTTTTGCGCAGCGGCGGCCGCTTCAGCATTGGCGCTGCTGATTTGTCAGTTTGTAGAGTTACAGCAGCTGTTTTTCGGATTATGGCTTTTGCTTCCGGCTACGGGAATCACGGCGGTGGGGATTCCTTTATTTTTGCTTCTTGTTTCAGGTTGGAAAGGACGGAAAAGAGGGGTGACCTATGAAGAAACACATTCCGGTTCGAGTTCTTAAGTGTACACTCTTAGCTACATTGGGCGGGTATTTTTGCTTGTTTCTTACCGCCTGCCAATTGCAGATTCCCTTGGGGCAACGGCTTTTGGTTCAGGGAGTGGGAGTGGATTGGTCGGAGGAAGAAGGATATACGGCCACGTTACAGGTAAATGAAGTGCAGCAGGATTCAGGAAACGGTATCGCTGTTTATACCGCCAAAGGAGAAACGGTTTTGGAAGCGGTACGAAATGTAAGCTCCCAAAACGGAAAAATTCCCCTATATTTTCACGATCTTACGGTGGTTTTCGGGGAAGAAGCAGCAAAATACGGGCTGAGCCAGATGCTGGACTACTTTCTCCGGAACGCGGATATTCCATCCGCTTCCATCCTGTTGGTGGCCCGGGGAACGGCACAGGAGATGCTGTCTGCCAAAAAAGAAGACCGTATTTTGCCGGCCAGCCAACTGGGAGATGCAGTAGGAGCCGGAAGCTATAACGGAAGGACAGCCGCGGTGGATATTACAGCTCTGCTGAACCATATTTCCGGAGAGGGCTCCAGTGCGTACTTGCCTTTGGTCCAAATGGAAGGAGATACTCCCGTGGCGTCCGGCACAGTGCTCCTCAACGGAAAAGGGAAAATGGTGGATACCTTGTCTGTGGAAGAAACCAGAGGACTGCTTTTGCTGACCAACCGGCAGCAGGATGGATATTTTTCCGTAGAAGCAGGGGATGCGGAAGCTGCTCTTGAAATCGGAGAATGCAATTCGGAGATCACCGTTATAGAGCAGGACCAAACGGTTTTGTTTCAGGTGACAATTTCCTGCGGGCTAAATATCGGGGCTCTGGATGGCTCCCTGGAGAAAAAGTATGACGAAAGTTACTATGAAAAAATTGAGAAAGCGGCAGAAGAAAAATTAAAAAAAGACGCACAGTCTGCCATTGAGACGTGCGTCTTTAAAAACCAAGCGGATGTTTTTCAGTTTGGCCGATGGCTGCACAAAGAAAATCCGGAAATATGGAAACAGTGGCAAGACATCTGGCCTGAAAAAATGACCCAGTGCATCTACGATGTGCAGATCCAGGCGGAAGTGCAGCGGGTGGGAAAAGAAATTTCCCCTTCCATTGAATAAACCAAAGGTGTCCTTCAGCCAGGGGGAGGCAAAGAATCAGGAGGTTTCGCCCGCATCCTTTTTCTGCCTGGCGATCTCGCCCAGAATGCGTTCCGCAGCGGTTCGGCGGGCGGCGGCTTCAATGGAAAGCTCCAGCGCCAGACGGGTAAGTGCTTCTTCTCCCTGAGAAGCTTCCGCTTCGATCCGTTCACAAACGCTTTGCAGAGCGTTGTTTTGGGAGACGGAAAAATGAGCGTATAGGTCTTTCTCCGTATCTCCCTGCAAACGGGCGCGGATCAGAGCAGAAACATCGGGAATGGAAAGAACCGATTTTAAAATGCAGATCAAAGTCAGCAGCGTTAAATGCTCACGGGAATACTTTTTCTGTTCCGGCCGGGGAAGAACGCCGGCCTTTACATAATTGTTGATCATGCTGGATGTCAGCAGAGGATCCTCTGGATTGCGCTGAAAAACAGCCAGCTGCCTTTCCATATAACTCAGCACCTGATCCATATATAAATAAATCTCCGGGAGACGATCCCAGTGGGTAGGTTCAAAATCCTTTGCCTGCTGCGCCCAGGCGGTGAGAGAAGAAAAATCAGCGTCCATTAGGCAGCTCCTTTCGGGTTCGAATTTCTGCATGGTAACGGCTGGGAGGCACTCCCAGATATTTTTTAAACACTCGTGAAAAATAGAGCTGATCGGAGAAACCGGTGGAATAGGCCACTTCCCCTACGGAAAACCGGTTGCTTTCCAAAAGATAGGCGGCCCGGTTGATTCGATAGCGCAGAAGGTATTCATTGGGCGGCATGGAAACATGTTCCATAAACAGGCGATACAGATGGCTCCGGCTGACACCTACGGCAGAAGCCACGTCCTGAATAGTAATGTCTCTGGAATAATTGTACTCAATAAAGCGGATAGCCTTTTCCACATATTCCCATCCTCCGGAGGGGCGGGAAGAAGTTTTTCCACCTTGCTCGATCAAAGCGGCCAAAAAAAGAAGAAGATACCCTTTCATGCGGGCATCACTGCTGGGAGAATCTCCGGAAACGTTGCAGATGTTCAGAAGCAGATCCGGCAGATCGTTTCCGGAAAAGGAGAATACGGGATCCCCTTGGGAAAGGGAAGTCTGGCCCACTAATCGGGCGGCCTCGCCGCCGTTAAATCCCACCCAGCGGTATTCCCAGGGGTCATCGTGATCCGCCTGATACTGGATCACCTGATCCGGCTGGATAAGAAAGCCCTCTCCGGCTCCTAGGGAAAAGCTTTTTCCCTCTGCCGTAAATGTTCCCCTTCCCGCTGTAATGCAGTGGATCAGATAATGATCCCGGACAGCAGGCCCCCAGGCATGCCCGGCCTTGCAGCGTTGTATGCCGCAGTTATACACGGTAATGCCCAATGTGTTATGAAACGGAGCTTTAAAGGAAAGACGAAACGGATCTTCCGTCATGGGGTTCACCTGCCTTTCCTAAATTATAGCGGCCTTTCCGGAAGAAAGCAAGAAAGAAGACGGCGGGTGAAATTAAAATTTAATATTTGTTTTTAGAAATATAAAAAAGGGGAACTTTATGAGGAAAATTGATTGAAATTGATTTTGTTATGGGTTATAATAGGAACGATCTTTGTTTTTTAGAAGGGAATCTTGGAGAAACCTTATAAAAGAGGTTGCCTGTATTCCTTAATTTATACGGAATGGGGAATGGTATATGCATATGCTTTTAACGGCATCCGGAAACGCAAACACAGGGGCGGACGGCATTTTGGCGTTAACAGTTTTGATTACGGGAATGGTAGTGGTTTTCCTGATGCTTATTTTCCTGACGCTGATTATCAAACTGTATGGAAACATCGTGTACAGCGTGACCAACAAAGAAAAGAAGAAACCGGCGGAGCCGGCTAAGGCCGTTTCTCCGGCGCCGGCGGCTCCTAAAACAGCTGCCCCAGCCCCGTCTATTCCGGCGGAGCCGGGAATCCCGGCTGAAGTGGTTGCTGCTATTGCGGCGGCTGTATATTACACGGAGGGAGTGCCTGCTTCCGCTGTGCGTTCCATCCGTCGTTCTCGCAAGGCGGCTGGCAGCGGACGTTCTGCTTGGGGCCTTGCCGGTGTTTTGGAGGAGACCCGTCCTTTCTGATATGCTCGGGCGGCTTCAGAGATAACGACTAATAAATTAGAAAGGATGCGTTTTTTGTGGAGATTTGGAACGGATTTGTCCAGGCGCTGCAGAGGATCTGGGAGACCTCTGGTTTTGTGGGTAACGATTGGCGAAATTACATTATGATTGTAATTGCCCTGGCGCTGCTGTACTTAGCCATTAAAAAGCAATTTGAGCCTTTGCTCCTTTTGCCGATTGCATTCGGTATGCTTTTGGTGAACTTGTACCCAGCCATTATGGCGGCTCCTACGGAGGATGCTAACGGCGGATTGTTCTACTATTTGTACCAGGGTGTAAAGTTGGGTATTTATCCGCCTTTGATTTTCCTGGGAATTGGCGCCATGACGGATTTCGGTCCCCTGATTGCCAACCCCAAGAGCTTTTTGTTGGGTGCGGCGGCGCAGCTGGGAATTTTCCTCACCTTTATAGGGGCTATGTTTATTGGTAATCTGGGAATTGAGGGAATGTCCTTTACTCCTCAGGAAGCAGGTTCCATCGGAAGTATTGGCGGAGCGGACGGCCCCACGGCGATTTTTGTAACTTCCAAGCTGGCGGAAAATCTTTTAGGACCCATCGCTGTGGCAGCGTATTCCTATATGGCTTTGGTGCCCATTATTCAGCCGCCTATCATGAAAGCGCTTACCACCAAAAAGGAGCGCGCTGTTGTGATGGAGCAGCTTCGTCCGGTTTCCAAACTGGAAAAGATCTTGTTCCCCATTATTGTTACGATTTTGATTGCGTTGCTCTTGCCGGATGCAGCACCGTTGGTAGGTATGCTGATGCTGGGAAATCTGATGCGGGAAAGCGGCGTTGTCAGCCGGATTTCCAATACGGCTCAGAACGAATTGATGAATATCATCACGATTTTCCTGGGCGTAACAGTAGGTGCTACGGCCAGCGGCGAAGTGTTCCTTTCCGGTCAGACCATTGGCATTATCATTATGGGCCTTTTGGCATTCTGCTTCGGCACGGCCGGCGGTGTGCTGTTTGGCAAGCTGATGTATAAGGTGACCGGCGGAAAGGTGAACCCGCTGATCGGATCCGCAGGTGTTTCTGCTGTTCCCATGGCAGCTCGTGTGTCTCAGAAAGTGGGTCAGGAGGAGAATCCTTCCAACTTCCTTTTGATGCATGCTATGGGCCCCAACGTAGCCGGTGTAATCGGTTCTGCGGTGGCAGCCGGTGTGCTTCTGAGCATCTTGGGCTGATTTGTTGTAATTCTGAAAATTATAAGTACCCGCACGCGCGAATTGGTGCGTGCGGGTTTCTTTTTCTACGGTAAAAAAACGGAGGGTACGCATGAGTATTTTAACGGAACTGCGCAAAGAAATTCTGGAGAAAGAGTTTTCCAGAATGAATCCCATGCAGCAGCAAGCTGTGTTTTGCACAGAAGGCCCGCTTTTGATTCTGGCCGGTGCCGGAAGCGGAAAAACCACGGTTCTTGTCAACCGAATGGAAAATTTGATCCGGTATGGAAAAGCCTATCACTCCACCTGGGAGAACGGGCTGACCCAGGAAGATATTCCTCAAATGCAGGCGGTTCTAAACGGAGGAGAGTTATCAGATGCGCTGCGGGAAAAGCTGGCAGTGGATCCCTGCCGCCCGTGGCAGATCTTGGCTATCACCTTTACCAATAAGGCTGCAGGTGAGCTGAAAAACCGACTGGTTTCCCTTTTAGGAGGAGAAGGAGAAGAGATCTGGGCCTCTACCTTTCATTCCACCTGCGCCCGGATTTTGCGTCAGCATGGCCAGCGGTTGGGATATTCCTCACATTTTACCATTTATGATACCGATGATTCCAAGCGAATGATGAAAGATTGTCAGAATGCTTTGGGTATTGAGGACAAGATTCTGCCCTGCAAATCCATCCTTTCCGCGATTTCCAGAGCCAAGGACTCTTTGCTGTCTCCAGACGAGTATTTACAGCAGGCCGGTCAGGATGTGCGCTTAGGGATGATTGGGCGTGCCTACGCGCTGTATCAGAAAAAACTGCAGGAAGCGGATGCCATGGATTTTGACGATTTGATCGTTCGGACTGTGGAGCTGTTTCAGCAGTGCCCGGACGTGTTGGAGCAGTATCAGAATCGTTTCCGGTATATTATGGTGGACGAATATCAGGACACTAACCATGCTCAATATATGCTGGTGAAACTGTTGGCGGAGAAACGCCGGAACCTTTGCGTGGTGGGTGACGATGATCAGAGCATCTATAAGTTCCGGGGTGCTACCATCGAAAACATTATGAGTTTTGAATCCACTTTTCCCAACGCTTCTCTTATTCGCTTGGAACAGAACTATCGCTCTACCCAGACAATTTTGGACGCAGCCAATGCGGTGATCGCCAATAATACAGAGCGAAAGGGCAAAGTGCTTTGGACCAATAACGGAGTCGGAGAAAAAATTCGTGTACATACAGCTATGAACGAAGGCGATGAAGCGGAACAAATTGCCAATAAAGTGCTGGACGGGGTTTCCAAAGGCCGTAAATATGCAGACTATGCTGTTTTGTACCGAATGAACACGCAGTCCAACGCGTTGGAAAGAGTATTTGTAAAATCCGGAATCCCTTACCGGATTGTAGGAGGACTGCGGTTCTACGAACGCCGGGAAATCCGAGATATGATCGCGTATTTAAGCGTAGTGAACAATCCTTCCGATGAAGTGCGCCTGCGGCGGATCATCAATGTGCCTAAGCGGGCAATTGGTGAAAGAACGGTATCCCAGGCGGCGGAAATTGCGGCTTCGTTGGGAGAGAGCTTGTTTGACGTTCTTTCTCATGCCGATGAGTTCGAACCGCTGAAACGAAGCGCAGGCAAGCTGATTCAGTTTACCCGAATGATCAATGAATTTAGCGAAGCAGCGGAAAAAGGCTCTTTAGAAGAGCTGTATCGATTGATTTTGGAGAAAACAGGATATATCGAAAGTCTCCGGGAAAATGAACACGAAGATCCCCAGGATCGGATCGATAATATCAACGAACTGGCTTCCAGCTTGATTCAGTATCAGGAGACAAACGGGGACGAAAGCAGCCTGGCGGGTTTCCTGGAAGAAGTAGCCTTAATGACGGATCTGGATACCTATGATACACAGGCTGACGCCGTAGTGATGATGACCATGCACTCCGCCAAGGGATTGGAATTCCCCTGCGTCTTTTTGCCGGGATTTGAAGACGGGATCTTTCCGGGGATGCAGGCGATATTTAATCCTGCGGAGATCCAGGAAGAGCGCCGCTTGGCCTATGTAGCCATTACCCGTGCCAAAGAAGAATTGATGCTGCTGCATGCGGAAAGCCGTGTGATTTTCGGAAGCACCAATCGGAATAAGCCTTCTCGGTTTTTACTGGAGATCCCTCAGGAACTTATAGAAAAGAGTTCTTCCAATGGCTGGAAGAAGGCGGAGGGGTATATTCAGCATTCGGTTTCCAGAAAAGAAATGCGAAACGCGTCCATACAGTCGGCCCGTTCCTTTGGCCCTGCTGCGATCCCCTCCGGGCAAGCCGGATCCTCTTTCCATCCGGGAGATCGGGTCCGCCATAAAACGTTTGGAGAAGGAATGGTCACCGCTGCCACTCCTATGGGCAATGACGTGTTGTTGGAAATTGCCTTTGAAACAGTGGGAACTAAAAAGCTGATGGCTAATTTTGCTCGATTACTTCCGGCTGAATAAAAAGTGAGACGCCCCGGGTATCCGGGGCGTCTCACTTTCTTCCATGGGGAAGATTAGGGAAATAAAGGATGTATAAAAAGCATGGCTTGTACTTGAAATAAGATCAGGCTCTGACATAACTATATCTGTTTTATATGGTTTTGTCAATATAAACAATATAACTTTTCCAATGAAAAATAGACAAATTTTGTTATACTGTAAATTAACTCTCCGATTTTCGGAATAAAAGAATTGAAATTCTCTAAAAATCATGGACAAAAGGAATTGTAATGGGAAAAGAAATATACGGATTTTTTGTACAATATAGAAAAAATAAATTTTTATGCTGTAGAAAAATTAAAATTTTAACTATCTAATCCTCAAAAACCATTGATTTTTCAAGGCTTCACGCCTGTTTTTCATTCAAACCTTATCTGTTTGCCCTTGTTTTTGCCCTTACGAGCCGAAACAAGGGCAACTTTTTATTCC